>NZ_AZHT01000062.1 GCF_000599605.1 Prevotella sp. HJM029 | reverse complement strand
TTTATTTGTGAAAAGAATGTCTGCTTGACCTTTCTTTGCCCAAGGAATAGGTCAGCAAAACTTGGAGAGGATAACTTTTGTTTCATACGATAAAGGTACAAAGAATATTTAAGAAAGACAAATTATAGGAGGGGTTTTGCAGAGGTCTCGCGATGGCATTTTTACAAACTCCAACGAACAAATGCTATGCGTCACGACCTTTGCGCAGTGGCACTTTTAACTTGTTAATTATAAATTTATTATGGGTAACGCAGCATCATAAAAATATTCTGATGGATTGATAGTGAGAACGAATTCAATAGGATCACCAGTATCTTTGAGTCAGGATGACAGCAAAGTTATAAAATTCATTTCGGTAGTGTAATTTCAACTGTGTCAAGGCTCTAACCCTTTATATTTCACCTCATATGGATGACACGATTTT
>NZ_AZHT01000061.1 GCF_000599605.1 Prevotella sp. HJM029 | reverse complement strand
TCAGATAAGTCCCCTCTGCCCTTGACTTTCCAACGCTTTCCTTGACGGCTTGCAGTTCCGCCTTGCTCATGGCAAGAAGTGTTGTCGGATGAGTGGCGATGCCTTGCAGGTGATTCTTGATAAGTTCTGCACTTACCACTCCGTCCCTTGTCAGTATATCCCGATAGGTCTTTTCCACAAACTCCCTGAACTCATTGATTCTTTGGTTGGTCTTCCTATTGGTTATCAAACCCTGTTTGGTGTTCCACTCGGAGACTTTACACTCTTCTCCTGTGGTAATGGCGGTGCTCTTTCCGTCTATGGTGATACGGCAGAGAATGGC
>NZ_AZHT01000060.1 GCF_000599605.1 Prevotella sp. HJM029 | reverse complement strand
AGACTTTACACTCTTCTCCTGTGGTAATGGCGGTGCTCTTTCCGTCTATGGTGATACGGCAGAGAATGGCGGTATTGCCGTCTGCCTTAGTTTTCTGTCTGTTGATATAGAACAGTATCTTGAATGTACTTCTCATTATGATTTTAGTTTTAATATGTCTATTGCTAAATACTCATCTGCATATCCTCCGTGAAAGAACGGAAACGATTAAACTCCTCAAAGAGTTTTTGGGGTGTAACCTTTGCATAACGCTCGGTCATACTTACGTTGCTATGTCCGAGCATCTTGCTCACCGTTTCAATAGGAACTCCTTGCTCAAGCGTAATGAGCGTGGCAAAGGTGTGTCTTGCCGTATGCGTGGTAAAGGGAAAGGCTATACCCTCTCTAAGGCGCAATGCTTTAAGATACGACTGATAGGTGGCATACTTCATCTGTGGCAGCAGTCTTTCCCTTTCTTTGCCTCGATACTTCTCTATTATCCTAATCGCTTCGGGCAACAACTTAATACGGCAAAGTACACCAGTCTTCTTCCTATTGAACTTCATCCAAAGATTTTCCTCATCATCACGGACAAGATGTGTCTTACTTAATCCCATTAAATCACAATAGGCTGCACCTGTATGACAGGCAAAAACAAACAAATCCCTTGC
>NZ_AZHT01000059.1 GCF_000599605.1 Prevotella sp. HJM029 | reverse complement strand
GGACAATACAGAGTTGGACACTTGTATTGGGTAATACGCTCTGTATAGCATCAGGGAAGCCTTTCAGACCATCAATGCAGCATATTAGTATATCCTGGACACCTCTGTTCTGAAGGTCGCTTAGAACCTCTAACCAGAAGTTAGCGCCTTCACTCTTGGAGACAACATACCAAGAAGTTCCTTGTGGCCTTCCTTGTTGATGCCTAAGACGTTGTAAATGGCACGTGAGACCGCACGTCCGGTTTCATCCTTCACCTTATAATGGATGGCATCCAGCCAGCATA
>NZ_AZHT01000058.1 GCF_000599605.1 Prevotella sp. HJM029 | reverse complement strand
GTGTAAAGTCTCTAAATGTATAGATGAGATAGTTGTCAAGATCTTCTCCTAAAAAGTCTACCCCAAAGTATCCCACATTGGACTCAATAGCACAGTAGGGGCTACCATCATCATTGAGTATCGTTGCAAAGTAGACCTCTTGCTTCTCGTGGGCTTCACGAGAAGCAAGCTCCAACAGCCCCTCTTTCTTCTTGCGACGAGAATAGCGAGTTTTGTTGTAACCATCTAATTGGCATAGGGTGGTTTCTTCTGTACCTATGTAATTACCAACCCAGGTTCTATTAAATATTACTTTCATAATTAATTGTAGATCTTTCCGTTGATGTCTCTAATCTTAATATAGTGCTTATTTGCATAATCTATTACCTTCTTAGGTACAACTTTGTCCTGCACAGGCACCTCAAGGATCATTTGTCCATCAAGAACTTTTCCATTATTTGCCTTGAAGATACCGGCATTAGCACCGCTTATATTGGATGGTACATCCGCTATTTTTGTCCCAGGTGCGTATTTATCCGATAGTTCCTTTAAGTAACGAATTGCAGTCTCCTCTGACACCTCACTAAGCTGGGTATACTTACGAGAGACAATCTCGCCTGTGTGAGGGTTATAGGAATCCAGCCTCACATACTGATGCTTTGTAGGAGACCCTTCTGGTAGATTTATAGCTTTCTTCGGTGCTTCTAAATAA
>NZ_AZHT01000057.1 GCF_000599605.1 Prevotella sp. HJM029 | reverse complement strand
TCCAAACAGCAGCGGATGGACAGATGTATATACGCAAGGAGCGTCAGAAGACAAAGGTTGAGTTTGTCGTGCCGTTGCACCCGATAGCAGAGGCTATTATCCGCCATTGTCTGGAAGAGCAGAAAGGGAATGAAGAACAGCAGACGGTGAAAGAAAAAGGTAAAAAACATATCTTTCCCCGTGAGTGCAGCCGGAGCGTGATAGACGGCAGACTGAGTATTGTTGGCAAGGCTTGCGGTATCAGACAGAGATTGTCGTACCATGTTGCAAGGCATACTTTCGGCACGATGAGCCTAAGCGCAGGAATACCTATTGAGAGCATAGCCAAGATGATGGGGCACGCTTCCATATCAAGCACGCAGATTTATGCGCAGGTAACGGACAACAAGATTTCGGAGGATATGGACAGGCTTATTGCCAAACAATCGGCAAAGGATAAAGAAACTATGGAGAGAGAGGCTTGTGAATCTTTGGAGGTATCAATCTATAAAATGGAGGAAACGGCATGAAAGCAAACGATAACTTAAAAGCCGTAACAAACATTGCCTGTCATCGCAGTATCTTTGATTGGGGCAGCAATATGCAGGTTGTCAGAAAAGGAAACGGAGACATAGCCATGACGGAGAACGAACTCGTGAGTTTCTTCGGTGTAACATGGAGAAAACTCAATTACAGACTGCAAATATTGGTGAAGTCTTCCAATCTGCACCCCGATGAAAGGAGTGCAGGCGAGGAAAATATTTATGCAAAC
>NZ_AZHT01000056.1 GCF_000599605.1 Prevotella sp. HJM029 | reverse complement strand
TCAGATAAGTCCCCTCTGCCCTTGACTTTCCAACGCTTTCCTTGACGGCTTGCAGTTCCGCCTTGCTCATTGCAAGGAGCGTGGTGGGGTTAGTGGCAATGCCTTGCAAACTGTTCTTGATAAGTTCCACACTTACCACTCCGTCCCTTGTCAGTATGTCCCGATAGGTTTTTTCTATCAATTCCCTGAACTCATTGATTCTTTGGTTGGTCTTCCTATTGGTTGTCAAACCCTGTTTGGAGTTCCACTCGGAGACTTTACACTCTTCTCCTGTGGTAATGGCGGTGCTCTTTCCGTCTATGGTGATACGGCAGAGAATGGCGGTATTGCCGTCTGCTTTTGTCTTCTGTCTGTTGATATAGAACAGTATCTTGAATGTACTTCTCATAATGATTTTAGTTTTAATATGTCTATTGCTAAATACTCATCTGCATATCCTCCGTGAAAGAAAGGAAACGATTAAACTCCTCAAAAAGTTTTTGGGGTGTAACCTTTGCATAACGCTCGGTCATACTTACATTGCTATGTCCGAGCATCTTGCTCACCGTTTCTATTGGCACTCCTTGCTCAAGCGTGATAAGTGTGGCAAAGGTGTGTCTTGCCGTATGCGTGGTAAAGGGAAAGGCTATACCCTCTCTAAGGCGCA
>NZ_AZHT01000055.1 GCF_000599605.1 Prevotella sp. HJM029 | reverse complement strand
GCAGGTAATCAGACTTCCAAGAAAATCCGCTAAGCATATTCTAAAGGTACCCGTACCGCAATCCGACACAGGTAGACGGGTAGAACATACTAAGGCGTTGAGAGATTCATGGTTAAGGAACTAGGCAAATTGACCCCGTAACTTCGGGATAAGGGGTCCTCATAGCAATATGAGGCGCAGAGAATAGGTCCAGGCAACTGTTTAACAAAAACACAGGGCTGTGCAAACTCGAAAGATGACGTATACAGCCTGACACCTGCCCGGTGCTGGAAGGTTAAGAGGAGATGTCACTA
>NZ_AZHT01000054.1 GCF_000599605.1 Prevotella sp. HJM029 | reverse complement strand
TTCTTTGTTCTCCATCGAGTCATATCCTTTATCGGCATAGACAAGTGCTTTCCGTGGCAATTTAGCTTTCTTCAGGGGTGTTTCTAAGTGTTTCATATCACTTTCATTGGCAGCTGTCGTTTCCTCGGCAAGAACCATTCCGTATTCATCCGTTACCGTGTGGCGCTTGTAACCGAAGTGGAGTTTTCCCATCTTCTTTACCCAACGGGCTTCTGTATCTACGTTAGGCTTGGCAACTTCTTTGAGCATGGCTTTCTCAGAAGCCTCTATGTTCTCATCCTCTTTTCTATCCTCAACGACCTCATAGCTCTTACCTCCACGGGGGCGACGGGGCGTATTCGTAATGCTGGCATCAACAATGGCACCACGCTTTACAATGATTCCTTTAGCTTCCAATTGCCGATTAAACTCTTCAAGAAGCGTATCATACAAATCCGCTTCAACAAGAATGTTGCGAAAACGGCACACGGTAGTACTGTCAGGAACGATATCTTCCATGCCAAGACCTGCAAAATGACTAAAAGACAGGCGGTCGTTAACCTGATCTTCAACTTCTCCGTCACTCAGACCATACCAGGTGCGGAG
>NZ_AZHT01000053.1 GCF_000599605.1 Prevotella sp. HJM029 | reverse complement strand
CTTGAAGGTATAGAATACCTTGGCTGCCCATTCTTTTGAGAAGCAGCTCTATTTTGTTGAACTCGTTTTGGAAAGTTATGATGAGTATCTAAAGCCGTTGATCTATTATCAGATGTGTCAACGAACTTGTCCCTCGTTACGAAATAGATATAGACAGGTATCAGGATGGGAAGCAAGAACAGCATCCAATACTTAATCAATATGACACGCAGCATTTTCTTTGCCCGAGCCAACTGCGAAGAAGAACTGTGTGGGTTGATACCAAGCAAATCCCCTATTTCCTTATGTGAAAGACCGTCCAACACAGAGAGTTTGAATATTTCTCGGTTCCCCTCTGGTAACAGTTCTATCGCTGACAGCAACAACTCCAGCTCTATATTCTTTTTTTTATCGTCTTCTTCGCTCAACACATCTATCCCCAGACTGGATAAAAGAATATTACTTTTTTCTGTACTTTGTAGGAATCTCAACGAAAGGTTTCTCACAATCGTTATCATCCATCCTTCCAATTTTGAGTTGTCCTTCAGCGAATTAATAGAGGTAAAAATGATGATAAAAGCATCGTGTAAAATATCTTCCGCCGTACTTTCATCTGCCACATAGTGCAGGCATATTCTCTTTAATCTGTCGGAATATGCCTTATATAAATTTCCGAGAGCCTCACGTTCTCCCTGTTTACATGCATCTATATTAACATCTATTTTCATAGATATACCATACCTTTTTATTAAAAGGAGCATGTTTTGCTTAAAAGACTGCACGGATTTAGAAACTTTTTTTTGAGAAACTTGGAAAAATATTAAAAATCTATGATTAAAGAGCTCTTTTTAATGGCCGGCTCGTTATCTACAAGAGATAATTGCCAACCTTTTTATGGGAAACCCTTCATGTCGTATCGCAAAACCTACAACAAACCATAAACAGATCTTGCTCTAAGAAATTACAATCCGCCTGAAATCTATAAGTAATTTCTCCATTCTATTCATCAACTCATCAAAGGATTTTGCTTTACCGTATATATAGCCATCTACCATATTTGACTCGTAATCAAGACGATAAGCATTCATTACTTCATCTTGGGGGATAAAATCAATCTTAGCGGGATAGTCTTTATCATAGTCCACATATCCCAAATGATAGAACCGGCGACGATGTTCTACAATCGCCTTATAGAGTTTACCATCATTCAATGCTTTCTGAGCAAACTCTGTATCCATCAATCTATCCAAATCGTAAAGATGTCGAGACATACGTAGGGATCTCGGTTCCTTCTTTTGAAGCTCTTCACTAAGTAGCAATGCCTTTTCCAAGAATGTCCTTGATGGCGTTACAGTCTTAATTGATGCGGTTATTTCATCATCCTCTTCAGGGAACTTATCGAAGATAAGAGAGTGAATTTCACAATATTCATGAGGCTCAGACATAGACAGACAACTTATTTCTATTTTAACTCTCGTATCAATAAGCCGCATACTAGACGGCAATATGCTTTGATAATTGACAAAAATTACAGTCGGATCACTATCATGGTCTATAGGTCTTGGAGGTACCCCAGCTATTGTTTCATTCTGAA
>NZ_AZHT01000052.1 GCF_000599605.1 Prevotella sp. HJM029 | reverse complement strand
ATTGGTGGAATATGCAGGGACGAAAAGCTGTGGTTGCTATACAGAGGGTATTGGGACACTATGTTGATACATTTTCCTATTATAGTCCTATGGCGATACGCAATGATAATGAAGCCTATCAGCATATTGCCTACTCACCGATATATCCAAAGTTCAAGGTTACAGACATACTTCGTAGAAATGGTTTTAAGGATAATTTCTATAGCATCGTGCCTACTAAGTTTATTCCTGCATTACTTACAGACAGCCGTGTGGAAACATTGCTAAAGGCAGGTAGCACAGACCACTTACGTTACTTTCTTGGCAACAAGAGAACTTTTGAAGAACTATGGCAGTCCTACAAGATTGCAGTTCGTAACGGCTATAATATTACAGATATTTCCCTTTGGAATGATTATGTAGATACACTTAGAAGATTAGGTAAGGATATTCATAATCCAAAATATTTATGCCCTGCAGACCTTAAAGCCGAACACGACCGCAGACACGAGGAACTTCTCAGACAGCGTGAAAGAGAGGAGATTAGACAGAAGCAGCAGAAGGCAATGGAAGACGAAAAACGTTTCAAGGAACTCAAATCCAAGTTCTTTGGCATAGCTTTCACGGACGGCACAATTCAAGTCCACGTTTTAGAGAGCGTGCAGGAACATTTGGAAGAAGGTGTATCAATGCACCATTGCGTATTCTCTAATGCATACTACCTCAAGGAGGACTCCCTTATCCTTTCGGCTACCATTGAAGGTAAGCGAATAGAAACTATCGAAGTATCATTACAAACTTTGGAAGTGGTGCAAAGTCGTGGAGTTTGCAACAAGAATACAGAATACCACGAGCAGATAGTAAACCTTGTCAACGCTAATCGAGGTCTTATAAGCCGAAGAATGAAAGCAACAGCATAAAGTATGAACTATTAAATTATCAGAGATATGAAAACAGAGATTGAAAATATCATCTACAACTATGCGGATGAGATACCGCATATTCTCATTAGGGTGATTAATGCGATAACCTTATCCGACAACAAAGAGGAGTTAAGGTCGGCTATCAACAAAATAGCCAAAGAAACAGAACTTGACAAGTTCTTTGCATACGGCTATGGCGCACATCACTTTTGGCTCACACATCGCAAATTATCTAATGGAGAGCCAAAGGAATACAGATTATTAAAAGTTGAATTTTAAGATTATGAAGAAGAAAGTTTACAGAGTTCGGACACAATACGTCTTTGAAGGAGTGTTCGATGTGGTTGCGGAGAGCAAGGAAGAAGCACGGCAAAAAGTCCTGCAAAATTGTGGATTGGTTATGGGTGGCAGTATTCACAGCACTTTACCCGATGATGAAATAAATTGGGCTTTTGACAAACACCCCAACAAACGAATAGACAGAATAACGAAAGTGCAAAAATATCCTGCTGAATAATAGTAAAAGCCACGCAAATTTTAGGTTTGCGTGGCTTCTTTTCTTTGTCTTTGAACGAGCAGGCGACTAAAGAAAAGAAGCAAAAGAAAGTCGCTACAAAATGTAACAAATTATAGATTTACATATTTTGTATCATTCATAATTTTTTCCATCATCTCCTGTTTAGATAATTCGTAACTCTTAAAGAAACCTTCATTTTTAAACATATCAGCATTACTCCAGTCAGCATAAATATTCATTGATAATCTATAACGAATAAAGGTTTTTCCTTCCAAATTACAAGCATCTGAAAAATCTATATTTGGAACGTAATAAAAGCATACTTCTTGTTTAGGGCGTCTTAGCTTAATACTCAAGTCTTCTTTTTGCACATCAAAAATAATTAGTTTCTGAGAATATTGGGCATTTGGATATGTTGCCTTTACTGTTTTCTCTATCAATTCATCAAATTCATCATACATATGAGGAGGTGAAGTTAAAAAGCTTGGAGATGCTGTGGCTTGTTGCTTTTGCTGAGCATTTATATATTCTGAGAGTTTCCGTTCATATAGTATATCCCCAAAAATTTCATAAGGACCATTGTATGCATTCTTAGAAATTCTGATTGCATGTAGGATACACCATTCGTCTGTAGGTAGAGCAGTTATTTGTTTTCTTTCCATAAAAATAATTGAATTAAAATTATATGGCAAAGGTAATACTTCTTAATTAATATTGAAAATAATTTGATAAATTTATTCAGTAAATGTAAATATTATTTATAAGTAGAGAATAATACAAGCTCTATTTGCCTACGTATGAGCAATTCTCTTAACACCTTTACCTTACATCTACAAGATTTTAGATACTCCTTGTAGAGATTTCTTCCATTATCTTCTATCTTGCGTAGTCGTGGGATTGGGAATCTTCATAAGTCAATACACGGCTCCACACCTATATGATATCAATGTAAACTGTAAAGCGTATTATAAAAAAAACTATTGCTGTCCGGTAAAAATAAACTGAAAGCTCTGTATCCCTTTACTCATCGGTGTTGCAGCAGTTTTACTTATCCAGAGGCTTGGTTTTCAGTTTCAAACTGTAAGCATTATAAAATGTGCTTATATTGACAAGCAAAGCCCTATAATAACCAGATAAATTAATGAAATCATAAGTTTAAGTCTATTTTAACTAACACAGATAACTTCAAAAAAGTTTTATCGGACACCAATAAAAAAAAACTAAAATCATTATTATTGGCAATTGAAGAGACGAGGTAGAAGTTGTACTTTTGCAAAATAAGAATAGATGTATCAAGGTATATAAAACAGCGCAAACTCCACCTGTCTGCGTTTAACTAACCCATTCAAAACTTTCCCCTTGTATTGGCAGAACGAAATATACTCTTGATAAAAGTTCCTATCTCCAGCTTCTATCTTTCGTAGCAGCCTACTCTTAGGGTGCTTACCATAGCCGAGCAACCTCCCCACACCTACATTATAGGCAAGCAAGGTCAGCAGCAGCGCATCCTTACCATAGCCTTTGAAGTGTTCAAAGTATTTCCAAAGGTCGGCACGAAGCAGCGAGTCTGCCTGCCGTTCCGTCATATCCGCCGTGAAGTGCTCTCCCCGTTGCAGTTGATGCCCATACCCGACATACGGATTATCAAAAGGTTTTGATAATCCGTATTATCTAAAGACAAACATTATCCAAAGATTGCCATAAATTTCATTGTAACTATTTGATTAACATCTTT
>NZ_AZHT01000051.1 GCF_000599605.1 Prevotella sp. HJM029 | reverse complement strand
AAAGATGTTAATCAAATAGTTACAATGAAATTTATGGCAATCTTTGGATAATGTTTGTCTTTAGATAATATGGGTGGTGTTTCTCCGAGTGCCAGCCTTCAAAATACTTCGTACAGCGAACCGCCCGCTCAAAAGGCGGCAGGCGGTAGATTGCCGCCTGCCTGTCCGTCCCCTTCCGACGGCTGTCCCGTGCGGACACGGAGCAGACCGCCAGCAGCGAACAGAGGATAGCCATGAATACACGCATCATCTTGGCAGAGGTTTGTAATTGCCTATGGGGATGACGGTCTGAATGTCGTCCTTCACGTTCCGGTTGTTGAAGTCAAATTCCAATTCGTAGGAATTTTTGAAATTGTCCTCCACCACCACGATGAAGTTGTGCGCCTCGTCGCCCTCAGCCGTATAGTACAGCCGGAACTTCTCGTTTTCGAGCAGGTAGCGGTCATTGGGCAGAAAAGTAATGCCGCCCGCCATTTTCAGCGTGCCTTCCCCTTCGAACTGGAAATACCGGATGGTGTAGAGCGTGTTGGCGTAATCGCCCGTCCTTTTCAGTTCACAGCGGATTTCCACCGTCTGCCCCTTTGTGACCTTGTTCGGTACGGGCATCGTTTCCACCGTGAACGGATAGGATTGCTGGATGTCCATGTCATCGTCACACGATGCGAGCGTGAGCGACACGGCGGCGAACAGGCAGAGTGCCAACGCCTTGAAGATGGATATTCTCTTGTTCTTGTTGTTCAGTATGTTCATTGTCCTTTGATTTTTAAGTTATTGTTCATTTCTTTTTTGCTGTCAGTTGCAGATACTCGTTCAAGTCCTTGCAACCGTCATAGAGTGCGGAACAGTTACAGACACGTCCGCCGTAGTGTCCTTTGAGGGCTTCCAGCGTCCTCCGCCCGGCTTCGTCACGGTCGAGGAAGCAGTCGATGCGCCCGTACCCGTCTAAGTGTTTTACCGCCTTACCCACGTTGGCGACGGAGTTCAGCACAAGGCTGTCGCCTGTTTCCAATCCAAGCGTGGCAGCGGAAAGGAAGTCCATAAATCCTTCAAATAAACTGCACACGCCAGTCGGAGAACTTTCCATTTTGACCAGCGACACATCCTTCGGCGGCACGCAACCCTTGAAATAACGGCTCCGGATTTCATAGCCGCCAACCACGTTCTGGAAACCGATTGCGAAATACCGTTTTCCACGCACGCCGTAGTTCAAGCGGCAGCAGTGACGGGATGCAACGGCATAAGGGATGCCCCGTTCCGCCAGATACTCTGTTAATGGTGAGCGGAGCAGTGGGACGGCTTCCACCCCCTCAAAGGCAGGTTCGGACGGTTCCGGCAGGTACAACGGCTTTTCCGATGCGACAAACGGCATACGGGCGGTTTCCGCTATGAATCTTGCCTGCGCCATGAAGTCACCGCTTCGGGCAAACTCCCCGGCAAGCGTGAAGATGTCACCGCCCTTGCCCAAACCGAAGTCGTACCAGAGCCGTTTCGCCACGTTCACACGGAAAGAGGGCGTGCGCTCACTGCGGTACGGCGCACGATACCAAAGTTCGTTTCCGCTCCTTCGGACAGGCTCATGCCCCAACCGCGCGAGAAAGTCCGCGAGGGATATTTGCCTCATGGTGTCTATATCCGTCCGTTCCATGCCGCGTGTCAGTTGATGACGAACTTGATGCCCACCCCGAATTGGGTATGGAACTTCTTCGTGTCGCCACCCCACAGGCAACGCTCCCGGAGGTTGGCGAGCAGGGCGATACGGTCAGCCACGTAAAACTCTACATCGAGCGTCAGCGCACCGCCGTAGATGAAGGCGTCCCGGTCGTGCAGTGTCGAACCGTCATGCAGCACTTTTTCGCCCCAATTCACCGATTCATACCCGGCGAGAGCCGAAGCCCCCGCATAGACGAACACGATTTTACGGGCATCGGAAAGTATCTTGAAATAGTAGCCGCCTTCCGCCGTGAACTGCGCCACAGGTATGGCGGTGTCCTTGTACGGGTTGTTTTTCAGGAGATACTCACCTCCGAACACCCATTTGTTCCCCTTCTTCGTGTAGGTGGAGAGAGCCGCCCCGAAACTGTACCCGCCGTCGTTGCCGCCGGGTTTGAAGCCGTCCGCCAGATTCGCCCTGACCTCGATGCCCTGCATCTTCGGCAGGCATCGCTGGGCGTGCGCCTGCCCCGTGAACAGGGCAAGCGACGCGATGATTATTGCGATGTACTTTCTCATGGTCAGCGCACTTGAAGTTCGTTGATGGTATTGGCGCGCACCAAGTCCTCGTTCTCGATCACGAAGGACTGGTGACGGCCGCCGTTCTTCTCGTTCAGCTCCACCACGAGGCACTTGCCGTCGGGTATGGTGAACTTCGCCATCGTGAAGACCGTGCGTTCGCTTTTTTTGCCCGGCACGAGCGTGGCGTAGTTCTGCGCGCGGAGCGGCAGGATGATACGCTCCTGCACGGCGGTACGCTTCGCCACCTTCTTGTCCACGATTTTCCATGTGATGTAGTCCACATCGAAAGGCACGTTGCTCTGGTTCTTGATTTCCGTGTGGAAATACAGAAGCCCGTTGTGCGTGTAGATGCCTTTCAGAAGGTACTGGATGCCGAAACGCTTGCAGCCGATATGCTTCACCTCACGTTTGTTCTGCTTGTGGATGGACTTCATGATAAGGCGCACCAGCATCGGACTTTCGCTGCCTAATTCTTTCAGGTAGATTTCCTGCGCGTTGTTCGGACGGTTCACCGCCTCGCCGTCATGGATGAAGTCGCACATCTCCACGTTGAGCAGCAGCGGTTCGGCGGCGTATTTCACGTTGAAGGTGTAGAAACTCCCGTCCTCCGTGATGACGGACATGTTGGTTTCGTTCGGGAAATTCCTCACGGTAGCCTTCACACGGATGACGTTCTCCGCTCCGTCGGCTTTGCCCGCAATCAGGTCGGGCGAGCCTAAATCGACATAGCGCACCTCCGCCGGGAAGATGACATGCACGGTCTTGTCGTAGGTCACTTCCAAGCCGTGCGGGGGAACCATGCGGTCAAAGCCCAGCTTTCTCGTCAGACCGTGATACAGGTCGCCGTCCGCCTCCTTCTGCGGATAGACCTCTTTTGTCAAGGTCAGTTCTTCACTTCCGTTGGTCGTTTCAACGGTTACGTTTTCCTGCGCGTTGGCAGTTGCGATGCCCATAGCGAGGGCAAACATCATGATTACTTTTCTCATTTTACTTTGAATTTAGTGGGTTGTTGTTATTGATTGGATTTCTTATGATTATACATCAGTTCTTCTCCTGATAGAGCATGACCCTGTACCCGGCTTTCAGATGCACTTTGACGGTGCGCATCTTCTTGGCAATGTACTGGCTCGTGCCTTGTATCAGCCCCTTGCCCAAGTCGGAGGCGAGCTGCGCCCCGGCATTGGTGGAGATGTTGATGCTACTGCCGAGCGAACCGCCCATGTTGGCGGCAACCTCCCTGACGGCGTTCATCTCCATCGAGTTGGGGATGAATATGCCGGGCTGCCCGTCCGTGTCATAGACCTCCAACTCCACCGGGATAACCGTACCGTCGTGTTCCAGCGAGGTGATTTCGATGCCGAGCCGTTCACCCTGAATCTTGGCTGCGCCGACCACCACCGCATTACGGGGGATGATCCGGTCTGCTACCGCCATCGGCTCCAACAGCCGCAACCTGACCGCCTGCCCGTCCGTCACGCTCTGCGCCCCATAGACGCATGCCGGTATGGTGTTCCTGTCCGGTACGGTTGTAACGCCCACCGCCGTGTTGAAACTGCGGTTGCGTTCCTGCGAGAAGGAAGCGACAAATTCGGCATTGCTCATGGGCTGTCCGAGCGAGGACACCACCTGATGCGTCACTTGCCTGACGGGTTTTGCCGTGTTCTTTCCGGTTTTCTGCACGGGGGACGGCTCTGCGGTCTGTCCCGCTGCCGCCTGCGTGCCGTTCTGACCGCCCATGTACTTCGCCGCCAGTTCGTAGGATTTTTCCATGAGTGCCACCTGCTCGTCCATCGTGGAGCTTCTCTCTTTTCCGCTTTCCAGTTCGGATTCGAGGGTGGCGATGCGTTCCAGCAGCTCGTCCATCTCCGCATTGTCGTTCTTCGGCTGCTCGTAGAAGTTGCCGAGCGTGGCATTGAGGTCACGGTAGGCGGCTGCCGAGGACTGGATGGTCTTCGGTGCTGGCTTCACCGCCTCTTCCGTTCCGCCGGGATTGGCAAGGTCGAAGTCGCTGTCCCCATCCGCTTCCACCGTTTCGCGGTCGAACAGGTCGCCCAACTGCTGCATGGCGCGGCTGCGGTTCTCCTGCCGTTCCTCCATTGCCCCCTGCTCGTAGGCTTTCGCCTTGTCACCGATAATCCGGCGGTTCTCCTTGTCCGCATCGGGCATCTCGATGTTGTAGCCGCTTGTTCCCGGCTCCTGCTCCTTGCCGGAGGACGGGGCGAATATCAGCCACATAGCCCCGATGAATACCAGCACCATAGCGGGAAGCACTATCATTTTCTGGCGTTTCAGCCGTTGGGCTTCGGTCAGCGGCTTGCGCTCCTTTTTCGGCTTGTCGTTGCCGGGAGCCGCCTTGTTTTCGTTCTTGGGTTCATTCTTCGTCTGTTCCATATAAATAAGGTATTACATTGTGATTGTTATCCGGCTTCACGGACAGTTCCACCTGTCCGGCATGGTCTATCTCCATCCGGCTGCCGTCATTCCTGCCGATGTCATAGACGGCTTTACCGAAGGTGTAGAGGGCAAGTGCGGCGAATGCGATGAGCATCGCCAGCACGATGCGCCTGCGTGTCTTCGGCGGCAAGCCGTCCAGATACCCTTTGAGCCGTTCCACCAGCATTTTCTTTTTGTCGTGGAGTTTCCAGTACGCACTCCACAGTGATTTCTTGATTTTCTTCATGTCCGTTTACCTTTTGATGGTTTGTAAATCTTTGTTCTCGATGATGGTGAATCCCTCGATGGTGAACCCGTTGGGGTTGTCGTCCGAACGGGACGAGTTCAAGAGGCGGCACGTGGTCACGAGGCTGCGCTCTGTGACGTTGCTCTGCCGGATGATTTTCTGCGTGGCGTAGGTCACGGTGCGGTAGGGATAGCCGTTGAAGTCGCACACCACGCTGTCCACCTTCAGCACTTGGTTGATGTTACCGGCGATGATGCGGTTGTAGTACCCCTTCTCGGCGAAGTCCGAATAGTAGTTGTACACGCTCTTGTCTGCCAGCAGCAACGCACGCTTCACGTTGTGTTCTATCGCGCTCTTTTCGGGCGAGAGCGTGAAGAACAGCTCGTGGAAGCGGCGCACATGCTCCCTCGCTTCCGCCGGACGGTTCTGCGAGAGGTCCTGCGAGAGTGCCAGCATCAGCGACTTGCCGTTGTCCAGCACATAGATCTTTTCCCGCTGCCGCTCCGCGAAGCGGTAGGAACTCCACACGCTCCATACCGTTATCACTGCGCACAGCGAGAGGAAGACGATACCGAACAGGCGTATCTGCCTGAACGATGATTCGATGTTTTTGAGTGACTTGAATTCCATTTTACTTTTTCCGTTTATAATTCCACATTGATTATTTCAGCAGTTTCCCGGCACGTCCGACCATGTTGCCTGCGGTAGCACCCGCCACGCTTCCCGCCATGCCTCCGGCGCGTCCCGCCATCTGGTTCACGTTGCGCCCGTAGCCGCCCATGCCCCCGGCTTGGATGATCCAGCCCGCCACCGTCGGAATGGTGAAGTAGCCGATGATGCCGATTATCATGAACACGATATACACCCCGTCGCTGGAATCCAGCGAGAAGTTGGGGTCGGTCTGCATGCGCTCGATGTCGCTCTGGAGCATCAACACCTGAATCTTGGCGAGTATGGTGCTGAATATGTCCGACACGGGCAGCCACAGATAGACCTGAATGTAGCGGCATATCCACTGCGTGAGCGTGCTTTGGAAGCCGTCCCACACCGATATGGCGAAGGCTATCGGACCGAGTATCGCCAGCACCACGAGGAAGAAGGTGCGGATGGTGTCTATCACGAGGGCGGCGGCTTGGAACATCAGTTCCAGTATCTCGCGGAAGAAGTCGCGGATGCCCTTCTTCATCTTGTACATCCCCCGGTCGATATACATCCCCGCCATCGTCACCATGTCGGAGGGCGACCAGCCCAATTCCTCCAGTTGCTTGTCAAACTCCTCGTTGGACACGAGGTAGGCGGTTTCGGGGTTGCGCACCATCGCCTCGTATTCCAGCCTGTCCTTCTGCTCCCGGTACTTGTTCATGTCCAAAGTCTGCGTTTCGAGCAGTTTCGCCGTACCCTGCACGACGGGCGAGAGGACGCTGTTTATCGTGCCAAGCACCACCGTAGGGAAGAACATGATGCACAGACCGACGGCAAAGGGACGGAGCATCGGGAAGACGTCTATCGGTTCGGCTCTCGCCAACGACTGCCATACCCGGTAGGCGACATAGAAGAGCGCGCCCAGCCCGGCGATGCCTTTCGCCACGCCCGCCATGTCGGCGCACAGCGGCATCATCTGCTCGTAGAGCGAGCGGAGAATCTGGTGAAGGTTGTCGAACTCCATAGGCTACCAGTATCTTTCGTTCATGCTCCCGTACAGCCCCATGATGCGGTCAAGGTCGTTTTTCTTCTTCGCACGCAGGTAGCTCACGCTGATATTCTTGTTGGTGTAGTAGCTCACGAGGTTGCGGTAACGCTTCATCTTGGAGTGGCAGCGTTCCACCACGTCCATGCGCTCCTTGTCCGTCATGGAGAGCGTGGTGATGTTCACCACGTTCTTCAACTCCGTAAGCACGTCATTGGATTCCTCCAGCAGCTTCGTGTACCCGAAGGCGATGGCTCCGAGTTCCTCCACCGTGAAGTTGTCGTCGCGCAGCATCTTCTGGAAGCTGGTCACGTAGATGTCCGTGATGTCGCCTACCATCAGTATGGTCTGCTGCACCTTGCGGGCGTCCTTGACCAGATTGTTCACGGATTTGAGGGCGTCGTAATACTTCTTGCCCTGCTCGTAGATTTTCACCGTTTCCTGAAAGTTATTCACCATGTTCGTGGCGGTCTTCGAGGTGTGGATGATGTTCTTCGAGGCATTGATGATGCCCTGCGCCAGATTGCCCGGATCGCTCACGACCCATTGGGCGGAAGCCCTGCCCGCGAGAAGCAGGCACAGGCAGATGACGAATGTTATTCTTGTTCTCATGTTTCTTTGGATTTTAGCGGTTCTTATTTTCCTGCCGGAGTTTCCGGCTGCGGCTTCACACGCACGTAGTCCCCGTTCGGTGAGAAGGTCAGCACGTCGGTGGCTTCGTTATACGCCACGTCGATGCGGAAGCCGGTGTTCATGAACAGGTTGCCGTTCTCCTCCTGCAAGAGGTAGGTTTCCGGTTTCAGCCTGCGGCGGATGCCGCTCCGTTTGAATACCGTCACCTTGTAGGCTTCGCCCTCCTTGTAGATAAGCACGTCGGGCTTGCCCTCCACGCTTTCCCAATTCCCGCACAGCAGGTCGCGGCGGTTCTCCGCCACGTCGCAGGATTGCAGCACCATGACCGCCAATCCGATCAGACACTTGCTGACTTGCAGCATCTTCATTCTTGATATGCTCATACGCTTTTCTTTTTTCGTTGATAAATCTGTTTTACCGATTATTGATTACTTACTGCTTGTTTCTCCGTCTTTCGGCAAGCTGTCGGATGGCGGCTTCGATGTCGCCGCCCAATTGCTCCGCCAGACGGTACACCTCCACCTTTTCCGTTTCCTCGGTGGTGTACGCCAGATACTCTTCCGCGCTCACCTCGGTGGCATAGACCGCCGACTGCGTGCCGCCCAAGCCTATCCACACCTCCTTGTAGAGCCGTGAGGGGTTGTTCGCCATGTTGATGGAGAGTATCTGCGACTTCTCCTTCTCCGTCAGTCCGAGCAACGCCTGAATCTGGTCGAACTTGTTCATGTACTTGCGCTGGTCAAGCAGGATTTTACAGTCCGAGTTGTTGATGATGCTCTCCTTGACGACGGGCGAGGAAATGATGTCGTCCACCTCCTGCGTCACCACGATTGCCTCACCGAAGTATTTGCGCACCGTCTTGTACATATAGCGCAGGTAATCAGCCATGTTCGCCGACGAGAGAGCCTTCCAAGCCTCTTCCACGATAAGCTGCTTTCTCACACCTTTCAGACGCCGCATCTTGTTGATGAAGGCTTCCATGATGATGATGGTCACTACCGGGAACAGTTCGCGGTTGTCCTTGATGGAATCGATCTCGAAGACGATGAACCGTTTGCCCAGCAGGTCGATGTTCTCCGCCGAGTTGAGCAGGAAGTCGTAGCGTCCGCCCCGGTAATACTGCCGCATGGTGGTGAGCATGTTGTCGATGTTGAAGTCCTCCTTCTCCACCTTGATGTCGCGTTCCGCCAGTTCCCTGCGGTAGTCGTCGCGCATGTACTCGTAGAAGGTGTTGAACGAGGGGACGATGCTCCGGTCAGCCCTGATGCGCTCGATGTAGGCACTCACGGCACTGCCCAATTCCCCGCTTTCGGTTTTCGTCACCTTGTCGTCCTCCGACTTCCAGAGCGTCAGCAGCAGCGTCTTTATGCTGTCCTTTTTCTCCACGTCGAACACGTAGTCGTCGGTATAGAACGGGTTGAAGCTGATGGGCTTCTCCTCCGTGTAGGTAAAATACACGCCGTCCGTGCCGCCCGTCTTGCGCCGTATCATCTCGCATAGCCCTTGATAGGAGTTTCCCGTGTCCACCAATACCACATGCGCGCCCTGCTCGTAGTATTGCCGCACGAGGTGGTTCATGAAGAACGACTTGCCACTGCCCGAAGGACCTAATACGAACTTGTTACGGTTCGTGGTGATGCCCCGCTTCATCGGCAGGTCACTGATGTCGAGGTGCAGCGGTTTTCCCGTGAGCCTGTCCACCATCTTGATGCCGAAGGGCGAGAGCGAGCTGCGGTAGTTGGTTTCCTCCGTGAAGAGGCACACCGCCTGTTCGATGAAGGTGTGGAAACTCTCTTCCGCCGGAAAGTCCGCCGCGTTGCCGGGCATAGCCGCCCAATAAAGTGTCGGGCAGTCGATGGTGTTGTGGCGCGGCACGCACTCCATGCTTGCCAGCTGGCTGCCCACGTCGTTCTTTATGTGCTTCAGCTCTTCCGCGTCGTCGCTCCACGCCATGACGTTGAAGTGCGCCCGCACCGAGGTCAGCCCGTAGGAGTGCGCCTCGTTCAGGTAGCGGTCTATCCACTCGCGGTTGATGCTGTTGCTCCGGCTGTATCGGGATAACGACTGCATATTCCTTGCGGACTTCTCGAATTTTTGAAGGTTCTCCTCGCTGTTGTCGATAATCACGTACTGGTTGTAAATGTGGTTGCAGGAGAGCAGCAGCCCCACCGGGGAGGCGAAGGAGAGGCGGCAGTCCGAGCGGTCGGTGGAGAGTTTCTCATACCGTGTGTCGGTAGCCACCGTGCCGGGAAGGTCTTCCGCGTCGGACAGGGTGTGCAGGCACAGGCGATTGTCGCCGATGCGCATCTCCCGTGCCGAGAGGTCTATGTCCTGTAACGTGGCGTCGCCTTCGGGCATGAGCGAGAAGTAACGCTCTATCAGTCCGGCTTTGCCGTCTGTCCCCACGATCTCGTCGGTGGAGAGGCGGCGCAGCCTGACAAAGCCGCTGTCGTTGATGATGCGCTCGAACTGTTCCGCAGCCTCCATGAACTTCGCGGCTGTTTCCTTGTCCAGTTCCTTCGGGATGATATGCCCCCGGCACAGCGTGCTGAAATTGCTCTGCATCCGGTTACGCTCCTTCGTCGTCTTGGTCAGGTAGAGGTAGCACGTGTGCTTCAGGTACGGTCGCTCGTTGAAGTGCCGCTCGAAAGAGCGGCTCAAAAAACTCATGTCGTCCTTGTGAAGTTCCGGCGTGTACTTCTCCTTGATGAACCAGTCCTGCTTGTGGACGACGGAGAAGTCCGGCAGCACCTTGATCGCCTTGCACCAGCAGCCGTGTATAGCCTCGTACTCCGCACCCGTCACGGTATAAAGCTCCGGCAGTTCCACCTCGAAAGCCACCGTGATGTCGGCGTCTTTGGAGATGATGCAACCTTGCTCCACCGCCAATAGCGGGAACTTGTTTTCCAGTGTTGTCATTTTGGATGTATTCCTCATGTCGTTTCTTCCTTTCGTTTCCGTTTGAATAATCGGGTGATCCGCCGCCGGTTGATAAGGTATCGGGGATGGCTCCTTGTTGCCCCTAATTTCATCAGTCCGTGTTCGCCGTACCGGGCGTTCAGCGCGAAGGTCTGCCATACGAGGATGGAAGACGATGCCACGCCGAAGCCGATACATACCCACTGGTCGATGCCGACCATGTAGAGGATGACGAACAGGACGAAGAGAGCCAGCAGACCTCCGCAGAAGATGAAGAGGTACTGAGCCTTCAAACCCTTGAACTCTACCGGACGGCCGATACCCTTGTTTATCGGGTATTCAGCCATACATTGTTTATTAAAGGAAGAATGAGCGCAGGATGGTGGCGGCGACAATCAGGAAGATGCACGCCCCGAACCACGAGGCGGCAGTCTTGGATGTGTCGGGATCGCCGGACGAGAATTTCCCATACACTTTCACGCCCCCGATAAGCCCGACTACCGCGCCGATGGCGTAGATGAGTTTCGTGCCGGGGTCGAAGTACGAACTCACCATAGAGGTGGCTTCGTTGATGCCCGCGATGCCGTTTCCCTGCGCGAAGGCGGAGGCGGTTGCGGCAACCAGAAGTGCCGCAGAGAGGATAAGTTTCTGTCTGTTGTTCTTGTTCATAAACTGTTCTTGTTTTGTGCCGTCCAAAGGGTGGATGGTCCTTTGTCGGGCGGTTGATACTCGATTACTTTACTTTGGTTTAGTGGGTTGCCCGTTTGTTTCTACGGACTTGGGTGTGTCCGTTGCGAATTGGCTGTACCTTGTACCGCCGTGCGCGTGGGTGATGCCGTCTTACGTTTTCATTCTCATTCTTTTTTAGTCGTTATACATAGTTGCGGATGTCGAAGTTCTCAATACTGTCCGGGACGACAAAATCCTTTTTCGGTTTATTCTTCTTCAGCCGGATTTCGATAAGTCCCTTGATGCGGATGCTCATTTCAGACGAGCCGGTCATCAGCTTCTCGTACAGCTCCGTCCCTTCCATGTCGGTGAAGACCTTTGCCGCCCGCTCCCGTTCCGTCGTTGTCGCTTCCGGGTTCTTGGCGGTTCTGACCGCATCGTCTATCTCGTCGAAACTGCTTCCCGATGCCCTCGGCGCGTCGGGCGTTTCTTCCTCCGGCTCGTCCTCCCCGAACTCCAGTTCCGAAGGCGTGAGGCTCGTGAAGGTTTCGTCGAGTTTATCCTCCGGGACTTGTGCGGGACGGGACACGGTTTCCGTGTTTCCGTCGTCAAAAGTAGTCTCTTCCTCCGTCAGCTCAATGCCTTTTTCCGAAGTGGCGGCTTCTTGCGTCGGTATGGCAGCGGTTGTCCGGGGCGATGCCATCCTGAAACGGCTCTTGCCGATGATGTCCGGGGTGTCTGCGGGCGGTGTGTCCCTTACCGTTTCGGGCTTTGCCGCCGTGCCGCCCAACGACCGCCACACTCCGGCTATGCTTCTTAGGAAGCGGACAAGTCTGGTTTCCATGATCCTGTCATAAAGGAGCAGGAACAGGAACCACAGGTTGCAGCCGACCGATACGGTCAGCAGAATATCAGTCATGCTTATTGTTTCACTCATGCACGTTCTCTTTTTGAGGGTTAAAATACTGCGTCGTAATTCTGGGCGTAAAGGCTCTTTATCGCCTCCTCGCACTGGTTGAAGTGGTGCGTAAGCACATGGTCGATGTAGGCGGACAGCGACAATTTGTCATGCCCGATCACACGGGTGATGCGCATGATGCGGTCGTGGTACTCCGGACGCACATACGCCATCTTTCCCTCGCGTGCCTTCACTTCGGCTTCACGGATGAACAGCCGTTCATAGTCCTTTTCACCGCATTTGCCGCCTAACGGCACGGGGGATAGGATTTCCACACTCGCCTGCACTTGGGCAAGCATACCGCCGCCGTCATGCTGCGGACTTCTGTTTTTCTGGTTCTTTTCCATATTCAAATCAAGTCTTCACGTTGTTTCTTGTACAGTTCGTTTATTTTCTCCTTGTGCTGTTCCAGATGTTGGCGCAGCACGGTGTCCACGTAGCCGCCTACCGAGATTTCACGCCCGGCGATGTCGTTCACGATTTTGAGAATCTTGCTGTGGACATCGCGGCTGATATAGACGCACTGGCGCGTCTTTATCTCGTTGCGGCGGAGGAACAGCCCGGAATAGTCGTCCTCCTGCCGTTTGCGGCGGACAGTGTCCCTCTGCGGTTTTTCCTTTGCCGTGTATTGCGCGGGCGGCGGTTCCGTTTCAGGGACGCTTTTTTCTTCGGGAGCAGGCGCGGGCGGCTCCTGCGCGTGGTACAGGGTCCCGTCCTGCCTGCGTCTGCCGATGGAGGCTATCAACAGTTCCTCGTCAATGCCTTCGGTGTTCACTTTCCTGCTGCCCATGATTATTGAGGTCTGATGATACGGCTTATCTCTTCCGAGAACTCACGGATGCCGCTCCCTTTCAGCAGGGACGCATCCATCGGGAAGATGGTCGAGCGGAACACGCTCTTGCGCTCTTCCGAGAGGTCGCGCCGGAACTTCTTGCTGTCGGGCAGGCGGGTGGACAGCACCGGCAGCCCCATCTCGGCGATCACATCCTCATACAGGTCGTAAAGCCCGTTCTTCTCCCTGCCGTCCACCATCGTCCAGAACAGGTACAGCCCTTTTGTTTTCGCCTGTCCCGTCGTCATGAGGTTGTCACGGAACATCACAGCGAATTGCAGGGTGCTTTCCACGACAAAACGGTCGGCACTCATGGGCGCGAAGATGTAGTCCATCTGCGAGAGGGTCTTGACCACGCCGTTGCTTTTCAGGGTTCCCGGCATGTCGAAAAACACGATGTCGGGTTTCACCTCTTCTTCGGCAAGCATCCTTTCGGCATCATCGAGGGCGTTAAGGGCGTCGCTTGCGATGACCGGGTAGGCGTTCTTCCTTATCTTGCGGAAGTGGTCACACGCGAGTGCCTTGAAATAGAGGCTCCCGCCGATAAGTCCCGTTTCACGTTCACGCAACCCGTGTATGCTGTGCTGCGGGGTGTCGCAGTCTATGACTGCGACATTGTGTCCTTTCACGTTGTGGAGGTAGTTGGCGGCAAGTGCCGTGACGGTGGATTTGCCGATACCCCCTTTCTGTGTTGCGAATGCAACGAATGTTTCATTACTCATGGTTCTGTTGGTTTTAATGGTTGATGAATTGTTTTCCTGCTCCGATACGGAATCGGTGACATGTATATCCGCGTCCGCGAATCTCTGACTGTCCGGTTCGTCACGTATCCGCTTCAACGGTGGGGCAGGGATTCGGATAACTGATGAATGACGACATTGCGTCATGAAGTCATTGAATCCGTGAATCACCGCGTCATTGTAAAACCGGGTATCCGAAGGTTCGGGTATCCGGTCAGGCAAATAGCCGCCGAAGCGGTTTGCCGGGTATTTGAAAGCCTCATTTTTCATATCTTCAAATCGTTCGTTTCTTGAATCATGCTGCAAATAAACAAGGATATTTTTGAACCTGTATCACTTCCCCGACAAGTGGCGGCATGTTGCGCCGGTTGGCACTGATTGTCCGGGTCAAGCCTCTGTCCGATACCGCTTTAAGGGCGTAACTTTGCACCCGAACGGCAGGGTTCGCCGCAGGTGGCGCAGCCCGGAGTTTGAAAGGCATTCCCCCAATCCGGCCCCGACGGATTTTTATGTTCGCCTGAACATAGCAAGATGAGACCTCTGCAAAACCCCTTCTACAATTTGTCATTCTTAAATATTCTTTGTACCTTTATCGTAT
>NZ_KK082664.1:10154-41581 GCF_000599605.1 Prevotella sp. HJM029 | reverse complement strand
AATCCCACCTCGGTACAATGCAGTTTCGGGGTGAAAATGCACAATCCCACCTCGGTACAATGCAGTTTCGCAAAAATCAAGTACTACACCAAATAGTAACTATTTCATTTTAAAATAAACCAGCACAGTGCAGGTCGGCACAAGTGCATAAAAAAAGTAACCCTGACAATCTCTGGCGACCTACAGGTTGTTAAATATTATTTTCATGACATGAAAGCAAATACTTTCTACAGAAGAAAGCTCCACAACTTGGAGCACTTCCAGTACGCAGCAACAGTGTTGAAAATGGCGCAAGAAGCCAACGTTGAAAAGCTCACCGCCACGCTGCCGCCCCTTTCCGCAGCCGTTACAGCTGAGGATGAAGTGAATAATGCGCAGCGCAAAGTGAATGATTCAGATGAACTCAAAGCGCTGCACAAAGAACGTGAGCGTGCTTTTCGGTCACTGACCACAAAAATCGAAGACGCCAAGTTAAGCGACGAAAAAGCCGAAGAAGCTGCAGGTAAACGCTTGGACTTGATTTTAAAACGCTATCCCAAGCCATCTAAGAACAATTACGACAAAGAATCGGCCCGACTAAGCAATTTAATCACCGATTTTAAGTCGGCCGAGGCCACGCCCGACGCTACCAAGTTGGGATTGGCTAAAGCCATCACGCGCGTGGAGACTACCAACAAGGCATTCGTCGACGCCTACTACGTTCACTTCAAAAAGCAGTCGACACTTGAGAAACGCAATGTGCGCGAGCTGCGTAAAGTCACAGACGAGGCTATCGACAAGGTGTTGTGGCGTGCACAGGGTGTGTACGAGTCAGAAGGAACCGAATCCTTAGCAACTTTCATTCAACTTTACAACGCCTACATCGCTGACAAGCAAAAAATGATTGAACGTCGTGAGAACGCCAACTTGGCGGAGTCGGGACAAAAGGAAAAGGAGCAGCGCGCACTGCTCGAGTCAATGTTCGAAGCGTTAAGCAAAGAACTCAGCGTGGCAGCCGAAAAACTCCACTATACAGGTAAGAACGTAGGCACGCGCAACACAAAATGCTACGAACTGAAGATTGACGACCGCGAAAAAACCATTTGGGTGAAAGTTTCGCGCAACAAATTGGTTGTCGTGCCAGAATCAGAGCTGCCAAAACCCAAAAACAATGGCAGCAGCAGGCATAACACCAATGATGACAACAAACCCCAAAGTGGCAACCACGGTGAAGTCGAGATAAAGCCCAAATCATAGCTGGGCAGCGAGAGATGTGGCAGCGTTCAGGGCAGAAAACCTCGTAGCCATGGCCTTCCACCGCATCACATCGCAACAAGAATGCCTATGCTGCGCAAAACCACGAGAGATAGCGCAATGCAACTTTGTAACAAGCAATATTTGGGCGAGCATCGGCTCGCCCAAATGCTTTTTAGAGAAGAACCAAAAGCCAACAAGACCGCCACAAAACAATGCTGCACGTTCCAACCTCTGTACACTGCAGCCACCCACTTTTTCAGCCCTGTAACAAGATGACAACAGCGCGCCACGGCCATGCCTATCTTTTGCGCCAAATTAAACTACAAAACGAAACACATTTCACCATTTTTTTGTAACTTTGCCTGCATTAAGAATGTATAGCTAACAAAAAACATTATGGCAAAGACAGTGGATTTCAAGTATGCACCCATGTTCCAACTGGGTGAAGACCATACTGAATACCGTCTCCTCACAAAAGAGGGGGTATCGACCAGCGAATTTGAGGGCAAGACAATTGTAAAGGTGTCAAAGGAAGCGCTGACCCTTTTGGCGCAGCAAGCATTCCATGACGTGGAGTTTGCATTGCGCAGATCGCACAATGAACAGGTGGCAAGCATCCTGCACGACCCTGAAGCGTCAGAAAACGACAAGTACGTGGCATTGCAGTTCCTGCGCAACGCAGAAACGGCCGTGAAAGGTGTGTTACCCTTCTGTCAGGACACGGGCACAGCCATTATTCACGGAGAAAAAGGTCAGCAAGTGTGGACCGGCTTTGAAGATGAAGAGGCACTCTCGCGCGGCGTCTATAACACGTTTACAGAAGACAATTTGCGCTATTCCCAGAACGCTCCGCTCAATATGTACGACGAAGTGAACACAAAATGCAATCTTCCCGCGCAGATCGACATCGAAGCCACTGAGGGAGCCGAGTACCGCTTTGTTATGGTTGCAAAAGGAGGCGGTTCTGCCAATAAAACCTACTTCTATCCTATGACCAAGGCAACCATACAGAATGAAGGCACGTTACTGCCCTTCTTGGTTGAAAAAATGAAGAGTCTTGGCACAGCAGCCTGCCCGCCCTATCATATCTGCTTTGTCATCGGTGGAACTTCGGCAGAAAAGAACTTGCTCACCGTAAAACTGGGTTCAATCAAGTATTACGACGAGCTACCCACAACAGGTGATGAGACGGGACGTGCTTTCCGCGACATTAATTTGGAAAACAAGTTGCTTGAAGAGGCTCACAAGATTGGGCTTGGCGCACAATTCGGCGGTAAAGCGTTCGCCCACGACGTACGTGTCATTCGCCTGCCGCGTCACGGCGCAAGCTGCCCCATCGGTATGGGTGTAAGCTGTTCAGCCGACAGAAACATCAAAGCCAAGATCAATGCCGATGGTATATGGATTGAAAAAATGGATATGAACCCCTCTGACCTCATTCCAGAGGAATATCGGAAGCCTGGCGAGGGCGCTAAAGGGGTGGAAATTGACTTAGATAAGGGCATGGATGCCGTGCGCGCAGAGCTTACAAAGTATCCCGTGAGCACGCGCGTCAGTCTCAAAGGCACAATCATCGTGGCACGCGACATTGCACACGCGAAACTCAAAGCACGTTTGGATGCCGGAGAGGATTTGCCACAGTACATCAAAGATTATCCTGTGCTTTATGCTGGTCCTGCCAAAACCCCAGAAGGATATGCGTGTGGTTCGATGGGGCCAACCACTGCCAACCGCATGGATCCGTATGTCGACGAGTTTCAAGAGCATGGCGGCTCATTGGTTATGATTGCAAAAGGCAATCGAACACAAGTTGTAACCGATGCTTGTCAGAAACACGGCGGTTTCTACCTGGGCACCATCGGTGGTGTTGCTGCTGTGCTCTCGCAGAGCAGTATCAAGAGCATTGAATGCGTGGAATACCCTGAATTGGGCATGGAAGCCGTGTGGAAAATACGCGTTGAAGACTTCCCAGCATTTATCTTGGTCGATGATAAAGGTCACGACTTCTTCAAGGAGCTAAAACCTTGGACGGGTTGCGACTGCAAGAAATAAAGCAGACAAAAAGGAGCCGTGGGCACAACAAACCCACGCTCCTTGCGCTTATAACGCAACAATAAACGGCTCGCAGAGCCACGCGCAACACAATGCGCAACATTTCATCTCAATAGGTAGACTTTTTTAAGAAATCCCGGGTGCGGACAACACCTTCACGATACTCGCAAAGAAATAACTTGTAGAGAACAAACCACTTGAATGCAGAATACACGTTGTCGCAACCCAATAATTGTAACGCAAAAGAAAAAATTGCATGGCAAAGAAAAGAAAAGCGCATACATCGTACGCTTCTTTCAAAGAGGTGGCTGACATGCTGCTCGAGCTGCAAGAAACAGCTCCTAACGACTATTCAGTAACGCAGAACTACAGCGTTTTTATCAATAGTCCAGCCTTTTTTAAACATTTTCTCGGCAAACGAATGCCTGTAAGAGCCGATTGTGCACGCGTAGCGGTGGTGCGAGAAGGATGGTTCTCGCCAACAATCAACGGACACACTTATCACTGCAAAGCTGGCGAATTATTGTTCGTAAACTGGGGAGCAGTCATTGAAGACGACCAGTTTAGCGACGACCTCTCCATGGATGGGTATATGCTCACCGAGGAATTTGTAAACTTGATGTTTGGCGGCAATTTACCACCTATCTTCAAAAGCACCACGCTCTGTTTTAAGGCGGCTCTCACAAAGGAAGAGTACAACACGTTCTATAAAGTCTTGCAAGCACTGCTCACTGTCAAAGCGCTCGGCCCACAAACCGAAACCACCACGACAAACGCGTTGTTTGTGGCCATCAACCTCTTTACCCAAAAACTTTATGAAAGCGACATTCTGGTGCCCAGTGTACAATGGTCGCGCAACAAAAAACTCACCGAGGCCTTCACACAACTCGTGAATGTTCACGCCAAAACGCAACATTCTATCGGTTTCTACGCCAAACAGCTCTGTGTTTCGGCGCACCATCTCAGTATGGTCGTGAGAAAAGAGACGGGCAGCACGGCCAAAGAATGGATTGATCGTGCCACGGTAACCGCTATTCAAGTGGAACTAAAATACAGTGAGAAAACGCTGGAACAGATTTCGCATGACTTTTCCTTCCCCTCACTCAGCACTTTCTGCAAATTCTTTAAACGTAACACGGGGACAACGGCTTTCACTTATCGCGCCGAATGAAACACGCGTTGGAGCAAGTTTTGTTTCGGGCGAGCGATGAAATGAACATTTCCTTTCCAATTATTTGTTAGTTTCAAAACCTTGTTATAACTTTGCCGCCGTGAATAAGTTAGCAACGACATATCAGCAGCATCATAACGTGCAAAGAATTTCGCAATTCTTTGCATCTTTTTGCGTCGATTATTTGGTCAATCCAAATAATTTGCTAACACACACACTTAACGCACCTGACGTCTAAACGTCTTCGCGTACGCGCGCGCGAGGAGCGCGCAACCCCTATAAACAAAGGGCTCACAGGAGTTCCCTTTGCTCGCTTTTTCATGTCCCTTTATGAGCAAAAAATGAACGAAATAACGCTGCAAAATATAGGAACGAACAATCCGTGTGTCCCTACATACAGACGATAAATATATTCACCCTATAAATTAGAGATTATGAAGAAAGAAGAATTCGAGAAAAAGCGGTATGTGAGTCCTTCAATCGAGGTTGTCGCTACCCAGTTCGATGGTCAGTCGCTGCTGACTGCAGTCTCCTACAGCGGCGGGCACAACAAAGCCGGTGATGACGGAAACGACATCAGTGATGCAAAGCGCGGCTACTACGATGATTTCGAAGAAGAGGAAGAAACTCCGCAACCGTGGGGCTTACAGTAATACAACGTTTCAATGACTAAAAAAGAACAGAAGATGAAAACAAACACATTATCCCTGCTTGCCGTGAGCACACTGCTCCTGACCGCAGCCTGCGCCAGCGAAGACACGACCGGCAAGCAAGAACAAAAGCAAGAGAACAAGACAGACGGCCTGACAACGTTCGTCATGCCCAATACCAGAGCTACCCGCACTACCGGCGAATACGACGGCTCGGGGATCGACTTCTATTGGACCGAGGGTGACCGCCTCTGGGTGAACAACGGCACATTAATACAAGACACCAAGAACAACATCAGTTCGAAACTCGTGCCAAACCCCACAACCCCCACAGCCGTGAAGCGTGCAGCCACGGCCAGCTTCTCATTTGCCGGCAACTACACCGCTCCGAACTATCCCGTGCGCTACACGGGCAAGAATAGCACTACAGGCGACAAGGTGACGATTAAAGCGCAACAAAACCAAACTACCCCCAATGACGCCTCGCATCTCGGTGAGAGCGGTGATTGCGGTACCGCTACGGCGTACAAGACGTATACAGCAGAAGGAGTAGATTATCGCTTCACCCTCGACCATAAGGCCTCTTATCTCACCTTGCTGCCCTATTCAACCATCAACTTCTCTGCCTATGTAAAGCTGACGCAAATAAAGATAACCGCCGACGAGGCCCTTTCGGGACAATTCAATTTTGACGACAGCGGCATCGACCTCGGCTCCCGGCCTGCTCCTACGCCTACTAACCGCAGCATCACACTCACATTGAACGGTGGCGGAACTAATGGTTTCAAACTCCCTATTGCTGCAAAGAAAGAGGACAATGCCTCCGTTATCGTCCTGCCCCCCGGAACCTATCACAACGTCACGATCGAATATTCTGTATACGACCAATACACAACCAAGAGCTTCACCTTTAAACGAGAGTATCCTACACTTGCCCTTACTGCTGGCAAAAACAAAAAGATATCTACCGATTTAAAGCAAATAAAGGTTTATTACGTGCCGGGAAGTTGGTGGGTTGCGACTATGGGTCCCTATAAAAATGAGGCGCTATGGTATGTTCAGAAAGGCGACCCTCATTTAGATCTAACTCCTGTTTATGCAGCCCGGCGTGGAGCTACGCCTACCTCAATTCCTGCCAGTATCTGCTCTGGAGGCGTATGGTTTAAGAAGCGGGCCAATATCCCCGGATTTGCCGCGTGGTCAGCTCCTGATGGAACGAATAAAAACTATGGTCCGGATTATTTTAGTTACTCAACCGCTCTTCCTCAGGGGGTTCCTGCCAATATCGATGATTATTTTTTCGCACCCTTGGTGCTCTGCACAACTGGTAATGATAGTCGTATTACAGTTGGGAATAATAGGTTTGACTTTTGGACGGCTTCAAAGTATGAATCTTCGGGATATTATGGGGCAACTATTTTCGTAGTTCTGAAACCATCTCCAAGGGTAGGAATCAATGGAGAATTTTATCATACAGAGGTACCCTATTTTTACGAATATCAGTAGAAACGATTGAGGAAAAACCATAACACAAGAAAAACAAAGGCTATCGCCTATGGGCGATGGCCGAATAAGATAAAGAAAGAATTATTTTTAGTTAACATATTTATTCACTCGCTTATGAACGAAAAAGAGGCAAAGACGGAGGGTGTAGAGAGGAACGTGGACAGGCGGTTGTAAGGCTGGCGATGCCAACTCTGAGGATAGGTTTTGCCTACTCCTACTCCTACTTTAGACGAGGTGTAGTCCTACTTTAGATGATGTGTAGTCTTACTTTAGATGGTATGTAGTCCTACTTTAGACAACGCCTCGTCGCAGAAGCCTCGCACAACCCTTCCCAAGCGAGGGAGTTCGCCACTCGGCTGACGCTATATCCCTCCGTCGGCGCCTCAATTTCAGACGTAAGCACAAAACAATTCTAATTATGGCTTTTTGGAAGAGAATTCAGATGAAGATTAACAAGAAGTGGTATCCCAAATCTGTGTTGGTGGGAAGCCCCGTGAGTACCGAACAACTGTGTAAGCGCATCGGCGCCGAGTCGACCGTCAGTCCGGCCGATGTGCGTGCTGTGCTTACCTCGTTGGCTCCGATTATGGCCGACTACATGTCGCAGGGTCGCTCGGTGAAGCTCGACGGCATCGGCTCGTTTTATTTCACAGCCGTGGCAGTGAAAGGCGGCTCAGAGAGGAAAGAGGACGTAACGGCCAATCAAATCGCGGGTGTGCGCGTGCGCTTCAATCCCGAGACGCGTTTCACTAAGAACGGATCGGGTACCGGCAAGCACGCTACCCGTGGCCTCTCTGACACACTGATTGAGTGGGAAGAATGGAAAGTCGAGGAGAAAAAGACGAAGAAGAAAGGCGTTGGAGAAGTAGAGATTCACGGAAGTTAAAGTCGGCCGTTCACTCCTGACCCCAAAAAGGGAAAGGATTTGGATTGTTTTATTCAAGTATGGCTGATTGTGAGGGGGGGAAAGACGTGGAGTGTCTTTCCTCCCTTTTCGCATTGTGGCTCTCTAAAACGATGATAGGAATATAAGTACACGGGACTGCATTCCATCGGCATCTACAAGGACGAGCTGACCGTCTACTGCATCGTTGCTGCGTGTTTCAAGCCATTTCGAGGAAAAACCTTATTAAAAATTTGCAACATTGACACGAAGTAGCTACCTTTGCGACGAAATTCATTCCATAGATGAACTTCTTCGGGGTGCTACCGCCGCTGCGGATGCTGAGATTAGACCCATGGAACCTGAAACAGGTAATGCTGGCGAAGGGATAAAGCAAAATTTCCACGCGTTTTCTTCATCAACATGGTGCAACGTTGTTAAAAGCAAAGTACTCCAATGAATTCATCATTGGCAGAACAGAACGTATTACTTTTAACAACAATTATCGCATGAAATCATTATCTTTCACATTGCTCTGCGCCGCTTTGCTGGCAATGACGGTAGAAACAAAGGCCGAAAGGCTCGACACACTCAAAACCTATGAATTGCAAAATGTGCAAGTGACAGCCACACGTGCGCAGCACAACACCCCCATGACATTTAGCAATCTCACCCAACAGGAGCTTGAAAAACACAACCACGGACAGGATATTCCGTCGTTGCTGAGCTTTATGCCCAGCGTAACTTTCACGTCGGATGCGGGCAACGGCATTGGATATACGGCACTAAAGGTGCGCGGAACCGATCCGTCGCGTATCAACTTCACAGCCAACGGAATTCCCTTAAACGATGCCGAAAGTTCACAAGTGTTCTTCGTGAACATGGGCGACTTCATCAGTAACGTCAAAGATTTGCAGATTCAACGCGGTGTCGGCACTTCAACCAATGGTAGTGCGGCCTTCGGAGCCACGGTGAACCTGCAAACCGACGCACCTTCTCTGAAACCATTCGTGACACTCTCGACCGCAGCTGGTAGTTACGCCTCTCACAAAGAGACGCTCCTTTTCGGCTCGGGACTTCTGCAAAATCACTGGAGTTTCAACGCGCGCCTGTCGAATATCGGCAGCCACGGCTACATCGAACGCGCAACATCGAGTCTCAACTCCTATTTCCTGCAAGGCGCGTATAGCAGCCGTAGTACTTTGGTAAAATGGCTCACATTCAACGGAACCGAACGCACGTACATGGCATGGGACTACGCTTCCTTAGCACAAATGGCACAATATGGACGCCGCTACAATCCAGCAGGCGAATACACTGACGTAAATGGGCAAAAACAATATTATCCAAACCAAACCGACAACTATCATCAGCAGAACTATCAGCTCATTTGGAATCAGCTCGTCTCTACCGCGCTCAACTTCAACATTGCGCTCCATTACACTGCTGGTAATGGCTTTTACGAACAATATAAGGCGCAACAGAAGCTGAAGAAATATGGATTTCCACCGACTTCGCCCATTGCTGACCTCATTCGACGCAAACACTTAAGCAATGACTTCTATGGATGGGTGTATGCACTCAACTATCAACGTGCGCATTGGAGTGCCACTTTGGGCGGCGCCAACAACCGGTATAGCGGCCGACATTTCGGTAAAATCCTTGCCATCGTCAATGCTGCCGTGCCCTATTCCCCACTACAAGAATATTATCGCAACAAAGCTGAGAAGACCGAAAACAGTGTTTATGCCAAAGCCAACGTAGAGGTGGTGAAAGGGCTTAGCGTCTATGCCGACCTACAATATCGCAACATCAACTATCGGTTGCAAGATCCCAACGACAATCCCACAACGGCTGCCAATGCACCTTGGCGCTACAACGAGCACTATCACTTCTTCAACCCCAAGGCCGGTCTGTTTTTTCAGCCCGCAGAGGCACACGCATTCTATCTTTCTTGGGCCGTGAGCCATCGCGAACCTACGCGCAACGACTTTGAAGGAACGCTACGCCAGCTGCCGCGTGCTGAACGAATGACCGACTGGGAAGCAGGCTATAAATTGGCTTTACCACGCTTGACCATGGGCATCAACCTTTATTCCATGCACTACAAAGACCAGTTTGTGCTCACAGGCGAAATCAATTCCACTGGCGAAATGATTCACCGCAATGTGGGAACATCCTATCGCGAGGGCATAGAATGGCAGGCGTCGTGGCAACCGCTCAACTGGTTTAAATGGCAAGCCAACGCGACATTCAGCCGCAACCGCGCCAAAGACTGGATGGTAGAGAGCAATGCGGGGCGACCACTGCGCTTTGGAACAACCCATTTAAGCTTCTCTCCCGATGTGCTGGCCAACCAAATCATTACTTTTACACATGGAGGATTTGAGGCGATGGTGCGCAACCAATTTGTCAGTCGACAACACATGACCAACGACAACAACACGAATCTCATGTTGCCAAGCTATTTTCTGACACATCTGGATGCCAACTATAGTTTCCATCTACCATCCATTCGCCGCATCACAGCGGGCATCACCATCTACAATCTCTTCAACAAAAAATATTTCTCCAATGGCTATGCCAGCGCTGAATATGACAATATGGGGCGCGAAGTCTCCTCTTCGGCTGTTTATTCAGCACAAGCCACAGCACATTTCATGACGTATTTAACGATTACTTTGTAACTTATGATGCAATTTCTCACACAGCATGGGCTCGACTTGCTCACCACTTTCCTTGGCATCGTCTATCTCGTTTTAGAATATCGTGCCAGCACCTGGCTGTGGATTGTGGGCATCATCATGCCGCTACTCGATGTGTGGCTCTATGCCACACATGGTCTTTATGGCGATGCGGGCATGGCCGTCTACTATACTTTGGCGGCCATCTATGGGCTCATTGTGTGGAAATTTGGACGCAAGCGCGGACAAGCGGCGCACCAACCGATGCCCATCACCCACATGAAACGACGTCACTACCTGCCCCTTTGTGTATTTTTCTTGTTGGCATGGGGTATCACTTATTGGCTCTTGCGCACGCAAACCAATTCCACAGTTCCCGCATTAGACGCTTTCACCAACGCACTTAGTTTCATCGGGCTATGGGCATTGGCACGCAAATACATCGAGCAATGGTGGGCATGGCTCATCGTCGATTTCATCAGCACCTATCTCTACCTCACCAAAGGCATTCCCTTCAAGGCGGGGCTCTACGCACTCTACACCGCCATGGCCATTGCCGGTTACTATAAATGGAAACGAATGATGCAACAACAACATGACACACTATCCTAAAATAACGGCCGAAACGCTCTTCGATGCCGTCGTCGTAGCCAACGGTGCCTTTCCCAAACACGAGACATTGCTACGCATTTTGCACCACGCACCACATGTGATTGCTTGCGATGGTACCGCCGAAACGCTCTTAAATGCGGGCTTCACTGCTCAGCAAATGACAGTGATTGGCGATGGAGACAGTCTGGCACCAAGGCTCAAACGACAATTACATTTCATCTCTATCAGCGAACAAGATGACAACGATCTCACCAAAGCCACACGCTATGTGTGTACACAATATAAGCAAACACGGCAGCAACTGACCGCCAACCGTCGTCTTCGCATTGCTTATCTCGGTGCAACGGGCAAACGCGAAGACCACACATTGGGCAACATCGCCCTCATGGTGCATTACTATAACCATTTCAACGTGCAACCCTTCATGCTCACCGATGAGGGAATTTTCATTGCAGCCCGTGGCGATTGTTCTTTCGATGTCACCCCAGGACAACAAATAAGTATCTTCAACTTTGGCTGTCAACAATTAGAATGTCAAGGATTACGCTGGCCCATCTACCCTTTCGAGACACTCTGGCAAGGCACTTTAAACGAAGCAGTGCACTCCGTCGTGCAGATAAAAGCCGATAATAGCTATCTCATATACATTACATGGGCATTTTATTGAGATTTAACGAAATTTGAAACTTACAAACTTGCACAACAAAAGAAAATATAGTACCTTTGCCTTATAAATCATTATATAGACTACTATCATTTAGAGTTACACACGTTACTGAGACCAAATTCGTGAGAAAGATATTCGTAACGCATGGTTAAGACTATTTAGTTTGATTATATGGGAATGCTGGAATCGTGAGATTCTGGCATTTTTTATGTCCTAAAATGGTTGGCTAAAATGACAAAGACAACCTAGATTGACATACGATAGCCACACATACTCCGTCCAGCAAAGCCAGAAACATTCAATACCCTATCCATAAACACATGCCATTTCCACCTTTTTAGAAGAAGCTTTAACACCTTCTACCATAGGAACTTTACGTTCTTGGCTGTGGTTTCGTATACCATTAGCAATTGTACTGCATATAACCATTCCTATTTGCGGAATCGTAATGTATTGATAGCGTCATTCTTCTTTGCCTTATATCCTCCAAACTTGACCGTTAATGAAACACCAAGCTCACGATAGCAACCAAAGTGCATATGCATGTATTGCCCTTTGAAATCAATTCGAGGGTTGATAGAAGAAGTCTCTAATAAATCATTACAGAAAACATGCAGAATAGCTTGCTTCTTCCAGAATTGCCAACGGAGTCCAAAATCTATATTCCCAGAGCCAGGTAAATCGTAGATGGCTTGATGCGCCCTACTGCGTAGCATCCCATCAACAGTCAGTGACAAATCAGGTTTGGTACTCAGCGTTATCACATTACTCATTTGAGCCATTCCAAACAGGATAGCCCTATCAAATGGTATATCATAAAAGTCATCGCATTTCTCGTGCATCCAAACCCCAGTTAATGTTAATCGGGCATCTAACCACGAACCAAAGCGATGAGGAATAACAGCCTGCACGAAGGCCTGTTGCTGGTAATTAAGGTTCAGATATTTAGAAGTTGTAGCCAAACGGTCCGAACGTTGATAAGGGGTCTGTATAAAATAGTCGTCAACATAGTTGAACCCTGCCACAAAATGATATTTATTTTTCAGTATCCATACCAAATTTGTTTGGTATGATTTGGCCGGCTTTAGATAGGGGTTTCCTGTAATCTCATCATACCCACCATTACTATACACCGTAAAATTATTCATTGCCCAATATTCAGGATAGGTTCGATTTGTGGAGAAACCCATAACCCATATATTGCTTGGAGTGTGAACGTATGTCATGTTCAGTGTGGGATATATGTTCCATTGATGCCATTGTGGTGAATGATAGTATTCCGCTGCTAATGAAACATCCAAGATAAACTTATTGTTCCAGCTTTTCCCTAATCCCATATAAACATTGATGATGTCTTCTCTTTGACGCAAATAGCCCACTCCTACCTGGTTACGATAATATTGTAGACTGTGGTTAAGAGACTGTTTGTACCAAACACCATAATTCAAGTTCCAGCTATTCCTTAATTGATGCTCCTCAGATAAGTAATAACGCCATACATTTACACGTTGATCATTGTCTGCAAAGAAGTTAAAATTACCAGCAGGCGTAACACTTTGCAGATTTTGTTGCTCGGGATCATGATAATAGGTGGTTTCAAAACCTGCTTTTAAGCCAAAGGGTGTTTGATAGTCTAACCTGATGTTATGTAGCCATATACGACGTGTGGAAAAGCTCCTGCCAATAATGTTCCCTGTATAGTCACTATAGCTGTCTCGATGATTGTAATTTGCCTGATAGGCCAATGATAAGCGATGGTTTTTTACAAAGTCATATTCTGCACTTACACGGTAGTCGTGTCCAAACTGTTTGACAAACTGTTCTTGATGACTTTCTATCTCATGTATTGAGCCATCGTTGAGCTTATGCCGAGATTTTTCATCTGTAACCTGAAATACGCTACCATGACTATGGAGATACATGGCATCCAAGGTAAGTTTCCCTCTATGGTAAAGAACTGCTGCACGCTCACCGAACATGGCATGATGTTTCTGATTATAGGCTGCATTCAATTCACCTTGCAAAGGCACTTCTGATGGTGTTCCATCTTTCAATCGAAGATTAATCAGTGCCCCACGGACTTGTGATTTTGCCGGAGCAGTATACATCACATCAGCTTTTTCGAGTCGATCAATAGGCACAGTCTTTAGTAGCTGCGCCAGTTGTTCTGGCGTCAACGACATCACTTGCCCATTTAGAGCAATCGTTACACTTCGATTAGCCAGTTGATACTCGCCATTTTTCTCCGTAACGCCAGGCAGTTCTTTGATTGCATCAAATACGTTGTCCACACCTTTCTTCTCAATAATGCGAGGCAAATCATAAGTTATAGCACTACCATGAACAACAGCCAATGGTCTTTCGCCTTTAACCATCACTTCAGGAAGGCTTCTTATAACACTGTCAACGCTGATAGAGTCCGTTGGATTTTGAGCCGATGCCTGCTGAAAATACAGAAATGTTATCAGCATTGCAAGCAAAAACACATTTCTTCTCATTAGCTATCTTCTTTATATTCTAAAATATCTCCGGGAGTACAGTCCAAAGCTTTGCAAATAGCATCAAGCGTAACCAGCCTAATAGCCTTTGCTTTCCCTGTTTTTAAGATTGAGAGGTTTGCGGTTGTAATGCCAACGACTTGAGATAATTCGTTTAATGAAATTTTTCGTTTAGCCATCATGACATCTAAATTTACTACTATCATACGGACACAACTTATATCGTTAGTTCATTTTCTTCTGTGACACTGACTGCCACTTCATACATCAGTGTCATTACAAGAAATAATAATGGAGAAATAATCATTCCACTACTAAATTGAATCTCCCGCAGACCAAAAAGTATTTCAATATTTAAAGAGAAAAATTCAAAGAAGAAATCAGCGATAGTAATGCCCCATAAAAATTTAGCATGCTGATGGTTGAATATCTTTTTTATATCCAATTTGCCAAGGCAGCTAATCATAAACTTCGAAGAAAGCGATATTAAGATGATCGTAGAAAGCGAATAGCATATTAATTCCACCCATTGTATGGTAAGCACCTTAGGAACAGACGACCATACTATGGGACGGATTTGTGTACCTAAACCAACATTGATATGAATGGTATTTGCCCAACGTAAGAGTTGAAAAAGGAAAAGCAAAAACCATCCTGCCAAAAATATAAGTACCATACGGCAAACAATACTGATCACCTTCTCTCTTGAATTACAACACATTTTCATTGCTCAAAACGACACATTTGTTAATTAATAGGATGCTACAAAGATAAAGAAGAAATATTAAATTACATAATATTTTTATCGTAAAACGATATATTTAATATGATTTAGCTCTAAACTGGCCGCTTATCGCAACACAGCACTATGCCTTTAACCCCCAATCGGCCATTAGAACCTCTATAGATTTAGCTTAATGGTTGGGCTGATTGGCTGCTATATTCCTAAAGACGTAGTGAGCTACATCAAAAGAAAATAATAAACAAGACACCAACAAGTAAATAAAAGACGAATAAAGTGCACTATTTTGCCGGGCAAAATGGTGCACTTTATTGTATTATCTGTACTATATTGTAACGTAATATAGCACACTTTCTTCCTCAAAGCACGCTCGGGGCAGAAACGGGTTATTGTTGTTGAAGCAGAATGCCCACATCGCTGATGCCGGGAAGCATCTCGCGTTTCATGTAATGGCGCACGTAAACCACCAAACTATCACCCGCCTTCACCTGCACATCACGCAGCCGTTGCTGATACTGAAAATAGCTAATGCCTCCCGTCCCTTGCCGCCTACCACGCCGATCAACCAAACTACACGTCACCGTGTCGCGGCTAATAGTCATGGAAGGATAGAGCATGCGGTCAACAACAAGGGTCAACGTCGTGAAAGGATAGTTGCCTGTGACCCGCAAACCCAAATCAAGTGCGTAGCGACCAGCCTGCTGAAAACGCGGAATGTCATTGAATTTCAATGAGTCATTGCGTTCCCATCCACTCAACACCGTATGCTGATAGCGGTCATACACACGCCTTTCAGAACAAGCCACACACAGCATCGCGACACAGAGTGCCCAACCTATCCACCACCTTTGCATCACGATTCGGCAGGTTTTTGAGGACTATCGGCTGCATCGGCTGCATTTTCGCCACGCTGAAAAGAGCGATTACGCCCCGCATGGGCACCATTATCAGCCATTTTTTCGCGTCGCTCAGCATGCGATTCGCCATCAACAGAAGCCACAACGGCAGATGTTTCTCCCTTTTGCGTAGCACCTTTTCCGGGTCGTCCCTCACCATTGCGCTGTCCTCTGCGTTTATTTTTCTTGCGCTTTGCCTTGTCAAAACGATTAATATCGCCTTCCAACAAGTCCTTTGATTTCTTGGTTTCAACCACAGATCCATCACCTGTCAGCGACAAAGGTTTCTCGCCTTGCTTATTCAATTCGATGATAGCCAATGCGCGTTCGGCACTAATGGTCTCTAAGTTGACCGCCATCTTCTTATCCGTTGAATAGGTAATCTCGCCCGCTAAAATATCGGTCTTAAACTGATAGTAGTCGTTATCGGCCGTTTGCAACACAGCATCTTTCGGCGGCATGCGCTTGCTGGCCTCCACATAGTCGTCCACTTCATAGTTTAAACAACACTTCAACTTGGCACACATACCTGCCAATTTCTGTGGATTGAGCGAAATATCTTGAAAGCGAGCCGCATTGGTGCTCACGCTTACAAAGTTCTTCATCCACGTTGCACAGCACAGTTCACGACCACAAGGACCTGTACCTCCAATGCGTCCGGCCTCTTGTCGCGCACCAATCTGCTTCATTTCAATGCGCACATGGAATGCCGACGCAAGATCTTTAATGAGCTGTCGGAAGTCAACGCGCTCATCAGCAATATAATAAAAGATGGCTTTGTTGCCATCACCTTGGTATTCCACGTCGCCGATTTTCATTTGCAAGCCCAACTTTTTAGCAATCTGCCGGCTTTCAATCATGGTGGCGTGTTCGCGCGCTTTCGCCTCTTTATATTTCTCAATATCTACAGGTTTGGCCAACCGATAGATACGCTTAATCTCGTCAGACGATTTTAAATTGGCTTTCTTCAGTTGCAATTTCACCAACGACCCCGTGAGGGTTACTGTGCCAATATCGTGTCCTGGGCTGGCCTCAACGGCTACAACATCACCCTTTTTCAGGTCAAGTTTGCTCACATTGTGGTAGTAACCCTTACGCGTATTCTTAAACTGCACCTCCACTAAATCGGTGCTTTCATCGTTGCCTGGCACATCAGCCAACCAGTCATAGCTATTGAGTTGATGGTCTTGTCGGCCGCAACCACGATGGCATAAACCACGATCACAGCCCGAGGCAACCTTGAATTTCATATTTTTAAAGTCCATTATCTTCTATTTCTTTATCAATAATACTATCATTTGAAGAGCCAACTCAAAGAAAACAATCTTTGCATTGGCATTCTGTCCTATATCTTGTCGCGCCGTTTGCAGCAACTCACTAATGGGAATAACATTTGCTTCGTTAATAAATCGAGCAAACTTTTGCGAAAATTCTTCCTCCTCACGCGTCATATAACATAATGAAGGCTCGCCAAAGTTATACATAAAATTCTCGCGGACCAAACGCAAACAATAATCCAACAAGCGGCGTTGCTTCTCGCGTCCATAGGTGGCTACAATCTCACTCCAACGCTTTAACTCCTTCACATTGCGTTGATAGGCCAAGCGCATGAGCATTTTAAACATGTCAAGGAACTGCACATTCTCGCTGTTGACATCTAAACTCTCAAGGGCCTTAAGCCAATTGCCATTGGCTATGCGCGCAATGCGCTGTGCATCCTCGGGCAATAGTGCACGCCGTTCCATTAAAGCGGTCACCATATCGCTATCGTCTATGCGCTTCATATCCATGCGCTGCGCACGACTTTTGATGGTGTCGAGCAATAATTCGGGCTCTTCACACACCAAAATAAAAACTGTCTGATGGGGCGGCTCCTCCAATAATTTCAGCAATTTATTAGCACATTCCACATTCATGCGCTCGGGAAGCCAAATAATACTCACCTTATAGCCTCCTTGACTCGACTTCAACAAGAGCTTTTTAGCCAACACATCACTCTCACCTGCACCAATAAGTGCCTGCTGATTAGTGGCTCCCATGGCCGTTAACCAGGTTTCAAGTGTGAAATAAGGTGAAGCAGAAAGCATCGTTTTCCATTCGCCAATGAAATCATCACTCACGGCTTTATGGTCGGAAGATGCACCCGAAGGCTTGATGACTGGGAATGAAAAATGCAGGTCGGGATGGCTATATTGATGCAACATCGCTTCGGCATTACGAATAGAAGCTTCATCGGTTAGTAAAGACTTACCCTCGTTTCGCTCGCCCAACAGATAGGAAGCGAAAGCCAAAGCCACAGCCATTTTTCCACAACCTGCAGGACCACACAGCATCAATGTGTTGGGAATGCGCTGCTGTTGCGCCATGTTGCAAAGCCGATGGATGATGGATTCTTGTCCGATGACTGCCGAAAATTGCATATTATACAAGTTGTTTTGCGATTTCGTACACACTCTCTACCGCCGAAACCGTGTAGAAATGAATATTGGGAACACCTGCTGCATAGAGTTCTTTACATTGTTCCACCCCCCAAGCGATGCCCAACTGCTTAGCATCTTCATCGGTCTTGCATTTCAACACCTCATGTGCTAAGACTTCAGGCAGGTCACAATGGAAGGTTTTCGGTACAACCGTGAGCTGAGAAAGACGTGCAAAGGGCTTAATACCAGGAATGATAGGGAGGGTAATTCCTTGTGCACGCGCCTGCTCTACAAAAGCAAAAAACTTGCTATTGTCATAAAAAAGCTGGGTAACAGCATATTGAGCACCCGCCTCTTGCTTGGCTTTCAGATACTGAAGATCAAGCGCTATGTTGGGGGCTTCATCATGCTTTTCGGGATAAGCCGCTACACCATAAGCGAAAGGATGCCCCGGATGCTTCATCGATGTGCCGTCAAGAAACTGTCCATTGTTGAAGCGATTGACTTGCGAAATAAGTTCGGTGGTGTGGCAATATCCACCGGGAACGGGGGTAAACACACGGTCATCTTTAGCCTTATCCCCCCGAAGCAGCAAGAGATTTTCAATGTCTAAGAACTGCAAATCGAGCAATTCATATTCTATTTGCTCCGCCGTTGCCCCACTACAAATGACATGTGGAACAACAGGCAGTTGGTATTTATTTTGAATAGCAGCAGCAATGGCTATCGTCCCAGGGCGACGACGCACACGATTACGCTCAAATTGCCCATTTTCTAACGCACGATAAACATATTCACTGTGATGGGTTGTGATGTTTACATAAAGTGGATGGAGCGTATTCAAACGATCAATGGTGGCAAAAAGATTTGCCGTCCCATAACCTTTCAAGGGCGGAAGCACCTCAAAAGAAAAGTTATTGTGACCTTTATGCTGTTGAATGATGTCAATTACGTTCATACTTGCGATGCAATAGTGCTGCAAACTCCCATGCACAAGCCTACACTTTTGCGCATAAGCCCTAATAAAAAGCTTATTGATGACTGAGAGCTTTGCGCTACAAAGTTACGAAAAAAAAGGGAATATCCCGATATAATCCCGCATTTAGCATGAGAAAAGGCTATGCGTTTGCACAACACATAGCCTCTAATTACTTTACTTCGTCGCCTCAAAGGCTCACCCATGGGGCTTCAATAGCCTCAAAATGTAACGGCTTCATAAGGCAGGTTGAAGACATCGGCCACCGCTTTAAACGTCACTTTGCCCTCTACAATATTCAAACCTTGATAGAGTGCCGCATCCGTCTGGCACGCTTTGCGCCATCCTTTATCGGCCAATGCCACCACATAACGCAAGGTAGCGTTGGTTAAAGCAATGGTAGATGTGTGAGGAACGGCGCCGGGAATGTTGGCTACACAATAGTGAAGAATGCCGTCAACCATATACGTTGGTTCGGAATGGCTTGTGGGATGCGAGGTTTCAAAGCAGCCTCCTTGATCAATAGCCACATCAACCAACACCGATCCGGGCTGTAACAGCTTCAGCATGTCATGCGAAATGAGCTTCGGAGCCTTATCGCCCGGCACCAAAACGGAGCCGATGACAACATCGGTGTGGGGTAACTCGTGCTGAATATTATAGGCCGAAGAATAGAGCGTATGCACATTCTTGGGCAATGTGATGCTCAAATCGTGCAACCGTTGCAAATTAATGTCGGTGATAACCACTTCGCATCCCATACCCGAAGCCATGCGAGCGGCAGCCTCTCCCACGGTGCCTGCGCCTAAAACCAACACACGTGCAGGCGAAACGCCCGGCACACCGCTGATGAGTTTGCCATTGCCGCCTTTGGTTGTCTGCAAATAATAAGCCCCATTCAATGCGGCCATACGCCCCGCAACCTCACTCATCGGGATTAAAAGTGGCAAGGAGTGGTCGTCCTTTTGCACCGTCTCATAGGCAATGCAAACCGAACCACTGCGCAACATGGCTTCGGTGAGCTCACGTTCGCAGGCAAAATGAAAGTAAGTGAAGACCACTTGCCCCTGCCGTATGAGCGGATATTCCGCAGCAACCGGCTCTTTCACCTTCACAATCATGTCGGCAATGGCATACACATCTTCGATTGTTGGCAACACCTTCGCACCGGCTTTACGATAGCTTTCATCAGGGAAGCCACTCTTCTCACCTGCTGATTGCTGCACAAACACTTCATGACCACGAGCAGTAAGGTCATAAACACCAGCGGGAGTCATGCCCACTCTGCTCTCATTGTTTTTCAACTCTTTGGGAATACCAATTTTCATAGTTCATATTTTTTTAGTTATTGTTTATGGATTGATGATAATGCAACAAAGATAGCAAATTATTTCATTGCTTGTTACCCCACAAACTACTTTTTTTTTATAATATGAAAAATTGGGTCAACACATTCTTATAACCTAACAAATGCCAACGCTTCAGCACAAAAGTGAAAAGATTATCCACAAAAAACAGCACCAATAACTCATCAAAGAGTTACCAGTGCTGTGTACTTAAAAAAACTATCTATGCTTTTTTTAATCCGATTAAAAAACGTAAGCAATGCCTACACTCAACACCGCACGATCGTAATCGCTGGTAAATTGGTAGTAAGTCTCTGCATTAAGACGGAGGTTATCGGTAAGGTTATACTGCAAACCACCGCCAAGATTGAAACCAACTTGCGTCTTAGACGGCGAAGCCCAACCATCATAATCAAAATCATAACCCACAACAGAGAGGCCACCAAGAGGATAAAGCTTAAACTTATCGGTAATGGGGAAGAGATAATGCAGGTTAAAATTCACATCCCAACTCCAAACATAATCATTCTTGGGATAGAAATTCACAGTTGCTTCAGGACGAAAATGGTCGTTAATGTTATAGCGTGCAAATGCACCGATTCCGAAATGTGGTCTATCTGTACCATAATTCAACTTGCCACCAACTTCCCATGTCTTACTCTGTGCTGAAGCACCAAGACTCAAAAGAGCCAACACTGCTGTTACAAATAAATGTTTCATTGTTCTTATTATTTTGTTGTTATCACTCTATTGCTATTGCATTGTTTACACTATGCGTGACAGCCTATCTTAATTTATCTTATCCAATCCTATTGCCATTGATAACTCCACGTATACTATCATATTACTTTCTACAGTTTTATCACGACAATATCGCCGCAAAGGTAAGATATTTTAGCTGAAATAACGAGATTAACTACTTATTTTTTTTGCACACAAAAGAATGAATCACTTAAAAAATACTTAGCAACGGCACTATTTCATCATTACTATTACCTATATTCATAACACTCTTTTCCTGTGCTTTTAATGCTTGTAACAACAATTTTTCGACTGAATATCTATATAAAATCATTTCCAAATTCTATATATTTGATTAAGACTATCACCGCATGCACTTCCATACGGCCTCTAACCCTTTATATAAGGCGCAGTAACAGCAATTAAATTGGCTATACCATGCACAATGATACAATACCTTATGTCATTCGTTTTAAGATAAAACACACAAAGTACAGCGCCCATAATGAGCGTATCTATACGAAGATTGTCTTGACTGACATGCAACAAAAAGAACAAAACAGCACTAACCAACACAATAAAAATAGATTTGGCCTGCGCACGTTTCATCATCTCTACAACCCATTTCCTAAACAAAAGCTCTTCTGCTATAGGACCTAAAATGACCGTTACTGGAATATAAAGATAAAAATACATGTCCACATGGTGAAACACATTACCAACTTTAAACACATTTGCTGCAACACCCCACACGATACCAAGAGCTAAAGATAGCAATAAATGATTTAAATTAAAACGACTTGTGCTACCCCATAGGCTCAAATGCTCTCGCTTATTCTCTATGAACAATGCTATCAAAATAATGATTGAACCTAACAGGGTCGTCACCAATAGAGGGAAAAGCGTATCTGCATAGGTGTCAGATGATGCGAAATAAACTGTCGCAGGCATAATGATAAGCAGCATAGCCAGCATGGTAATCACAAAAAAGGCAAGCATCTTTCTTGCACACTGGATGGGCGTATAAGGAATATTCATTTGATAAATATTTTGTAAAGTTTAATCATTCGTTTCCTAAATGAATAGCATGCAAGACAAAAGCCTCGCATGCTATAAAAAGAAGTGTTAGAACATCTCGTAAATTGCTATGGCTAAATGCCCCAAAGTCTGAAAGACAGAGCCTCCACATCCAGCACGCATACATGATCTTGCCCAACGTTCTTGGCGTGCAGACATTCCACCTGAAATTGCTACCATTTCACTTTTTGAAAGACTTTGCATAAAAGTCACATCTTTTTTATTCATATTTTTCTTCGTTTTGTAGGCGTAAACATATTATTTGTATCAGTTTCCGGATTCCTCTACAAAAATAACATTCCCTAAGCCCACATACGGAAGGGGTGTAAGAGTGTTTCAATAAGTTGTCTTACTCCAACTCTTAAACTGCCCCCATATATCTCAGTCTCTTCACTATGAGAGAGAGGTGAGTAGGATACGCTTGCTACATTTTTCATTCTTAATGATTTATTAAATTTATAACTAAATTAATTTGTATTGGTTTCCGGATTCCTTTACGACTACAAAGTTAAAAACTCTCTGTGCACAAACATTGCATTAGAAGAAAAATCTCTAAAGAATACGTCGTTTTTTTTCGATTAATCGCTACACTCTACCAAAAGATACAAGTGGAGTTCGAAGCTATTTGATATACTACACCGAAATATCATGTGGTTAAATACAACTTAGCAAGTTCACGTTCAATTTCTTCGGACGAATATCCAGAATAATTAGCGACTATTTCTCCACGATGAATATAAAAAATATCATCACAAATGTCTATTAACGCAGGAATAATATGCGAAGATACAATAATACATTTTTTTTCTTTCTTCATCTTGATTATCCATTGTTTTAATAAAATTGACCCAACTAAGTCAAGTCCATTGAAAGGCTCGTCCATTATAACAATATCATTATCTTGAAGTAATAGTGCCATTATCATCAACTTTTTTTTCATTCCCAAGGAGTAATTACTTGCATATTTTTCTAAAGGCAGTGAAAATTTCTCGTTCACTTCTGAAATCCTTTGTTTATTAATAGGCAACTTCTTTGCTTTTAAGCAAAATTCAAGGTACTCCATACCTGTAACAAAAGAATAGAAAAAAGGAGTATCATTTAAATAACCCACTTTCAAAAAATTCTCAATACTTATATTTCCATGATAACTTTCCAAGCCCATCACACATCTAAACAACGTACTCTTACCTGCACCATTCTCACCCATAATGCCATACACTTTACCATTAGTGAACGTGCAACTGATTTCCTTTAAAACATATTTATTATCAAATTTCTTTGAAAGATAGTCTATTTTAATCATCATCATATCTTTTTAAAAAAGGAACTTACTTTGAAAGCTAACACACCAGTAATCAACGAAGATAAAATAGTGAAAACAGAAACCACAGTTGATAGCATAAAGATAAAAACCAGTACAAAATATACTATTAACATCAACAACTCATTTTTGCTGTAAATCAATCTGAGTAGACTCAATTGGAGAAAGAACAAAGCACTATTCAGATAGCAAAAAATACAAATTGTTAGTTGTCCCCATGTTGAATGAACGAAGAAAAGACATAATAGCATTGGTAACATAATAATCCCCCCATTCCCAAAAGCATATATGCCCTTTAATTGAAAGAAGTGTGTTAAGCTAACATAATTAAGTAGATACTGATCCACCACTTTTATACTCAGCAACATTCCTATAATGGATGTCACGGAAAAATTTGCAACCAAAACAAGATTTGCATTAGAGATATAAACACCTATAACAGATATAGCAACTATAACAAGATAAAATGGGAGGAATATTCTCCCCATACGTTGGTACTCATAGCTACCATAACATAAAAAGGGGAATGTTGGAATTTGTAAAGAGATAGGCCTCTTCGGTAATAAAGAGAGCAGAATACTTAATACTACCACGAGCATGCCCCATACCCACTGATGCTGCACTGCTAACATACCAACGAAAGGTAATGACAGAAAAAGATATTCTGTCATATAAAGGAGAACGAACTTCCTACCGAAATATGTTTGCAAAAAAGCTTTATCTGCACGCGAAAAATGCCACGTAAGCCCTATAGACAAATAGAGAAGTAACGTGTAATATCCTGGTGCTTCTCTTGTTATCAAAAGAAATAAAAATAATATTAATAACAATATTACAACAGAAAATATGCCTAATCTTCGAAAAAGCCGAAGCAATGACTTACATCGAGTAGAAAAATACAATTTCAACATTTCTCATTAGCTACAGGGTCTAACACTAATCGTGCATTATGGTTACCAACTATCTCTGCAAATTAAATTAAGGATAAAAGATAATGCCATTTAATACACCGCACATTTTCGATATCTTTCAGAATTTAACGATAATCCCTTCTATCTTTTTGTTTCTAAGAATTTAGTACATAAAAAATGTCTCTTATACACACAAAGATTTGGCTACAAACCTCATCTCGCAAACAAAGATACTATATTTCATCTAAAACAATCTTGATCATTAATCTATTTACGCTTGTTTGTTTTTTTAAAACACGACATAACATATCGTGTAGTTTATAACTATTTATAGATATTGCTGCTATAAGGAGAGAAAATACTTTTATTCATCCTAATAGCATAAACGTAAAGATTAAGAATGAGAGTTATCGTGTTAGTCTATCAACTACACCATTACAAAAACACCAAACAACTCAATACAGGCCACTATGAAGCATCAACGATTTTCCTTTTCCATAAGGTCCATCGCTTAAAGAATACATTTAACCCTCATTAACGCCTCTTATAGCACAAATGTTACCTTTTTGATTACAGCACAGGATTTACCTTTGCACGCAAATATTACAAAAACATTAAAGGATAATATGACAGAGAATCAAATGTTTTGTTTCCAATGTCAGGAAACAGCTAAGGGTACAGGATGCACCGTTCAGGGTGTTTGTGGCAAGAAAGCCGAAACCAATTTGTGGCAAGATTTGTTGCTCAGCGTCGTGCGTGGCGTAGGAACTATCGCCCATGAAATTGGGAAAGTGGACAACACCATATATAATAAGGTGGAGGATTTCATTCCCGACGCCTTGTTTTCAACCATCACCAACGCCAACTTTGACGATGCAGCCATCTTACAACGTGTAGATACGGGCTTATGGTTGAAGGCCGATTTGCTGAAAAAGGCCGAAGAACTCCACATCCAGTTACCGCAATGGAACGAAGTAACTTGGGGTGGTGAGAAAGCCGAATATGCCGAAGAAGGGAAGCGCGAGGGCGTGTTGCGCACCGAAAACGAAGACATTCGTTCGTTGAAAGAGCTCACCGTGCTGGGCTTAAAGGGCATGGCTGCCTATTATGAGCATGCAGCTCACTTGGGCAAACATCAAATAGAGATTATCGCTTTCATGTGTAAAGCGTCGCATCTTGTGACCAACCCCGACGCATCGGCCGACGAACTGTTGGCTTGTGTGATGGAAACAGGTAAGTTTGGTGTTGATGCTATGGCACTGCTTGATGCCGCAAACACCGGCGCCTATGGCAATCCCGAGCTCACAAAGGTAAACATTGGCGTGGGAAAAAATCCCGGTATCTTAATCAGTGGCCACGACTTGAAGGACATTGAGCAACTGCTTGAGCAAACAGAAGGTACGGGAGTGGACGTCTATACCCACGGAGAAATGCTGCCCGCACACTATTATCCGCAGCTCAAAAAATACAAACACCTCGTGGGTAACTATGGCAACGCATGGTGGAAGCAGAAAGAAGAGTTCGAAACCTTCAATGGTCCCATCGTGTTTACCACCAACTGCATTGTGCCTCCCACACCGAAAGCCTCTTATAAAGACCGCGTGTTTACCACCAACTCGGCGGGGTTCCCGGGCTGGAAGCATATTCAGGCCGATGCCAACGGACGCAAAGATTTCTCTGAAGTCATTGCTTTGGCTAAACAATGCAAGGCACCAACAGCCATCGAGCAAGGCGAAATCGTGGGTGGTTTTGCCCATGCACAGGTCTTTGCTTTAGCCGATCAGGTGGTAGAAGCCGTGAAATCGGGGGCCATTCGCAAGTTTGTGGTGATGAGTGGCTGCGATGGTCGCATGAAGAGCCGCAACTACTACGAAGAGTTTGCCGCACAACTTCCGAAGGATACCGTTATCCTTACGAGCGGATGTGCGAAGTTTAAATACAACAAACTCAACCTCGGCGACATCAATGGCATCCCTCGTGTACTCGACGCAGGGCAGTGCAACGATTCTTATTCATGGGCAGTTGTGGCTTTAAAGCTGAAAGAAATCTTCGGAGCCAACGACATTAACGACCTGCCTATCGCCTTCAACATTGCATGGTATGAGCAAAAAGCCGTCATCGTGTTGCTCGCTTTGCTCTATCTTGGCATCAAAAACATTCACATCGGGCCCACGCTTCCTGCGTTTGTTTCGCCGGGTGTATTGAAAGTTTTGGTTGAGAACTTCGGCTTAGGTGGCATCACCACGGTTGAAGAAGATTTGAAAACCATGGTTGGATAATTTGAAAATTCCCTCATCAAAAAATCGCATCGGGCATAATGCTCGATGCGATTTCGTTTTTGTATAATATGTAAAGGCTTGCCGTGCAGCACCAACGCTGCGCCCTTTTATTTCAATAAATGCGCCTTTATCTGCTCTTCAAACTGCTGTTTGTTCATTGCTCCCACTTGCATCTGGGGCTTTCCGTCTTTCGGAATGAACAGCAACGAAGGAATACTGCGTATGCCAAACAAGGCAGCCAATTCTTCTTCTTGATCAACATCCACCTTGTAGAAATCAATCTTCCCGGCATATTCCTTAGCCAACTCCTCTACAACGGGCGCGGTAGCCTTACAAGGTCCACACCAAGTGGCAAAGAAATCAATCACTACAGGACGCTCTCCTTGAAACACCCAATCATTAGGATGCTTCTCATAGTCCATAATATTCTGCTTAAATAATGCGGCTGTTAAATTCTGTACACCCATGTTCTTCTCCTTTTCTTGTTTAATATTCTGTTCTTGTTGCGCGGCTTTCGTTGGCTGCGACTTATTTTGCGCGCAGGCCATAAGCCCAAAAGAGGCTATTGTGAAAGCCCAAATCGTTACTCTTTTCATCTTATCTTACATTTAATATTGCTCCTTTCTTTGCATAATACTAAGTTTATGCTTGCAAAGATAGACTTTATTCCCATGTGCAACAAGTTTTTCATGGAAAAATAAATCTATGAAACCATAGACAGAACCCTATCAGCCCTTTACCGAAGCACCACTCCCTCTTGCCCCTACACACCATGAACAGGCACCACATACCACCGCACTTCTCAACTTCTTCCCTACTACTTTTCCATATCCTTCCGCTCCTTCACTACTCAAGATAATTATTAAAATGTATCTAATTGAAAATAAAGAAGTTACCTTATCGCATAAGCCAAACAGGTAACGATTTGGAAACGAGCGGGCTACTGGGCTTCGCTGTTTTCTGCCTAACAAAGAACGCTTATTATTCTGTTTGCAAAGATAATACTTTCTTGCCGAATAATGAGCATTATGATGAGAATAAATATAAAAAAAACATATAACTTAATATAGTATCATATCACTTCTGAATAGCATCTTCAAGACTTGGATAACCGCCAGAACCTCTATATACATAATTACAAAGTGTGTTGTAAATACTTTTTATGGTTTTTTCTCTTCCAACTACATATTGTGGCACATTAGAAGAGGTAATGTGAAGCAAAGGATTTGAAAAATAATCCATACCATTCAGTGTGTATTTCATCCACTCAGCACAAAAATAAAAGTGTACCTCCGCATCTATACCATCCTTAGTGAAATGGATAAAAAATTCATTTGAAAGCGTACAATCTGCATATTGGACTAGAAATGAAACCGATATTGTTCTCAGTTTTGAAATTTCATCAATAGCTTTTAGCAACTCACTCTTGTATATTGGAGTACGAGCATCGTGATGTGATAACGGATTGAGGATTCTCTCCCTATACATCTGTATATCTGGAGTAATATCAGGAATTCCTGTGTCTGAATAAAACTGATTGAGAGCACCCATCATGTTGGATAGTTGTTTAGGAGAAGTTTTTGGGAAAGGGGCTCTCTGAAATTCTACTGTAGCATTGAATGGTAGCAATCTTTTAAGCTGCTCTTCACATTCACGTCTTAATGCATTGGCAGACGCAGCATAGTCACGTTGCTCATAAAAAGCTTTTGCCCTATCAATTGCATTCTGATTATCAACAAGTAGATAGTCTGGTATATTGTCTATATCATCATTCAAACTGTATAATTCCTTGAACAACCAGCTGCTATCATGTTTCTGCTGTCTAATCTTTGACCTTAGAATATCGAAGAAGGTGTAATCATGCGTGAAAAGTAGTATCTGATAATTACTTTCATAACTCAAAATAATGTCCATTACTTCAAGTCTTGTAGACATATCTAGACTAATCAGCAAATCATCGAGGAATAGTGCAGAGGCACCATCATCCTCGGCACGGTGCATAATTTCAACAACTGCAAAACGCATCGCAATGGCAAGGCAAGTAAGTTTTGCCTCATTGAAAAAGGAGCGAGGATGTAATATGTCATTATGTCCAACAATATGGTTATGGCTGAATTCTGCCTTAACCTTTATTTTGGGAGGTAATATTTTTTTGTTATATAATACTCCTGGCCCCATCTGGACATCTGTAATCCTTGCATTCTCATAGTCCATCTGAAGTCTTGCATTCAATTTGAAGCTATTAGAAATCATCTGATTGGCCTTAGTTTCAATTAGGGTCACATTATTCTTTATCTGTCTGTTAAATTCTTTCAGCAGTCTGGAATAACGTATGTATTCATCAGAAGTCTTCAAAATATAATGTGGATTAGAACCTCTCTTTAGATTCTGAAGGTTATTATTTAAATACTTCCACCAGTAGTCAGCTGTCATTACAGATGATTGTGTACCATCATAGTGAATGAGTTTCATGGATGGTTGTAAAATTAGAGCTGGGAAAATATCACTGACGAAAATATTGAAGATCTCGGGCTGCTTGCTATTTTTAAAATCGAAGATGGCAGAAAGAAACTTGTAGTTCATGAAGGTACTAGATCCTGCAGTAATGCTCATAAAAGGGTCTGTAGAAGTATTACACCTGACATTTGAGTCTTCATAAGACTTTCTACGACCGTCATCTTCAGATATAAATTCTAAATCAATACCAGACCTCTGAGTATCAGGTAAGAATTTGTTACGAAGATTTTCCGTGTTATCTGCTACAAAATATTTCTGTGCATCATCTATTGTTGGTCTTTTATAACAACTCTGAAACAAGGTATAGATAGCCCAATAGAGAGAACTCTTTCCACTACCATTCTCTCCATACAGAAGCAAATTCTTACCTTCAATATCCATCTTGAAAGGGCGATGGAAAAACTTGAAGTTTTCTATCTTTATGCTATTAATCTTCCACTTTGTCATGGTCATGGATTTTGTTCGCAAAAGACATCAAATTAGTAAACAGAATACGCACTTTACGTACATCGTTCATAACTTCAGTTTTATTATCAAGAAGGGCATCGAATATAGTATTGACACCATTTTCTTTTATTTGGCTTTTATCCAAAAGAGCTTTCCAAGAATTAAATAAATTCAAGTTGACCCCCATTTCTTTTAGAGAAGGTTGCATAATCTGAGCAATGCTTAGAGAATCACGGACATCTGTAAACATACTCAACCGAAGCTGAAAATACTTGTCGTTTATATGCTTAGAAATATTCATCGACATATCTGAAACTATTAAGGCACTGTAACCGTAAACTCTTTGAGTATCTTGGTCTTCTTTTCTAAATTCAAAGTTCAATAATTGTGTTTTTGTCAGTTTTTTTTTGAATTTCATTTTGTCCTTGCTGAAGAACAAGGCAACATATCCAGCTATACTACCAATTTCAAACATCAAATAATCATAACTCACTTTTTTCTGATAATCAGGATTAAGTCCCACATAAAGCCCATCGTCATCTCTCATTTTATTGGTAATAATCTGCGAGTTTGTTAGGAATTTTTCACAATCTATAGGAACAAAGATAAAAGGAGCCCTATTATCCATGTCCATCAAACTCCACTTCTGCTCAACTTGAGAGCGGTTGTAGACAAAGCCGATATCACCAATACGAAGCCTATCTTCAGACATCTATCATTATAAATGTTTAATAGATTGCAAAGATACTGTTTTTTATCAAGAAATTGCAAATAAACTCGGATTTCTGCGTAATATGATGTATTCTTTATTGCTGCGAGTTACATTCTCCTCCCTCGCTTCTTTCTGTTGGCTTGGTTTCTGAGTTTGCGCTGCCACGCTGTTTCTGCATAGTCATTGTCCTGTGCGGTTGGTGTAATCAAATCGCCTAACCCTTCCACAACTTCATCGGCTGCGCTAACGATGGTGTCTGCCACTGCACCAATGGAGTTCTGCACTTGTGGCGTATTATTGTCTCGTGAGATTGAGGAACGGCTCTTTGGTACAAGCTCATAACCTGTATCAGGCAGTTCGTTCTTTTCTCTTGATTTTTGTACTGTTTGATGTAATTTCCTTGATTCTTCCCTGTTGGTTGGTTCAAAGCTTTTCTGCAAGGAACGGTAGCCGAACTCCCTGCCGATTTCGGAAGCTTTGAGTGATAGTCCTCCGTATGAGAACTTCAAGCCATATACCTTGCCCTGCTTATTCTTCATACACTCTATGGCAATGTTGTTCTTATTCAATTCGTAGAGGAACATGGAATGCCCAGTAATACCCATACCTTTGTACTTGTCAAGCAGGGAATAACAGATTTGTTGCACCACTTTCTTTGCTTGCTCTCTCGTCTGGCTGACTTTTGCCTTTTGGTATTTCCTTTCCGCCTTAATCTCCCTTGCGATGGTCAAGCCTTTCTCTCTGCTTATTTCCTCTGCCACTCTCGCTGCCCTATTGCTCACAAAGGTGGTATCATAGACTTCTCCATAAAGGCTGATACGGTTGGCAATGATGTGAATGTGTCTATTATCAGTGTCCTTGTGCGTTATCGCCACCCATTGGTGGTTGTCAAGTCCCATTCGCTTGGCAAACAAATGAACTATCCACATAAGCTCGGATACAGGCAGTTTTTTCTCGTCCTGCGGTGCGATGCCTATTTCGATACGGAGGAACTTATTCCTGCACCGTGTGTTGTAATCGCTGACCATCTTCATTTCTTCGTAGATAGCCTTTGGATCTCTGCTGCAAAGATTGTGGAAGGCA
>NZ_KK082664.1:7612-10144 GCF_000599605.1 Prevotella sp. HJM029 | reverse complement strand
GCCGACTACCGATTTTGCCCTCTCTGAAAATATAGTCTAAAGCCGTGCTGCCGTGCGCTATCGCCTTACACTTTCCTATCATCTCTTCTCATATTTAAGACCTTATATACCTCATCGTCCACACGAAAATGGGGGTCGTAAAATCGCTTAAATGCCTCTTTGGCACATAGCGAAAGGTTCTGTGTAATATGTACCCATCTCTCATCTTTTACTTTGATGAGGTTAGAAATCTGCCCATAGAACCGTCCTGTATGCTGGAGGATGGCAATGGCTTCCCTCTCATTGTCTGTCATCTTGGGAACGGCTGCCACCTCTCCACTTAGGAGTATCTCACGGCAGTAATCAGAGAACTTACGTCCCGCACTTTCTGCCTTTGACTTAATACGCTGCTTTTCTTCTAAGGTGCATCTTACCTTGATGAACTCTGTCTTGTTCATCTTCTGCTCTTCCTTATTCTGTTGCTGCCATCGGGCAGTCTTTCTATTATATCTGTTCATATAAGTTTCCTTGAAAGTTTATCATTGTAGATGATTTGTTATTGCTTAATTCCTGAATGCTGACCGATGAGAACGGAGTGATTACGGTCTTATCTCCCCGATAGTCTGACGAGGGGAGCAAGAGCAGTTTGTGGGTACAAACTGACGTCTTGCAATGCTACCGAATAAATTATTTACGCTTAAAACGTTTTATTGCCTAAAAATGAATTCCGTGTATTCTATGACTAACTGCGTTCGTGGCATTCTCACAGAGAACTAAGCCGAAGAAGAAAAGGTAGACCCTTTTAGCAAAAAAGGTAGACCTATTTTGAAGAAAGGGTAGACCTTTTTCCAGAAAACCGTCTACCTTTTCTTACGGCTTACAGTCTTCTCCATTTCTCTATGTCCTCACCATATTCCTCCAGATGCTGACGAACTATGTTCTCCACAAAGCTTGAAAGGTTGCTACCCCTGTCGCCTAACCTACGCACAATGAAGTCGGCACGCTCCTGTGTCTCCCTACTCAGATAGACCGCCTTACGGTTGTTTAACTTAGTCGGCACAAGATAGGCTTGCTTGTAGGCTTCGAGTGTCTTCTTTCTCATCTTGGCACTGATACGTCTTGGAACAGTTGCACTCTCAGTGTTCCGTGCAGGCTCGGAGTGCATGGTATTCTCTGTGTCCTGCTTGTTTGTTGGTCTTTCTCTTTCAGGAACTGCAGTCGCTTCTTGTGAAGTAGATTCGTTCTCTGTTTCATCTTCCACACCCAAGAACCATGAAAGGTCTTTGTCACTCATCATAGTTTCCTTTTCCATTTCTATTTCATTTTAAGTTTGACTTGTTTTGATTTCTTGTTTTGTCCTGTAATTGATATGTGTGTCTGTTCCTGCGCTTTCCGTTCCTGCCGCTCACGGACACGGCTGACATGAAAATCGTTGAGATCCTTGAAGTCTTTGTAATGTATGTTCATGTCCTCAACATGGAAGCCTGTCTTTATGAAATCTTGAACAGCCCTCCGTCCTGCTTCATCATTGTCAAGGAAGGCGCGGATATGGGTGAGGTGTCGGTCATTCAAATAGCGGATAGTCCTTGCCACGTTGCTCACGGAGTTCATCACAAGGCAGTGGTTGGTAATCTCTTCTTTCATTGAAAGGAAGGAGAGGAAGTCCATGAAGCCTTCAAAGATACATACAGGCTCCGCTCTATCCGTGAATATCGGAGTAATGTCCTTCGGGGCTATCGTTCCCTTGAACGTCTTGTCGTCCCGAAGCTCATAGCCGCCAGAGAGATTGGCAAAGCCAATGGCTTGGTAGTGCCTGCCCCTTACCTCATAGCTGATACATTTGAGGAAAGGCGTAGCCTTTTCCAAATCAATACAGCGTTCCTTCATAAGGTATTCCTGAAAATATGGCGGCAGGGTGTCTGATATTTCTATCAGTCTCCTAGCTCCATTTATAGCCATCATAGGTTGGGAATTATTCGGCACGAAGTCATTAAGAAAACTATATGTGTCATTAACGGGAGCGTTCTGCCCCAAACGGCGGATGGCTTCAGATAGCGTGCAGCCCTCCATACGCATACAGAGGTCGATTATGCTTCCGCCCCGTCCTTCGCCATAATCTATCCAAAGGTTCTTCTCTGTGTCCACCTTGAAACTCGGCTGCGTTTCCTCCCTGAGTGGTGAACGGTATATGGCATAGGTCGGTGTTTTGCGTACAAGCTTGATGCCTTTCCTTTCGAGATACTCCACGATGGGGTATCGCTTGATACGTGATAAATCTTCTTCTTTCATTGTTTTGATACATTAATGGGTTGAATGATAATTATTTATGTTTGTCTGTTTTTGGGGTTTTACCTTTTCCAAAGTTTTCCCCCTCCAAACTTTTTCATCTTTCTTCTTACTACATACTATTCTGTGATAAGTGATTGATAATCAGTATCACTTTGTAGTAGAAGGCAATACTACACATTCTACTATATTTGGCTACTACAAGTTTGAAGGAGCGGGCATGGCAAGATTTTCCTAATCTTGTAGACATAGATGGGACTACTACCG
>NZ_KK082664.1:0-7602 GCF_000599605.1 Prevotella sp. HJM029 | reverse complement strand
CACCTTTATGTATCCTGCTTTCTTCAAGGCTTCACCCATACGCTTGGCAACAAGTGGTTGGTGAGTATAAATACCCAAATAAGTGAGTATCTCCGTAGTGGTCATTAACGAATAACTTTCATCCTCCATTGGCTTTTCAAAACAACGCAACAAAAGCTCCATCTCTGCAGTCTGTACTTGAAAGTCCTCACTCTCTCTGTATAGTTCGGCAATCTCATCATCATCAAACCAATAGCGAAAGCCTGACTTTAACAGGGCTTAGGCTTCCGCATAGACATTGTTCATCGAGATAGCTTTTGCTCTCTCAATATCTATGGAAAGCACTTCAAAGGGCAGGAACCGTCTGCTTCCCGTGGGGTCTGTAAGAAAGTCGTTGCCGTTTACCGATGCCACAAAGCTTGCCAAGTGGGGATGTTCCTCCACATACTTGTCGTAGGGCATACGGTACTTGACCATCGGGCAAGTGATGAGGTTCTTCAGTTCATTCTCGTCACGCTTGTTGAGTGCTTTGAGCTGGTCGTCTATGTTTACGATGAGGTTTTGCCCTATATAGGTGAGCGTGTCCTTCTCCTGCGGATATATCTTGCCAGTGTAGCTGTAACCATGCAGAGCAGGAGGACAAAGCAAGTCAAGGAATGTTGTCTTGAACTTGCCTTGCTCACCTGTCAGTACAAGACAGGTATGGTTACAGCATTCACGGTTGTCCATAGCGTTGGCGACTACTGCCACGATCCATTTTGTAAGATATAGTAGCCATTTTTCGTGATTGCGCACCACAACGCAACTTGCCAGTTCGGGAATGGCTTTCAGTGAAAGAGAGGAGATACTACTATTACCTTCATCACAGCCTATATCCGCCAATGGCAATGCCTTGAAATACTCCTGTATGGGATTGATGCGTGGAGAGAAGCTGCTCTCGATGATAGAGTATAGATTTTCCGATGAGGTTATTATCCCGATATCGTTGTCTATCTCCCTACGGAGCGTGTTGATTTCATAGCGGCCCACCTTTGAGAAATGAGCATCGTTCTTGCTTCGGTATTCGGTTCTTCCTAATACAGTGTTATATCTGAACTCATAGCGAGAGGACAGATAGATTTCTATCTCACCGTTTTTTGAGGAAGTCTTTTTTCGCTTGGGCATATTGTTTCCTCCCTCCGATTTGCTTTTATCTGCATTCTTCTTCATTATATGCTTGGTTTGGTTTCTAAGAGTGAAGTTATGAAGAGAACTGGAAAGTTCCAAGCATTCAAAGAGTGCTTGCATGATGTTGCGTTCATTCGCAATAAAGTTCGCACGGTTTTTTGAGGAGACAGGAAAAGAAATGACTGATTTAAGCCCGAATTAAGTCAAAACAGGGGATAAAATAATAAGGAAAGACAGAGGTAGAAGTGTACCCTTTGCACATGTTTGCAGTATTCTGCACCGATATTGCAAACAATAGAATCCGCGCAGAAATAGGGTAGCGTTTGTCCACACTAAGAGTGTTACAAGGTGTCTCTTGAACGAAGAATGATTGAATAGGACATACACCGCCCTATCTTTGTTTCAAACGGACGGCGAAAGAACAAAACAGGGAAAGAATGTGCAAACAGCTACCGATAAAATGCGTTAGCTTTTCCTTCAACTTCCCGATGTTTCCCTGCTGTTCCCTGCTGCTTTGAAGTATGACAAACTCATTATACTTTTGCAGGCATAAACGTGCGATGAAACGCAGAACAGACAAAGGTGTTGTCAATACCAATAAGACAGAATTACAAACAAAACAATAATAAAACTATGGGATATTTTATCATTACGGATTCAAATTGGACAAGGCTCAGGAATGAGATTCTCAGCCTTGCCGAGACCTGCCACAAGGCATTCGGGGAACAGAGCAAGCATACCGATTGGCTGCACAATGGTGATGTATGCAAGTTGCTCAACATCAGCAAGCGCACATTGCAGCACTACCGGGATACAGGTGTACTTCCATTCTCTCAGATCGGGCATAAGTGCTATTACAGGCGTGAGGATGTGGAGCTATTGCTCCAAACTAAATCGGAGAAATCAAAAACGGACAAATCCATGAATAACAAATAAGGCGAAAGAACTATGGAACAAGTAAGAGATTTGAACATGGAGGCAGACGATATGCAGGTGGTGCTGTCCGCACTAAAAGGGGTAAGTAAGCGGATTAAGGAAGTGGCAAAGACACACAAACCGCTCTTTGGCGGTGAGCACTTTCTCACGAGTAAAGAGGTGTGCGAAAGGCTGTACATCAGCCCTCGCACCTTGCAGGACTATCGGGATAGGGGAATTATCCCCTACACCCAGTTCGCAGGAAAAATCCTCTATAAGGCCTCAGATTTGGAAAAGATGCTAAAAGATAATTATAGGGAACAGAAACAAGTGCCTTAGGATATTTAGATTACATTTCAAAAGTTAAACTAATAGCTTATGATTTCACAAGTACCCTGCAAGAAGGAAGCAGCTATTCCTATGGATTTGGAAACCATAAGATGCTTTCACATAGAATCATTAACAACTTAGACTTGCGACTATAGCATAGGATTACTACTTATATTTTTTTGAGATACAGAAAAAAAAACGATTTTCCCAAAAAATAACGATATTATTTGCATGTATCAGATATTGTTCGTAATTTTGCAAACAACGAACAATGATACATATAGAATAATGGAAGATAAACTGCACACAACAAATCTGGAACAGATAGCTCATTTTGCCAAAGCAATGGGACATCCAACGAGGATGGCAATTCTTGCTTTCTTGGCAAAACAAGATAGTTGCTTCTTCGGTGATATTCACGAAGAACTACCTATTGCCAAAGCAACCGTTTCGCAGCATTTGAAGGAATTGAAAGAAGCCGGCTTAATCCAGGGTGAAGTGGAAGCGCCCAAAGTTAAATATTGTATCAACAAGGATAATTGGCAAGCTGCGAAGAAGATGTTTGCAGATTTCTTTGCGCAACCCTGCAATAATAAGGGCTGTCGTAGGTGATTTTTTTTGAAAAATATGTTCGTAGTTTTGCGAATGACTAACAACAAAATATAAAAAGGTATGAAAAAGTGTTTATTTTTAATCGTGGCATGTTTCACCTTTATCTTTTGCAACATGAATGCAAAGGACGGAACAGACGCCCAGGCTCTAAAAAAGACGACGGTAAAGGATTATGTAGAAGTGTTGTATTTTCATGGGAAACAGCGCTGTGCCACATGTATGGCTATCGAAAGCAACACTAAAGCTACAATGAAAAAGAACTTCGCTGACCAGATAAAAAAAGGCAAGGTGACTTTTAAGGTAATAGACATCAGCAAAAAGGAAAATGAGAAGATAGCAGAAAAGTATGAGGTAACATGGTCTTCACTATTTATCGTTAGACATAAGAATGGAAAGGAAACATACAAGAATATGACTGAATTTGCTTTTGCTAATGCACGCAAATCACCAGATGTATTTAGGGCTGGTGTCGTAAAATCCGTAAATGAAATGCTGAGATAATGGTGGATATGGATTGGTTACAGACATTGCTGGATAACAGTTCCACGCCTATACTGACAGCATTTCTGCTCGGACTACTGACAGCACTTTCACCTTGTCCGTTAGCAACGAACATAGCAGCTATAGGGTTTATCGGAAGAGATATTGAAAACAGGAAGCGAATATTCCGAAATGGCCTGCTTTATACGCTGGGGCGAATTCTTTCATACACCCTACTTGGTGTAATACTGATTACTATTCTGAAAGAAGGTTCCAGTATGTTCGGCATACAAAAGACAATAGGAACGTGGGGGGAGCTTATACTTGGACCTCTTCTACTCGTAATAGGCCTGTTCATGCTTTGGGGAGATAAACTCAACCTCCCCAAGTTTGGATTCACTGGAAATCCGGAAGGTCTTGCCAGGAAAGGCGGCTGGGGTGCTCTGATGATAGGGGTTCTGTTCGCCCTGGCTTTCTGTCCCACCAGTGGCGTGTTCTACTTCGGCATGCTGATACCGATGTCTGCCACGACCTCGGCAGGCTATCTTCTACCCATGATATTTGCTGTCGCTACGGCTATACCGGTGCTTGCTGTTGCATGGGTTCTCGCCTTCAGCATACAACAAATGGGAAATTTTTACGGAAAGATACAGAAAGTGCAAAAATGGGCGAACCTTATTGTAGGCGTGGTATTCATCATCATCGGCATATATTATTGCTGGATAATGTATTTGTAAAATGAATTTAATAACAATAATATTTTTACTAATATGGAAATAAAAGTTTTAGGGCCGGGTTGTGCCAAATGTAAATCAACCTACAATGTAATTGAAAAGGTACTTAAAGAGAACGACATCGATGCAAAACTCACCAAGGTGGACGACATCATGGAAATGATGAATTACAATATCATGACATCGCCAGCCGTTGTCATTGACGAAGTGGTAAAATTGAAGGGGAAGGTACCGACAGAAAGTGAAGTAAAGGAACTTCTGGGCATCTGATTGACAGAATATGTTTAACCACGAGCGGCAGAAACAACCATTATGGTATCTGCCGTTTTTTTTCAAGAACATTGTTCGTATTTAAGCGAACAAAAAAAGACTTCTATGATACAAGAATTTGCAGACAGGCTTGTTTACGGACTGTTCGGACTAAGTGCCGACACACCGATAGGAATTGCCGTAAACTTTTTCTTTTATGATACGATAAAAATACTTATCCTTTTGTTCTTCATCAGCGTATTGATGGGAATTATCAACGCCTACTTCCCAATTGAACGTTTGAGAAAATATCTGGTTACACACAATATGTACGGATTGCAGTACTTGCTGGCTTCCATATTCGGAGCGGTCACTCCTTTCTGTTCATGTTCTTCCATTCCTCTGTTTATCGGATTTGTAAAGGGCGGCATTCCTTTGGGCGTAACATTCGCATTTCTTATCACATCACCGTTGGTAAACGAGGTGGCTGTTGCCATGTTCCTTGGCTCCTTCGGATTGAAGGTGACTCTTATCTACGTCATCAGCGGCATTCTGTTAGGAGTAATAGGCGGTATAGTACTCGGTCGCATGCGCCTTGCTCCTTATCTGAGTGACTGGGTAAAGCAGATGCAGGCAAATTCATCCGCTCAGGCAGGGGAATGGGAAAAAGACCATACCACCTTTACCAAGAGGCTTCCCACTATTATCCGTGATGCATGGAAAATTGTCAGTGGTGTACTTATATATATTCTGATAGGTATAGGTATCGGTGCTTTCATGCATGGCTTTGTTCCTGAAGGATTCTTTGAGCAATACATGTCAAAAGACAACTGGTATGCAGTTCCTTTGTCTGTTATACTTGCCGTACCGATGTATGCTAATGCCGCAGGTATCGTCCCAGTAATCGAGGTATTTGTAGCGAAAGGCATTCCCATCGGAACGGCGATAGCCTTCATGATGGCTATCGTTGGTCTTTCCTTGCCAGAGGCAACACTGCTCAAGAAAGTAATGACATGGAGACTTATCGGCATATTCTTCGGCACTGTGACGTTTTTCATCATCTTGTCCGGCTATCTGTTTAATTATATTCTATAATATGTAGAAGTTCCTTCCAAAAAGCATTCAAACTATATAGTAAGTCAAATCCCCAAATTTAAAAATAAAAAGATGAAAGTATTGATTCTTTGTACAGGAAACAGCTGCCGTAGCCAAATGGCTCATGGCTTTCTACAGTCATTCGACAAAAATATAGAAGTGTATTCTGGTGGAACGGTACCAGCGAAACAAGTAAACGCCAAGGCGGTGGAAGTAATGAAAGAAGCCAGAATAAACATTGCCTCACATGTCCCAACACATGTTAATACCTATCTTGACAAGGAATGGCATTACGTAATAACCGTTTGCGGTGGTGCAAACGAAAGTTGTCCTATGTTTACAGGTAAAGTAAGAAACAGGCTGCATATAGGGTTTGACGATCCCTCGGAAGCAACCGGAAGTCCCGAGTTTATCAACAGTGAGTTCCATCGGGTACGGGATGAAATTAAAGCCTGTTTCTATGACTTCTACCTGAACGAATTAAAACCACAATTAAAATAAATAGATATTGTTATGGAAAAGAAACAAGGAATTGGATTTTTTGAAAAATACCTGACTGTCTGGGTTGCCTTGTGCATCATTATTGGAATTGCCGTGGGACAATGGCTTCCGGCAATTCCGCAAACATTAAGCAAATTTGAATATGCCAACGTGTCTATACCCGTGGCAATCCTGATTTGGTTAATGATTTATCCGATGATGCTAAAAGTAGATTTTCAAAGTGTTAAGAATGTCGGCAAGCGTCCGAAAGGAATAATAGTCACTGGCGTTACAAATTGGCTGATAAAGCCATTTACCATGTTTGGAATTGCTTATTTGTTCTTCTATGTGATTTTCAAAGCCTTTATACCTGCCAGATTAGCCGAAGAATATTTAGCCGGGGCGGTATTATTGGGCGCTGCACCTTGTACAGCTATGGTGTTCGTGTGGAGTTACCTTACTAAAGGGGATGCCGCTTATACACTGGTACAAGTGGCAGTGAACGATTTAATCATATTGGTAGCGTTTGCCCCTATCGTTGCTTTCTTGTTGGGAGTTGGCGGCGTATCTATCCCATGGGACACTCTGTTGCTATCCGTAGGGCTGTTTGTTGTGATACCACTTGCTGCCGGGGTCATTACCCGAATAATGATTGTCCGCCGCAAAGGTGTGGAGTATTTCAACAATGTATTTATTGAGAAATTTAATAATTACATGGTAGGTGGATTGCTATTAACGCTTATTATCCTGTTTTCATTTCAAGGAGAAACGATACTAAACAATCCCCTGCATATCTTATTGATTGCAGTTCCGCTTGTGTTGCAAACGGTTCTGATATTCTTCGTTGCTTACGGTTGGGCGAAATGGTGGAAATTACCCCATGATGTTGCCGCACCTGCCGGAATGATTGGGGCAAGTAATTTCTTTGAATTGGCGGTTGCTGTAGCTATTTCTCTTTTTGGTTTACAATCTGGGGCTGCATTGGCTACGGTGGTAGGCGTGTTGGTCGAAGTTCCGGTGATGTTGATGTTAGTAAGGATTGCCAATAACACACGACATAATTTCACAGAGACATATCATTCTTAGAGGCAATTGCATAATAAGAAGATATAATAAAGGTAAGATACCTAAATATTATGCCCCCAAAGGGCTAAACGGCTCTCAGTTATTCCCATATAAGATAGAATGTAGTCATAGGGTAGTAATTTTCATTTCTTGTTCTAACTACATTATAACCCTTTTTCTTTCACTGCCTTATCTCTTGTTGTAGTAAGTAGTAGGATAATATCGGTGAAAGAAAAAGGAAATCAATACAGATTATCAGTTATCCGTGCTGCCAAGCAGAAATATCGGTGTTATCACGGATGCAGGTTTCTGCAACCTCTCACAAAGATACTTCCTGAACAAATGCGCTTCTGTGCTGTCCAACTGAAAAGACATGGCAATGATGATTGGAAGCGGATAGAGCGGAGCATAACCTTTTAGTTGTTTGTTTGCATAAATATTTTCCTCGCCTGCACTCCTTTCATCGGGGTGCAGATTGGAAGACTTCACCAATATT
>NZ_KK082663.1:14749-17031 GCF_000599605.1 Prevotella sp. HJM029 | reverse complement strand
AACCAAAGCAAAATATCGGCGGCGAGCCCCTCGCTTACGATAACTGAAGCAAAATATCGGCGGCGAGCCCCTCGCTCACGATAACTGAAGCAAAATATCGGCGGCGAGACCCTCGCTCACGATAACTGAAGCAAAATATTGGCGGCGAGCCCCTCGCTCACGATAACCGAAGTAAAATATCGGCGGCGAGCCCCTCGCCGATAAGCTTTTTGTTGCTTAGCAGATTAGAATGGGGTGCTACGCGTTCACAGAAAAAGGCAGCTCCATTGGAACTGCCCTTTTCTATATTTATCAAATTTAAATATCTCGAATAAATTGAATCAGCAATAAAGTTGTTTCATATCGAGAGATTGACTACTTGATAATCGCGTCATTCAGAAATCTTCACTACTTTATAATCGCGTTTGCCCGTGGGCCAAATGCCTTTCACAATCAGCACGGGGTCTTGGCTGGTCGACGCGCTCTTCACAAGCTCCTGCAAATCGTTAAGCGTTTTGAGGGGCGTGTCGTTGGCATATTGCATAATGAAACCAGTGTCGATGCCGCTGTCTTTGATTGCACCTTTGCCCACTTTCGTCACTTCCAAACCAACGTTGATGTTGAATTCTTTCTTCTGTTGCTCGGTCACTGGACGGAAACTTGCGCCTAACACATCGAGGTCGGCTGTCTTAATGACTTTGGTGTTGCCCTGTGCATTTTTCAATACAACCGACTTGCTGTGCTTTGCTTTGTTGTGCAAATAGGTGAGATTTACTTGTTCGCCCGGACGTTTCTTAGACAGCAGTTCCTGTAGCTCCGACATCTTCGTCACTTTCTTGCCGTCAACTGCCACAATCACGTCGCCTTTCTTGATGCCAGCAGCCTCAGCCGAACTACCTTCGACCACTTCTGCCACATAAACTCCTTCGTTGGTACCCAAGTCAACCTCTTTCTTTTCTTCTTTTTGCGCGTTGATGTAGTTCAGCACATCGCCCCCACGGATGCCCAACACAGCACGTTGCACGGTGCCATATTGCTTGAGGTCTTCTACCACTTTGGTCATGATGGTTGTAGGGATAGCGAAACCATAGCCGCTATAAGCGCCTGTTTGCGAATAGAGCATGGCGTTGATGCCCACCAATTCGCCTTGCGCATTAACCAAGGCGCCACCCGAGTTACCAGGATTGATGGCTGCATCGGTTTGAATGAAGCTCGAAATCTGCGGGCCATTGCCACCGTCGCCACCCATGGAGCGCGCCTTGGCACTCACGATTCCTGCTGTGACAGTAGAACTGAGGTTGTAGGGGTTGCCCACAGCCAGAACCCATTCACCCACCTTCAGTTTGTCGCTGTCGCCAATGGGCAGTGTGGGTAGGTTCTTGCCATTGATTTTGATGAGCGCTAAATCGGTTTGTGGGTCGGTACCGATGATGCGTGCAGAATATTCGCGGTTGTCGTTGAGCGTCACGGTGAGCTCATCGGCACCATTTACCACGTGGTTATTGGTTACGATGTAGCCATCGCTGCTGATGATAACACCGCTGCCCGTAGCCTCCTTTTTCGGTGTTTGCACTTTGCGGCGCTGCGAACCTCCGCCTTGATTGGGATTGCCAAAGAAGCCAAAGGGATCGAAGAAACCTCCAAAGGGGTCGTCATCGGTCTCAACGGTTTGTACTTTTGAATTTTGCACAAACTTGATGTGCACCACTGCGGGAAGTGCTTTCTCGGCCGCATAGGTTAAATCAATGGGCTGTCCTTGAGCTACAGCTGCAACCTCGGGTGCCGCATTTGCTTTGATGAATGCGCTTGTGGAGAGACCTAAAGCCGCTACGCACAGGGCGCTGAAAAGATATTTACTATTCATTCTCATAACAATGTAAATTTAATATTTCAACACTTTGTTTTTATTTCTATTTGGTTGCAAATATACAACCAAAATCGTTTATCAGAGTTGATTTCCTTAAATCTTTATTCGAATTTAACACTTTTAGTTAATGGTTTAACTCATCTTAAACGTAAAAATGTGCTGATGACAGTCGTTGGAGGCCATGCCGCCGCATTTTCGGTCATCGTTGTTGTTGTTGTTGTCGCCTTCCCCATTTTCTCCGATGGTGCAGTGCCGATGGTCACCGGTGTTTGATTATATTCGTGCCAACCGGAGTAAGTGGCAGTAGCGATGAAATTGCAGCTACAATCACTTTTTCTATCCAAGATTTTGCACTTTCGCTAAAAGTTTATACCTTCGCACCCGATATTCGTTTTCAAAGCAACAAGAATGAATAGAATAGCAACAAAATATAGTG
>NZ_KK082663.1:0-14717 GCF_000599605.1 Prevotella sp. HJM029 | reverse complement strand
ACACACACACACACACACACACACATTCTAACAACTGTCTAAGTCTCTGTACTAAGGCGATAGCGGTGCGCCCGGCGCGGGTGTCGGTTCGCCGTTTCAAGCATCTGCAAGGAGTTTTCAAAGCTCTTTGCAGATGCTTTTTCGTGTGTGTGTAACTGAACTTGTAAAGCAAGAAATCAATAGTAGTAAATATAATCATTTAAACAAAACAAAAAATGAAGAAAAGATTGTATGAAGTGCCCACATGTACGGTTGTTCATCTTGCGACCGAGCATTATTTGTTGGGCGAAAGTGCGCCTAAAGCGCGACCGGGCGGTGACCAAGGTGGCCACGTCACGATTGAAAACCCCACCGAAGATGACGACGACACCAACCTCTCGGGCGCCAAGCGCTGGGGTGGCGAATGGGAAGAAGAAGACTAAGTTTGCAAATGCAATGAGTAAGTAACGATTAAAAAAGCGAATCAATGAAAAGAATTTTTTTAGATAACCACAGCCTGCGGCACGCCCTTCCGTTTGCTGCCGCCTGCTTCACAGTCGGCCTCACGCTGTTTGCCTGTGCCGACAAGGATGTAGAAACCAACGACAACAATGGCAAAGCGCTTGTCGCTTTCAATGTTTCAACAGTGCAAGACCAAGCAAAAGCTGCGGCCAAAGCTGGCCTGCCGATGACGCGCGCCGCTTTTGCTAACCAGTTGGCGCTGCAAAATCTTACACCCGAAGACCTCACGATGCAGAAACTGCCCGTGCAAGGTGCCGCAGCAAGTAGCGACATCTGCTTGATTGAAACTACTGTGCCCGGCCTGCCCTCACAATGGGAAGACGACGCGCCGACCCGTGCGAACATCACAACCATGCCCACGATGCAAAACTTCTCGACCACAGCTTTCTATGGTTCGACGGACACAAGCCTCGAGCCTTGGTTCTACGACCAGGACACGAAGAAGGATGGTAACCTTGTTACTCCCACCTACTGGGATTGGCTGAAGAACCACGCTTGCTTTTATGCGGTTTATCCGAAACCCGACAATAGCAAGATAAAGCTTTCGCCAGAAGGCTACGCGAGTACGCCCTATGTGGATTTCGAAGTAGAACCCAATGTGAAGAACCAAAAGGATTTGATGACAGCTTGCTCGGGCAACGTGCACACTGATATTGGCACGATGAGTGCCACGGCACCACGCACCGACCTCACCTTCCGCCACGCCCTCGCCGCCGTGCGTTTCAAGGTAGGGCAAAACCTGTCGTGGAACAAAACGATTACAAAGGTAGAAATTGTTGGTGCAAAGAGCAAAGGCAAATACACTTTGCCCACCGATAAAAACCACACCGGCGCATGGGATGCTTCCACGCTCTCTGCGCCTGCAACGTTTACATTAGGTGGTGACGGCACGGTGAGTGTCAGCACATCCGAAGCGGTGAACAATGTTATCATGGGGCACAATCAAGACAATTATGTGTTCTACATGATTCCGCAAACGCTTACGGGCGTGCAGGTAAAAGTTTATTTCGACAATGCCCCAACTCCCGCCATCACGGCCAATCTCACCGGCCAGTGGAAGCCCGGCACGACGAAGACCTACGCCCTGTCGCAGAACACGTCCGACTGGAGCTACGTTCTGAACGTCGTAAGCCCGACAACACCCGCAGCCTACAACCAGACCGCAGCAGGCAACTACACCATCCAGAGCTACCGTCAGTCGGGCGGCACACTGCAGCCCGTGAAATGGAAAGTAGTAGGTTATCAGGAGAGCACCGACGGTGGTGCCAACTGGTCGGCACTCAGCACCACGAAGCCCGCATGGCTTACCTCGCTAAGCAAGGAAAGCGGCGATGGCGTTATATCAGGCAGTGAAAGCGGCGCAGCCACCGTGCAGGTAGCTACCATTGTCGAGAAGCTCACTGCACGCAACAACGCATTGAAGACAGCCACAGCCAAAGGCTCTGCCAGTAACCATTACGACCTGTCGACCTACGACTACAAAGGCAACTCTACAAACCGCAACACGGCCAACTGTTACCTTATCTCTGCCCCGGGCTACTACAAAATACCTTTGGTTTACGGCAACGCCATCAAGAACGGAACCAACAACACCAGTGCTTACATCAGCACCACAATACCGGCTACCACGGTGTTTGGTTGGGACGAAGGGCTACTTCACAACTTCCAAGACCATGCCAGTCAGGACATCACCACTCCCTGGATAACGCTGAACAACGGCGGTGTGAATGCTCCCGACGGTGCCAAACTTGTCTGGGCCGATGAGAGCGGCCTTGTAACCAACCTGTCAGTAACAGGCAGCGGCACCGATGGCTTTGTAAACTTTGAGGTTCCTGCCTCGGCTATCAAGAATGGCAACGCCGTCATTGCCGTAACCAAGGGCGGCACGGTGGTATGGTCATGGCATCTGTGGTTCACTACCCAGGACGCACTTCATACCATTGCCTGTACGAATGCATCCAACAAAGTCAACAAATTCACCACGGAAAACCTCGGCTGGAAATACACCTCATTGCAAGGTACAAGCTATTCAGTATCCCGCAAAGTCAGGATTAAGGTTGAACAGGAAGTTGCCAACAACGGAACCCGTCAGCATGGCGAAATTACCATCACGCAGAACGACTACAACGGTATAGGGCAGGGCTATGGTACGCTCTACCAGTTTGGCCGTAAGGATGCCATGCCGGGTAAGGATGGTATTGTTGCTCAGGGTAGTTTCTCATTTGATGCTGGCCCCCATGATGCTACTATAGGTTATGCCATTCAGCACCCCGAGAGTATGCTTAATGCTGTATATGGGGGGGGAAATTACTGGAACTGGTGCGGCTGTGATTATCATAACTTCTGGTCGGTAAACAACACGTCTTCGGCCCAAACTACCACCCCCGTAGACAAGACCATTTACGATCCCTGTCCTGTAGGCTTTGAGATGCCGGCCGGAGATGCCTTTACAGGTTTTACAGCCCCCACCAACGGTGTCTGGGGCAACGGATGGCACTTCAATAACAAGACTGCCAATCCCGATGCCACCATCTATTTCCCCGTTACGGGTAATAGACAGAATGCTATGGGTACCCCGGCAGAAGGCTGGTACTGGATGGCATCTCCTGACTTCCGTGACGGTGCAGGGGTTATGCACTTCAGCTCAGGTGGCGTGAATTCGTGGGAACGGACCGGCAGGTATCTTGGCGGTGCAGTCCGTCCCGTGGCAGAATAATCCGATTGATTGGCTTCGTTCGGTTTATTGCCTGTGGCCGAAGTGCCCGTTGATTATGGGCGGATTGCACGTGGATGGATGATGCCGTTTAATGGAATGGTGCAAAAAGGTATGATGGAGTTTGGTAGGGGCGGTGCCTGTGTGCCCGCCCGTGTCGCCCCGCGAGGGCGCATCCATCGTTAAATTCCTCGCACACAATGCGTGTATTTTTAGTATGGAAACGCCGCTGCGCGGACGTTCGGGCGGGCACACAGGCACCGCCCCTACGTCTTAGCTTGAGCAAAACTCAAAAAATAAATTTAAGTATCTGCACAACTTGAGCAAACCTCAAAAAATAAAATTGGATGCCTGCTCACCTTGAGCAAGCTTCAAAAAATAAAATTGGATGCCTGCACAACTTGAGCAAACCTCAAAAAATAAAATTGGATGCCTGCTCACCTTGAGCAAACTCCAAAAAATAAAATTGAGACTTGCTCAGCTTGAGCAAATGGTCAAGAAAATAATTTGAAACCTGCTCAGCTTGAGCAAACAGTTAAAAAAAGATTTTGAGACTTGCTCAGCTTGAGCAAACAGTCAAAAAAGGATTTTGAGACTTGCTCAGCTTGAGCAAATGGTTGAAAAAAGATTTTGAGACTTGCTCACCTTGAGCAGAGACCTCGCAAAATAAAAGCACAAAAAAAATGAGCATATAAAACTGGAAATTAAAACCAAGGAGACGTTCTACCCGATTAGGACGCTCCTTTAAAAACTAAAAATAAATGATGAAAACAGAAATTACTACTATTCATTTGCCTGCCGTGAGCAACGGCGCGCATTTCGTGTTCATCGAGTCTATTTGCAAACGGCTGGACTCGGAGACGGAGTTGTTGAAAAACGAGTATTTAAAAAAGGCGGCCGACGCGTTGAAAGCGGCTTTTAACGAGGAAAACCGCTACTTTGCGTTGTCGAAGAAAAGTGCTTCGACCGACGAGATTTTGGCGGCCGATGCCGACCGCGACACGTTGTATTCGGCCTACTACCGTTCGGTGAAGAGTTTTTTGCGCGTGTCATCGGCCGATTTGCATACGGCGGCCAAAACGCTTTGGCAAAGTTTGGTAGACTATGGCATCAAGCCCTCAATGCAGTTGGAACGCGAAACGGGTGCCATTCAAAACTTGTTGGAGGATTGCGAGCAGAAATACAGCGCCGAGGTGGCCAAATTGGGTTTGCAAACGGTGTTGGCATCGCTGAAAACGGCCAACGCAAAGGTGAGCGAACTGCTCTACAGCCGCACCACGGAGCAATCGAAACAGGTGGCGGGTGCGCTGCGCAAGGCACGTCAGCAATCCGACGAAGCCTTCAAGCAGGTGCGCAAGGTGGCCAATGCCATGGCTACGTTGGGCAGTGCCGAGGCGCTGAAACCCTTCGCCGATTTCGTGAATCAGCTCATCAAGCGGTATGAGGACGAGGTGCTGCCGAAAAAAAAGAAAGCGGATGATGGCAAACAACCCGGTGACAAGCCTGATGATGGGAAGAAACCCGGTGACGGCGGGAAAACACCCGATGGCAAGAAGCCGGGCGACGGTGGCGATGGCAAGGATAAACCCGGAGACGACAAGGATAAACCGGGCGGCAAAGGTCAGGGCGATGCCACAATCACACCAAAGAAATAACTTGCTTTAAAACAAAAGGGCATCATCTCGATGCCAGTTTGCATACACAACTTGTTTTAAAGAATGGGGGCGGGAGTGCGCGATGCATTTCCGCCCCCGATGTGTTGTGTAGTTGTATTCATTCATTTGCGTATGGAAACGCCGCTGCGCGGACGTTCGGGCGGGCACGCAGGCCCCGCCCCTACGCATTTCGTTTGGGTGGATTGTGTGTGGACGGTTGATGTCGTTTGGGTGGATTGCATGTAAATGGTTATTTTGTTTGTGTGGGATTGCGTGGACAAATATGATGGAGATTGGTAGGGGCGGTGCCTGTGTGCCCGCCCGTGTCGCCCTGCAAGGGCGCATCCGTCGTTCATTCCCTGTGCATGATATGTGATTTTTGGTATGGAAACGCCGCTACGCGGACGTTCGGGCGGGCACACAGGCGCCGCCCCTACGCCATGACGAAATTCAGAATGAACAGGATGGCCAAGATGAGAAGCGTGATGTTGAGCCGCTTGTATTGTGCGGTGCAGAGCTTCAAAATGACATAGCACAAGATGCCAAGATAAATCCCATCGGCAATTGAATAGCAAAGCACCATTGTAATCATGGTGATGAACGCTGGGAAGGCCTCGCTCACATCGCCCAAATCGAGCTGTTTCACGCTGTCGAGCATCAACACACCCACCATCACCAAGGCGCCACTGGTGGCTGCGCTGGGAATGAGCATGAACAGGGGAGAGAGGAATAGGGCGATAAGAAACAGCATGCCCACGAAGGCCGATGTGAGGCCACTTTTGCCACCCTCTGCAATGCCCGATGCACTTTCAACGTAGGTGGTGAGGGTACTCGAACCGAGGAAAGCGCCGCAAGTGGTCCCAATAGCATCGCTCATCATGGCTTCTTTCATTTTGGGAATGGTGCCGTCGGCTTTCACGATGCCAGTTTTATAAGCCAATCCCACGAGCGTGCCCACAGTGTCGAAGATGTTGACCATCAGGAGTGACACAACCACCATGCCCGTTTTGAGGGTGAAGAGGCTTGAAAAATCGAATTGACAAAAGATGGGGCTGATGGATTGAGGCATGCCTATGGGCGACCAACCTGTGGGAATTTGCGTCACGCCCAAAGGTATGCCGGCCAAGGTGGTGAGGATAATGCTCAGAAAAAGGGCGCCTTTCACTTTGCGCGCCATGAGTACTCCACTCAACACGATGCCGATGACGCCCACGATGGCCGTCGGTGTGAATTTTCCTAAGCTCACATAGGTGGCTGTATTAGGCACAATGATTTCGGCATTCTTTAGTCCGATGAAAGCAATAAACATGCCAATTCCGGCCGAGATAGCATAGCGTAAATTTTGGGGAATGGCGTTGAGAATATGTTCGCGCACATTGAGGAAGGTGATAAGCAGAAAAATAATTCCCTCAGCTAACATGATGGCTAATGCCTCACGCCACGAATAGCCCATGGTCTGACACAGCGTGAAGGCAAAAAAGGCGTTGAGTCCCATGCTGGGTGCTTGGGCAAAAGGCAATTTGGCCATCACAGCCAAGAGCAGTGTAGCAATAGCCGAAGCGATGGCTGTGGCCGTGAAGAGCGCGCCTTTATCCATGCCTGTGGTGCTGAGAATTGAAGGATTGACAGCCAGAATGTAGCACATCGTGAGAAAAGTAGTGGCACCAGCGATAAGCTCAGTACGCAGATTCATTGACTTGACATCGAAACCTAAAACTTTTTGTAGGAACATAGGGATAGAGTTTTTGAGAAATGGAGTGTAATATTGTTTTGTGTTGAAAAAATGTGGGGTGCACAACTTGTGCACCCCTTATGGTTGTTAGCATGAATTAAAAAATGCCTAACTTACCCATGATGATTAATGTACCGATACCCAGAACTAATGTGATGATTCCTGTGACGATACCCACTTTGAGCATTTCATTCTGTTTCACAAGACCTGTAGAGAAAGCGATAGCATTGGGAGGTGTACTGATAGGTAAACACATAGCGGCACTGGCTGCGATAGCGATTCCAATGAGTACAGTCGAGGTGCCACCAATAGCACCTAATGCACCGCCCATTCCTTTACAAACGACAGCTAAGATAGGCACTAAGAGTGCAGCTGTTGCAGTGTTCGAAATGAAGTTGCTCAGCGCAAAACAGATGATGCAAGCGATGAGTAGAATTACAAATGGGTTCCAGCCTGCAAATGGAATGCTCTTGATTGCATTCTCGGCTAATCCTGTTTCATTCATTGCATTGCCTAAAGCAAATCCGCCAGCTACCATCCAAATGACCGACCAATCGATTTCCTGCAAATCTTTGGCATTAATCACGCCCGTGAAGGCAAATACAGCAATGGGTAGCATGGCCACTGTATTGGCATTTACACCAAACCAATCTTTACCTTTCATCCACAAGAAGATGGTTAGAATGAAAGTTACAGCTACTACGACGGTACGCCAATTGTGTGACACATGGCCATTAATCTCCAATTGGATTGTTTTTTGTGTGAAGGGGAAGAAATGAAGAATGACGCGCCATGCAATCACGAGCAATACAAGTACCAATGGCACCATAATCATCATCCATTGTGGAAAAGAAATGCCGAGGTTCAAGCCTGCTGGATCATTTAGGTATTTCAGTGCAAACACGTTGGGAGGTGTGCCGATTGGCGTTCCCATACCACCAAGGTTAGCTCCTACAGGAATAGCCATTGTCAAAGCAATGCGCCCTTTCCCGCTGGCTGGCAATGCTTTGAAAACCGGTGTGAGGAAGGTGAGCATCATCGCCGCTGTAGCCGTGTTGGAGATAAACATCGAAAAGATACCTGTGATGAGTAAAAAGCCCAAGAGCACGTACTCACTCCGTTCGCCAAAAGGCTTAATGAGCGTACGTGCCATTAACACGTCTAAGCCGCTTTTCGTCGCCGCTATGGCCAGCACAAATCCACCAAGGAAAAGAATGATGGTGGGATCGGCAAAGCAGGCCATTACACCCACGTGATCAAGCATTTTTCCATACTGGTCTTCTGTACCTTGAAAATAGCTGAACGATGAATCGCTCACACAAAAGAGCATCACAAAGATGATGGTGATAGAAGTGGCCCACGCCGGGATTGCTTCTGTTATCCACAACAAAATCGCCATCACGAAAATGGCGATTACGCGCTGTTGAACGACTGTGAGCCCCTCAATTCCAAAAAAGTGAGTGGGTAGGTTCCATACGATTACAGTTAAAATAGCTGTAATCGCGACCATTAGAAATTTTCTAATATGAAAATCTCCAGACAAAACTGATTTAATTGAATCTTGCATATCAAAGTTTTTATGGGTTAACACTGCTGTTTAAATCGTTGGCAAATGTACAATAATTTTATGATACAAGCAAAACTTTGTTTTCTTTTTCATGACAGCCATCTCTCTTTTCATAGAAGTTTATATATTATATTAAGGTGGAGGAATAATTGTGACCTGATATTTTCGATGGATAAGTCTATACGAGAAATGCCTTCTCATATCACAAAAATGATTTCATATATTGTTTTCTTCTACTTTTGTTGTAACTTTGCGTTCGCAATTGGTTCATAATCGAGTATGATTAAAAGGGAATAAGGTGAAAATCCTTAACAGTCCCGCTGCTGTAATCGGTATTGTTGAAGAAGCGGATACCACTGACATTTAGGGTCGGGAAGGTGTTTCTTCGAAAGCCGAAAAGTCAGAAGACCTGCCATTGCCTGTGAAGTACTTGCTTGTTTCGAGGAAAGCAACGTAAGTCATTTTTAAAAAAATTGTAAAACGGTGCATAAACGTATACGAATGCTTGCTGTGTTGTGGGCTATGAGTTGTTTTTGTGGCTTCTCTGCAACGTCAGTGACAGCTACCGATACTCTTGTGGTTAAGGAATTGCAGGGTGTAGAGGTTGTTGAAACATCGCGTACCCACGAAGCCTATAGCAGTGTTCCTCTGCGTATTTGGGATAGCAGCGACTTGTTGCAGCGAGGAGTTACAGATCTTTCAGATGTTTTGCAACGTATACCAGGCATCAATTTACGCGATTATGGTGGCGCAGGTGGAATGAAGACTATGGGGGTGCGTGGATTTAATTCAGCTCACACAGGGGTCAAATTCAATGGTGTAGTGCTTAATGAGAGCCAAACTGGCGCTGTCGATTTGTCGCGCTATACGCTAAATAATGTGAGCGCATTGCAATTGTCTGTGGGCGATACTCAAGATGTTTTGGTTTCGGCTCGACAGCTTGCATCGGTAGCCGTACTCTCAATAGAAACCTTGCGTGCCACATTTGATAATCAGCGACCTCATTTATTATCGCAGTTTCGAATTGGTTCGTTTGGGTTGGTTAATCCCTTTTTCCGTTATGATCGGGCGCTCAATCAGCGATTTGTACTTTCAGCCTTTGGAGAATATACCTATTATGAAGGCAACTATCCTTTTTTGTTGCGCAATGGAATTTTTACAACGCACGAACGTCGTACACATAATCGAATGAACGAGGGACGAGGACAATTTGATTTCGCTTGGAAAGTGGGACAGAATGGTCGGCTAACTGGTACACTTTTCTATTATAATAGCTATAAATTATTACCTGGAATAGTGCACTTTTATTCGGCATTAAGTGGTGAGAAGTTGCACGAAGAAAATGCCTTTGCACAGTTACAATGGCAGCAAAGTTCGAATGATGGTCGATGGCGTGTACGCATTCAGGGCAAATGGAACTGGTTTGCCACTCACTATCGTGACGAGTTAGCCGTGGGGAATGTGCACGATGTCGATTACAATCAGCGTGAGGCTTATATTTCTGGAGCTGTGAGCTATCAGCCCATATCACAATTTTTTGTGGGCTATGCAGCAGACTATTTTTTCAATAATCTCAGTAGTAGTTTAAGTACGGATGTCCGACCTTATCGGAATAGTTTATTACAGAGTCTATCGGTTAAGTATATTACCTCACGATTTATTGCTATTTCACGTTTGTTGTTGTCAGTTTATGATAATGGCGCATGTCGCGGTATAGCAGGTCGAGATGCGCAAAGATTATCACCTTCGTTGTCGTTCTCATGGAAAGTATTTCCTATTGAGCAGCTTTATTTGCGAGCAGCCTATAAGAATATCTTTCGTATGCCTACGTTCAATGAAAATTATTTTTATCATTTTGGTAGTCCAAGTCTGAATCCAGAATCTACGCAGCAATATACTTTGGGACTTACCTGGCAACACCAGTTCGCGCATGCATGGCAGGCTTTATTTACACTTGATGGTTATACGAATCGTATAACCAATCAAATCGTAGCGGTACCCTACAATATGTTTGTTTGGACCAACATCAATCTTGGAAAAGTGAACTCAAGCGGTGTCGAACTCACCACACAGCAAACTTTTACTATCACACCCCGCCAACAATTCTTATTCTATGCGAGTTATAGTTTTCAGCACACTGTGGATTGTACTGATAGGACAACAGATTCTTATCATAAGCAGTTGGCCTATTTACCTAAGCACATAGCATCAGCTTCGGTTACCTGGCTTAATTCATTGGTAAATCTCTCTGTTAGTGCTGTCGGTATGAGTAAGCGCTGGGCTACTCATGCACATTATGGTGGTACCAGTTTAAAATCTTATGGTACTATTGGCCTTTCTGCTTATCGCACATTTTCGCTGAGAAACTCCTCGTTTATGGTAAGAGGAGAAGTAAAGAATCTGTTTGGACAGCAATATGAGCTTGTGGCTAATTACCCCATGCCACGATGTAATTATCAGATAATAATGCAGTATCAATTTTAAAATCAATTTAATAAAGTGTATATGAAAAAAAGTTTATTTTTATTTGCAGTGCTACTTTTGGGTGTACTTGCAATCACTTCGTGCGATAGCAATGATGATGATGCGCCTGTCGTGACACCTGTTGTGGTAAGTCATGGTGCATTTGTTGCTTGTGCTGGAAACATGGCGAGCCATATTAGTGGTTCGTTGAGTTATTATGATTATAAGGCGAGCTCCGTTACGAATAATGCCTTTTTGCAGGCAAATGGCCGTCAGCTTGGCGGCACTGTGAATGATGGCTTGGCTTATGGAGGTAAAATCTATTTGGTGGCTACCGATGAAAATAGCATAGAGGTAGTTGACAAAACATTACATTCCATACATCATATAAGCACTACAGCGTTGTTAGGTAATGCTGATGGTAAGAGCCCACGCCACTTGGCAGCTGATGGTGGTCGCATTTATTTTACCACTTATGGTGGGTATGTTGGAGCCATTGATACTACAAGCTTTGCTTTACAAGATAAGTTTAAAGTTGGGTCTTATCCCGAGGGTGTGACGATAGCTAATGGGCGGATTTTTGTTGCCAACAGCGATTATGGGAATGGGAATGGCAGTATAAGCGAAATCAATATGGCTTCGCAGCAAGTGATAGACCACAAAATCTCTGATATCGTTAATCCTCAGAAAGTTTATGTAGTACGTGGTAACATCTACGTGCTGGATTGGGGAAGCTATGGAACGACCCCTCCCTATGCTCAAACTGGTGCTGGTTTAAAACGTATTGTTGTAGAGAATGGACGAGATGTAGCTAAGACTGTAGTAGAGAATGCCACTTTAGTGGCACAAGCAGAGAATCGTTTCTACACTGTAAATGCTCCTTATGGTGCTTCTGCAGTTAGCTATAATTTGTATGATGCAGCTTTTGGTAGTAAGGTAACACTGCCTTACCATGTAGATTCTCCTGCTGCTATTGCCGTAGATCCTACTAATGGGCACGTCTTTTTATCATCTTATGTGCTGAATGGTGGTTATGCGGATTATAATGCTAATGGTTATTTGCAAGAATATGATGTGCAGGGCACTGCTTTACAACGTTACACAGTAGGTGTTGGTCCTACGGCTATATTCTTTAATACAGCACGTTAGTTTTTAGTATGTATAAAATATTGCTTGCTCTGGCCTTCATCGGGAATCTGCTGATAGGTTGCACTATAGCATCAATTAATCGTACGAGCGATGGGGGTGATACCATCGCTCTACGCTATGCTCAGCAACTTTCGCTCATTCAGTATAAAGGGTATGTGCAAGCTACATTAGCCAATCCTTGGAAAGAAGGTGCCGTGCTACATAGTTATGTGCTCGTTCCTAAAGGTAGAGTAGGAGATAGTCTGTTGCAGCACGATGCACAATTGCAAGCGATGGAAGCTACCGTGGTGCGCACACCCATTGTGCATGCGGTGGCTTTCACCACGTCGCATTGCTCACTTCTCTACGATTTGCACGCGCAGCAGGCACTTAGTGGTGTATGCGATTTAGCCTATATCAATTTGCCTGATGTGCAGCGGCGAGCTAAATTACGACCCAAAGACACGGCTGCGGTGGTGGATTGTGGCAGCAGTATGCAACCCGATGTAGAACGCATCATACAGTTGCATCCTGAGGTACTATTGGTGTCCCCGTTTGAGCAAAGCGGTGGTTTTGGTAAGTTGGCAACCTTAAATATTCCCATCATAGAAACTGCCGACTACATGGAAACCTCGGCACTTGGGCGAGCCGAATGGATGAAGTTCTATGGTTTGCTATTCGGGCGTGCCCTGCAGGCGAACGCTTTGTTTGCACAGGTCGATAGCAACTATCATGCTTTGATGGCCAAGGCGCAGCAGACAAGAGAAAAGATCTCAGCCTTTACTGAACGCAAGATGGGAAGCGTTTGGTATGTTCCGGGTGGACGGAGCACCATTGCACAGTTGTTGCGTGATGCACGAGTGACTTATCCCTTTGCTGATGACACCCATTCTGGCAGTCTTGCGCTATCGTTTGAAACAGTGCTCAATGAGGCTGGGAATAGCGATATTTGGCTTATCAAATACAACCATCATCCCAACACACGGCAAGCGTTGTTGGCTGAGGAAGCGGGCTATGCACAGTTTAAGGCCTTTCAGCGGGGGAAGGTCTTTGGCTGTGACTGTGCCGCAGTTCCCTATTATGAAGAGGTTGACTTTCATCCCGACAGGTTGCTGAATGATATTTTGCAGATTGCTCATCCAACGTTGAATGGTCTGGCACCATTGCGTTACTATCATCGCATAAAATAATCTCGGCGCATGAAAAAAACAATCTTTTATTTCGTGGCACTGATGTTCGGCATAGTGGTTTTATTCTTGGGCAATTTGCTGGTAGGTAGTGTTACGATTCCATTGCGCGATGCGTTGCAGCTGCTTTTCTCGCTAAATAATAGCGCTGCCCGGCAACAAATCATGGTGGAACATCCTGCATGGAACTACATTTTGTGGGCCAATCGGTTGCCGCAAGCATTCACAGCTGTTTTGGCCGGAGCCTCGCTCTCTGTGTGTGGCTTATTGCTGCAAACCACCTTTCGCAATCCGTTAGCCAGTCCCGGTGTTTTTGGTGTGACGAGCGGTGCAGGATTAGGGGTGGCGTTAGTGATGCTTTTGTTGGGCAGCGATGTGCTTGCTGCGCACTTTAACCTCATGGGATTTATAGTCGTATTGTTGGCTGCTTTTGCAGGCGCCATGCTCGTGACGATGCTTATCTTTGCCTTCTCATGGTTTATAAAAAGCAGTGTCATGTTGCTCATCGTGGGCATCATGGTGGGCTATTTATCGGGAGCCGCCATCTCCTTGCTCAACTTCTTTGCCAATGGAGAGGCCGTGAAGTCCTACATGGTTTGGGGAATGGGCGATTTCGGCAGCGTGTCGCCGACCTATTTGCCCGCCTATGCAGCAGTGGTTGGTGTGGCACTTATGCTCACGATGGCATTGGCGAAGCCTCTCAATGCGTTGTTGTTGGGCGAGGACTATGCAGCCAACTTAGGCGTGAATGTTAGGCAAACACGTCATGCTTTGTTGCTACTCACGGGACTTCTCACGGCAGTAACCACTGCTTTCTGTGGACCGATCGCCTTCATCGGTTTGGCTGTTCCCCATTTGGCTCGTCTCCTTTTGACAACCGACAACCATCGCCTCTTGCTCCCTGCCACCATGGTCATGGGGGCGTTTGTGGCCTTATTGTGTTGCTTGTTGTGCCATGTTTGTGGCAGTCGCGGCATCATTCCGCTCAACGCAGTCACACCGCTCATCGGTGCGCCAGTAGTGATTTATGTAATTCTAAAAAACAGATAAAGAAAATGGTTGTGTATACGAAACGCGGCGATGGGGGCGAAACCTCTTTAGGAAATGGTTTGCGCGTAGCCAAAGATGACGTGCGGATTGAAACGAATGGTGAGCTCGACGAGCTGACCTCGCTCCTGGGAATTGTCACCGAATATGCCGCGCATGACGAAGTGTTGCTGCAGCAGTTGATGGATGTGCAGCAGCTCTTGATGCTACTGATGGCTCATGTTGCCGACGATACGCGCAGGGTTGACAATGCTGCGTTTGAAGCGAAAGTCCGTGAAATGGAGCGTTATATCGATGCAAATAGCCCGCGCCATGTCTTTTGCTTTGTGCGTCCCGGAGGAAATTTACTCACAGCCCACCTACATTATGCACGTGCCAAGGCGCGCACTTGTGAGCGACGTCTGTGGAGTTTGCAGCGCACGCAGCCTATTCCGCCATGTTGCCTGCAATTCATCAATCGGCTGAGCGACTTTTTGTTTGTTGCCGCTTTGCAAGCTCAACAAAGACCATCGACGACATGCACGAAGTGATTCAAATCATGTAAACGCGGAAAAACGCATATTTTTTATAGATTGTTTGCAACTTCCAACAATAGTTTATAACTTTGCGCTCGTGAAACAAAAAAGTGAAGTGATGAATAGTTTACACCATAAGGCAACCTTCGCAGCGCAAAAGAATTTCTCTTCTGCCGCTTTTTTTATGCCTGTTTATTTGGTCAATCCAA
>NZ_AZHT01000045.1 GCF_000599605.1 Prevotella sp. HJM029 | reverse complement strand
CGGCAATGTGAAAGTGCACTTTCCATTGCCCTCATTTGCAAACTCATTTGAGCATCGTTGAGAGGCTTGGTGGGTTCTAGCGGTGCAAAGATACAGTATAAATCCTATCTATACAAACCTTTGGTATCTTTTCTTAATGCGTATCTCTTTTATCTTTCAAGAGGTAGTTGATTTTCTGCTCATAAGCATTACGGGCAGGAGTGCCTTTGCTGCCCAACACCTGGTCGAGCATATCTTCATGTGAGTATAGCTTCATCATACGGCTTCTACCTCGCTGGGGAGCAAATGGAGTGAGAGGGCATCCTCTATCTTACATAGTGTCTCGATGGAAAGGTTTTCCTTGCCACGAAGTATCTTCGACACGTACTGCTGCGAGCAGCCCATGCGCCGGGCAAGTTCTGTCTGGGTAAGATGGAGTTCGTCCATCTTGTCGAGCATAAGCATCGCAATACGCTGCGAGTGGCGGAGCCACGACTTGTTGGCCTGGCGGTATTCAGCCGCCTCGCGCCAGCGTGAGGGAGTCTTGCTCTCGTGCGCTTCCAGTTTGTTGATGATTTGGTTCATGTGGCCATCAAGCAACCTCATACTTTTTAATAATGATTCGAAATTGGAATTGCTATTCTGTTTGCAATAGCGGTCTCTACAGCTTGGTAAATTTCAGTTTTCTCCGTCTGAATTGATACCACAAGTGAATACTTTATCTTATTATCGACATTTTCAAGCTTACGCTCTTTCCACCAACCAGGACCTGGGAACACAACAATTTGCCCACAGCTTGCTAACTCTTGTGCCGTACATGAGAACCAGTCTGACTGGACGGTACCTCTTTCTCGACGCTGCTGTCCGATATTCCATCGTGTCGAATTATTGTCACTTGTTTTTTCACCTTCGAGTTTATTGTGGCGAGCCAAGAATTCTGAATCGTTCTCAATTGGAGTTTTTACATCAAAACGCAAAGTGGCTGATGGGTAGCGGTATTTATTGTTCTTTCCGGATTTTCCTGGTGCCGGCTCGACATAGTATGACAGAGTTATACGTAAAGTTACAACTTCATCGTGCATTGCTTCTAGTACGTCTACAGGCCATGGCAAAGCATAGAAATGCATTTCATTGTATGTATTCGTCCCCCCGGACTTGTATGGCTTTAATTCATTTTCAAATACATAAGTTGCATATTTTTCACTGCTATATGCTGCTATATCTTCATCTGGGACGCCATATCCACAGAGTGGTATTATATCTTGAGGTCTTCCGTCATCAATACTTTTCATTTCATCTGTCCAACGAGCTGAATGTACCATCAACGCTCTGATTGACAGCATACTTAAATTAGGATTCTCTACCTTTATCTTTGCTGCAAGACGCGCAGCAAGAGCTGTTGCAGCACTTGTAGCATTAAACGTCTCAAGAGGGGAACGTAAATCATTGCTGGTTGTGATAAGGCACAGATCCTCGTCAGGATATAAACCCATAGATGGACTATATGCCAGATTTCCACCCTCCATTACAATTTCTGGTTTAACTCTTTCTTCATGCCAACTAAACGAAGTACATGAATATGGGGACACTCCTTTAGGGGACGCTATTCCTTTAGCAGTCTTATCTGCAGGTATAGAAAGTTCTGTATATGCGCCAACCGTTAGAGCATTCCATGCCTGAGCAGGACTATTTATAGCATTTGCCTTACATGATTTAATATAATTGGTGGCGTCTACATCATCTTGATATATATTACCAGCAGAAACCAATACTAGGCGATCACATTCTCCACTATGATAAATACTTTCATCAAGAGCAGCTGAACTAGATGTTGGTTTTCCATCATCAGAAATTGAATCTGTTACCGCCATACAATCAATATCAGCTCCCATGTCTTGACTTTGAGATATAGCATCTTCAATAACAGCGCCATAAAATGAAGGGGCTGTGGAGTAATTTGCATCTACAATCTTCACAGAAGCTAAATTATGCTGGACAACTGGTAAATTTCCTCTATCGTATGCCAATTTTGTCAAATCTCCCATGAGAACCAAGCCTGCCATTCCTGTTCCATGATCTATGTGATCTAGGTTATCTTGAACATTGATAGCAGTGGACATACGACTGTCTGGGAGTGCTTGAGCTATTAATGGATGCGCATTATTTACACCGCTATCTAAAATACCTATGTGAACATCAGATTCTTCAAACTGTAACTCGTTTGCAAGTATGTCTGTCCATTCTCGACTGACCTCTGAAGATTCTGTTAAAATAGATGGCTGCTTATAACGGCGGATTTCAGATATGTTTGCCATGTGGTATGGCAATTGTGCAAGAACGGTCTTGTTTGTTGTAATTAGAAAAACATCAACATCCGCAAATTGCAGCCGTTGTTCTATTTGACATTTTATACTCAGGTCATCTAAAACGATCTGAATATCATTGATGTTATAATCATCTGTCTTACAAATCCACAATTCGAATCCCATTTCCTCTGCAGGTCCTAAGGCTTCATATTCGTCTTTTGACTCAAATAGGGATTCTATTTTTGCTGATGAAATACCTTGTATTGGAGCGATAAGAGATTCATTGCATGGTTTTTTCTTTTCTGTCTCTGCTGTAGCATATTTATCAGCCTTCTTATCAAACCAATCTTTATGTTTGTTCGAAACAAAAACTGTTACATCAACATTATCATCCTCTGAATCCTTTTTATGGATCTTCATTATTCGAGCGCCTCTTTGGGTGTCAAGAGATGAAGGTATCATGTTTTGTGGTACGGTAAAATCCAGATAGGCACCATCAGCCGTATGCTGCCCATACTGAAGAAGTGGCTCTTGCTCATTAATTGCATTTGCAAATGCATTAGCATATTGCTGTTTTAATGCATCTGCATGAGCTCTTCTATTATCGTATTGTGGAAATTCTGCTGGAGAGCCACCTCCTTGCGGTTGGGGTGTAAATCCTTTATTCTCAGCTATTTGATTACCTAAGAAGAAATGTTTTTTGTGCATAAAAAATATTACCCGATATTGCGTACCAAAATGCTACGCATATCAAGAACGGTTTTTACAAGATTAATGTTGATAGGTGTATCGTTTAAAAGGGATTCTTTGAATATGTCAGCACAGACCATTTTAATCTCTGCATGACTCATTCCGTCAAACAAAGGCTCGACCATTGAAAAATCAAGATCCTTTGCCGTATATAAATATTCTTTTAAAAGCTTTAGACGTTGTTTTGAATCTGGTAAAGTATATTCTATCACATCATCGAATCTGCGGAACATAGCCTTATCTATTGATTCGATGCTGTTTGTTGCTGCGATAATAAAACTTTCAGAAGAATCTCTTTCTAAGAGCTGTAAGAATGTGTTTAAAATACGACGTTGCTCACCAACTTCGTTGTCCATTCCTCTTTGAGCTCCAATTGCATCAAATTCATCAAAAAGATATACAGCTGGTACTTCGGAGATAAAATCAAAGATATTACTTAGTTTCAACCCGGTTTCTCCCATGAACTTCGTAACAACCTTTTCTGTACGTACTACAAAGAAAGGAAGATTTAGTTCCCTAGACAGAACATTAGCTGTCATAGTTTTACCTGTTCCGGATTCACCATATAACAACAGTTTTCGTCTATTGTCAAGTCCATACTTATGAAGATTGTCTCGTTTCAAATATTCCTTGATGATTCTGTTGATTTTCTCAATGTTCTCATCTGATGTAATGAGACTTTTCAAGTCTTCATCACTTTCAATTTGCAATAAAAGATCTTCTACATCTTTATGCTTCGGAGAAATATGAAGTGGACTAAATGAAGTCTTGGATTTACCGAGTAAATCTTGAATGGTACGTGCTAAAATAACATGACCATTCTTGGCTTCTACAGCTGATATCTGTAAAGCCACCTTCCTGAACTGGGCATCATCATTATTCAAATGATTCCGTATCAGGGATAATACTTGGTCAGAATTAATCATAATTACTAACACACAATAATTCGCTTTGCAAATTTAGTGTTTTATTTGTGTAACGACAAGCTTTCATTGTTAAAACATTACCATACACCTAAATTATTCATGTTATAACATAATAAATGAATATTTTTGTGAGACAATCACGATATTCAAATTTCTTCATTACGAGACATCTCCAAATTGATATCAAACGCCTCGACGAGCTTTTCGTAGTCGAAGCAGTAGGAACGCTGCTGCACGGACATTTTGGTGGGCTGCCCCTTGGCATCGCGGTGCTCAAAGTCGAGGACTTGATTGCCTTTTTTAATGACGTGGTAAGTCATGCGCTGCTCGCCCAGATATTCTTTGCTGTTTTCAAGATAGTAGCGCAGCGACTCCTCGGGCAGGGAGGTCTCGCCGTTGCGGTGGGCATTGAGCTTGTAGAGCATGAAGATACGGGTCTTCTGTAGGTAGAGTATCTTGCGCGGCTCGGTCCAGACGGTCTCGCTGACGAGGGTGGAACGGAAGCGGCTCACGGCCTTGATCTTGAAGTCGGCATCCTCGTTGATCTCGCCCTCGCTGTTGAGAAACTGCACCATGCGCCAGAAGCTGCCCAACTCGTCGTTGGTCTTGCACTCCATGTTCTGATGGACGATACCCTCGACAGTGATCTCCAGCAGTTCTTTGTAGGATAAAGTGGTGTCTAACTTCCCTTCCAAACAGCGAAAGGACGTGAGGGGAATCACCCAGTTCTGAACAATTCGGTCGATGATGGTGTGGCTCGTGAGGCGACTGTTCACGTCGTCAAGCGTCTGCCGGTACTGGTCGTAGAAGCACTGGCCGAACTTGTCGCGGTGGGCAAGCAGCTGGAGGGTGAGATGGCTCAGTCCCTTGGAGCGGATTTGCAGCAATTGCTGATAGTTCGCCTTCTCGCTTGCCGTGAAGTTCGATTTGGGAAACAAGAGGAAGATGAGTCGGCTGAAGAGGGCGATGTCGGCCGTGGGCATCTCCTGCCCGGAGATAATCACGCCCGCATCCACGGCGGTGGTTTCCTTCTTCTTGTCGGTGGCCATGTTCATGCGCGTGCGACCCGTGCCGTCCCAAAGCCCCTTGATAAACTCTATCTTGGCGGTGTCGATGCCGTTCTTGTATTCGTCGATATGCACCAGGGCATTGGCAGCGGCAGCCACGGTGTCGTTGAGGGCGGGAATGGTGGAGTTCTGTATGTTGGGCGGTATGTTGTCGATCACGAAGAACGACATGAGCGTGTGGCCCAGTTCGCTCTTGCCGGAACCCTTCGGACCGAAGAGGTCGAGGATGGGGAAGGAACGTGTGGTGAGGGTGATGATGTCGCGGAAGAGCGTGGCGAGATAGAAGCAGAAGCCGATCTTGCCGTTGTCGCCGAAGACGAGGAAGAGTTGACGGGTGAAGTCCCGGAGGCTGATCATGGAGAAGTTGAAATGCACGAATTGCCGCTCGAAGCGGAAGTAGTCGGTGTTCTCCTTATAAATCCGAGAGAGGGCGGGAAGATAGAAATTGCCCTTCTCGCCCAGGTGGACGATGCCGTACTCATTGACCTCGTGGAACTGCCGACCGTCAAAGATACCGTTGCCAAAGGCAAAGAAGCCCTTCTTGTTCCAGCCCAACTGCTTGATTTGCGCAGCCGTCTCGGTCTTTTCGTAGAGGAAACTCTTCAGTTTGATGAGTTCCTTCTCACTGGCCTTCCAGATGAAGTTGCCGAGCGATTCGAGCTTCTGACGGAACTTTTGCAGTGAGATAAGGTCTTCCTGCTCCATCTCCACAATCTCCTTGACGCCCAGTTCGTTGGTGAGCAGGTAGAGGCGTTTGGCCATGAGCGGGTCTTTGATGTGGAAGAGCGGCGTAAGGGTAAAGTTGCTCCATTCGAGTACGCCGCCCTTCTCGGTGGTGGAGAAGTATTTGCCGCGGTCTATCCAGAATCCGTACTGGCGGTTCAGGTCGATATCGTCCTCCTTCGGACTGTCGCGCCTCGTCCGCTCGTTCTCGATGGCTTTCTGCCAGAAGAGCTTGCCCCGGTGGTACTTCGTGAGGGCATCGATGAACATGGTGAGCTTGGTATCGTCGTCGATAAAGGAGAGCAGATGGGCTATCCGCTTCACGGCATCGCTTTTTTGCTCGGTGTTGCCGCTCGTTTCAAAGAGTTTGGCGGCCAGCCACAGGATGAAGTCCTCTTCCTCGACGGCCTTGAAGAGGGTTTGATTCTTGAAATAGGTGTCGGGATCTTCTTTCTTGCCTTCCTCCGTGGTAGTTATCTCCTTGACCGACACCGTAAGGTGCTGTTCGGTGGCGAGTTTACCAGCCTTCATCACCGCCTCGATGCCCGTGCCATAGTCGGCTCCACCCTTGAGTGGGTCGTTGTCGGGAATGAAGCACACCTTGTTGGCAGCCCTCTTGATGAGCTGAAACTGCTCCACAGTCCACGCCGAGCCGAGGTCGGCCACGGCGTTCTGCACCCCGATGGCGTGCAGACGCATACAGTCGGGTGCGCCCTCCACGAGGTACATCTGCCCGGTCTTGCCCGCTGCCCGCCATGCCACGTCCAACCCGAAGACGGTGCTGCGCTTGCTGTATAGAAGGGATTCCTTGCTGTTGAGGTATTTGGGCTGACTGTCGTCCATCACCCTTGCCGTGAAGCCGATGATGTGTTGGTAGCGGTCCTTGATAGGGATGACGATGCGGTTCTGGAAGAAGTCGTAGCCTTGTGGGTTAATAAGTCCCAACTCCTGAAGAAACTCCTTTTGCAGAGGTAGATGGGCGAGGGCTTTGCCGTCGATGGGCGCAAAACCGATTTCTATCTCGTCGCAATACTTCTGCCCCCAGCGGCGGTAGGCATAATCTTGGGCAGGCTTGTAGCGCAGGAATACCTCACGGTAATGCTTATGCACGGCAGTATTGACAATCAGCAGCGACTCGCGTTTCAACCGTTGCTGCTTCTCGTCGATGGTTTCCTCTCTTTCCTCCACCTCGATGCCGTACTTCCTACCCAGCCACCTGACGGCTTCCGGGTAGGTCATGTTCTCATGCTCCATCAGGAAGGTGATCACGTTGCCTCCCTTGTGGCAGCCAAAACAGTAGAACATGCTGCGGTTGGGCGTAACGGTGAACGATGGCGTCTTCTCCTGGTGGAAGGGGCACAGCGCACGATAGATGGTGCCACGCTTTTGGAGTGGCAGGAACTCGCCAACCACATCTTCTATATGTGCCGCATCGAGTATCTTTTCTATGATGGTCTTGGGTATCATCTCATCCTCTAATAATTTCAATGTTCACAAAAAATGCCCCAGCCGACTGGCTTCACAGCTGGTCGGCTGGGGGCTTCTACTTAGTCACTTGTTATTTAGAGGATTCTGCTAAGTATCTCTCAGTTCCGCCACCAGTTCCGACTTCAGGATGTACCAGCAGCGTCCCATCTTGTGGGCGGGGATAAGTCCCTTCTCGATGCGCTTGCGTATGGTACATTCCTTGCGTCCGAACATGCGGGCGACATCGGGCACGGTATAAACGGTGTCCGAGGTATCTACTATGCCGTGGTTGTTGTCCGTGGCATTACTCATACTCTTGTCCTTCCTCCCATGGTTCTTTGTCGAAGAATCCTTTGGGCAGTTCCTTTGTCCATTCATGTTTATCTGCAAATGAGTTTAGTTCAAGGGCTCGCTGATCCATACTGATGGCACAGATGGCCATACGATGGGCGTAGCTGTTGTAAGAAACATGGAGGAAGCGGTCCTTTTCTTCACCCAAGAGGCGGTTGAATCTGCTTGCCAGGTTGCACACAGCGTGCGCACGCATTGGGGGAATGTTGGCCACTCTTACCTCTCCGACACTGATGCCGTTGATCCATGCTGAGGGATGGATTACCTTTTCTACTTTTACTTTCATGTTGATGAAATTTTAGTCCGAAGCGATATTGCTCCGGTATTCAAAAGTAGAAAGATTCCGGTCCCTGTTTTGGGGACGTGTAGAATAGCACTAAATCCTTTTCCAGCCATTTTGTACTTGTTTCTTCTGATTTAATGCTGCAAAAATATAATCAAAAAATCTGGAAAAAGAAAGAAAAGACATCAAAACTTACCAACCAACCAACTATTTAACACTACTTGGCAGGTTCTAATGGGATTTTTGAAGACTAACGGTGTCTTGTATGTAAAACGACACAAAAAAGGTATGACCGTTATTGGCCATACCTCTATAAATTTTGGAACCCTGCTATCTTTGTCTGTTGGATAAAGATGCTAAATGAATCCTTTGGATTACCACATATTTAATCTCTCATACATCCTATGGGTATTATTTTTACTCCGTCAGGTCTTGAATAAGCCATAGCACCTCCAGTTATTACCATCAGCAGGTCTGGTTCACGAAGCCGAATCTGCTTTTCTTTTTCATTATATTGCTGGACGAGACGCTTAATCTCTAAAAGATGTTCTGCTCCTTCCTCGATTTCCCTGCTTCCAAGTTTGAATTCTATGAGCGCATACCTTCCATCCTCCAGATGAAGAACAGCATCTGCCTCTAAATCATATCGGTCATGATAATAGGAGATATAGCCCCCTAAGGCCTGAGAATATGCTTTCAGGTCACGAATGCACATGCACTCAAAAACAAAGCCAAAAGTCTTCAAATCCATAAGCAATGTTTCTGGAGACATAGATAAGGCTGCTACTGCGATAGACGGATCTACAAATTCTCTTTTTACACCGCGACGTATGGCTGATGCCGACCTGACCGCCGGACTCCAAGCCTCTATATCTTGTATGACGAAGAGTTTAGTCAATGCGTTCAGATAATCATTCAACGTGTTTTCTGAACAGGTTTCTACATTTGCCCTAATATCTTTCAGCATATTGCTCTTCTTTGCCAGTGTCGAGACATTGCGGGCGTAAGTACGAAGAATAAGCTGAGTAAGCTTTTCGTTGCGTGCAACACCATCTATGGTTGAAATGTCTATTCGGCAAAGGCTATTGATATAGTCTTTTGCAACCTGAAGACGTGCTTTGTCCGTTTTACGGTTCAATGCAGCTGGCCATCCTCCTCTGCAGGCTGCAAAAATCAAGTCTTCCAACTGCATCGGTGATGTTTTGCCGTCAACATCTAAAAGAGGATCATCAAACAACTTTTTCAATGAAACTGTACCAGATGATTCCTTGGACTCGAACAGGCTCATAGGAAGCATTTCCATTGTTGCAATACGACCAGTCCCCGAATGTCTGATAGCACTTTTATCTATGGAATTAGAACCTGTCAAGATAAACTGACCTACATCATTCCGTTCATCCACCATCGTTCGCACAGAATCCCACAAAATGGGGATTTCCTGCCATTCATCTATCAAGCGAGGCGTTTCACCTGCCAATAATAAAGATGGTCTTATGGATGCGGCAGAGAAATAACGCTCTCTCATATTAGGATCTTGTAACTTTATGACGCTTGCAGCCTGTTGTGTGGCAGTAGTTGTTTTTCCACACCACTTCGGACCTTCTATCAATACCGCACCTGCAGAATCAAGATGATCGGCAAGTAATCCATCTGCCATTCTACTATAATACTCCATATCAGTATATCTTTTTTGCAAAGATAATAAATTTATTTGTTACAACAACTATATTGATGTGTTTTGTGTATTATCATTGATGTTTTTTGTGGTTATACAATAATTATTTTTGTGCTGTTCCATTGATATTTTTTTGCGAAATTAGTTGTTGTATTCAAGAAAAACTACTATCTTTGTTCCGTTATTTAGATGGAGTAGGTGTTATGCTAAGTTTTTAACTTCTTGATGCACCATGTTCCTCAAACACTCCGATATATAAATACGGTAGTGTAGCTCTTTGAACAAGTTAAAAACATCCTCGATAGAATATGTGCTAATGATTCTTGTTGGGTCATGTACCAAATGTGTTACCGGTGTGTTACCACCGCAAAGTTCAATACAAAGTGAATGTTTAATAAATCCGTTCAACACATTGATACATATTTAATTACATCAAGGCACAAGAGTTCGTAAAATGATTCCAGCCGAATCACAAAAGATTCCAACGGAATCACGAAAAGGGGTACAGGGGATGTATCCCTTTTTAGTTTTACCAGCCGTTTTTATTCTTCCGTTTGATAGCGGACAACTTTATTGCTTAGAGTTAAGGACGTCTGCTTCTAATACGGAGGTCAACTCTTACAATTAACTATGAAAAAATTACTCTTCCATCTTGAATATTTAAGCAGCCCTGAACCTACAAACGGAGTAACAAAGGGTGGAAGTCGTAAGCATTGGCCTACGAATCAATAAAAAGTCCAGAGTGAGACATGCTTAGAAATATATATGAAATCAATGCGATGCATTGGCGTGCTTTTTCAGACGTAGTAGAGGAATCTTAACCTCATCGCCTGCTTTTAGGGGTAGGTTGTGGCTATTCAATGCTTCTATATAACATTCCATTCCTGGGCCCAAATAAGCATCACTAATCGCATGTAAAGTCTGTCCTGCTCCAACCTTGACTATCGTCTTTATACCAATGATATTGTAGGCGCCTGTTCGTATGCGGACGTCCCGTTGATTCATGGCTTCATATTCACTTGACTTAGCAATAACTTTAGATGTTACCGAAGGGTACTGTACATCCTTGGTTGCCATTTTTCTTGTTTGGTGCTGTTGCCTATCAATCTGCTGAGCTCTTTCCATTAAAGAATCATTTTTGGCAAATTGTCGATTCATTGTTGTAGATGTGGCTGATGTTATTTTTGCTTTCGTATTTTCTTTCTTTAAGCGTTTTTGTTGCATTAGCGTCATGAGATTATCTATACGATGATTGCGAAGATGGATTTCACCCATGAGATAGAAACATATCCCCATTAGTACAATTAGTGAGCATATACAAAAGCCCATAGTCCATTTTATCCAGCGCTGTATTGGCTGATGAGAGGTTTCAAGTGCAACTTCGGTTTCTTGTTCTAATTCTTGTATTGGAGCAATCGTTTCTGACTGGTTGAAGGCTGTAGTTGGGGGATCGTTCTTTATTTGGGGAGTTAGAACAGCTGTTTCCCTTGTTAGTTTTTTTCCCTCTGCATTGATAGTTGAAGAAGGTGTAGGCTCTGGTTTATCTTTCATATCCGCCATAAATATATTTTCTCTAACCTCAGAGTCTTCCTTTTCTGTTACATCAGAATTTACAGCTTGATTCTTGTTCTCTTCTTCTGCAAGAGCTACTGCCTGTTTTTCATTGGCGATGCCGATTGAGCATTCCTTCTTTTCCTGGTTAGAAGAGCTAGCATTTTTTATTTCAGAGATATTGTCCTCCATCGCTTCGTCAAAAGCGACTCCTGCATTGAGCACTACAGTGTCGAATTGAGAAAATGGTCGATTGACTAAGCCTTTCATTGCATTATCAGGTGTAAAGGTAATCTTGTCCCGCCCTTCAATTACAATGCGGTCACCCGTATTTACATCTATACTTTCACGTGCACTGATGGGCGTAAGTTTGAATGCACCGAGACCTTTTACTTTAACCAATTTCTCGGACAACACACTATCTTGTAGTGTTTCGATAAATTGTGCTACAAAATATTCGGCATCGGCGGCCGTCAATTCATGCTTTTCGACCAAATGCTTTGCAATATCTTTCAAATTAGTCATTCCCTTCCTCTCCACTCTTTAACCGTTCTTTTAGTGTCGTTACCGGTTTAAAACCTAAAACTAATTTCGGTGGAACGAGCATACGTTGTCCCGTAGAGGGACTAACGATAATCCGCTCCAAACGTTTTTTTACCTCAAAAGTTCCAAAGCCAGTCATAACTATATTTTCTCCTATTCCGAAACGATTTCCCATACCTTCGATAAGGGCATTAACCAATTTTTGTGTATCAGCTTGTGTGTAGCCTGTCCGTTGCGCCAGCTCGGCAATAAATTCTTTGTTGTTCATCGAAAAATATTTTATTTCACCACACGTCCAAACCAATCGAAGGCTTCACTATCAGTAATCTCTACATTGTAGAAACTACCTACGCGCAAGGGTTTCTCTGCAGCAATCAGCACCTCGGGGTCAACCTCTGGCGAACTGTATTGAGTTCTGCCTACATAGTAATCGCCTTCCTTTCGGTCTATGATTACAGACATAATTTTACCAATGCTTTGAGCCTGGATTTCACTACTAATTTCTTGTTGCACGGCCATCAATGTATCTAAGCGCCGTTGTTTTACAGCTTCTGGAACATTGTCTTGATAATGCTGAGCACTATAAGTTCCTTCTTCTTCTGAATAAGCGAAAGCCCCCATACGTTCAAACTTAGCCCATTTCACAAAGTCGACCAACTCGTTAAATTCGTCTTCGGTTTCGCCAGGAAATCCCACCATAAGTGTTGTACGTAGGTAAATGCCTGGCACTTTTTTGCGTATATGCTTAATAAGTGTCATGGTTTCTTCCTTTGTTACGTGGCGTTGCATAGCCTTGAGCATGGGATTTGAAATATGTTGTAGTGCAATATCCAAATAATTGCAAACATTAGGCTTCTCACGCATGACGTCCAATAGCTCTAAGGGAAATTGATTGGGATAGGCATAATGCAATCGTATCCACTTAACACCTTTGATATCTGCTATATCACGAATCAGGTCGGCGATGTGTCGTTGCCCGTCAAGATCGACACCATAATAAGTGAGTTCCTGCGCAATCACTTGAAATTCTTTCACACCTTTTGCTACCAAGTCCTTCACCTCTTGCAAGATGTCTCTCTTCTGACGACTGACATGCTTACCTGTAATGATGGGGATAGCGCAATAGGCACAATGCCGATCGCAACCTTCTGCAATCTTGAGATAAGCATAATGGCGTGGGGTGGTGAGATGACGGCTGCCGTTGCAAGCGACAATATCAGCTTTACCTAAATCATAGAGCAATTGCTTATAATTAAATTTACCATAAAACTTATCAACTTCAGGGATTTCTTTCTCCAATTCGTTTTTGTAGCGTTGAGAAAGACATCCCATAACGAAAAGTTTATTCAGACGGCCTTCTGTCTTAGCTTGCACAAACTCTAAGATGGTATGAATACTCTCTTCTTTGGCCGACTCAATAAAACCGCACGTGTTGATAACGGCAATTTCGCCATCAGGATGCTTACTATCGTGTACACAATGATAGCCATTGGCCTCGAATTGCTGCATTAAAATCTCACTATCAACCAGATTTTTTGAGCAACCCATGGTAACAATATCGATTTGGTTTTTCTTCATTATTTATCCTTACAGCATGATTAAGTGCATAGTGAGTCGACAAATTCACGGCGATTGAATAGTTGTAAGTCATCCATCTGCTCACCCAAACCAATGTATTTTACTGGTACTTTTAGCTGATCACTGATACCTATCACCACACCACCTTTTGCCGTTCCATCTAATTTTGTAATAGCCAAGCTGGTAATTTGTGTAACAGCCGAAAATTGCTTAGCCTGTTCGAAAGCATTTTGTCCAGTACTACCATCTAACACCAGCATCACTTCATCTGGAGCGGTGGGCGTCACCTTTTTCATAACCTCTTTTATCTTTTTAAGCTCATTCATGAGGTTTACCTTGTTGTGTAACCGCCCAGCAGTGTCAATCAATACTACATCTGCTGCATTTGCCTTAGCACTTTGTAATGTGTCAAATGCTACACTGGCAGGATCAGCCCCCATTTGTTGCTTTACGACAGGAACACCTACACGTTCTCCCCAAATAGAGATTTGTTCCACGGCAGCGGCTCTGAACGTATCAGCTGCTCCAAGATACACTTTTTTACCAGCATTTTTAAATTGATGAGCCAATTTGCCTATGGTAGTAGTTTTACCCACCCCATTTACACCTACCACCAAAATCACATAAGGCTTGTGATTAGCTGGCAATTCCCAATTATCATTATCAAGGGCATTGTTTTCAGCCATTAATGCCATAATTTCTTCACGAAGGATAGTGTTCAGCTCTATTGTTGAGACATATTTATCGCGGGCTACACGTTCCTCAATGCGATGAATAATTTTGAGCGTTGTTTCAACCCCAACATCGCTGGTGATGAGTACTTCTTCTAAATTATCGAGCACATCGTCATCGATTTTAGATTTTCCTGCCACGGCGCGTGTCAACTTACCAAATACGCTCTCCTTAGTCTTTTCGAGCCCTTTATCGAGCGTTTCCTTGCTCTTTTTGTTGAATAGTCCGAATATTCCCATTTTGTTCTTAAAAAAGTATTGATATTGTGCAGTGAATGCGCTTTTATTGTCGTTTTGTCTGCAAAGATAATAAAAAAGTGGGCATGCTCAAGGTTATTTTTATCAATTTATCTTTTCATCCTCTTTTCTTTCAGTGTCCTTCACTCTTTCTGTTGAAAGCATGACCCTTAATAGAAAAATAACTATGATAGTGCTCCTTGAAAATAGCATCCACGTTTTCTAAGTAAAAGGTATAAAATGCACAAGTGTTGCATGGCTAACTGAAAATTATTGGTTACCTTTGGCGCATGAAAACGAAAAATCATTCTCGAGAAGAAAAGTTGCAAGCCTTTGCTCGTCTATTGGATATACAAGAACGATTACGGAAAGAATGTCCATGGGATCGAAAGCAGATATGTGAGAGTTTACGTCCCTATACTATTGAAGAGGTTTATGAACTCAGCGATGCGCTACTGAAGGGTGACGTACGAGAAATATGTAAGGAGTTGGGTGATGTGTTGGAACATATTGTGTTTTATGCAAAGTTGGCTGAAGAACAGGGGCAATTCGACATTGCCGATGTTTGTGATGCCCACAGTGACAAATTAATGTATCGCCACGATTTCATCGACTGGAATAAAGGAGGGATATGGCGTGTGGTCAATCCTGAAATGGAAATTAATTCCACTGGACAGGTAGTCTATCGGACTGATGAGGTTACAGCAACACATGCCAACCCTACGACAGCATCAGCAGTGGAGGCATCCTGGGAGCAGCGCAAACAACGTGAGCACCATGGTAATGAAACTATACTATCGGGTGTACCGACTTCACTTCCCTCGCTCATTAAGGCCACACGCATTCAAGAGAAGGCGCGCAATGTGGGATTTGATTGGAAGAATCGACGCGATGTATGGCAAAAGGTGCGTGAAGAATTGGATGAATTAGAAGCTGAGTTTGAGCAGGGTGATACAAAACATGCACAAGCAGAATTGGGTGATGTGCTTTTCAGCTTAGTGAATGCAGCACGTCTCTACCAACTCAATCCAGATAGTGCCCTTGAACAAACCAACCAAAAATTTATCCGCCGTTTTAGCTATGTTGAAGCACAAGCTAAAGCGCAAGGTCGTGCGTTGAGCAATCTGTCGTTGGAAGAGATGGAGGCACTTTGGAATGAAGCAAAACGAAAAGAAGAAAAATAATTGGAGGACTGAATATGAAGAAAATAATTTTCCTTATGGTTACCGTTTTGGCTGTTGTGATTGTTAATGGTTGTAGACCTAAAACAGCGCGTAACAATCAATCTACAAGCGAGATGGCACAAATGGCTCAAAATGACACCACAACCTATGGAATATGCGGGGAGGGCACCTCTATGCACCATCTTGAACTTATCACCGATATGGGAGATACGTTGCATTATACATTGTTAGAAGAAGGGCCAGATTCAGCTGTGATATTAGGTGGATTGCTCTGTGGTGATCGCTTAGCTGTAATTGGGCACAAAGTTGATGGAGAATCTTATGCAAATCGTGTAATAAATCTTACTACTTTACAAGGTAAATGGATAAGTATAGACAAGCAATTTGAAATACTTGAAGGCGGCATTGTGAAAAGTAGTGTAAAAGCAGAGCAAAACCCTTGGACAGAATGGAGAGTTTATAATGGTCAATTGTTACTCAACAGAGATACGTTTGCCATTGATAACTTAGGTGCCGATTCTCTGTATTTAGAAAATAAGGAGGGCATTTTCGCCTATCATCGCCTGCAATAGCTTTCTATTCAACAGGATGGTCACTATGAATACTTTTAAGATTCATATTTTAGGTTGCGGTTCTGCCTTACCTACACTACGCCACAATGCTTCATCTCAAGTGGTTGAAATGGGTGATAAATTTTTTATGATTGATTGTGGGGAAGGCACACAAATGCAATTACGCCATACGCATATTCATTTTGCAAAGCTGCAAGCCATTTTCATTTCGCATTTGCATGGTGACCATTGTTTTGGTTTATTGGGCTTGTTGAGTACGTTTGGAATGCTTGGTCGCACTGCTCCTATGCACATCTATGCTCCTCAAGAATTCGAAACTATATTTCAGGAGCAGCTTGCTTTCTTCTGTGCAACGTTGGGCTTTGAGGTTACTTTTCATGGGTTAGACACTACGCAAAGTAAAATAATTTATGAGGACAGGGGATTGACCGTGACAACCATTCCCCTGCAACATCGGGTGCCTACATGCGGCTTCTTGTTTCGAGAAAAGCCCAAACTGCCACATATTAATCGTGCAATGATAGATTTTTATCATGTGCCGGTGAGCCAAATCAACAACATCAAGGTAGGGCAGGATTGGGTCTCACCAGCAGGAGACGTCATTCCACACGAACAATTAACAACGCCTGCCGACCCAACACGAGCTTATGCCTATTGTAGCGACACGCGCTATATTCCCACGTTGCACACTTTGCTGCAAGGCGTTGATGTGCTTTATCACGAGAGCACCTATGCAGAAGATTGTGCAGCGCATGCAAAAAAATATTGGCATTCCACAGCGAAAGAAGCTGCCATGGTGGCACGCGAGGCGAAGGTTGGGAAATTATTATTGGGACACTACAGTTCAAGGTATGAGGATGAGCATGTGTTGCTCAACGAGGCTAAAACCATTTTCGAACAGAGTATGTTGTCTGACGAGGGATTAGTTGTGACACTTTAAGATATTCAAAGATTATTAACAAGAGAACTAATGTAGTGATTATATTTAGAACAAAAGCATTGAATGCATATCGTTTCAGGATAAACGTATTTACTTTTTTGATGATTATTTTGGTCGCAGCTTGTAAAGAACGAGCCGATAATCCCAATGCAGATTTGCAATTATCGCACTATGCAACGCTGCGCCAATCGAACTATGTACTCAATTCACATCAAATACGGCGTTACATCGCGCAATTGAAGATGAGTGATACCGACTCGATGATGCCCGACATGCGCTGTAAAGCCCATTATACGCGGCATGGAACATTCTTGTGGATTACACGAAATGGCGTAAATGCGCAGGCTGAAACGCTCTTAATGGCTTTGCAAAACGTGAAGCAGTTGGGCTTCCGACCAGAGAAATTCCGTGTGCAACAAATCACCGATGATTTGCAGCGTGCGCGTAATTTAGACTTCTCGGATAGTAGCCATGCCATCAACAAGGTTTTCGCCCGATTGGAATACAATCTCACCAAAGCTTATTATCGTTATGCTGCCGGCATGCAGTTTGGTTTTGTCAACCCCTACACGACATTCAACCACTTGGATTTACTGAAGCCCGATTCCACATCGCAGTCTTATCGCAGCCTGTTTGATGTGCCCATGAAGCGGTTGAATCGCAGTTTTTTCAGCGTGTGTCAACGCAAATTGGCGCACGACAGCTTAGCGGTGTTCCTGCAAGAGATTCTTCCGCAAAGTGCATTATATAAAAGGTATGAGGAGATGCTGCAAATCGAAACCAACCCGCAGCAACGTCTGCGCATTCTTTGCAACATGGAACGTGCACGCTGGCGAACAGACGACAGACCGTCGCAGCATACCAAATATGTGATGGTGAACATTCCCGCATTCCAATTGCGAGCCGTGAATGGTGAAGACGTGTTGGAGATGCGCGTGGGTTGCGGTGCCCTAGACACGAAAACACCCTTGCTCACGAGCCGTTTTATGCGCATGGACATCAATCCACAATGGATTGTGCCACGAAGCATCATCGAAAAATCCATTTTGCCACAAGCAGGAAATGCTGAATATTTCGAGGCGCGCAATTTCTTTGTACGACAGCGTTCGACAGGACGAAAAATGCCACTCGACCGAGTGACGCCCAGCATGCTCCTGAGCAAAGACTACTTGGTCATTCAATCGGGCGGGGTAGGGAACTCGCTGGGGCGCATCGTGTTTCGTTTTAACAACAAATTCAGTGTGTTTTTGCACGACACTGATCAGCGCGACTTCTTTGCCAAAAACTCGCGCGATGTGAGCCATGGCTGCGTCCGCGTGCAGCATCCCTATGCGTTGGCCCTCTTTCTTTTGGGCGAGAAAGACGAGCAGTTGGCCGAGAAAATACGATATTCGATGACGGCTGACATCGGGAAAAAGAAAGCGAAACCCACCGATGGCGACGAAAAGGTTGTCGAGAAGCAAGATACCTTGAAGCGGCAATTGCTGATAGGCTCGGTGAACATCACGCCCGAAGTGCCGCTCTTCATCACCTATTTCACGCTCTATCCCGATGCTAATGGCGTCATGCGCGCCTACGACGACGTTTATGGCTACGACCAAGTGATGTATAACATATTAAAGAATTATGGAGCACGATAACCCCCGTATGCAGCGCTATTTTCTTTATTTCAGCTATGATGGCACCAATTACCATGGCTGGCAGCTACAACCCAATGGTATCTCGGTGCAGGCTGTGCTGCAACAGGCTTTGACAACGCTTTTGCGCACGCCCATTGAAGTGGTGGGAGCCGGCCGAACCGACACGGGTGTGCATGCACGGTTGATGGTGGCACATTTCGATTTTGCAGAGGAAATAGACACAGAACAGGTGGTCTACCGGTTAAATCGCATGCTGCCAAGGGACATCAGCGTGCAACAGCTGGTGCCGGTTGCTGGCGACATGCACGCACGTTTCTCGGCAAAATGGCGCACCTATCGCTATTACATCCACACCGCGAAGTCGCCTTTTCTGCGTCACTATTCGCTGCTCGTCACTTTTCCACTCGACTTCAAGCGGATGAACGAAGGCTGTAAACTGCTGCTGGCACAGCGCGATTTCGCCGCCTTTTGCAAAAGTGGCGGCGACAACAAAACCACACTTTGCGAAGTGACGACCTGCCAGTGGGTGCAGACAGCGGCGCACGAATGGTATTTTGAAATCACGGCCAACCGATTTCTGCGCAACATGGTGCGTGCCACGGTGGGGACACTTATGCTTTTGGGGCGGCACAAAATCACGTTGTCCGAATTCCAGCACATCTTGGCGGATGGCAACCGCAGCCAAGCGGGGGAGAGCATGCCTGGCCACGCGCTGTTTTTAGAGGATATTGTTTATTAGTCGGGGGGAGGAAGAAATGAAGCGCTTAGGCCGGAAATCTGTATTCGGGAGTCCCCGAAGCATTGTTTTTCTCAAAAAGAGCCGAAATACACCCCGTATCTCGTGTGTTTTTCTCAAAAACGGATGTTCCAACCCCTTGGACGGGCTTAACAATTAAAAATATATTGCAATGTGGTTACTCTTAGCATTCCTTTCGGCGGCGCTGCTGGGCTTTTACGACACGTTTAAGAAAAAGTCGTTGCGCAACAACGCGGTCATCCCCGTTTTGTTTCTCAACACGCTGTTTTCAACGCTCATCTTCCTCCCCTTCATCATTCTGTCCGCTTCGTCGCACACCTTGGACGGCAGCATGTTTTATGTGCCGCAGATGGGGTGGGCAGCGCATCGTTTCATTTTGCTGAAGAGCGTTTTGGTGCTGTCGAGCTGGATTTTTGGCTATTTTGCCATGAAGCATCTTCCGCTAAGCATTGTTGGTCCCATCAATGCCACGCGCCCCGTGTTGGTGCTGGTGGGTGCGCTGCTGGTTTATGGCGAACGGCTCAATCTGTGGCAGTGGGCGGGTGTGTTGCTGGCCATTTTGTCGTTCTTCTTGTTGAGCCGAAGCGGGCGGAAAGAGGGCATAGACTTTAAGCATAATCGTTGGATATTTTGCCTGATTATTGCAGCCTTATTGGGTGCCGCGAGTGGTTTGTTTGACAAATATCTGATGGCCTCCGTGCAGGATGGGGGCGTGGGGCTGAATCGCATGGTGGTGCAGAGCTGGTATAACATTTATCAGATGGTTTTAATGGGCATCATTTTGTGCATCGTTTGGTTTCCCAAACGGCGGCTGTCAACGCCTTTTCGGTGGGATGGTGCGATTGTTTTCATCTCTATATTCCTAAGTCTTGCCGACTTCGTCTATTTTTATGCACTAAGCCTCCCTGGTGCCATGATTTCGGTTGTGAGCATGGTGCGCCGCGGCAGTGTTATCGTGAGTTTCATCACGGCCGTGCTCTTTTTCCGAGAGCGCAATGTTAAATCCAAAGCCATCGATTTGCTGTTGGTGTTGCTGGGTATGATTTGCCTCTACATCGGCTCGCATTGACGGGATGGGGCTGCAAAATAATACCGCCAAGATGGCACCGCTTTGCAAGAATAATCGTATCTTTGCCTGCACGAACGAAAAAACAAATATTTATGGCACACAATATATTTAAAGGTTTAGGTATCGCGCTCATCACTCCATTCACATCCGAAGGGAGGGTCGACTATGATGCACTGAAGCGACTCATAGAATATCAGTTGGCGAATGGTGCCGACTTTTTGTGTATTTTGGCAACGACGGGCGAGGCACCTTGCCTGACACAGCAAGAGCGTGACGATATCACGGCATTTATCAGAGAGCGTGTGGCAGGGCGTGTGCCCATCCTTAAATATTGTGGTGGAAACAATACCGCCGCTGTGGTGGAAGAAATCAAGACGACCGATTGGACGGGGATTGATGGCATTTTGAGCATCTGCCCTTATTACAACAAACCTTCTCAAGAAGGGATTTATCAGCATTTCAAAGCTATTGCCGAAGTGAGCCCATTGCCCATTGTGCTCTATAATGTTCCAGGACGGACTGGAGTCAACATGAAGCCCGAAACCATTGTTCGCTTGGCCAATGATTTTACGAATATTGTAGGCGTGAAAGAAGCCAGCGGCAGTATGGAGCAGGTGGATGAAATTATTAAGAATAAGCCCCATCGTTTCGACGTGATTAGTGGCGATGATGCTTTGACATTCTCCATGGTGGCCAGTGGTGCTGCAGGCGTTATTTCCGTGATTGGAAATGCGCTGCCGAAAGAGTTTAGCCGTATGATTCGCTTAGAATTTAATGGAGAATATGAGCCTGCACGGAAAATTCATCACAAATTCACCGAACTCTATTCATTGCTCTTTATCGACGGCAATCCTGCGGGGTGCAAAGCATTGTTGAATGATATGGGGATGATTGAGAATGTGCTGCGCCTGCCATTAGTTCCCACAACGATAACGACAAAACAAAAGATGGCGGCTATCCTGAAAGAGCTTCGCATATGATATTGTAGCAGGCAGAGGAGGGTAGAGGTCTCCCTCACCAACGGCTGCTACCGATGGTCATTTTCTTTAAATCGTAGTAGCTGCCGTTATAGATATTAAAATCGACATAACCTTTTATACCAGGAATTTTTCCCGCATCGGTGTGTTGCCAAAATTTCCAAGCACCTTTATATTCCACCTTGTCTACATAGTAGTGAGCTATCCAATAGGGATAGTCGTTGAAAACGGGTGCTGAAAGATATTGCTGCTTGAATTTGTAGTAGGTGTAGAGTATGGGCTTCACGTGATATTTATCTTCCACAATGTGGAGCCAAGTGAGCACATCGCGTTGAAAATCTTCGGTGCTTTGTTCTGGGCGTTTGTGCTCCACGTCTAAAACGGGTGGCAAATCGCCATCATTAAGGTGAACTTTATCAAGAAAATAATAGGCTTGATCGCGTGCAGATGATTTGGTGCTCCAAAAATGATAGGCACCGCGAATGAAGCCATAGTCTCTGGCACTCTGATAGTTTTCATAAAACGTTTCGTCGAGCTTGCCCGTTCCTTCTGTGCTCTTCATAATAACAAAACGAATGGGATTTCCCTCAATCATTGCATTGGCCACTTTCTCCCAGTCGATGTTGGTTTGATAATGCGAAATATCAATACCATGGATTTCATAGCCTTCGGGATATTTAGCTTCACCATAAAGCGCGCGCCAACGGAACCCCGTAGGCCCAACAAAGAAATGATAAAAGCACCAAACGTAGACCGCTATCATGCCCACGGCTCCCCACGCAATAGTTTTGCGTGAGAGATTGCGAAAGGGGCGAAAATGTTTTCGTTTCGTTGATTTCTTTTTTTTGCGAGTCCGCCTATAAGTTCTTGTTGTTGTCATGCAAATAAGAATATAGGGAAAGGTTTAACTACTGTGTCTTTCCTTTCCCTATATATGAATTGATAATAACGTCGGATTACTTCTGTTCCAAAATCAGTGTTTTGGTTGGTTGGTCACAGACTTCAGCTGGCCCCCAATATTGAATAGGACCTGGATAAACATATTCTGTATTCTTAGCCCATTCATCGCGCTTCGCAGCAAATGCTTTGAAAGGCTTACCATCAAGTTCAACCAATGCCTTACGGATTACAGGCTTCATCTCACCATTTCTACGTTCCATATTCATCATCATTGTAATAGGCACACCACCAGCTTTCCAGTTGTCTGTTGTAGCTGTTGTATTCTTAACAATGGCCATATAGCCAGTCTTTCCATTAGCAATGAGCTGAGCCGCACTAGTTCCTAAGGCATAGCAATAGTCGGCATCAAAGTTAGATGGAGCAGCGCAACGTCCTTCATAACCGAAGAAATGGTGTTGGGGTGCGAATTTACCATTGTATTTGCCTTCTTTTGCCCACTGCTGAAGCTTAACATCAACCATCTCTGAAAGAAGCTTTTCTGTCTCGATGAGTGATACTTGTACGTTGCCATGTGGATCACGATCCAAACTCAATTGGCGTGCAACGCCTTCTGGAAGAGTTTCAAAAGTTGCAGCATTTTCCTTTGACAGATGATTAAGAATATAAGTGCGCTGTGCATCTTTATCCAAATCTTTATAGTCAGCACCATGAGTAGCGAGTAAATCGTTCAATTCTTGAATCAGACGACCAATAGCAGGAATAAACTCTATTAATCCCTCTGGAATAAGCACCACACCGAAGTTATTGCCTTGTGCAGCACGATAAGCGACAGTGTTAGCAATGTTTTCAACCACTTCGTTCAGCGTAAGATCGTTCTTCTCTATTTCTTCTGAAATTAAGCAAATGTTTGGCTGAGTTTGTAGCGCACATTCCAATGCAATATGCGAAGCCGAGCGTCCCATAAGTTTCACAAAGTGCCAATATTTACGTGCAGAGTTACAGTCACGCTCAATATTACCAATCAACTCTGAATAGGTCTTTGTAGCGGTATCGAAACCGAATGACGTTTCAATCTGACTGTTCTTCAAGTCACCATCAATAGTCTTTGGGCAGCCAATCACTTGAACACCATATTTCTTTGCAGCATAATATTCGGCTAATACGCAAGCGTTGGTATTTGAATCGTCACCTCCAATAATAACAATAGCACTGATATCTAATTTGCGAATGATTTGCAATCCTTTTTCAAATTGTTCTTCTTTCTCCAATTTCGTGCGTCCAGAGCCAATCATATCGAAACCTCCGGTGTTGCGATACTGGTCTATAAATGTGGAGGTAATTTCAATATAATTATGGTCAACCAATCCACCTGGCCCCATTAAAAAACCATACAGACGATTCTCAGGATTGAGTTTCTTGACTGCATCAAACAAACCACTAATGACATTGTGTCCGCCTGGAGCTTGCCCGCCAGAAAGAATGATACCAACATTCATCTTCTTTTGGTTGATCTCATTCCCCAGAGCAAATTCAATCAACGGCATCCCATATGTGTTTGGGAATAATTTTTTAATCTCCTCTTGGTTGTCAACACTTTGTGTAGGTGCTCCTTCTACAATCTTCACCGCACCCTGAAGAGCTTTGGGCAATTTAGGCTGATACGCAGATCTTGCCTTCTGCAATGCGCTAATTTCCATCATTTTAATTTTATTCTTTTGATTATAAACTAATATTATGCAATAACACGGGCAAATTTACGGCTTTTCCATGAAACATAAAAATAAAAGGAATGAAAACAAAAATTATGAGAAACTTTTTAAAGCATCCGTTTTGCAATTACGATTTTTTGCTTATCTTTGGCAAGTATAAATATAAAGGTTACTAAGATTATGGCTAAGAAGAGAGAATTAAAAAGGTCTATAGACTATGTTTGTAGCGACCTGTTTGCTGAGGCCGTAGCAGCTTCACTTTATGGTAAAAAGATTAATAAGGAAAATTTAGATGCTCTGTTGACGATGATACTTTCTATTCATAGTGATTTTATCCGTCGTATTTCTCACCCAGAACCAGGACTTTCTGCAAAGGCTTATTACAAAGCTATTATCAATGATTTCAATACTCAGATAAATGAAGTCATAGACCATATTCAGAATATATAACAACGCATGCATATACAAAAATTTGCCAGTTGGCTTCTTTATCAGAAAATGGGATGGACAAAGCATGTCACCATCCCATTCCCTGACAAATTTATTATCTGTTTAGCACCCCATACAAGCAATTGGGACTTTGCATTAGGTCAATTATTTACATGGTCTGAAGGCTTAAAGATTAATTTCTTAATGAAGCGTGAATGGTTCTTTTGGCCACTGGGCATGTTGTTTAGACGGTTAGGGGGCATACCCGTGTGGCGAAGTAAGCACAGTAGCATGACAGATAATTTAGTTCATACGGCTATACAATCGTCTGATTTCAGACTTTGTATTACGCCCGAAGGAACACGTTCACCCAATGCTGATTGGAAAAAGGGATTTTATTACATTGCGCTTGGTGCGAAAATCCCCATTCTTCTCTATGGCGTTGATTATGAAAAGAAACAGATTGTATGCACGCAAACTTTTATTCCATCCGGTGATATTGAACGTGATATGCCTTTAATAAAAGATTATTTCAAATCATTTAAAGGGAAAAAGCCAGAGAATTTTGCTTATTGAGAAGAGTTTACCACATCTACGAAAAGTATTGCTATTGTTATCACTGCTTTGGTATGGATTGTTTCTGTGGGCAGAAATGCCCACAGATTTAAACACCTATAAAGTGATGATGAACGGCTACTTTGCGAAATATTATCAAGAGAAGTTTGATTTTTCGGCTCCGATTGAGGTAAAATCTATCACTTTAGATGCAAAAGGGCGCCTCTTAGTAGAGCTCCATAATGCTCCCGATTTACAAAATATTACGCCTAAGCAATTGCATAAGCTTTATAAATCGATAAAGAAACTACTTCCTACTTTCACACAGCATTATCAGCTGGAATTGCAATGTGGCGGGCAACCCATAGCGTATTTTTTACCAGATGCCAAACTGCCTGAAGATATTGGTTGTCAGTTTTGGGGAGATATAGATTATGTCGATGCACCATGGGTAGCAAATGCTTCACATCCATTTGCTATTCCGCATGGCTTATTTGGTCGCCATATTGCCCTATGGGCGAGTCATGGGCGCTATTATGATGTGAACAAGAGTAAATGGGTTTGGCAGCGCCCTGCGCTCTTTTGCACAACAGAAGATTTGTTTACGCAAACAATAGTCGTACCTTATCTCATCCCAATGTTACAACGTGCAGGAGCAGTTGTGTTCACGCCGCGTGAGCGTGATTGGCAAACCGAAGAGCACATCATCGATAATGATATTTCAAAAGTGCCAGCCTATCAGGAGGAAAATATAAAAGGTGAGTGGATCACTACCGCCACTCCTGGTTTCTCAATGCATCAAAGAAGTTATGAAAATGGTGAAAATCCGTTTGAACGGGGGACGGCGCGCATGACGAAAGCCACGAGAAGCAAAAGTCCGTCACTTATTTCCTATCAGCCCACATTCCAGAAGGCAGGGCGCTTTGCCGTGTACGTGAGCTATCAAACGATGGAAAAAAGCGTTTCCGATGCTGAATATATCGTTTGTCATCGCGGGCTGGCAACTCGTTTTTTGGTCAATCAGACCATGGGTGGTGGTACATGGGCTTATTTGGGTACGTTTGATTTCGATGCAGGCAGTAACCCAGACAATCGCGTTGTGCTCACCAACCACTCCGCGCATTATGGTGTAGTTACAGCCGATGCTGTGCGTTTTGGAGGTGGAATGGGCAACATTTCGCGTGGCGGAATTGTCAGTGGTATGCCGCGTTGTTTGGAAGGTGCGCGCTACTATGCGCAATGGGCTGGAGCACCCACGTGGGTGTATAATGGGAAATTAGGTGCCAACGATTATGGGGATGATATCAATGCACGTCCTCTGATGACCAACTGGCTTAGCGGAGGTTCATGCTATGTGCCCAACTTAGAGGGTAAGCGCGTTCCGATTGAATTAGCTTTAGCGGTGCATAGTGACGCAGGCTACAACACCGATGGCAGTTTGGTGGGTTCGTTGAGCATTTGCACAACCCATTTCAACGAAGGCCAGCTGAATGCAGGCGTGAGCCGTTTGGTTTCAAAAGATTTTGCACAACAGTTGTTGGATGGACTGCAACGAGATTTGTCGACTCCACAAATTCCATGGCCCATTCGTTATCTTTGGGACAAGAATTATGCTGAAACACGCTTGTCCGAAGTACCGAGTGCCATTATCGAGACGCTTTCTCATCAGAATTTTCCCGACATGTTGTTAGGGCAAGACCCCCATTTTAAATTTCTCATGGCACGCTCTCTTTATAAGACGATTGCTCGCTATGTGAATGGTGCACACGGACGTCCCACGGTTATTGCGCCCCTCGCCCCACAAGACTTTCGTCTCACTTTTGTGCAACCGCAACGCATTCGTTTGGCTTGGTCGGCTACTCCAGATAGGTTAGAACCCTCAGCCATGCCCTCTTCCTACGTGGTCTACACGGCTATGGGCGACAAAGGTTATGACAATGGTGTTGTGGTGGGTACACCTTATACAGAAATCGATTTGCAGCCTGGCGTGCAATATAACTTCAAGGTGACGGCTATCAACCAGGGCGGTGAGAGTTTTCCAACAGAGGAACTCTCGGCCTATCATGCGTTGGGTGCCACAAAAACGATTCTCGTGGCAAATGGATTCACTCGTTTAGCCACACCATTCGTGGTGGATGATGGCGACCATCAAGGCTTCGATATCGATAAAGACCCTGGCGTGTCCTATGGTTTAACAGCAGGATGGAGTGGGCGACAGCTCAATTTTGACAAGGCACGCATGGGAATTGAGGATGCAACAGGTTTGGGCTATAGCAGCAACGAGCTTGAAGGAAAATTCATTGCTGGTAACGATTTCTCAGCCGTGCGCAGCCATGTGGAAGCCCTTGCAGCAATAGGCACCTATAATGTGGCCAGTTGTGCGCTCAACTATGTAGAGAAGCGGCAAGAATCGCTCACCCGCTATCAGGGCATAGACCTTCTTTTGGGCTTGCAGAAAACCGACCGCTACGGTCAGACTTTCTCAAAGCCGTTGCAACAGCTGCTGCGCGATTATGTTGCTCAGCACGGACAACTATTGGTAAGTGGCAGTTATGCGGCCTCCGACCAGCGCAGCGAGTCTGATAGACAGTTTCTGGCAGATGTATTCAAGGTTGAGTCGGTCAGCTGCGATTCGTGTCATGCAGGCGAAACCGTTTACGCTGTGCGAGATAGCTTCGACATTTATCGCACCCCCAACGCTGACCATTATGCCGCAACTTCGGTCGATGCACTGCAGCCTTTAGATGGTGCGGCCACGATGCTGCAATATAGCGACGGGCAGCCGGCTGCGACATGCTACCGCGGTTCAAATTATCGGGCGTGGTTCATGGGCTTTCCCTTTGAATGTATTCGGCAACGTTCACAACGCACCATGCTGATGCGCACCATCATGCAGCAACTTTTTCAATAGATGAAATCATCATTTATAATATAAGATATGTATAAAATACAAGCAAATCCATCGGGAACTCGTTCGATAGAACTTACCGAAGAACATCTGCAAACCATTGAGCGTTATCATCTGACGCGCAATTTGGTAGATAGTAATGGCATTGTTGATGAAAACGTGTTAGACAAGCTGAAATTCAATGTGCGTTCATTGCTCGAAAGCGAAGAAGGTAACAATAAGCAGCTGCTGGATCTTTGTCTCGATGTGATTTACCATCCCAATATGAAGGCTTTTGGCTTGCACCAGTTGATGCTACTATTTGCCGATTGGAAGAGCAAGCAGGCAGAAGAAGAAGGGCGCGAAGCATAAAAGGATGCCACCAGCGCACATTCTGCATGGTTTTAAAAACGAAATGCCCTTTCGCGCGTTGTTTTTGGGAGGCTTTTTTCCAAAACACCCTTTCGCGCATTGTTTTTGGGAGGCTTTTTTCCAAAACACCCTTTCGCGCGTTGTTTTTGGGAGGCTTTTTTCCAAAACACCCTTTCGCGCATTGTTTTTTGGGAGACTTTTTTCCAAAACACCCTTTCGCGCGTTGTTTTTGGGAGGCTTTTTTCCAAACCACCCTTTCGCGCGTTGTTTTTGGGAGACTTTTTCCCAAACCACCCTTTCGCGCGTTGTTTTTGGGAGACTTTTGGCACAAGGAGCATTTCCGATGTATCAAGAACATAGTTTAAATACAGACATAAAAAAGAGATAAAAAGATTGGATTCACCGCATTATCAACTCACCGATTTTCTACCAACTACAAAAAAAGAATGCCTGCTCCGTGGCTGGGACGAGCTTGATGTTATTCTTTTTTCGGGCGATGCTTATATCGACCATCCCTCTTTTGGTGTGGCCGTCATCGGTCGCTCTTTAGAAGCTGCTGGCTATCGTGTAGCCATTGTGCCGCAGCCCGATTGGCATGGCGACTATCGTGATTTTAAAAAGCTGGGACGGCCAAGATTGTTTTTTGGTATTTCTCCAGGCTGCATGGATTCGATGGTAAACAAATACACGGCTAATCGACGGTTGCGAGCAGTCGACGAATACAGCCCCGATGGTCGACATGACTGCCGTCCCGAGTATCCGACGATTGTCTATTCGCAGATTTTAAAGCAACTTTATCCCGATGTTCCCGTCGTTTTGGGAGGCATTGAAGCCTCTATGCGTCGCCTCACACACTATGATTATTGGCAAGATCGGTTGCGGCCGAGCATTCTCTGCGATAGTAAGGCCGATTTGATACTCTATGGTTCGGGGGCAAAGTCCATTCTTCAGCTTTGCCAGGACATTGATGCTGGCCGTAATATTACCGATATTCACGACATTCCACAGACCGTTTATCTGACGCCTGTTGCCCAATTAGCCAATGAAATCAAGGCCGACGACATTGTGTTGCATGCTCACGAAACTTGCTTGCACGACAAACGTGCCGAGGCCGAGAACTATCAGCATATTGAGGAGGAGTCAAACAAGATTCATGCGCAGCGGCTTTTGCAGCAGGTAGGCAAACAATATGTGGTGGTCAATCCGCCTTATCCTACGATGACAACCGATGAGGTGGATGCGCTTTTTGACCTTCCTTATACACGTTTGCCCCATCCAAAATATAAAAATAAGCGGTTGCAGGCCTACGACATGATTAAATTCTCCATCAACATGCACCAAGGCTGTTTTGGTGGCTGTGCGTTTTGCACCATCTCAGCTCATCAGGGCAAGTTTGTGGCCTGCCGCAGCCAGCGTAGCATTGTGGAAGAAGCACGAAAGGTGACGCAGATGCCCGATTTTAAAGGCTACATCTCTGACCTTGGCGGTCCATCGGCCAACATGTATGGCATGCGTGGTCGCAACCTCAAAGCATGTGAGCATTGCAAACGTCCATCGTGCATCCATCCGCAGATTTGCCCCAATTTGAATGTGGATCATAGTCAACTGTTAGAAATCTATCGTGCCGTAGATGCACTTCCTGGCGTAAAAAAGAGCTTCATTGGGAGTGGTGTGCGTTATGATTTGTTGCTGCACAAGAGCAAGGACGAGACGCTCAATGCGGCAGCAAAACAATATACGCGCGAACTGATTGTTAATCATGTGAGCGGACGCTTGAAAATTGCTCCAGAACATACACAGGACGAAGTGCTTCAGCTTATGCGGAAGCCCTCGTTTTCGCAGTTTTATGCGTTTAAAGAAATCTTTGATCAAGTGAATAAAGAGGCTGGATTGAAGCAGCAACTCATCCCTTATTTCATCAGTTCGCATCCTGGATGTCGAGAAGAAGATATGGCCGAATTAGCTGTGATTACTAAAAAAATAAACTTCCAGTTAGAGCAGGTGCAGGATTTCACGCCTACGCCCATGACCATTTCAACCGAAGCCTGGTACACGGGCTACAATCCCTACACATTAGAACCTGTGTTCAGCGCTAAGACGCCTCAAGAAAAGTTGGCACAACGTCAATTCTTCTTTTGGTATAAGGCGGAGGAACGAAAGGGGATTGCGCGCGAATTACGGCGTATTCATCGCGAAGACCTCATGGCAGCCCTTTTTCCCAAGGGGCAACCAGCAAGTCTTTCAAAGTCGCATGAAGCGCATTATGATGACCGTCCTATAGGAAGTACGTACACGCCTCTGTCGTATGAAGCGCCTATAGCCAAGCGAAATGGTAGAGCTCAAAATGCACATCGGAAGATAACTGCCACACAAGAACCTCTAAAGGTTAAGGATAAACCCAAGAGTTTTAATCCAAATTTTAGACGGCGTAGAAAATGAATCGCCGGAAATCTCTTTCACAATCCTTTAAATAAAATAGATGATCGATCTAAATTCACTTACTGATGAAGAGTTGGCATTGCGCTATGTGGCTGGCAACAATCACGCTTTTGATGAATTGTTGCGACGCAATCAAAGTCAGCTCTTTACATATATTCTCTTCGTGGTTCGTGACCGGCATGTGGCAGATGATATTTTCCAGGAAACTTTTGTGCGAGCCATTAGCAAGTTACAGAATAATGACTACCGAGCGAATGGAAAATTTGGTGCGTGGCTTACGCGCATTGCCCACAACGTGATGATAGATTTATTTCGCTCACAAAAACATAAAAACATCATCTCTATTGAAGCTGATATGCTCACACAACTCTCAGCGAGAACGATTTTGGCTAACAATATTGAAACTGAGTGCATTAATGCACAAATACTGACTGATGTAAAACGCATGGTAGATTTGCTTCCTCCTGTACAACGCGAAGTTGTTTTCATGCGTTTTTACCAACAAATGCCGTTTAAAGAAATCGCAGAGCGAACCAATGTAAGTATCAACACAAGTTTAGGACGTTTGCATTATGCCATTCGTAATTTGCGAAAGATGGCACGAATGTACAACATCTCTTTGCATCTTGCTTGATTTTCAAATCAACATAATAACGATTCAAATTAAAGCATCTACTACATAAGTCTAACGTGTTTTAAGGAAGAGATGGTTTCAAGTGGTTTTTGACTCCTAAAAATATAACTTCCACTTACTAAAACGTCAGCACCTGCTTGAACAAGTGCTGGTGCAGTGTTTGCATCAACACCCCCATCTACTTGAATTAGCGTGCTGGTGTGTGCAGCTTCTATCATCTGTTTAAGCCGCTTAACTTTTTCTATTGTGTGTGGAATAAATTGTTGTCCACCAAAACCGGGGTTTACGCTCATTAACAATACCATATCTACAATATCAATTACATCTTCTAACGTACTAATGGGGGTTGCAGGATTGAGTGTGATACCTGCTTTCATTCCAGCCGCATGAATTTGCTCGATAGTGCGATGTAAATGCGTACAAGCTTCATAGTGCACATTCATCATCATTGCTTGCAGGCGAGCCACTTGCTCAATATAGCGCTCGGGTTGCACAATCATAAGATGTACATCTAAAGGTTTCTTACATATTTTTTGTACAGCTTCAATTACAGGAAAGCCAAATGAAATATTGGGTACAAAGACACCATCCATAATGTCCAAGTGCAACCAGTCGGCTTCACTTTGATTAATCATCTCAATATCCTTTTGCAAATTTAGGAAATTGGCTGATAAGAGTGAGGGAGAAATGAGTGTTTCCATATTGTTTTATTTCTTTTAATCTAAAGAAGTTATTCCACATTTTGATTTTGTCGACAGACAAGCATAAGCCACTTGACGAATCAAGTGCAATACCTGCCAAGAAGGTTGTAGAATCTCTTCTCTTTGATACTTCATACGTCTATCTTTAATAAATAGTTATCTCTTTCTCTAACGTAACTTGGCTAATAATATTGCATTTTCCTATAATCTTTAATGTTTTATTCCCAAACTAATTGTAAATTTGCAAGTGATATGGGGCATTTCCCTTACGTAAATAGTACAACTTCTGAAAACATTGAAAATGGTTCTAAAAAATCAACAGCTACCTTTGCAAATAAAGGTTTGTGGCTTGAGCAGTACTCGCAATATAAAAGAGGTTTCAAATCTTTCAGTTGATATGATTGGTTTCGTTTTTTCGCCTGAGTCTTCGCGTTTTATTCGTTTGCACCCGAGTGGGGCAGGGCTTTTACCTGATTATGCAAAACCTCATCATGACATCTTATTGAAGCAGCCAACTCAAATCTCTCAACAGCCTAAACGTGTTGGAGTGTTTACAAAAGCCATGCCACAACAAATAATCACTTATATCTATAACTACCAATTAGACTACGTCCAATTTGATGGGGAAGTATCCCCCATGCTTATTGATAACCTGAGACGTAGCATTATTCCAGATATTCGTCCCAATCTTCATTTTATAAAAACAATTTATGTGGCAGATGAAATAGATGTAATCAGTAGTCTGCAATATGAAGGTCATGCCGACATGCTTTTATTTGATGCGAAAAGTAATCAAGGAGGGAGTATAGATGAGCCTTTTAATTGGAATATTTTGCATGCCTATCATGGCAACCTCCCTTTTTTATTAAGTGGAGGGATAGGACCTAATGATGTAACTGCTCTTCATCAGTTTTATCATCCGAAATGTTTTGGTATCAATATCGATCGCAAATTTGAAACCATTCCATTCCAGAAGGATATACAACTATTACAGAAATTCATATCAGAATTCCAGAAGAGAGAAGTTTAATAGGATAGAATTAACATTTTTGTTTTGTATATGGAGATAGAAACCTCTATCTGATTGCTGCGAAAGTTTGGTAATATTATGTAAAAAAGCCTTAAATAAAGAGCTTAATGACTGAACTTTAGTACTTTTGTAGCCTACGTAACGCTTAAAAAAAAAGAATTATGAAGAAAAGTTTAATGATTACCATCCTAATGATTGCTTTTGTTTCGATGGGCTTTGCACAAAAACAGGCAGAAATCAAATTTGATAAAACGACTCAGGATTTAGGTACTTTCTCCGAGAGTAATGCTGTGCAGCAAGCTGTCTTCACTTTTACCAATGTAGGCGATGCGCCTTTGGTTATCAATCAGGCAATAGCAAGTTGTGGTTGCACCATTCCTTCTTATACAAAAGCACCTATCCAACCTGGACAAAAGGGACAGATAAAAGTTACTTATAATGGCGAAGGAAAGTTTCCAGGACATTTTAAGAAGAGTATTACTGTGCGCACAAATGCAAAAACAGAAATGACGCGCCTTTATATAGAAGGTGTTATGAATGAAAACCAGAAATAGATGATTTTTTATCTATCTGGTACAGGAAATAGCAAATGGGCTGCACAAAAGATAGCACAGCTCACGCAAGAAACGTTATATGCAATCTCCGAATTTACTACAGGAGATTGCAATTTTGCGTTAAAAGCAGACGAGCGAATTGGTTTCGTTTTTCCAGTACATGGCTGGCGCCCTCCAAAAATCATGCGCACATTTATGCAAAAGTTACAGTTGCATGCTGAAAATTTAGAGCAACATTTTTGTTATCTGTTGTGTACAGCGGGTAATGACATTGGGATGACAATGGTATATGCGCAAAAGGATTTGGAGAAGGCGGGGCTACATGTTCACGCTATGTTTTCACTCCTCATGCCTAATACCTACGTGGGATTACCATTTATGGATGTAGACCATGAAGGAGTGTCACAGCAAAAGAAACAAGAGGCTACTCAAGACTTACTGCATTATGCACAAGCAATTTTTGATTGTAAACATGGGGAGATGCATTTGCATTTAAGCAAGTGGCCCCGTATAAACAGCTACGTCTTAGGAGGCTTCTTTACGAAGTTCCTTATCACGGACAAACCATTTCATGTCAATACACAACGCTGTGTGAAATGTGGTATTTGTAGTGCGGTTTGTCCTGTCGATAATATTGATGGTGGCTTTCGGAAACAACCTATTTGGAAGCATAATCAAAAGTGCTTAACTTGTTTTACATGCTATCACCATTGCCCAAAACATGCAATTGGTTATGGATGGGCAACACACAGAAAAGGCCAATATTTTTTCAAATAAACTCAAAACAAAACACATGGATAACTTAAACCTCGTGCAACAATGTTGTAAAAGATTTTTTAAAAGGCAATGTAGTGCATTGCTTCTTGGGTGCATTGCTTTTACGCAGAGTGCATTTGCAGGTGAAAATGATACAACTTTCGTGAGACGGGACGATGGAAAAATCATTCCAGCACCTACATGGGATAGTCCAGAGGCAGCATTTATAACGCCGCGCAAGCACCCCGATAACAAGCTCTCTTCGGGGCAAGGAACACGCGTTGTTAATCCTGCTGCACGTTACACACCACATACAGGCTCCCCACGGATTCTTGTGATTTTAGCTAGTTTTAAAGATAAGAAAATTAGTGTTGAACAGCCAAAAGATGCATTCTATGATTTCTTTAATGCAACAGGGAAACCACAGAATCGCGGTAATGGAAATCATCGTAATTTCAGCAGTGTCGCACAATATTTCAAAGCATCAAGTAATGGTGCCTTTATACCTATTTTTGATATTTACGGCCCAGTGGAACTCCCACATAACATGGCTTACTATGGTGGAACTAATCCAGATGATAATAGTGATGAGCGCCCTGAAGAGTTGACTCGTGATGCCTTTGAATTGGTTAAAAGCCAAATTACAAATGTAAATCAATATGACAGCAATCATGATGGCTATTTTGATTGTGTCTATGTGGTTTACGCAGGATTGGGGCAGAACAATGGCGGCGTGGGTGAAAATGTGTGGGCATGTGCCAGTTATATGACTGGCACAGCACCTGAACTTAATGGCAAGCATGTCTTTCGCTATAGTATCGGTGCAGAGTTATTCCCCCGCATTGCCGATAGACACACTGGTAAGCCACAAATCAATAGCATTGGTGTTACGTGCCACGAATTTTCACATACAATGGGACTTCCAGATATTTATCCCACTACGAGCTCGGCACAAGTACACAATCAAGAGATGGAATTTTGGGATTTAATGGATGGAGGAGAATATGCAGGAAATGGCGGATTCATCCCTATGCCCTATACCGCATGGGAACGTAAGCAAATGGGCTGGCCACTCAACATTCAGCCCCTACAAACTGATCGACAGGCTATCACGATGGATAAAACCCTCAATGAGGGTGGAACAGCCTATCAGATTGTCAATCCTAACGACAGCCGCGAGTATTTCTTGATGGAGAACATCAAGAAGGAGAATTGGTATAGCGGATTGCCGGCAGTGGGGTTGTTGGTTTATCGCATTACAGATGTAGATAACCTCGATTTTTATTACCATCCAAACAACGTGCCTAACAAACCAACTATTGCTGTCGTTCCTGCCGATGGTTTGTTGTTTTCTTCTTATCTACAACCCGCTACAAATGGCCAACAGGTTTATATGAATCAAATGAAGGGCGATCTCTTTGCTGGTCCGAACAATGTGGATAAACTCAATGACGATTTAAAATTACCTAATTTTTGGTGGTACACAGCTGGTAGTACAACAGAACGATCCGAAGCTAACGCCAACTATTACAAGGTCAATCAGGGGTTGGATCATATTCAGCGTGATGCTGCTGGTACCATTACTTTTACCTATTATGCCGATATTAAGAATAATCCTCCATCGGCCATTCATCATGTATCTGGTGAATTTAAATACGATAATCGCATTTACACTATAAATGGACAATATGTGGGAACATCCAAAGAGCATCTTCCCGCAGGTGTGTATATCATCAATCACAAAAAGATTGTTATTAAATAGATATTAAAGCCTCTAAAAGGAGTTTTGCTACGCTACCAACTATAAAAAAGCAGTTTTTAAAGCTATTTTGAGGGAAAGTTTACGAAAAGTTTTTTTTATCGAAAAAAATGTATTACATTTGTCAACGTTATCCTGAAAACAGTCTTTTTGCCTTAAGAGAACTAGTACCTATTGAAGATTTGGAGCGATTACCTGTGAAGGTCATCGCTTTTTTATGCGGTCACTTAAGTGGGTTCAAACGATTTTCCTTCTTATCTATCTGATTTGTATAGGGCTTAGGGCTACATAAAAAAATGGTGTGTCTCACAAAATGGAGCAGAGTTTGTACTAATCGGTTAATAACTGGTGAGACAACAACTTCTCCCACAAGGGCTTTTTCTTAGGCTATGAAGGTTATTTGATTCAATTTAAAATGAAATGAGGAACAATTGAAAGCTTAGAAAAGATTGGCATTGTTGCAAGAAATCATTGGGATATATTAGAAATATTTCCATCCTAAAAGAAAGATGTTTCTCCATGGAATGAGAACTTTGCGCGATTTAAATTAGAAAAGATCAAGTGAATATTTCTCTTGGGAAAGGTAAGGCTTTAGAGTTATTCAACAATAATATTATAGAATTTAAACTTGTAAAGGAAGTAAAAAAATAATCATGGAAGTTCTAAATATGATTGCGAATATATTTAGCTTATATTACGCACACAAAATAACAAGGGAAGAAAGAAAAGTAATATTACAAAAGAATATAAATCCAGATATGTTCAATCTTGCGGTTTCATCATTAATAGATAGGGGAACGTTAGAAATTACTCAAGAAGTAATTCTAACAGGTTTTTTATTAGATTATTATAGCGAAGCCAATGAAATTCCTATGAGAAAACTTTTACTGCAAAATTTTCATGATTCACATGAAGAAATCGTATCATTATTCCAATCACTGTGGAACAATGATACAGAAAATATTCCTATATTGCTAAAAGCTTTGGAAAGTATCCCCCAATATTTACAACCAGAAGATTTTAGATATCCTTATATTCGTAAGATTATTTATGCTACTGGCGCTCAACCTCAGCCGGAGAGTCTCTCTGCATTAGAGAAATTAGCATCAGAAACAGACGATGAAGAGATAAAAGGACTTGCACTACATCAGTTAGAAAAAAGAAAAAGACTCGGTAGATGGGAATATGAAAGAAAGCAATAAATAAGTAAATAGTTTGCAGAGAAGAATGGAATTCAGTTTATAACAAGATGTCTAAGGGAAATGAAGAGAGTGTAAAGTAAACAGTGTCATGCTACAATAAAATTAGTTTTACACAGTTTATTTATTATGGACAAC
>NZ_AZHT01000044.1 GCF_000599605.1 Prevotella sp. HJM029 | reverse complement strand
CAAGGGCGCATTCGTCGTTCATCCCCCGCGCACAATGCGTGTATTTTTGGTATGGAAACGCCGCTGCGCGGACGTTCGGGCGGGCACGCAGGCACCGCCCCTACGGTTTCGTTGGGGTGTTGCACGCGGATGTTGCCCCTACCATTTCAAATATAATTTTCTATGTTTTACCGTACTCACTGAGGATAAAAAAAATATCGAAGCATACGTGTATCAGCTTGCGTGATTGTTATATTATTGCACATAGAAATAATTGGTATGATTAATCGACATTTCCCACAACGGCATCGCATGCGCTGGCAAAATTATGATTATACATTGGGCGGCGCCTATTTCATCACTATTTGTACACACCGTCATCATCACTGTTTCGGGGAAATTGTGGATGGAGAGATGATACGGAATGCCGCGGGAGAAATGTTAGCTTATTGGTATGCTGAATTAGAACATAAGTTTAACAATATAGAATGTGGTGTGTCGGTTGTGATGCCCAATCATTTTCATTGCTTGCTGTTGAAAATGGATAATGGAGCATCTGTGGCAGATATAGTGAGATGGTTTAAAACGATGACAACCAATGCATATATAAAACAAGTGAAGCAGCACAATTCAGAGCCTTTCGATGAGCGGTTGTGGCAGCGTAGCTATTGGGATCGTGTTGTCCGTAATGTACAGGAGTATGAAATGATACAAAATTATATTTTTGATAATCCTCGACGGTGGCATGAAGACAAATTTTATATGAGGTGAATAGTAGTTTTGTATATGAAAACATTCGTATGGAAACGCCGCTGCGCGAACGTTCGGGCGGGCACACAGGCACCGCCCCTACGGTTTCGTTTGGGTGGATTACGCGCAAACGGTTGATGTCGTTTGGGTGGATGATGCGTGTGTGTAGGCGCTCGTTGGTGTGGCGTTTTCCATGGGCTGAATCGGTCGCAATTCGTTTCTTTTGCTTATCTTTGCGAGGTCCTAAACGGTGATGAAATGAAGAAACAACGGATGAGTGTAGTGGTAGGCATGGCTTTGGCGGGCATCGGGCCGCTCTATGCACAACAGCAGGCGCGCCGACCCAATATTATTTTGTTCATGGTGGACGACATGGGGTGGCAAGACACGTCGGTGCCTTTTGCGGAGGTGGTGACGGATTACAACCGCATGTACGACACGCCCAACATGGAACGTTTGGCCCAGTCGGGCATGTTGTTTACCGATGCCTATGCGGCTCCGGTGAGTTCGCCGTCGCGGTGCAGCCTGATGACGGGCATGAATATGGCGCGGCACAGGGTGACGAACTGGACTTTGCAGCGCGACAAGCCGACGGATGGGCAGGAGGAGGGCGTGGTTTTGCCCGATTGGAATTGCAATGGCATCGCGCAGTGCGGTGGGGTGGAGCGCACGACGCAGGCCCTTTCGTTTGTGCAACTGCTGAGGCATGCGGGCTACCACACCATTCATTGCGGCAAGGCGCATTGGGGAGCGATAGACACGCCGGGCGAAAATCCGTGCCATTTTGGTTTCGAAGTCAACATCACGGGCAGTGCGGCGGGTGGTTTGGCGACCTATCTGAGTGAACGAAACTATGGTCATTCGCGCGACGGACGGCCTTTGGCACTCAACGCCATCCCCGGTTTGGAGCGCTATTGGGGCACGGGAACGTTTGCCACCGAGGCGCTGACGCAGGAGGCTTTGCGGGCGTTGGACAAGGCGAAGCGCTATGGGCAGCCGTTTTATTTGTATCTGTCGCACTATGCTTTGCACATTCCCATCGACAAGGATATGCGTTTTTATCCGCAATATGTGCGCAAAGGGCTGTCTGACAAGGCGGCGGCTTATGCGGCGTTGATTGCGGGGATGGACAAGAGTTTGGGCGATGTGATGCGCTGGTTGGAAGCGAATGGTGAGGCCGAGCGCACCATTCTCATCTTCATGAGCGACAATGGTGGGCTGGCGGCGTCGCAAGCGTGGCGCGAAGGCCCGCCCGACACGCAGAATGCGCCGCTCAAAAGTGGCAAAGGGTCGTTGTATGAGGGTGGCATTCGGGTGCCGTTCATCGTGCGGTGGCCGCGCAAAGTGGCTGCAAATACACGCAACAAAACGCCCATCATCATCGAGGATCTTTATCCCACGCTGCTCGAAATGGCGGGCATTCGGCAGGCCAAGGTGCCGCAAACGCTCGACGGACAATCGCTCGTTCCGTTGCTGTGTGCGCCGCAAAAGCCAACGAGAGTACGCCCGTTGGTGTGGAATTTTCCGAACATCTGGGATGGCAAAGGGGCTGGTATTAACTTGAATTGCGCCATTCGGCTGGGCGACTGGAAACTCATTTACAATTATAAGACTGGGCAAAAGGAACTTTATCGTCTGCCCGACGACGTGGGCGAAGAGCACGATTTGGCTGCCCAGCAACCTCAAAAAGTGCGCGAATTGGCTGCGCTCTTGGGCAAACGATTGCGCGACATGCAGGCGCAACGCCCGTGTTCAGCGGTCACAGGACAGCCTTTCCCGTGGCCTGATGAATGAACGTTGGTTGTCATCAACAGCGTAAAAAAAATCCTTCTCATCCCCGTTGTTATCGGCGTTGGTGAGAAGGATTTCTTGTTTGTGGTAACTTCTGGTGACGTTATCTCAAAGTTGGCTCGCCCACAATCACCAGTTCGATGCCCAATTCTTCAATGCGCTGCCTATCCATGGGCTTGATGTGCGCGTCGGTGATGATGACATCCACGTCTTCCATGTTGCTGATTTTGGCAAATCCGCGTCGGCCAAACTTCGATGCATCGGCTAGAACGATGGTTTTTTGTGCAGCCTTCATCATCTGTTGGTTGAGATGTGCCTCGCGCATGTCGGTCGTAGTGAAGCCGAAATCGAGGTCGATACCATCAACGCCCATGAACAATTTGCTAAACGAACAGCCGTTGAGAATGCTTTCACTATATTCGCCCACAACCGATTCGCTGCTGTGACGCAGCATGCCTCCCAACTGAATGATGTCGATATTGTCCTCCTGCGAGAGGGCGATGGAGGCCTGTAGCGATGCCGAAACCACCGTGAGCTTATGCGTGGGGTTGATGCAATGGGCAAAGGCGTGGATGGTTGTTCCCGATGCAAGGATAATCGAATCGTTGGGTTCGATAAACTTTGCCGCTTCCATTCCGATGTTATATTTCTCCTCAGGATAGAGCTTTTCTTTCTCGTTCACGGTGCGATTGCCTGTAAAAGGGTTGATGGCAATGGCTTTCCCATGGCTGCGATAGAGCTTCCCTGCCTTTTCTAATTCCGTTAAATCTTTACGAATGGTGACCGAAGAAACTGCTAATCTGTCTGATAAGTCCGACACTAAGATAGCATCTGTCTTGATTAGTTGCTCCAAAATGGCGTTATGTCTTTCCTCTTTTGTCATGTTGTGCGAAAATAATTTGTTTTTTGTTCTTTACAAAAATAATGAATTTCTGAAAGGCATAGTTTCAAAACGAAAAGATTAACAGATTATTAACAATGTAGCTCGTCGTAGCTCTTTTCGTAACAAGAGTGAAATATGAAACGGATTATTTTCTTAAAAAACACTAACAAAAAAGATAGCGTAACTAAATATCTTTTATCTTTGCTTCGAAAGAACATAAAAGTGTTTCGTTTTGCAAGTTTGAATGCTTCAAATATAGCTGCAATGCAAAATAGAGATACGAAAAAATAAAAGCTATCGAATGGAAAAGCGTAAAGAACAAACTTATGATGTCATTGTGATTGGTGGCGGAATTACAGGCGCAGGCACAGCAAGAGATTGTGCGATGCGTGGGTTAAAAGTGCTGCTGGTCGAAAAGTTTGACTTCACCAATGGTGCAACTGGTCGCAATCATGGTCTGCTCCATAGTGGTGCCCGCTATGCTGTTACCGATAAAGAGTCGGCAAGAGAGTGCATTGTTGAGAACATGATTCTGCGAAAAATCGCCCGACATTGTGTGGATGAGACAGACGGTTTATTCATTACGCTGCCCGAAGATGACCTCAATTATCAGGCCACGTTTGTAGCCGCTTGCCGAGAAGCCGGCATTCGTGCCGACATCATCTCGCCCGAAGAGGCACGCCGTATCGAGCCATCGGTGAACCCTTCACTCACGGGTGCCGTGCGTGTTCCCGATGCTTCCATCGACCCTTTCCGCCTTACTGTGGCCAATGTGCTTGATGCCCGTCGTCATGGTGCCGATGCTTTGACTTATCATGAAGTGATGGGTTTCGTGGTGGAAAATGGTGAAATGAAGGGCGTTCGGTTGCGTAACAACCTCACAGGTGAAGTGTTTGAGCAACGTGCTCAGCTCGTTATCAACGCCGCCGGCATCTGGGGTCATCAGCTTTCTGTCATGGCTGGTGTGGGCGTTAACATGTTCCCGGCGAAAGGTACGTTGCTTATCTTTGGCCATCGGGTCAACCAAATGGTGATCAATCGTTGCCGAAAGCCCGCCAATGCCGATATTCTTGTGCCCGATGATACCGTTTGTGTCATTGGAACCACCAGTGATCGCGTGCCTTTTGAAACGGTTGACGATCTGCAAGTGACGCCCGAAGAAGTGGACATCTTGATTAAGGAGGGCGAGAAGTTGGCACCCGCTTTGGCATCAACGCGCATTCTTCGCGCTTACACGGGTGTGCGTCCTTTGGTGGCAGCCGACAACGATCCGTCGGGAAGAAGCATCAGTCGTGGCATCGTTTTGCTCGATCATGAGACGCGCGATGGCCTCAAAGGGTTCATCACCATCACGGGAGGCAAGATGATGACCTACCGCATGATGGCCGAGTTGGCTACCGATTTGGCCTGCAAAAAGTTGGGCATCGACAAGAAATGCGAAACGGCTACCACACCTTTGCCTGGTTTTGAAACCTCGGTGCTCACTGAAAAGACCAGCAAGACGAGCTATGAATATAGTCAACGGGTGATGGAAGGAAGGCATGGCACGATGACTTCGCACATTCGTCAGCAAGCTATTGAAGATAAAGCCTTGGTTTGTGAGTGCGAGAATGTGACCGTCGGCGAAGTGAAATTCGCTGTGGAACAGTTGCATGTACACCATATTATTAATTTACGTCGTCGCACACGGCTTGGCATGGGCACTTGCCAAGGCGAACTATGTGCCTGCCGTGGTGCCAATGTGTTGTGCGAAGTGGCCGACACTCCCGCACAGAAAGGCATGCAGGATTTAACGGCTTTCATGGCCGAACGTTGGAAAGGCATGCGCCCTGTGGCGTGGGGTGACACACTGAACGAGGCACAACTCACGGGCATGATTTATGAGAGTCTTTGCGGATTTAATCAGGTGGCAGACGAAAAGAAGGAGGTTGCAAAATGAAATTTGATACAATTATCATCGGTGGAGGGCTGTCAGGGCTCACTTGTGGCATCGCTTTAGCCCAGCAAAAGCAACGCGTTGCCATCATCAATGCAGGGCAAAGCACGTTGCATTTCAATTCGGGTTCGCTCGAGTTGTTGGGCTATGACGAAAATGGAAACTTGGTAGATGCGCCCTTAAAAGCTATCCCTTTACTCAGTAATATGCACCCTTTTCACAAGCTAAATGCAATAGATTGCTTGGTAAAAGAGGCTAAATCGCTGCTCGATGCGGCAGGCCTTGTGATGAAAGGCAGTGCAGAAGCCAACCACTATCGGCTTTCACCCATCGGCGTCAACAAACCCGCTTGGCTCACAATGGACGGACTCGTGCAAAGCACAACGCCCGAAACGTTGCCTTGGAAGCGTGTAACCATTGCCAACATCGCCGGTTTCTTGGATATGCCTGTAGCCTTTTTGAGTGCCAACTTGCAGCGCATGGGCGTGGCGGTTGATGTGCAAACTTTCACAACGAAAGCGTTAGAAGAGGCACGAAAGAGTCCTTCTGAGATGCGGGCAACAAACATTGCGAAGGTATTGGCCGATGAAACGGGGTTAGAAGAGGTGGCACAGGCGCTCAATGCCCTCTCCGTTCAAGGTGAGGTGTTGCTGCTTCCGTCGGTGTTAGGCTTAGCCGATGACGCTGTCAGAACGCACCTTCAGCAGCATGTTCGGCATGCATTGCACTATGTTTCCACCATGCCGCCTTCGGTTCCAGGTGTACATATCCAAACTAAGTTGCGTCAATATTTCCAGCAGTTAGGCGGTTTGTATGTGTTGAGCGATACGGTTTGTGCAGGTGTTTTCGAGGACAATCGTCTCGTAGCCGTACAGACCGAGAAGATGGTCGAGGAGAAACTCTATGCCGATCATTTCGTTTTGGCTTCGGGTTCATTCCAAAGTCGTGGTTTAAAGAGCAATTACAACGAAGTCTATGAGCCCATTTTCCATGCCGATGTTGATGCCGTACAGGATCGTTCGGCCTGGACTGCGGCCTATGTCTATGACGAACAGCCTTATATGAAGTTTGGTGTGCACACCGATTCTCAATTTTTAGTGAGCCGTGAGGGACGTGTTCAAACCAATTTATATGCGGCAGGCTCTATTCTTAGCGGTCATAATGCGTTCAAATTGGCCGATGGTACGGGTGTCTCTATGCTCACCGCATTGCAAGTTGCCCACAATATTCTAAAGAAATAAAAGCGATGGTAGAAGCTACACAAATAGAAAGCAAAAGCAAATTGAATTTTGAGCAGTGTCTGAAATGCTCCATCTGTACAGTTTATTGCCCAGTGTCGGCCGTGGAACCTCAATATCCTGGGCCCAAACAAGCGGGTCCCGATCAAGAGCGTTACCGCTTAAAAGGTGCAGAATATTTTAATGAAGCCCTGAAATTATGCTTGAATTGCAAGCGTTGTGAGGTGGCTTGTCCCGAGCATGTGCTGGTAGGAGACCTCATTCAAGCGGCGCGAATTGATTACAGTACGCACACGCCCAGCCTGCGTGATCGCATGTTAGCCAACACCGATTTCGTGGGTACGCTGGCACATACTTTTGCACCTTTAACCAATTTTGCTTTGGGATTGAAGCCCATGAAAGCAGTGTTGCACAGCGTGATGGGCATTGACAAACATCGCACGTTCCCCTCTTATGCTTTCCAAACCTTTGAACAATGGTATAAGAAGCATGCTCACGAGCAAGAACAGTATCATCGGTTTGTAACCTTTTTCCATGGGTGTTATGCCAATTACAACTATCCTCAGTTGAGTAAGGATTTGGTGAAGCTGATGAATGCCTGCGGTTATGGGGTGCGTTTGTTGTCGAAAGAGAAATGTTGTGGTGTGGCGTTGATTGCCAATGGACTATCGGGGCAGGCTAAAAAGCAGGGCGAAGTGAATATAAACGCGATGCGCGAAGCTGTGAAACGCGAGGAACCTGTGCTCACCGTGAGCTCTACTTGCACGCTCACCATGCGCGATGAATACCAACATTTGTTGCACATCGACAATGCCGACGTGCGCGATCATTTGATGTTGGCCTTGCGTTGGCTCTGCCAAAAGGTAGATGCTGGAGAGATTAAACTTGTCTTTCGCAAGGATTTCAAACAAAAAATTGCCTACCACACTGCCTGTCACATGGAACGAATGGGCTGGGTTCCTTATTCTGTTCGTTTGCTGCAGATGATTCCGGGCCTCGACTTTATGATGTTAGAGAGTCAGTGTTGCGGCATCGCGGGCACCTATGGCTTTAAAAAAGAGAACTATGAACGCTCGCAAAAGATTGGCTCGAGTCTCTTTAAGCAAATAGAATCCGTCAATCCTGACTATGTGGCTACGGAGTGTGAGACGTGCAAATGGCAGATAGAAATGTCGACTTCGCACTTGGTTAAAAATCCCATTAGCATCTTAGCTGACGCGATTGATGTGGAAGAAACGAAAAAATGCAATGCACAATAGTGTGCATGGGGGCATCGCATAAAGGAATATCAGGCTTTATGTAGCAGAAAACTTGCTCAACCTTGAGGTAAAGCAAGGACTTAGGTGTAAAGCGTGGGGTGAGCAGTTGGTGCTCACCCCATTCATATGTGGCAGCACATGGTGCGTGGTGAACAGGACTTGGATAAGTGATAAGGTCGCCTTCAAAAGGGAAATCCTACATGCTCATGCCATGGAAATGCCTATAAGTGGGTATTGTACATGTCTTTTTATTTCTATAATTTTGTGCGATAGTTGTATAAATATAGAAAAAAGGAAGAATCTTATGCAACGGAGCGGACGAAGACTTCTTAGCAAAGGCTTGTTAAGCCCGCAGCATATCGCTACATCTTAGAAGTGAGAACCCTTGAAAGATGCTTGCTTGAGGTGGAAAATGAAAAGAAAATTCTTTGGTGTGTGCTGCTGGCATCATAGGAATGATGCAACAAGTAATGAAATACAAGATATGGCTTTTACTTACGTTTTGTAGGCTTATAGCATAGCGTGTGAAGGTGTTTTTTGGTCAATAGAGGGTGTAAGATTATATATTTTTCGGCATAAGATGTTAAAACTAATAATAAACGTTAAGAATAAAAGAAGCATAATGAAATAAAACCTATCTTTGTTTCGAATTGAACGCGAACTGATTTTGAAATGTAAGTATTAGGTAATGATAACCTGTTTTTGATGGGTTGAATTTAGCTTTCGCTTGAAGCCTTTTACTTTTCACAGCATAATCGCTTCCCAAGGTATGTGCAAGGTATGTGTATGGTACGTGGTTTTAGCGTGAGGACATGATAAGTTGGTTTTCTTTTAACAATCGCATACGAATAAACAATTTATAATATGTGGAGACTTTTGACACCGCCAGCCTATAAAACAGAACAGACTGGACCTGAAGCCGACGCGAAATACAAGCGTTTGCGTTGGCAAGTTTTCTTGGGTATCTTTATTGGATATGCAGGATTTTACATCGTTCGTAAGAACTTTTCGATGGCCATCCCGATGTTGGCCGACTTTGGTTTTGAGAAAGGTGAATTGGGCGTAGTGCTCTCTATGAACGCTATTGCCTATGGCTTTTCTAAGTTTATCATGGCCAGCATATCCGATCGGAGCAATGCACGTGCATTCCTTCCGTTGGGATTGACGATGGCTGCCATTTCAATGTTGTTTATGATTGTGCCGATTCAATGGATTGGTGCGGAGCATAAGTCATTGGCTATTGTGCTGATGGCAGCGCTAAACTTCCTTGTAGGATGGTTTAATGGCATGGGATGGCCTCCGTGTGGGCGTGTGATGACCCACTGGTTCTCGATTAAAGAGCGTGGCACTTGGATGTCGTTTTGGAACTGTGCGCACAATGTTGGTGGTGCCCTTGTGGGGCCAATGGCCGTATATGGTGCGTTGTGGTTTGGCTCATGGTTCTATGGAGCCGATGAAAAGCGTTACTTTTTGATTGGTACTTATGCCTTCCCTGCAGCCGTAGCGGTGCTCATTGCCATCGTAGCTTATCTCATGATTCGCGATACACCGCAATCGTGTGGGCTGTCATCTATCGAAAAATGGAGTGGCGTTGCCTCGAAAAATTATAATGAAAAGGCCGAAGAAGTGCTGTCAACCAAAGAGATATTCAAGGTGGTATTGGGCAACAAATTCTTATGGTATATCGCCTTTGCCAACGCCTTTGTCTATATGGTTCGCTATGGATGTTTGGACTGGGCACCCACAATATTAACCGATAAAGGCGTTGACATTAAGAGCGCAGGATGGGCTTATTTTGCCTATGAAATGGCGGCTATTCCCGGCACAATCATTTGCGGTTGGTTGTCAGATCGCTTCTTCCATGGTCGCAGAGCCTTGCCAACGATTATCTTTATGGCCTTAGTGGCTATCGCTATCGTGGTGTATTGGCAGAACCTTGACAACGTAAATATCGTTGTAGGCTGTTTGATTGCCATTGGTTTCTTTATCTATGGCCCGGTGATGTTGATTGGTGTGCAGGCTTTAGACTTAGCACCTAAGAACGCAGCAGGCACCGCTGCCGGCCTAACGGGCTTCATGGGCTATGTGCTTGGTACCGCTTTGTTGGCGAATATTGTGATTGGTTATGTGGCCGACACTGCCGGATGGGACTGGACTTTCATTCTTTTGATTGTAGCCTGTGGCCTATCTGTACTCTTTATGGGGCTCACCTATCGCGAGGAACAATATTTGGTTGAGAAGCAAAACAGCGCAGAAAAGAAATAAAACAACGTATTTAAGAAACAGTCTTCGTGGCTTGTAAAAGTATATTCTATCAATTATTTATATATCAACTAAAACCAGTAATGATGAAACAGTTCATTTCTTCATGTGCCCTGATGATGGCACTTACTCCCGCTTTGGCGCATGCCAATGACGTTGTGGGTACTGAACCTACCGAAGTAAAAACAACTGAAGCCACTGCAACACAGCAGGCCGAGAGTCCATCGACGATGGAACAGATTTTAGCAAGGTTACCCAAAATCTCGGGCTATTTGCAAACCGGTTGGAACTATACCGACCAGGGAAAAGGCTCTTCTTCGTTTCAAGCCAAGCGTTTACGTTTGTTGATGGATGGAAAAGTCATTGACAATGTGACGTTCCGTTTGCAGATTGAAGCTTTTAATGGCATTGCAGGTTCGCGCAATGGCAACGGACAAAAGAACATCCAGGTGATGGATGCCTTTGCAACCGCCAAGATTTCTGACGCCGTAAAGATTCGTGCCGGACAGTATTATCTGCCTTTAGGCTTTGAAAACTACGATTGTTCTCCCTCTTCTCTTGAAACCATCGACTTCTCTAACATCTGTTATCGCATGGTATGCCGCAACCCCATCTCCTATAATCTTGTGGACTATGGCCGCGACTTGGGTGTGATGGTATTTGGTGAATTGTTCCCCAATGCAGAGAAGGGTTTCCACTATTTGCACTACGATTTGTCGTTGTCCAACGGAAACATGCCGATGAAAGACGACAACAACAAGTCGAAAGATGTGATTGGTGCCCTCACTTTCCATCCCACAAAGCTCATCAGCATCAAAGGAACTTATAACTATGGTGAATATGCTGCAGAGAATCTTCCTGGTGGAGCGAGTGCTGCTCCTGCAGGAACCAAATATAAAAGCATGAATCGTTTCATGCTCGGGGCATGGTATAACGATCCCATGGGCTTAGATTTGCGTGCCGAATATGGTCACATGCAGGCAGGAAGTGCCGTGAAAGAAGATGGCGCTTATGTCTTGGCTGCCTATCATGTGGGCGATTGGTTGCCCGTAGTGCGCTACGACATGTATCGCGATAATGTCAACAAGACCACCCTCAACAACTACGATCGTGTGTTACTCGGCGTATCTTATTGCATCTTTAAGAACCTCAAGCTGCAGGCCAACTATGGCTATTCCATCTATACCACTGCAGCAAAGGTAGCATCCAACAATGGTCACCGTGGCTCAAGTCAGGTGCAGTTGATGGCCATGTATAAATTTTAAACGTTCATATTTACTCATTAAAACAATATCAACATGAAAAAGTTTTCTGTAATCCTTGCGGCCGTTTGTTTCGCTTTGGCCGCACAAGCACAACATCTCGGTTCACAATACCGTTTAAAGAAAGTTATTCCTGTGGCTGGACGTCAAGGCATAGCCATTGATAAGGATTATTATTATGTGTCGGACACCCGCGCGTTGTATAAATATGACAAGCAGGGCAACCTCATCATGAAGAATGATAACCCATTTAAAGACCCCACAAAAGCCAACCACTTTGGCGACATCGACATCTTCAATGGTGAAATCTACACCGGCAATGAGAAGTTTGAATTTGGACAAGGTCACAACATCTCAATTGATGTTTACGATGCAAAAACATTGAAATGGAAGCGCACTATTCCATGGGTTGCTGAGTCAGGACAGGTAGAATGCTCGGGTTTGGCCATCGACCGTGAGAAGAATTTGGTGTGGATGAGCGACTGGGTTGACAGCCGTTATGTGTATTGTTACAGCCTCGAAACAGGCAAATACTACACCAAGATGCAGTGTCGTCCATGCCCTTATTGGTGCCAAGGCATTTTCATTGCCGATGGAAAGATGCTCTTTGCAGCCGATGATGGCGAGTCAACCTTTGGCATTGCCGACAACATCTATGTAGCCGACGTGTCGAATGTGCCTTACACAGGCCTCAAAGATGGCACGCAAGTGACCGTAGAAAACTTCAAAGCCGTGAAGAAACCTGGCAAGGTGGCTGCTGGAGCCATGGCTGGTCGTTTGGAATTGTTCCGCGAAATGGGCGACTTCCGCCGTGCAGGTGAGATTGAAGGTCTTTCTATCGACCCCACCAACGACGATCTTGTGGTGCTCAACAACCGCGGCAACCAGATCTTGTTGGGCATGCCCATTGGTCCTTTTGTAGAAGAAGGCTACACGGGTGAGGTGCACGAACTCTATGTTTATGAGAAAATAAAGTAAACCCATCCACGGCAGGCGCAGAGCAATTCCCTTGTTATCACACTTTGTCGCCTGCCTCTTTTCATATCTCTCACCGCTGTTGATAGCGGTATACCAAATTAAAAATGGGCGCGTTGCAGCATTTGCTGCGCCGCCCTTTTTTGTGAAAGCACCCCTTTCGTGAAGGCGAAAGGGATGCTTTTATGATGCAAAGCCTATTCTAAACATTTGAAAAATGCTGTAATAGCCTGTGCTATATCACTCTTTTTGATGCATTTTACTTCTAATTTTCATCACGATGTAATTTTTATGGCATTATTCATCACGAATAAAATAAAAAAGTATTACCTTTGCCGCCGAATTGTTTTTTCATCGTAGTGTTCACGACTGTGTGTATGATAATGATAGTAAAGAATCAACATATTGTATTTTTTAGCACAATTAATTTGGTTAATCCAAATAATTGTGTAAACACACACACACACACACACATTCTATCTATCAACCACTCAACACCACTATTTTATACACGCGCAGCGCGCTTAATATCTGGTTGCAAGTTGCAAAAGCAAAGACTTTCACTGAGGACTCTTTAAGATGTCTTGGTGAGGGATTGGTGTTTGTGTACTTTTCAAAAGCGAATATAAACAGGAATAAATATAAAAACAAACAGTAATGAAACGAATGGAATTTAGGAAGCGGGCATACACGGCTCCCGCATGCACTG
>NZ_AZHT01000043.1 GCF_000599605.1 Prevotella sp. HJM029 | reverse complement strand
AAAAAGATTTATTCTTCTAAGAGTGTATGGGTGAGAATTGAGTGGATGGTAGGTTTTGCAGAGGTCTCTTAAGGATAATTTTACAAATCCATAGATAGTATGGAAAGGGCAGGTGTGTCCATATGACTCAGTATTTGAGATTTTTGAACAAATAACACAGCATATTCTTTTTCTGGGAACTTCTCCAAGGAAAAAAATGCAGTTTTTGGCTGCCTTGGATAGTTCTAAGAGGGAATTAACTGAAATGTCCTAACTTATGAGATATATCTATCCATTTAACGGAAGAACCATAATTTATAGCATAATATACTATGAATCAGAGGAATATTAGGTTTATAAGGGAGGATTAATTAGGGGGCTTGAATTTCAAAAAATGCGGAATTACCTAAAAAAGGCAATTCCGCAAGGATTTCTATTCAATTTAAGTTTTACCGGACAGCAATATTTAGCAATATAATATCACTTGTATATCCCGACTATTCATAACTAGGATACCATTTTATACGCTCAACAGCAGTACGTGCATCAGTAATATTCTCTCTTGTATTTTGATGATCAATAGCATATTGTGCTACCACCTCAGCAAGATGTTGTGAAAAAGAAGTTATTTTGTTCACAGGAGGGAGTACTGCTGCACCAGGTTGTGATGCATTCACAATTCCGCCTAATGCATGCGCTGCAGCTGATAATAGTGATTGATCTACTAATTTTGCAGTAGAAGCTATCACACCTAGTCCTAATCCAGGATACATTAGAGCGTTATTTGCCTGTCCGATAGTGTAAGTTACTCCTTTATAATTGACAGGTGAGCTTGGTATACCAGTAGCGACAAGCGCACGTCCATCGGTCCATTCTATCAAATTAGAAGCCTTTGCTTCTGCAAGTTCTGTTGGATTTGATAGTGGGAAGATAATAGGACGTTCTGTATGTGCAGCCATTTCCTTCACAATTTCTTCTGTAAATGCTCCTGGACATGTAGAAGTTCCTATTAATATGGTAGGCCGAATAGCACGAACTGCTGCGAGTAAAGTAGGTTGAGGCAGCTGTAAATCACTTGTCGAGCGTGCAAAGAACTGCTGTCCTTCTGTCAAATCAGTCATGTCATCAGTGAGTAATCCCTGCTTATCTACTAAATAAATATGTTGCTTTGCCTCATCAGAAGATAGTCCTTGTTGCATGAACTCTTCGTAAATCTGATGTGCAATACCTGCGCCTGCTGTTCCTGCACCAAACACCATCACACATTGGTTAGTAAATTTCTGTTTTGAGATATTCAGTGCGCCGAGAATACCCGCCAAAGCAACTATACCTGTTCCCTGTATATCATCATTGAATGTTGTAATCTTATTTTGGTAGCGTTCGAGAATGGCCGCTGCATTAGGGCGACCAAAGTCCTCCCAATGAAGGTATAAGTTCGGAAAGAGACGTTCTGCTGTTTCAACAAACTTGTCTACAAATTCATGATATCTTTTACCACGAACGCGTTCATGACGATTGCCTAAATAAAGAGGATTGTCGAGCAACTGTTTATTATCAGTTCCCACATCAAGTACTAGTGGCAATACCTCATTAGGGTTAATACCAGCCGCTGCAGTATAAACCATTAGTTTTCCAATGGCAATAGCAACACCATTTACACCCCAGTCACCTATACCTAATATGGCCTCGGCATCAGTAACCACAATGAGTTTTATATCTCTTCCTTCTGAAGCATTGCGCAATGATTTCTCAATATCTTCAGGATGGTCAATAGAGAGGAATCCTGCATCCTGTGGCTTCATGAATAATTCGTCGTATTGTCGAATAGCATCTGCAACAACCGGATCATAAACAATCGGCATGAACTCCTCGATGTGTTGCGCCATAAGTGCATAAAACAGAGTGCGGTTGGTATTGAAAAGTGTCATCAAATATACACGTTTCTCCAGATTATTTACCTTTTTCTGATATTCCAGATATGTTCTTTCTATCTGTTCCTCAAGTGTCTGCACAACCGGAGGGAGTAATCCTACGAGATTTAATTTCTCACGCTCAGCCATACTAAAGGCTGTTCCTTTGTTAACGAAAGGGTTGTTCAAGATTTCATTAAATGTACCCATACTTTCTTAATTTTTAATAGTAGAGAAAAGTTACCCCTCCTACTTATTAGAATCTATATATAATTTTAATTGACAATCTTATTTGATATCAAATTTGTCTAATCTTTCAGTGTTATGAAGATATCTTTTAATAACTCCATTAATAACTAAAGTTTCCCACCCTAATAAATAGATAGAAAAAATAACAATTTGTCGAATTTTCTTTGGAAATTAGTAATCGCTAAAGAACTGATTTTAAAGACAAGACAACAAAACTATTATGGAAGCAAAAATAGAGAAAATAAGTGAGTTATCCAAACTTTTGAATGTTAAAACTCGAATGAGTGATGATTTATTTCATCTTTTTGGCAAGTTTGGCATTGGTCACTTGTTATCTCGCCTGTCATTGGAGAAACATGATGGAGTTTCGGCTTCGGAATTAATCCTTTCTCTTTGCCTCTTCCGCATTGTGGGTGAAAGTATTCACAGTATATGCAAACATAAGATATATGAGCTTTCAAATCATGGTAAGAACTGTTTCTATCGCATGATGATTCGCCCACAGATGGATTGGAGACGCTTGATGAATCACTTTGCCCTGCGTTATATGTGCCTTTTACGTAAGTATAGCGAAGCTCCTCAATCCAATACCATGACATGTTTCATTATAGATGATACTGTGCTTGAGGAGAGTGGTGTGAGAATGGAAGGTGTCAGTTGTGTTTACGACCATGTAAAAGGTAGGTGCGTATTGGGCTACAAACTGCTACTTTGTGCATTCTTTGACGGCAAGACAACCATACCCTTCGATTTTTTACTGCATCAGGAAAAAGGGAAACAAGGTGACTGCGGGCTGACAAAACAGCAACGTAGGAAGGCATATCATATCAAGAGGAATAGTGATAACCCCGATTATAAGCGCTTTCAAGAGTGTAAGATGTCTAAGATGGAAGTTGCCATGGATATGCTTCGCCGTGGATGGAAGATGGGGTTACATGCGAAGTATGTGATTACCGATAGTTGGTTCACCTGCGAGCAACTTATGGCATGTGTTAGAAGCATAGGTAAAGGGGGAATGCACTTTGTTGGACTTGCTAAAATGGGAAAGACGAAATATACTGTATCGGGCAAAAAGAAAAATGCTGCAGAACTCATTGCTACCTATGAATGCGAACGAGGAAAGATCTGTCGTAAGTATAAATGTTGATATATTCAGCTCAGCGGACACTTAGGAGATATACCTGTAAGAATCTTCCTCATCAAGTATGGTAGGAATTCCGCATGGAACGTCCTGCTCACCACGGATACTACGATGTCTTTCGTAAAAGCCTTTGAAGTGTATCAGATCAGATGGAACATAGAAGTGATGAACAAGGAGACTAAGCAATATCTCGGATTAGGAGGTTATCAAGGTTGCGACTTTAATGGTCAGATAGCCGACGCAACGCTGTGTTACCTTACATATACCGTCATGGCTTTGGAAAAGAGATTCACAGAATATCAAACTATGGGCGAACTCTTTTCGGATATGGAGGACGACCTCATGGCACTCACGTTATGGAAGCGAGTTCTTGCCTGTATCGAACGCATTCTTCGCATTTTAGGAGAAGTGCTTGGGATGACGCCCCAACACCTTATGGCTGCAATCAGCGGAAACGACAAAGAGATGAGCAAAATCCTTGTAATGGCTGAAGCATTGGAAAAATGGGATGAAGTATATGGACAGACTACATAACTTCTATTAGTCATGTGTTAAAAGTCAATGAATATGGGGGATGACAAGCAAAGGTGAATGAGAAAAGACAATGTTTTGAGAGGTGGGAAACTTTAGTTAGTAATTCGATTATTTTGGATACGATCAAGCCCGATAAACTTTTCTATATTTTCAATACACCTATTTTTAATAAGCGAGGATGTGATTTTGATGGCTTTCAGAAATATTTACTCTATATTTTGATGTTTGGACGTAAATATCCTAATGCGGGGCAGTTGCGTACAATGCTTAGTGATATAGACAAAAGAATTGAAAGTAAACTAACTTCTCATGGCGCAAGGTTCACAATAGAAGGCTATGAAGGAGCGGAAGATAATAAAGAAGTGGAGTTTGTAAGGCTTTGGGGATTGGTAGAGAATGTAAAAAGCATGAGTGCAATATGTGCACAGATTGCCATCGAAAATGTTTCTGTTGTGCACTATGCATTAAGGGTAATCAGTAGGATGATGGGAAGTATTGGAGATAATGCACTTCGTGATGAAATTGTTTCAAAAGTTTGTAAGCGACTGATAGACCTGCTTAATTCTGCTTATACAAAACTTTGGCTTCAGGACATGGCCTATAGTAGAGATAAGGAGTATAAAGTTTCACCTTATGATGTAAATTTGTGTAAGCTTGTAATGGGAGAAAGTACTCAGCTTTGGAATAATGATTGGCTAAAGAATAAGTTAATAGAAGATTTCCCTCAAGATAGTTTCGTTGACAGAAAAGTATTGAAAAGTGGCGGGTCAATTATTACATTTAGGGAGACTCGTGCTTATATGGATGCTTCAAATGAGTTCGTTAAGGCTAATGAAATCAAAATAATATAGATATGGAATAGCGATGTTTAGTGTAGTTGCCTTTATATAACTAAGGTGTAAGGGATAATTTGGTTTCTTGTCGTTATTATCTCTATTTTGTTGTATAAATCGAAAAGTTTCATTTTAGATATAGATTTTTTCTAAAAAGATTTGGAGTT
>NZ_AZHT01000042.1 GCF_000599605.1 Prevotella sp. HJM029 | reverse complement strand
TCGGGCGCGCCCGAAGCGGCTTTACATCCGTGCAACAAGTGTTCGGGCGCGCCCGAAGCCATTTTACATCCGTGCAACAGGTGTTCGGGCGCGCCCGAACACGTTTTACATCCGTGCAGCAACTTTTCTTCAGCCCGATATTGCATTTTGCAGTGCTGAATAGCCATTTTGGAACTATTCGAAAGGCATGGCTACATAAGCATAGTATTTATTTTGATAATCACCTCGGACAGATAGGAGAGAACTACTAAAATAGAACTCATATATCACGTTACTCTCTTTAGGTACGGAACTTGATGTCCAGTATGATCCCATCGTACCAATACCATTTATATATCCCCAATTTAAATAGTCGCCTGCTGCTGACAAAAAGAAATAATCATCCACATTTGTGGGCGTGCCTGTCTTTGGTGCTATTGGTTGAGGCATTTCTCCGTGTACATAGGTCTCTCTGAAATCGGTATACACACCATTTTTATTGGGATAGCCATCGCGCATATATGCTTCGGTGATGTGTTCATCTCTTAATATTGCAGCTTTCTTTTTCAGCCATATACCTGCTGGGCGATACAAGTGACCGCCCCAGTTGCAAATGCCACCTTGCCCTTCGTCAACCCAATGGGCGTCGCCTTTGTAGGCATACCACATCATTTCGTTCACATTGGGCAACTTTTTAAAGACCTCTGTTTGTGCATCATAGCGACCACTTGGGTTATAGTTTGGATTAGCCTGAGGACTACTGTTCATTCCATCTTCTCCTAAGTAAACTCCGTCAAAGTATGATGAATACCATATAATGTATCCAGGTATTGGTCCCTGGGCATCCCAAAGGTAATATGTAGGCCATTGCATCGCCAAATTTGACGTGATGTCGTAGATTTCACCTGGCTTGCAAACAATGCTTCCAATATCCTTTTTAAAGGTGTAGTCGAGATTAGATTTTGAATCGTGAATGGTGTAGCTAATCTTGATATCATGGGTGCCAGGCAACACCACAAAATAGCAGGCATTAATCTCGGGACTATAAGGACGACCACCATCCTTGCGGAGAGGAAAATCGCTAACTGTTCCCCAGACTACAGGGTTGGCATAGTCATAGATACCTGGAGTGTCATTCACATAATGGATGGTACCATCCTCGTGCATTTCCATGATATCGCTTGTAAGATAGGTCGTACCTGCATCTATAAGTATTTTTGTCAGCTTGACATCATCTGAATTGAAATTATTGGTGCGTGGTTGCAGGCAAAGGTAGCTGACACAGTGCTCAAGGGTGAAATCAAATTTTCGGCCATCCTTGGTTTTTGCTTTTCCCACACCGCAGTCACCTCTTTCTCCCGCTTTGCTAAAGTCGTTGGGCGTGGTTTGGTCTTGAATGTAATCAACATGGGTCAATGGATAAGTAGCTGTAGCACCCGTAGGCCAATTCGTTTGGACATAATACTGATTATAGTCAGCATTGGCATAAACCACGGCGCAGTTGTCGTTATAATCGCTTGCATCGCCAGGCAAAACGAATACCGCGCGACGTCCGTTGTCATAAACATCTGTGGAGATGCTTTGTTTCCACTGGCCATTCTTATTTTTTACCCAAATTTTATCGTTATCGCTCCAGTAGACATCTGCACCACCACCAGCGGTATGCTTGATATATGTGCGCGTTTGCGGATGTGTTGTGCCGTCTTCGCTCACGGCAACACGTGTAGGCGCATCCATTTTAGCTTTCTCGGTGGAAAACCGCACGCCTTTCACTTCTTCCTTGGCTTGCTTGTCTTTGTTGCCATCGCCCATGATATCGTCTGCGCAAGCTGCCAGCAGGCCTGCGGCGAGGCAGAGCAGGGCGGCGTTGAAATATGTTTTGAGTTTCATTGTGGTTCTCCTCCTTATTATTCGTTATCTTCGTTCGTTACTGTGGGCGCAGTTTGGTCTTCGTCGTCCCATTCGCCCCACTCCATGTTGTTGCGCTTGGCATCGCCATAGGTTCCGCCTTGGCCAATGTGTTTGTGCTGACCGCTCACGGCCTGCAACAAATGCTCCATCGGCATGCTTACAATCTTGCTTTCGGGCTTCGCGTATGCCCGTTTCTTTGTCTGCTTCATCTCGTTAAAACTATTTTTATTAAACGTTATTGAATCCTTGTTTTGCACACACAACCCATTCATTTATGCACGCAAAAAGGGCATGCATGAAGTTATGAAAAAACTTCGTGCACACCCTTTGTGTGTAAGCGTTTATGT
>NZ_AZHT01000041.1 GCF_000599605.1 Prevotella sp. HJM029 | reverse complement strand
GGCGAACCGAATACCGAAGCAAGGAGGATGCTCACTTCTCAAAAGTGGGGCGCTATGAAATCAACACGCTTCGCAGGGAACTTGACAACGATGTGGGGATTATCACATCTTCTGACAACCTCTATTCCATTATAGAGAGTAGCTTCTCTCCACGTATCAATCCCATACAGGAGTATTTCAAGGGGTTGCCCTTGATAGATATAGGCAATAGTAACCGTGATTGTGGAAATGGAGTTTCCCTTTCACTGAAAGCCATTCCCCACTTGGCAAGTTGCGTAGTCGTGCGCAACTCTGACAAGTGGTTACAACATCTCACCAAGTGGCTCGTGGCAGTGGTTGCCAACGCAATGGACGACCGTGAGTGCCGTAACCACACCTGCCTTGTGCTCACAGGTGAGCAGGGAAAGTTCAAGACCACGTTCCTTGACCTACTCTGTCCGCCGGCACTATATGGTTATAGTTACACAGGAAAGATATATCCGCAGGAGAAAGATACACTTACCTATATCGGGCAGAACCTTATCGTAAATATAGATGACCAGCTCAAAGCCCTCAATAAGCGGGACGAGAATGAGCTGAAAAACCTTATCACCTGTCCGATGGTCAAATACCGTATGCCCTACGACAAGTATGTGGAGGAACATCCCCACTTGGCAAGCTTTGTGGCATCGGTAAACGGCAACGACTTTCTTACAGACCCTACAGGAAGCAGACGCTTCCTGCCCTTTGAAGTGCTTTCCATAGATATTGAGAGAGCAAAAGCTATCTCGATGGACAATGTCTATGCGGAAGCCAAAGCCCTGTTAAAGTCAGGCTTTCGTTATTGGTTTGACGATGATGAGATAGCCGAGCTATATAGGGAGAGTGAAGACTTTCAAGTACAGACTGCAGAGATGGAGCTTTTGTTGCGTTGTTTTGAAAAGCCAACGGAGGATGAAAGTTATTCGTTAATGACCACTACGGAGATACTCACTTATTTGGGTACTTATACTCACCAACCACTTGTTGCCAAGCGTATGGGTGAAGCCTTGAAGAAAGCAGGATACATAAAGGTGAGCAAACGAAGAAATGGTAGTAGCCCCATCTATGTCTACAAGATTAGGAAAATCTTGCCATGCCCGCTCCTTCAAACTTGTAGTAGCCAAATGTAGTAGAATGTGTAGTATTGCCTTATACTACAAAGTAATACTGATTATCAATCACTTATCACAGAATAGTATGTAGTAAGAAGAAAGATGAAAAAGTTTGGAGGGGGAAAACTTTGGAAAAGGTAAAACCCCAAAAACAGACAAACATAAATAATTATCATTCAACCCATTAATGTATCAAAACAATGAAAGAAGAAGATTTATCACGTATCAAACGATACCCCATCGTGGAGTATCTCGAAAGGAAAGGCGTCAAGCCTGTACGTAGGACTGCTGCCTATGCCCTGTATTGTTCACCGCTCAGGGAGGAAACACATCCGAGTTTCAAGGTAGACACAGAGAAGAACCTCTGGATAGACTATGCCGAAGGCAGGGGCGGAAGTATCATCGACCTCTGTATGCGATTGGAGGGCTGCACGCTATCGGAAGCCATCCGTCGTTTGGGGCAGAACGCTCCCGATGATGGTACCTATAGTTCTTGTAATGGCTTCGCACCAAACAACACCCAGCCTGTGATGGCTGTAAATGGAGCAAGGAGACTGATAGAAATATCAGACACTCTGCCACCACATTTTCAGGAGTACCTTACAAAGGTGCGTTGCATCAACTCGGAAAAGGCTATGCCTTTCCTCAAATGTATCAGCTATGAGGTAAGGGGCAGGCGCTATCAAGCCATTGGCTTTGCCAATCTCTCTGGCGGCTATGAGCTTCGGGATGATAAGACGTTCAAGGGAACGATAGCTCCGAAGGACATTACTCCGATATTCACGGATAGAGCGGAGCCTGTATGTATCTTTGAAGGCTTCATGGACTTCCTCTCCTTCCTTTCAATGAAAGAAGAGATTACCAACCACTGCCTTGTGATGAACTCCGTGAGCAACGTGGCAAGGACTATCCGCTATTTGAATGACCGACACCTCACCCATATCCGTGCCTTCCTTGACAATGATGAAGCAGGACGGAGGGCTGTTCAAGATTTCATAAAGGCAGGCTTCCATGTTGAGGACATGAACATACATTACAAAGACTTCAAGGATCTCAACGATTTTCATGTCAACTGTGTCCGTGAGCAGCAGAAACAGAAAGCGCAGGAACAGATACACATATCAATTACAGGACAAAACAAGAAATCAAAACAAGTTAAACTTAAAATGAAATAGAAATGGAAAAGGAAACTATGATGAGCGACAAAGACCTTTCATGGTTCTT
>NZ_AZHT01000040.1 GCF_000599605.1 Prevotella sp. HJM029 | reverse complement strand
TTTTTTCTGCGCCGCAGGGTTGCAAGTCAAAAAACAATGACTTTTTTCTGCGCTGCAGGGTTGCAAGTCAAAAAACAATGACTTTTTTCTGCGCCGGAGGCTCACGCGTCAAAAAACAACGAGTTTTTTCTGCGCCGGAGGCTCACGCGTCAAAAAACAATGACTTTTTTTCTGCCCCGGAGGCTCACGCGCCAAAAAACAACGAGTTTTTTCTGCACCGGAGGCTCACGCGTCAAAAAACAACGAGTTTTTTCTGCACCGGAGGCTCGAGCGTCAAAAAACAATGGATTTTTTCTGCACCTCCGAGGATCGTTTGCGCGAAAAATAAAATTTCTTGTGGTGCCCGACGGTTGCACATTCAAGAAAGCAATAGCGCATTGGCCGCGAGGTCGGCCATCAAGCGCAATTCAATTTTAGAGATGCCATTTGCCTTCAACGTGCTCCAATCTTGTTTGAAAGCATCCATCAACATGCCTCTCAACTTGCCCGGCCTATCATGTTGCACGTTGTTCTCGGGAGTAGTCCCTCCGACAGGTTTCAGCTTATGCTTCTGCCATTGCACGAGCAACTGGATGGCGGCATCCATCTTCCGCAAAAACCATTTGGCATAGGCCGCGTTGAGATAGTCGTCGGCCACGAGTTCGTGCTGCGCAAACAGCTCGTCGTAAAGGCGATCGGCGCGTTCGAGCTGCATTTGATTGAGCAAAATCCAGGCAATGGCACGCGTCACCGGCAACGAGGGTGTGTCGAAATAAAGGGGATAGAGCAGTTTCAACGCCTCATCGAACAGCCGTTGCTGCGCCAAGGCCAAGCCCAAATAAATTTTATACTCCGTGCGCTCGTCGCGCCGCAACAGTTCGCGATAGGCCAACGCCGCCGCCTCCCACTCATGATTGCAATAATAGGCTGCGGCACAGCGACGCAAATCCACGTCGGATGTGAAGCGCACGTTGCGTTCCACCTGCATAGATACGCTGCTCGGCGGGTTGGTACGGTCAAACAATTCTTCATATCTGAGCCCACTTTCGGGATTGCTCAGCGCCGAGAGATAAATCAACTGGCTGGCGTGCGTTCCCAAGTCTTCCCAAAAACACGACAGCTCGTCGTGTGTCTTTCCATATCTTTCAAAACGTATGCGCAAACGCAGATAGGTCAACATGCTATCGAGTTTATCGGGGAGAATTCCATCCCACCTGTAGAAAGGAACTTTGTAATGTTCAAACAAGGCATAAGCCATTGGCCAATGGGCACGCCGCTCGGCCAGCGCAATGAGCGTAACAGCCTCTTGAAGCGCATTGCCGATGTTGAAATAGCTGGTCAAGAAAGCTAATTTATGATTGTACTGGTCATCCAAATCGGGCATGGGGTTGCGAAAGTCTTTACGCCAATCGTTGAGCGCAAAGAAACGGTAAAGACTTTGCAGATATTGCCGACGCCGAAAGGCAGAGAGGTCTTTTGGCAAATGCTCCTCGCCCATGGTCACCTTGGCATGGCCCAACATGTCGCGCAGCTGGGGTGGCATCTGGCTGTAAATGCGCTGCACAGCAAAGAGGAACGAATATTTGTCGGAGTCGCAAAAAGGTCCTATCTGAAAGAGTGACCCTACAAAACCTTGCTGCCCCAACGTTTCCAATGGCTCGTCTAAGGCGGCATTCGAAGGCGAGAAAGGCACAAACCAGTTGCTCAACGTCGCGAAGAAAGGAAAGCGTTTCATTTGTGCAAAGCCGCCGAAATAAACATCCATACCTTGCTGCTGCATGTCGGCCAACTCTTTCATGTGCTGCTCCATGCGCTCCATATCCTTTTCGGCCTTGTCGGGATAAAGAATATTGTCGAGGTCGGCATCGTTATTCGGCGAGATTTCATCGTGCAGCAAATCGGTATTAGCCTGTTTCATCATGTCGGGCAAAATGTCGCGCTGAATGGTTTGCATGTCGTTGCGCGCATTGCAGCAATAAATGAGCTGCTCGTCGATTGACAGCAACAACGCTTTGAGCTTTTCGCCCTCGGCTCCTTTGAGTGCTGCCGTAAAATGCGCATCGCAGCTTTCTATGCGGTGAAAATCTTTGTGGGTCAACATCAAGCGCCAGCCCACCAGCGCACGTTGCCGCAACTCGTCGTCGTCGGCCTGCTGCCACACCTCCCAAAGCAAGGTGAAGCGCGAGGGATCGATGCGATTGAGTCCGCTCAGCATCACGGCCGAAACCAACGTCTGGGCATCGTAAACATCTATCAACGGACTCGAGAACAGGCGCTTCATCTGTGCGCAAATGCTTTCGCTCCAAAAAGGCGATACGATGATGGCATCGAAAATCTTGGCCAACTGTTGCTCGTGCGAATGGCGCAACTGCCGCGTGGCAGAAGCCTTTTCGTCGTTCTGTTCCAACGAGAGCATAGCTACATCTTGCACATAGCGCTCTAAATCATCCACCCATTCGCCGTCGCCCAAATCAATTTGCTTCGCATGTTGCGCCGCCAACTGATAATAGCTCGTTGCGTAGATTTCCTCATCCAGTGCCACATCGAAATAAAGGCTGTAGAGCTGATGCAACATATCGGTGTAGAGTTGATTGCGCATGGGGTCTTGGAAACCGCGCCGCATGTAATCTTTCATCAAATCATAATTCGACGAAATGGTCTGCAACCGCGCTTCGAATTGGGGATAATCACCCGAAGCGAACTCCTCAGAAAATAATTTTAAAGCCTTGGCCACATCCCGATCAGAAAAGATAGCCGAATGCACCAATCCCAAATAAGTATGTTCGAGCTCCATCATTTAATCTTTAAATGCGTGCGCCGCCACGGCAATATCCTGCTGACGCGGTGGCGCGATGTGTGAATAATACAATTTAGGCAATGCTTGGAGCGTGGCTTTATCGGCTTTGCAACGCCGCGCTATCACATCGGCATAGGCCTGCAAGCCGCGCTGATTCAACGAATCGCACGCCCGATTATATCCTTTTACGAAAGCAGCCAGTTGCGCTTTACGCCGAGCATCGCTCACACCAGCCGTGCGCAAAGCCAACACACCCAACGCCACTTTGAAGTCGCGGCTATCGCGCAACATGGGATTTCCCAAGATTCGCGCCTTTGTGGCTTGTGGTTCGGGCAGCCAAAGAGCATCAATCTCGTTGTTGAGCAACATATCCAACCGTATCAACACATTATTGAATTGCACCCGAAACACCTGCGCACGCGTCTTCACTGTGTCGAGGGTGCGATTGGTTAAATAATCGGTTGCCGAGAAGCGCGTCATCGCCACCATCTTATCGCCCAACTGATTGAGCCGCCGCAAACGCGCCAACCGATTGGTGTAGAGTTGCCAATAAGCATTGGTGGCGGTGAGATAATCTACGCCGATTCCCTGCTGTTTCAGGCGCTCTGTGCGCACAAGATCGCTCACCATGCCCTCCACGCGCCGATTGCGAAAGGCTGTGTCGCAGTCCATCTGCGCCATATAGGGTTTTAAGCGCAAATCCAACTGCGTCGTGTCATACAGCTGATGCGCCTTCATCACATACAACGGCAAACAATCTAAGGTGGGCAACACGGCAATCTTCAGTGCCAACGAGTCTTCGCGTTGCAGACGCATGCGCTCGGCTTGCGACAAACGTTGACGTTCGTGTTCTGACAAGCCACAGGCTGCCAGCAACAAAACAGCGCCCAACAAAGCGCTTATATTCCATCCAAAAAACAGGGATTGTTTCTTCATTTTGCTTCGTTTCGATATCGTGCAAAAGTAATAAATAATTTTGTAACATCGAATATTATGCTTACTTTTGTGTGGCTTTCAAAGGCCGTAAGAACAGCATTTGTGCTTCATGAAAAGTGCTGCTCGGACAAATTCGAAGTCAACTTCTTTAAAACTCAAAAAGCAATGGCAAAAGACAAGATAGCCTACGTGTGCAGCAACTGCGGACAAGAGTCAGCCAAATGGATTGGCAAATGCCCCGCTTGCGGACAATGGAACACCTACAAGGAAATCAGAATTGCAGCCGACTCGGGGTCGATGGCGGCAAAATCGGCGGCCCATGCCGTGCGCAACAAGTTGGAACACCACAATAAACCGCAATTCCTACACGAGATTTCGGCACAAGACGAGCCACGCATCGACATGCAAGATGCCGAGCTCAACCGCGTGTTGGGCGGCGGATTGGTGCCAGGTAGCATCGTGCTTTTGGGCGGCGAGCCCGGCATTGGCAAAAGCACCCTCACGCTGCAAACCATCCTGCGCATGCAAAACCGCGACATCCTTTATGTGAGCGGCGAAGAGAGCGCCCACCAAATCAAGATGCGTGCCGAGCGCATCGGAGGCAACGGTGCCGTGCAAGTGCTGTGCGAAACGTCGTTAGAAAACATCTTCGACAGCATCAAAGAAGCCAAGCCCGAGCTCGTCATCATCGATTCCATCCAAACGATTTCCACCTCAGAGGTAGAGAGTTCGCCCGGCAGCATCACACAGGTGCGCGAATGTGCTTCGGCCTTGCTGCGTTTCGCCAAGACAAGCGGCATTCCCGTCATCCTCATTGGCCACATCAATAAAGAAGGAACGTTGGCCGGACCGAAGATTTTAGAACACATTGTCGACACCGTTATCCAGTTCGAAGGCGACCAGCACTACATGTATCGCATTCTGCGCGCCATCAAAAATCGGTTCGGAAGCACGTCGGAACTCGGCATCTACGAAATGCGACAAGATGGCCTGCGACCCGTTTCCAACCCCTCTGAATTGCTGCTCACGCAAGACCACGAAGGCCTTTCGGGCGTGGCCATCTCTGCCGCCATCGAGGGCGTGCGCCCCTTCTTGGTCGAAACACAAGCCTTGGTTTCGTCGGCCGCATACGGCACGCCGCAGCGCACGGCCACTGGCTTCGACCAACGCCGCCTCAACATGTTGCTGGCTGTGCTCGAAAAGCGCGTGGGATTTAAACTCATGCAGAAAGACGTGTTCATCAACATTGCCGGCGGACTGCGTGTAACCGACTTGGCCATGGACCTCAGCGTCATTGCGGCCGTGCTCTCGAGCAACGTCGACACGGCCATCGAAGCAGGTTGGTGCATGGCAGGCGAAGTGGGATTGAGCGGCGAAGTGCGACCCGTAAACCGCATCGAACAGCGCATTGCCGAAGCCGAAAAACTGGGCTTCACCCACATGATTATCCCCGCCTACAACCTCAAAGGCTTCGACAAACGAAAATATAACATTGACCTTCACCCCGTGAAAAAGGTTGAAGAAGCACTACGAACTTTATTTGGATAAAACATGGCAAAGAAAAACTCTGTGATTATTGTGAGCGGCGGCATGGACAGCATCACGCTGCTCTACGACCGGCAAGACGACATCGCCTTGGGCATCAGCTTCGATTATGGCAGCAACCACAACGCACGCGAGCTTCCCCTCGCCGCCATGCACTGCAAGCGTTTGGGCATTCCCCACATCGTCATCAACTTAGATTTCATGCAACGCCACTTCGAAAGCTCGTTGCTCCAGGGGGCAGACGCCATTCCCGAAGGCCACTATGCCGCCGACAACATGCAATCCACCGTGGTGCCCTTCCGCAACGGCATCATGCTCGCCATTGCCATTGGCGTGGCCGAAAGTCACGGCCTCACCCAGGTTTTCATCGCCAACCACGGCGGCGACCACACCATCTATCCCGATTGCACGCCGCAATTCATCCGTGCCATCGACGCCGCAGCCACAGCCGGAACCTATGTAAAAGCGCATGTTGTGGCACCCTATACCAACATTTCCAAAGCCGACATCGCGCACATTGGCAAACGGCTCGGCCTCAACTATGCCGAAACATGGAGCTGCTACAAAGGCGGCGCGCACCACTGTGGCAAATGCGGCACCTGCATTGAGCGCAAAGAAGCCTTGCAAGCCGCCGGAATCGACGACCCAACTCCATACGACGCATAGTCCGTTCCCCACAAGGCAACGACAGATGCACCCTCATGGGGCGACACGGTCGGGCACGCAGGCACCGACCCTACCAGCCTCCATCAACCCCCTCTACCACGCAACCTTTCTTGATTTAGTCCATCGGCGAACTATTCGCCGGCAACCTTTTCTTGTTTTAGTCCGTCGGCGAACTATTCGCCGGCAACCTTCTTTCGTTTTAGTCCGTCGGCGAGCACCTCGCCAGCAACCTTCTCTCGTTTTAGTCCGTCAGCGAGCACCTCGCCAGCAACCTTTTCTTGTTTTAGTCCGTCAGCGAGCACCTCGCCAGCAACCTTTTCTTGTTTTAGTCCGTCGGCGAGCACCTCGCCAGCAACCCTTTTCGATTGAGCATAATGCGCCCAATATATTGCCAACTTGATGTGCCAAAACACGGCGATTGCATAGAAAAAGCAATGAAATCTCGGTAAAGGTTTCCCTGTTTCAACGAAAAAACCGTATCTTTGCCGAGCATAAAACGAAAGATTTTTAACATCAAAAATAACTGTAAAATGACGATCGAACAATTTAATTTTGCTGGTAAGAAAGCAATCGTTCGCGTGGACTTCAATGTTCCCTTGGACGAAAATGGAAAAGTGACTGACGACACGCGCATTCGCGGTGCATTGCCAACGTTGAAGAAGGTGCTGGCCGATGGTGGCGCGCTCATCATGATGAGCCACATGGGCAAGCCCAAAGGTAAGGTGAAGGCTGAGCTTTCGCTCTCGCAAATCGTGAAAAATGTGTCGGACGCATTGGGCGTTGAGGTGAAATTTGCCAAAGATTGTGGCCATGCCGAGGCCGAAGCTGCTGCACTGAAGCCCGGCGAAGCGCTGCTGTTGGAGAACCTCCGTTTCTATCCCGAAGAAGAGGGCAAGCCCGTGGGCGTTGAGAAAGGCACACCCGAATATGACGAGGCGAAGAAGGAGATGAAAGCGCGCCAAAAGGATTTCGCGAAGAAACTGGCTTCGTATGCCGATTGCTACGTGATGGATGCCTTCGGTACGGCTCACCGCAAACATGCTTCTACGGCAGTCATCGCCGATTATTTCGATGCCGACCACAAGATGTTGGGCTATCTCATGGAGAAAGAAGTGAAGGCCGTTGATGCCGTGCTCAACAACATCAAACGCCCCTTCACCGCTATCATGGGTGGCTCGAAGGTGTCGACCAAGATTGGTATCATCGAAAACTTGCTGGGCAAGGTCGACAACCTGATTCTCTGCGGCGGCATGACCTACACTTTCGCCAAAGCGCAAGGCGGAAAGATTGGCAAGAGCATCTGCGAAGAAGATAAATTGGACGTGGCGTTGGATGTGATGAAGAAGGCTAAGGAAAATCATGTGAACTTGGTGCTCGGCACCGATTCAATCATCGCCGACGACTTCAAGAACGATGCCAAACAAGCCGTTGCACCTTCGAATGATATCCCCGACGGCTGGGAAGGAATGGACGCAGGTCCCGAATCGCGTAAGGCATTTGCCGAGGTGATTGAAAACTCAAAGACCATCCTCTGGAACGGTCCTGCAGGCGTGTTCGAATTCGACAACTTCGCTGACGGCTCAAAAGCCATTGCCGAAGCCATTGCCAAAGCCACAAAGAACGGTGCATTCTCACTCATTGGTGGCGGCGACTCTGTAGCTTGCATCAACAAGTTTGGTTTGGCCGACCAGGTTTCTTATATCTCTACCGGTGGCGGCGCCTTGTTAGAAGCCATCGAAGGAAAGGAACTTCCCGGCATTGCAGCCATCAAAGGCTAATGGCCAATCGCCATTCACATCTTATTATACTTGCGGCATGCTCCATCAGATCGTGCCGCAAGTTCTTTTTGCTAATACCTTTCTTGAATACCATCACCCTTTTGCGCATGAAATTTCAATACAAATGGAAACTAAACGTTTAATTTTTCATAAAGAAGTCACACATCTACAAGCAGGACTTGCACTAATTAAGAAAAAAATATAATTTTACGGCCAGATAACAAATTTTAATTAGATATTTTTATGAAGAAATCCTCAATTTACGCATTGGCATCACTCTGCCTCTTAGGCGGCGTATTCCATGCTTGTAAGCCCAAAAAGGCTGGCCACATCGCCGTCGACGACGACGCTGCAAAGCAAGTTTATGTGGCTCCCGGGCACTACGACGAGTATTATGATTTTGTTTCGGGCGGCTTTAGCGGCCAAGTTTCCGTCTATGGCATCCCTTCAGGACGTCTTTTGAAAGTTATCCCTGTATTCTCTCAAAATGGAGAAAATGGTTATGGCTATGACGAAAACACCAAACCTCTATTGAACACCTCATTCGGCTTTGTACCATGGGATGACTCACACCACACCCAGCTGTCTGAAACAAATGCCATGTACGATGGCCGTTGGCTCTTCATCAATGCCAACAACACACCACGTATTGCGCGCGTCGACTTAAAAACATTCCGCACAGCAGAAATTATCGAGTTGCCTAACACGAGTGGTAACCACGCTTCGCCTTTCATCACAAGCAACACCGAATATATTGTTGCAGGATCTCGGTTCAGCGTTCCTGCAGACTATGAAAATGGCGATGTATCCATTAAAGACTACAAGACAAAGTTCCGCGGTTGCGTTTCTTACATCAAGGTAGACCAAAAGACAGGACATTTGAATTTAGATTTCCAATTAAACCTGCCTCCGTTCAACTATGATTTAAGTCATAGCGGCAAAAATGAGTCAGCTGACTGGTCGTTCTTCACTTGCTATAACACCGAACAAGCACACTCGCTCTTAGAAGTGAATGCTTCGCAAAACGATAAGGACTATATCCTTGCTATCAACTGGAAGAAAGCCGCAGAGCATGCTGCAAAAGGCGATTTCGACTGGAAAGCTTGTAAATATGCACACAACGTGATGAACGAAAACACCGAGCAGGCTACATCTGAGATTTTAAACAAGGTAAAGGTGATTGACACACGCAAATTTAATGACTTCCTCTACCTGATTCCTTGTCCTAAGTCTCCTCACGGCGTAGATGTCGACCCAACAGGCGAATATATTGTGGGTAATGGTAAGTTAAGTGCTAATCTCCCTGTGTTCAGCTTCAAAAAGATTCAAGAAGCCATCAAGAACCACAAGTTTGATGGCAAAGTTGAAGGTATCAACGTCATCAAATACGAAGATGCTTTGCACGGCGAAGTACAAGCTCCAGGTTTAGGCTCGCTCCACACCGAGTTTGACGCCGATGGTAACGCTTATACCAGCTTCTTCATTTCTTCAGAAATTGTGAAATGGAGACTTAAGGATTGTCAGATTGAAGACCGCATCCCAACTTATTATTCAGTAGGCCATCTCTCTGTCTTTGGTGCCGACACCAAGAAACCTTATGGCAAATATATGATTGCTTACAACAAGATTACAAAGGATTGCTTCCTCCCAACGGGACCAGAACTTTGTCAAGCTGCACAACTCTATGATATTAGTGGTAATAAGATGAAGTTGCTCCTCGAGTTCCCCTTGATTGGTGAACCACACTATGCCAGTGCAATCGCTGCAGACATGCTAAGACCCAACATGGTGAACTTCACATTATTGAAGAACAACCACAACCCCTATAAGATTAGCACGGCACAAGAAGCTCGCGTTGAACGCCATGGCAACCGCGTTGATGTCTACATGGCAGCCATCCGTTCGCGTCTTGTTCCCGATAACATTGAAGGTATTAAGATTGGCGATGAAGTTTACTTCCATGTAACAAACATCGAACAAGAATGGGATATTCCACACGGTTTTGCTATCAAAGGTAACAACAATGCTGAGTTGTTGGTTATGCCTGGAGAAACAGGAACTATAAAATGGATTCCCAATCGTGTTGGCATTTTACCTTTCTATTGCACAGATTTCTGTAGTGCATTGCACCAAGAAATGCAAGGCTACGCTCGCGTTTCTCCAAAAGGAAGCAATACACCTTTGAGCTTTACGATTGACGATAAGTTACCATCACAATTCACTGTGACGAAACCTACCACACAATCAGGTGCTGCTCCAACAACACACAAACGATAATCAAAGAATAAAATAAAAAGGAAACAATCATGAACCTGTCGCGTGTTAAGATCAACATCAAAGACTTGCGCTGACGACAGGTTCATCATAGATGAAAGTATATGAAATTTAATTTTACAGGTAAGCTCTCAAAATCAAGCATGATATTGCTCATTGTTGCGGGCATATTCACAGCGATAAGCGCATTTACCTCTGTATGGCGAATAGATCTTAGTGCACCACAATATCCCGAGGGAATGGTTCTCTACATTGGTGGCCTCGATGGTGTTTCAGGTGGTGACGAAGGCAATGACCTTTACAAAATCAATGAGTTAAATCACTATGTGGGAATGGCACAAATTCACCCTGGAGATTTCTGGGAGTTCACAGCTTTGCCCATTATCCTTGGTGCCTTTGCTGTGCTCTTTTTAGTCACAGCATTCATCAAAAACAAAAAGCTCAGCATTGCCTCTTTAGTAGCATTTGGTATTTTTGGTGTCCTGGGATTTGTCGACTTCTATCATTGGACCTATGTTTATGGACATAACCTTTCGCCCGATGCCCCGATTAAAGTGCCAGGCATGTCCTACCAACCACCAATCCTTGGTGAGAAACAACTCCTGAGTTTTGATGCCCTCTCACAACCTAATGTTGGTGGATACCTGCTTATGCTTGCAGGTGTTATCCTCTTGTATGTGGTTGTCAAAGAAGTTGTCATCTTTGGGAATAAAGCAAAACAAAACTAATTTGTATGAAAGGAAACTTCTATAAGGAGCTTATAAAAGGGTCAGCAGCAACCTTTGTGTTGCTGCTGACCCTTCTTTGTGTTGTCGCTTGCACGGTGAATGACAAGCCACAACCCGTTAATTTGGGTAAAGATAATTGTGAGAAGTGTGGTATGACCATCGAAGAGCCACAATTTGCTTGCGAAATTATTACTGATAAAGGAAAATGTTTCAAGTTTGACGATTTATCATGCCTGTTTCATCACATCAATGAAAAGAAACTCTCTGATAGCATCGTTACTAAAATATATGTAGCTGATTATGAGCATCCCGATTCTTTAATTGATATCAAAACAGCCAATCTTGTGCTCGGTCAAGACATTAAAAGTCCGATGAATGGTGGCGTAGCTGCCTTTAAAAATAAGAATCATGCACGCACGTTTGCAACAAAAACGCGTTCCATCCTACTCGATTCATGGGAAAGATTAAAAATACAACATGGTGTAGATTAATGCTGTTTTTCAGCTTGTTGTGCACGATTCCAAGTTTAGGACGCACGATTGACGTAGGGAAAGGAAAAACTTTTCCTACGATTCATGACGCTTTGAAATTAGCTCAGCCACATGATGAAATCGTAGTCTATGCAGGAAAAGTCTATAAAGAGCACTTACTAATCGACAAACCTATCACTCTGAAAGGTATTGGTTTGCCCATTATTGACGGAAGTCTGCAAGGCAACGTTATTCAAGTAAAAACCAATAATGTGGTAATTGACGGCTTCCAAATACAACATTCCGCACGCTCTTCACGAATTGATTACAGTGGCCTACACATTGAAAACGCGAGTTTCGTCATTATCCGCAATTGTGTGTTTCGAGCAAATCAATTCAGTATTATGTTCCAAAACAGTAGACATTGCACGGTAATTCGCAACAATATTTCGAGCAATATAGTGCAAAACGCAATCATGGGAAATGCAATACATTGCTGGAAATGTGACGACATGCATATTGCCGAAAATGTAATTGGACATAATCGAGATGGTATTTATCTCGAATTTGTAAATGCTTCATGCATCGAACACAATAAAGTCAGCGGATGTGCACGCTATGGACTCCATTTCATGTTTTCGCATTTTAACGTCTACCGTGCAAATTTTTTTAGCCACAACCAAGCTGGTGTGGCAGTTATGTTTGCACACCATGTAACAATGTTGAATAATGTTTTTACATTCAATCGAGGCACTTCGTCTTATGGATTACTTATTAAAGAGCTTCAATATAGCTCTATTAAAGGAAATCGTTTCCTCAATAACACCGTAGGACTTCTTGTTGATGGCGGCTCGGATTTATTCATAAAACGTAATGAAATTAAAGGAAATGGTTGGGGCATGCGATTAATTTCGGCTAGTACAAATGACACCATCTGCGAGAATAACTTTCTCGGAAATACATTCGATATGACGACCAACGTGAGCTATAATCGCAATATTGTGAATGGTAACTATTGGGATAAGTATGAAGGTTATGACCTGAATAAAGATGGTAGAGGTGATGTTCCCTTCCATCCACTAAGTCTTTTTTCTATGCTCGCTGAACAAAATGAGAATGTATTATTCTTTTTTCACAGTTTCTTAATGGATTTACTTGATAGCACCGAGAAGCTGCTACCCTCTATCACTCCTGATAATTATGTTGACAACCACCCCTATATGAAACCCATTAAAATATGATAACAATAAGCAACCTCAATAAGTTTTATGGCAAACTACATGTACTCCACGATGTTAATTTGCAGTTAGAGAAGGGACAGTGTATTGGCTTTGTTGGACCTAATGGATGTGGAAAGACAACTCTCATGAAATGTATCCTTGGTTTAGTAACTCCCCAATCTGGTCAAATTTTAGTAGATGGCGTGGACATTAACACACGCCCCTCCTATCGCCAACATATTGGGTTTATGCCACAAAGTAGCTGTTTCCCTGAGAACATGAGCGTGGCAGAAACGTTCAAAACCATCCGAGAGATACGCGGAAACAACGATGAATACGATGATGAATTATATAAAGCGTTTCGAATTGAAGATATTGCAAATAAGAAAACAAAGGCACTATCGGGGGGCACGAGCCAAAAGGTGAATGCAGCTTTAGCATTTCTCTTCAATCCAGACATACTAATCCTCGATGAGCCAACAGCCAGTTTAGATCCCATTGCTGCTAATATTTTAAAAAATAAAATTGCTAAAGAGAAGAATAAATTGGTTTTTATTACTTCACATATCCTCAGCGAATTAGAAGGTATTGTCACCCACATCATCTTTATGGATGAAGGCAGAGTACTATTTTTTAAATCGGTTCAACAACTTTTAGAGGAGACTGGACTAGAAAATGTTTCACAAGGTGTCATGTCATTATTAGAAAAACACAAGAAACAATAAAACGTTATGGGAAAGATTACGAAAATTATTTTTACAGATAATATAAAAGATAAGGTTGTCATTATATATCTTATATTATTAGCACTCCTTTCATGGACATCGCTTTTACTACAAGATAATGCATCAAAAGGGGCACTCACAGAACTGAATATCATTCTGTCCATAACCCCACTCATGTCGCTGCTTTATACTGTAACCTATCTCTACGATTCGCACGACTTTATTGTTCTCCTATTAAGTCAGCCACTCAAACGGCAACAAATTTGGAAAAGTTTTTACGCAGGCGTCTCTTCCAGCCTCCAAATTTCATTTCTACTCGGAGCGGGTATTCCCATGTTGCTCTATACAGACTGGGAAACAGCAATCGTTCTAATACTCATGGGCTGTGTAACCACGCAGATTTTCGTTTCGTTAGCCTTCTTAACGACGATGCTTACAAGTGAAAAGACACGAGGCATAGGTATCTCAATCCTCATCTGGTTGCTCCTGACAATGATTTATGATGCCGTCCTACTTTATTTCGTTTTCTTGTTTAGTGAGTGGCCAATTGAGACTCTTTTACTCTCATTCTTAATGCTTAATCCACTCGATTTAGCTCGATTCCAGGTAATCCTTAAGATGGATGTCTCAGCTATGATGGGATATGGTGGTGCAGCCTTCAAAGAGTTTTTAGGAGCTACCGGTGGAATCATTGTTTCATCCTTACTGCTTCTCTTATGGATTGTACTTCCTTATGCGTTCTCCTCACACATATTTAAGAAAAAGGATTTATAACATGCCATAATATTGCTATGAAAGAAAGAGCATTTGCAAACTTTGGAGAACTCCTTTATTGGTCATATGCCAACTTACAAATGTTACACTATGCTATAAAAGCACGGAAATTAAAATATGATTGAGTATGCTTTATGATTCGGTCAAAGTCCTTTAAAGCATATAAAGAAGGAGTATGGAATATTCAGGATTTCATAGAATTGAATATAATCAAAATACGTAAAAATAATTATTACTGGTATTGTGGCAAGATTATGGCTACCAAGGAACTGACGAAAGATCATGTCTTTCCACGCAGCAAAGGTGGCCGAAACGAAATGAATAATCTCATCATGGTCTGCAAAACATGCAATTCAAGCAAAGGCTCTATGGATTTATTAAAATGGTATACAACAGTGCGAAAGGAATATCCGCCTATAGATGTTCTGATTCATTATATAAAAAATATTTATATCTACAGCACAGAACAGCATTTAATGAATAAGTCTTTAGAAGAAATTGACTCTATGCACCTACCATTTGATTGGTACTATATTCCAATGTCTTATCCACAACCTGAAACCTTTTTACAGAAAAACAGACTATCATATGAAAAATAGGTAAGAAAAATCTGATAATAGAAGCACTAAATTATCAAGAACTTATGTTTTATAGGAGAAAACTCTAACAAAGAAATCTATTATTTTTTTCCAAAAAAAATGAGCAAAAGTTTGTGGTGTCTTAAAAAAAGCCTTATCTTTGCAACCGCATTTAGCGAAATGCCTTTAGAATAATCATTTTATGCGGAAATAGCTCAGTTGGTAGAGCACGACCTTGCCAAGGTCGGGGTCGCGGGTTCGAGTCCCGTTTTCCGCTCTAATGCTGAATAAGATGCGCAGAGAGATTTATCTCTTCTCATAAGCCCAGGTGGCGGAATGGTAGACGCGCACGTTTCAGGTGCGTGTGTTTAACGGCGTGCAGGTTCGAGTCCTGTTCTGGGCACATTTTATTTAGTATTACAAATATGCTGGAGAGGTGGCGGAATGGTAGACGCGCTACTTTGAGGGGGTAGTGTCAATTGTGACGTGGGAGTTCGAGTCTCCTCCTCTTCACATATAAAAAAAGACAAAGAATTATCTCTATGCGGAAATAGCTCAGTTGGTAGAGCACGACCTTGCCAAGGTCGGGGTCGCGGGTTCGAATCCCGTTTTCCGCTCTTTTATCGAGAAACATACAAGTTCATGAATCTATATTTAAGATATTTCAATCGTGAGGTTTTGGTTTCTTCTGTTGAAGAAGCTCTCGATTTTCTAAGTTCTATTCCTGATATAGTACTGACTCATGCTTTAGAGGGTGATATTCGTGCCTATGTAGCCAGTGATGTATCTTATCCTAAACGCTACAAAGTGCATCAACGCGCCTATTTCATCATTATCAAGACGACAGCAACAACAATGACAGATTTTAAAGAAAAGAAAGCTATGCAAACCAATACTCCTTTAATAGAAAAACATGCTTTAGCTGCTTCGGCCATAACACGGCTCACAGAGATGCAGCCAGGCTGGTATGAAGGTGCTTTAAATTTCAAACGCGTAGTGCTTATCCCTACTACAGGAAAGCATGAATATCGTGACACACAGTTCGTGGTACAATGCAAAGCCAATTCTGGACAAGATTGCTATGACCGCATTGTTGAATACTTACGCACACGTGTTGATAATCGTTCGCAATTCCCATCGGCAAAAGGAAAGAATTTTCAATTCCGCTATTTAGGCATGTGGAAATAGGCCTTTCCTAATCTGTCTCATTTTAAAGTTTTCATAATGAATAAAGTGATGTTGATTGGTAACGTCGGGAAAGAGCCCGATGTGCGCTATTATGACACCGATCAAGCTGTAGCACAGTTCCCACTTGCAACAACAGAGCGCGGCTATACTTTGCAAAATGGAACCAAAGTGCCCGACCACACTGACTGGCACAACCTCGTTGTATGGCGCGGATTGGCTAAAGTGGTAGAGAAACATGTACATAAAGGTGACAAACTTTATGTTGAAGGGCGTATTCGTTACCGCAGCTATGACGATCAAAAAGGACAGCGACGCTATGTTACTGAAATCCTTGTTGAGAACATGGAACTACTCAATCCCAAACCCATAGAAAGAGAGGAGAATGCTTTACAAAATACTGCGCAACCAACAACCGCTCAGCCTATCCCCTCACAACAAGCTACAAAAAAGCAAAACACATCGCCAGTAGACAACATTACAGACGACGATAAAACTCTGCCATTCTAAGTTTAAAATAACAAAGCTCTTGGACATATCATCGTTTACGGAAGCTTTTTCCGATATCACACTCCAGACGCCCACCCTTGGCGTAGTCATCTCATTCTTTTTAGTAGTTTTTCTACTACTACTCTCGGGATTTGCCAGTGCATCAGAGATTTCATTTTTTAGTCTTTCTCCCACCGACATTGCAGATTTAGATGTCGAGCACAATGCAAAAGATCGCAAAATAGAAATGCTCCGCCAAGACAGCGAACGCACGTTGGCCACCATTCTCATCACCAACAATTTTGTGAATGTCACCGTCATCATGCTTTGCAACTTCATCTTCGGCTCGCTCATCCACTTTGGGCCAAGAGCGGAATGGCTCGAGTTTTTGGTGCTCACGGTGCTGCTCACCTTTCTTTTGCTGCTCTTTGGCGAAATCATGCCCAAAGTTTATAGCCGTCAGAATCCACTCACTTTCTGCCGTTTTGCAGTAAATGGCATTCTTTTCTTTCGCAAGTTTTTCTGGCTTTTAGAAACCCTTCTTACCAAAAGTGGTGTCATCGCCGAAAAAGTCTGGCAAAAGAAAAATCGCCAACTCAGCGTCGACGATTTAGAACAAGCCTTAGAACTTACCGACAAAGAAGACATCAAAGACGAACAAAGCATGCTCCAAGGCATCATTCGCTTTGGCGATGAAACCGCAAAAGAAGTAATGACTACCCGACAAGACATCGTTAACTTAGATATTCACAGCAATTTCACCGAAGTGTTGCAATGTATTATCGAGAATAACTATAGCCGCATTCCCGTCTATCAAGACAATACCGATCACATCCGCGGCATTCTCTACATCAAAGATTTGCTTCCCCACCTCTCGAAGTCGGCAACTTTCCGCTGGCAGAGCCTCATTCGCCCACCCTATTTTGTGCCCGAAACGAAGAAAATCGACGATTTGCTGCGCGAATTCCAAGAAAACAAAATCCACATCGCCATCGTCGTTGACGAGTTTGGCGGTACCAGTGGACTCATCACTTTAGAAGATATTTTAGAAGAAATCGTAGGTGAGATTAACGATGAATACGACGACGATGTCAAAAGCTACACCAAGATTGATGCCAGCACCTATATCTTCGAAGGCAAAGTTCTTTTGAGCGATTTCTGCAAAATCCTTGCACTCGACGACGATATTTTTGACGATGTTGAGGGCGACGCCGACTCTTTGGCTGGATTGTTGTTAGAGCTCAAAGGCGATTTCCCCGTCATACACGAGAAAATAAATTACCAACAATTCACCTTTGAGATTCTCAGCATCGAAGGTCGCCGCATTAGCAAAATAAAAGTGTCTATCCATCCAAAAGTGGGATAATATGCCATTACTATCCTGCGAAGACGTCACTCCCGACACGCTATTGGGTATTTGGAAAATAGAAGAGACGGCCGCCGACTTCTGTGCATCATCCCCCTTTCTGCAAACCATTTTTCAAGACGAACTGACGTCGTGCCACAGCAGTAGCCGACAAGTGGAACGTTTAGCCGTTTATGCGCTTGTTGAACAGCTAACACAGCAGCCCCTCCGCATCATGCACAACGCAGCTGGAAAGCCTTTCATCGCCAACTATCACATCAGCATCAGCCACACGAAAGGCTATGCTGCGGTCATCCTGTCAAAAACGCACGAGGTAGCCGTTGACATCGAATACATCAGCCCGCGTGTCAACCGCATTGCCGACCGATTTATACGAACCGATGAGCAAGCTCTGACTACCGAAGAGCGTTTGTTGATATGGTGTGCCAAAGAGACACTCTACAAATATTGCTCAGCAGAAGATTTGCAATTTTTCGACATGCGCGTGGCTCATCATGACGAAAAGCCCGGCATCCGATCCATCGAAAACCTGCGCCAAGGCCGCAGCTTCAGCATAGTTCACCGCGCCAACGAGGACTTTGTGCTCACCTACATCGCATAAATCGCCCCATAAATACGTGCAACGCTGCCGGCTATCACACGGCTTCTGCAGCCCACTTTGATGAAAACATCCCGTCATCGCCAATCATCATGCTGCACTGAAAGTAGATAAAAATACACCATTTAAATCAAAAACAGGCGTCCAGCAACTGCTAAACATCTGTTTTTTGAATTTTCATTTGTTCAGCAACTGCAGAACAGCTTTTTTGTTTGTGGCACAATGATAAACAAGAAGGATTACTTCGCGTGCAACGACGCTCCATCCATCTGATAGTTCATCGACCGATGTTCAGCCAGCTGCGCATATTTCGTTCCGGGTTGGCCGAAATTAGCAAACGGATAGATGCTGATGCCACCACGAGGCGTGAAATAGCCCACCACTTCGATGTATTTGGGCTGCATCAAACGCACCAAATCCTTCATGATGATGTTGATGCAATCTTCGTGAAAATCGCCGTGGTTACGAAAGCTGAAGAGATAGAGTTTGAGGCTTTTGCTCTCCACCATCTTCGCTCCTGGAATGTAGCGGATGCAGATTTCGGCAAAGTCGGGTTGCCCAGTGATGGGGCAAAGCGACGTGAACTCGGGACAATTGAATTGCACCCAATAATCGTTGTCGGGATGTTTGTTGTCAAATGTTTCCAACACCTCGGGCGCATAGTCGGTTGCATAGCGTGTGGTGCGACCCAAAGCTTGCAGACCTTCATCTTTTCTATCCATTATTTTTCAGATTAAATATTTTCAAAACGTTGTAACTGATGCCTTCATCATAGGCATCTTCGCCCTCATGCTGCTTAAGATATCTCACAACACGAATGGTGAGCGGCAACGCAATGATTTCATAAATGGTTTTCAGCACAACTTGCCACAACATAAGTTTGGGCAATTCGGGCCAAGGCACTACGCCGCCTAATGCCAAAGGGAAGAAGATAATGGAGTCGATGCTCTCGCCAAAGACGGTGCTCCAGATGGCACGTGCTGAGAAATGACGCCCACGATCGCGCAGTTTCATGCGACTCATGACATAGGCATTGACAAAACTTCCGGCTAAGAAAGCCACAAACGAGGCGGCGGCAATGCGCGGAGCCAAACCAAAAATGGCGTGAAATCCCGCTTCGTTAGTCCAGTAGGGCGCGCCGGGAATGGCATCACAAATCGCGCCCATCGTCACAAAGAAGAAGTTCATCAAAAAACCTGTCCAAATGAGCAGTCGCGCTTTTTGATAGCCCCACACCTCACACACGCAGTCGTTGATGATGTAGGAGACGGGGAAGACGATTAAGCCGCCCGTGAGACTGATGTTAAATACTGAGATTTGCTTTGTTTCGAGCACGTTGGCCGCAATGAGGCAAACGCAAAAGAGGATGCTGAAAAGCATGAACAGCACACTCACCATGTTCTTTTCTTGTTTCATTTCTTGTTTTTTACGAGGTTTGTCAAGCACTCGGTTCTGTTTAAACGTGGGCGCAAAGTTACAAATAATTTGGCAAAATGCCCACGTTGTGGAAGATTAATCCATGCGGCTGCGATAATCTTCATAGCCGAACTCGCGCAACATCTGCAATGTTCCGTCGGCCTTAGCCAAGGCGATGGCGGGATGCGAAATGCCGTTAAACATGTTGGTTTTTACAGTGGTGTAGTGCAACATATCTTCGAAAATAATGTTCTCGCCCACTTGCAGCGCGTGGTCAAACAGCCAATCGCCCATGAAATCGCCGCTCAAGCAGGAGTTACCGCCCAACCGATAGGCATGCTGGGGCTGCTCTGCTGCAGGATCAATATGCTCGGCATGGCGCACGATGGGGAAATAAGGCATTTCCAAACAATCGGGCATGTGGCACGTGAAGCTCACATTGAGGATGGCCGTCTTAATGCCTCTATCCTCCACCACATCGACCACTTGGCTCACCAACGGCCCCGTTTGCCAGGCAAAGGCACTACCTGGTTCAAGAATAACGTAGAGCCAGGGATAGCGCTGACGAAATTGCTGCAAGATATCAACGAGCTTCATCACGTCGTAATCGGCACGCGTCATCAAATGTCCGCCACCGAAGTTAATCCATTTCAGCTGCGGAAACCACTTCGCAAACTTTGCCTCAATGTGCTGCAAGGTGCGCTCAAACGTGTCGGCACCACTCTCACAATGGCAATGACAATGAAAACCTTCGATGTCGGTAGGCAACTGCTGGGGCAACTTGTCGGCCGTGATGCCAAAGCGTGTGCCAGGTGCACAGGGATTATAAAGCGCGGTGCCCACCTCAGAATATTCGGGATTGATGCGCAAGCCAAAACTGATGGTTGGGTTGACATGCTTCGCCCGCTCGTGGAAACGTGCATATTGCGTGAGCGAATTGAATTGCAGATGGCTCGAACAACGGGCTATCGTGTCGATTTCATCATCGGTATAAGCGGGAGAGAACGTGTGGGCTGCACTGCCAAACTCCTCAAAGGCCAAACGAGCCTCATTCAATGAACTGGCAGTTGTCGCACGAATATATTCCTTGAAAATGGGAAAAGTTTTCCACAGCGCAAAGGCCTTAAAAGCCAAAATCACCTCTACATCCGCTTCGCGAGCCACCTGCGCAACAAGATTTAGATTGCGACGCAGGCGCACTTCCTCAAGCACATACATGGGACGCTTAATACCTTCAAACGTTTCGACATTCACTTTCATTTCTCTGCTCCCCTTCTTTTTTGTCGTACAAAGGTAACTTTTTGCAATGAGATAATTGCGGGTTTAATAGAATTTTCCTACATTTGCAACGTTTTTCAACGCTAACATAATGAAGAGGCAAGCCCACATCCATTTCTATGCCCACGCGCCGAAGGCCAACTGCTTTCTGCACGTTGAAGAAAAGTTAGCACAGCATGCAATCAACTTCATCAACATAAACACAAATAAGAATGAGTGAAAATAACTCCTTTTTAGTTTTTTCGGGTACGAGCACACGTTACCTTGCAGAGAAAATATGTGCAAGTTTAAATTGTCCTTTAGGAAACTTAGTGGTGACCCGCTTCTCCGATGGCGAGTTTGCCGTTTCTTATGAAGAGTCTATTCGTGGCCGCGACGTGTTCTTGGTTCAGAGCACATTCCCCAATTCGGACAACCTCATGGAGCTGCTGCTCATGATTGATGCTGCGAAGCGCGCTTCAGCACGCAACATCATTGCTGTTATCCCCTATTTTGGCTGGGCACGGCAAGACCGAAAAGATAAGCCACGCGTGAGCATCGGAGCAAAGTTAGTGGCCGACTTACTGGGCGTTGCTGGCATCGATCGTCTCATCACGATGGACCTGCATGCCGACCAAATTCAAGGTTTCTTCGATGTTCCCGTCGACCACCTCTATGCTTCGGGCGTGATTTTGCCCTACTTGCAAAGCCTTCACCTCAAAGATATGGTGATTGCCTCACCCGATGTAGGCGGTTCAAAACGTGCCAACACCTATGCCAAGTATTTGGGTTGTCCACTGGTGCTGTGCAACAAAACGCGCGCACGTGCCAACGTTGTTTCCAGCATGCAAATCATTGGCGACGTGAAAGACAAAAATGTAGTGATTATTGATGATATGGTCGACACGGCAGGAACCATCACCATGGCGGCAGACATCATGAAAGAGGCCGGCGCCCTGTCGGTTCGTGCTTGCGCTTCGCATTGCGTGATGAGCGGTCCGGCATCAGAACGGGTGCAAAACTCGGCCCTCGAAGAGATGATTTTCACCGATTCTATCCCCTACTCTAACCGCAGCGCAAAGGTGAAACAGCTCTCCGTAGCCGACATGTTTGCCGAAACCATCCGCCGCGTTGTCGACAACGAGAGCATCTCGTCGCAATATTTAGTTTAACGGCCTGCGCGCCAAGCACGAAAGCCAACCATCAACGGGCGTTCATTTGTTTTTCGAATGAGCGCCCGTTTCATGTTCATACGCCGCTGCTAACGCGTTAGCAAGCCCGAAAAAGCAAAAAATGGGGCTGCTAAAAAATTAGCAACGGCAAAAAAGCAAAAAATGGGCTTGCTAAAAAATTAGCAAGCCCAAAAAAGCAAAAAACGAAGCGTCGGAGTTCTCCGCAAGCCAAAACGAAGTAAAAACGAGGCGTCGGAGTTCTCCGCAAGCCAAAACGA
>NZ_AZHT01000039.1 GCF_000599605.1 Prevotella sp. HJM029 | reverse complement strand
TCTTCTCCCTGATGAGGATGTCCAATCGTTCGATAAGCATACATCGTGTCTGTACGCTGCCTTGAAACAGTTCCTTTACATCGGTTGCGTCAAATAGGCAACCTTTGGAAAGTAAGGCTTGATAAGCCGACTGAACAGACAACAGCAAACTCTCCAACCTGCCGTTTATCTCTACTGCCTCCCGACTCTTGCCGTCCACTCTACTCTCACGGGGATTCCACAACTCTGGATTGCAGGAGAGTTTACAACTGAACTGGGCAACATTCCTTCCAAGTGTGATACGTCCCATAATCGGAGCCTTGCCCAACTTGTCAAGACCGCTCTTTTTGAGGTAGAGCAACACCTTCATTTTTTCTTGTTTCATACGCTTTAATTTTTATGGGCAAAGACAGTGCAAGCGATTTCCATGAGAGCTTGCTCTCAAATGGACGAGTGCAGCCTGTCTTATGCAAAGTTACCCGAATTAAAGCGTTCCTCACTTATGCAGAAAACTGCCGACCACAGCAACAGCCACACAAGCGAAAATAATTCGGTTACCGGACATTACTCCATCGTTACCTATCCCAAAATCAGGTAATGCTTTGGTAACTGAACTTTTGCCTAAATCTGCATATTCCTACCCTTTTTGAAAAGAGCACTTCTATGCAAATCGTTCTGTTTCTTCCTCATTATCAATTAGTTTACGCCAACTTCGATTTCTCTTCATTTTCGTTGATTAGTTACCCGCCAACATTGCCTACATTATGACATAAAAAAGGCCATTTCATGCGGTGAAATGGCCTTTTTCATATATACTAATCCTCCTCAGGCGTAATTAACTTATAACCTTTACCATGGATATTGATAATCTCGATTTGGGGATCATCCTTTAGATGCTTGCGCAACTTAGTTATATAAACATCCATTGAACGTGCATTAAAATAATTATCATCTATCCAAATCGTCTTCAAAGCATAATCACGCTGAAGAATTTCATTGGCATGTGAACAAAGCAATGCTAACAACTCATTTTCCTTGGTCGTTAGTTTTGTTTGCTTTTCTCCAATAACCAACAGCTGCTTTTGCGTGTCGAAAGTAAACTCACCAATATGATAGAGTGTGTTCTCTTTACTCTTTTTACCATGCACACGACGCAAGATAGCTTCTATTCTAAACACGAGCTCTTCCATAGAGAAAGGCTTTGTGATGTAGTCATCAGCACCTATTTTAAATCCTTCTAATATATCTTCTTTTAGCGTTTTCGCCGTCAAAAAGATGATAGGCACCTCAGAATTAGCTTGTCTAATTTCTTGCGCAAGTGTAAAACCATCTTTCTTAGGCATCATCACATCAAGCACACAAATATCAAACTTATTCTTCATAAACTCTCTATACCCAACCTCACCATCTGGACAGAGTGTTGCAGAAAAGTCTTTCGCTTGTAAATACTCGCGTAACAACATACCTAAATTTTCATCGTCTTCACACAATAAAATTTTCAATTTGTCTTCCATAACTCTTTTCTTTAATATTTAATTTACTTACTGGATCCCTCTATGATACCAAAAATGGTAATTTAATGGTGAAACAGGTCCCTACGCCATATTCACTATCTACTTGAATAGTGCCACCATGTAAATCGACCATCTTTTTGACATAAGCTAAACCTAATCCAAATCCCTTCACATCGTGAACATTACCTGTATGGACACGATAAAATTTGTCAAATATCTTTTTTAAATTATCTTTCTTAATTCCTAACCCTGTATCACGGACTGATAAGCAGACATTATTCCCTTCATTCCATGTATGTAGATAAATATCTATAGGCTGATCTGCCTTTTTATATTTTACAGCATTATCCAAAAGATTAAAAATTATATTTTGGAAATGCATCTCATCAACATATATTTCAGAATCTACAGCTTCTATGTTTATATACACTTTTCCCCCTGTATGTTCAACTCGCAAGGTAAACGAATGACCAATGCTTTCTATCATTTCATTTAAGTCAATTCGCTTTTGCTTTAGCACAGCCTTCTTACGATCATACATACTCATCTGTAACACTTTTTCCACTAAGAAACGGAGGCGACGGCTTTCATCGTTGATCACACTACCCAAATGTGAAAGCATCGCTTCATTTTTTGCAACACTACGATCATTCAGCATTTGCGCAGCAAGTGAAATACTAGCAATAGGTGTCTTTAGCTCATGCGTCATATTATTGATAAAATCGTTCTTAATTTCACTATAACGTTTTGAGCGGAAAATGACAACAATGGTAAAAATAAATGTAACCAAAAGCACCAACGTAAAGACTATACTGGGAATCATAAAACGTACACTCGAAAATATATAATGATTCATATCTGGGAAATGGATACGGACAACTCCCATTTTTGATTGTGGATCATTACGAAACAGCATTTGTGAATAAGAGTATTCCTCACCATCATCAGAATAATCTGGACATCGATATACCTCACGTCCATCTTGTGTTAATACTGTAAAATGATAAGGTATGTTGATACCATTATTCATCAATTCAGCTTTTAAATCCTGATCTAGAAGTTTAAAATTCACACGTTCCTTCAAAGGTTTATCTGAGGCAGAATACAAGATAGAATAAACTACTTCGTCTAAAAGCGCCTTCTGATAAACATAACGATTTTTTATTATTTCTTGTAATGACTTTGATGCCTCTGAAATAGAATTCTTATCAGATTTAAGTATCATTGCCTTAGGCATAGAAGATGGCTTTACGGCAATCGTTTTCAATTCGAAAGAAGAATATATAGTTCCATCCTTGCCTATAGTGGCATACTGATGACTTTGTTGAACCGTCCCATCATTGGGTTGGCCAGACCGTGTACCCATTGAATCAACTGAAAAAGAACGACGTTCTGACTCCCTTACATCTTTTTCTAAATAGCGTAAAGTCTCATTCAATTCTAAATTCCGGGATGCCTGATAAAGCGCACGATTGACAGATTCATCGAATTGTTCTTTTTTCATCTTTGCCATCTCTTGTATATAGCGTAGCTGTAGAAATAACAATCCCATAAACGAAAGCCCCATTATAACGGCTATAGTCCATATCGTTCTTTTCTTCATAGTGACAAAGATAATGATTTTATTTCCGATTAACAATTAATTGTTAACAATATTGCAGGAATTAACTTTTTTTATCAAGATAAGTACTATTTAATTATATATACAAAAATAGGCGAGCCATATAACTCGCCTATTCTATATAAACAACTATTTATTCTGCTTTTTCTACCAATTCTTTTTCGTGGGCTGCAATCAAAGTCGCCTGAAGTTCTGTGGGAACAAGCTCGTAACTTGCAAACTTTGTTGTGAAAGAGGCTCGTCCTCCTGTCAAAGAACTTAACGAAATGCTATAGTTACTGAGTTCTTTTAGAGGTATTTTAGCTTGTAGTTTCTGGTAACCAGCTTCAGTATCCATCCCTACAATCAAAGCTCTTCTTCCTTGCAAATCACTCATAACATCACCCATAAAATCAGCAGGCACATACACCTCTAAGTCATAGATGGGTTCAAGAATCTTTGGTCCAGCCTCTTTGAAAGCATCGGAGAAGGCATGGCGTGCTGCCAACATAAAAGAAAGCTCATTACTATCGACAGGGTGCATCTTACCATCAACTACCACAACACGAACATCTCGTGCGTAACTTCCTGTTAACGGCCCATGCTCCATACAATCCATTACACCTTTTAATATAGCAGGCATGAAACGAGAATCAATAGCACCACCAACAACAGAATTGATAAAAACGAGGCGCCCTCCCCATTCTAAGTCTATAACTTCTTTTCCCTTAAGGGTTACCTTAAATTCTTGCCCATTGAAGTTATACGAAGTTGGTTCAGGCATACCTTCAGCATAAGGCTCAATAATAAGCTGCACTTCACCAAATTGTCCCGCGCCACCACTTTGTTTCTTATGTCTATATAATGATTTTGCTTTTTTCGATATCGTTTCTCGATATGGGATTCTCGGTTCAGTAAAGGCAACTTGCAACTTTTCATTATTCTCTAAACGCCATTTTAATGTGCGTAAATGAAATTCACCTTGTCCATGTACAATAATTTGCCGTAGCTCTTTACTTTGTTCTAAAACCCAAGTTGAATCCTCTTGACTCATGCGTTGAATAGCAGCAACCAGCTTTTCAGTATCTTGGCTGTTAACAGCTTTCACCGCACGACTATACTTCGAGTTGGGATATTTTATAAAATTATAATGCCAGTCGCAATCTTTCTCATTCAAAGCATTTCCCGTTTTTACATCTTTTAGCTTAACGGTACATCCTATATCACCTGCTTGCAAGTTTTCAACAGGCAATCGAGTAGCGCCTGCACAAACATAGATTTGTCCTATACGCTCCTTACTCCCACGATCTATATTTGTTAAGTCCATCCCCACAGATACGACTCCACTCATTACTTTGAAATAACAAACTTCTCCTATATGCGGTTCCATTCCAGTCTTAAAGAAATATAGGCTTGTAGGGCCTGACGCGACAGGAACGACTTCCTCACCACGAGAATTATGCGGGACAGGCATTTCGTTTACAAAAGGAACAACATTACCCAAAAATTCCATCAGACGTTGAACTCCCATATCTTTTCCTGAGCAAACACAGAATACAGGGAAAATACCTCGTGTAACTAACCCTTTTCGGATGCCTTCGCGCATTTCATCTTCAGAAAGTGCTTCTGACTCAAAGAATTTCTCCATCAACACTTCATCATGCTCAGCCGAGGCTTCAACTAAAACTTTATGTAAGGCTAAGGCTTTAGGCATCTCTTCATCAGGAATATTCTCAATCATAGGAGTACCACCTTCTGCCTTCCAGGAGTACTTCTTCATCACAAGCACATCAATTAGAGAATGAAAATCAGAACCTGTTTGCAAAGGATACTGAACAAGAACACATTTCTTTCCATAGATTTCTTGCATAGATGTGAAAATCGCATCAAAATCACATTTATCACTATCTAATTGATTAATTAAGAATATAACTGGTTTTTTTAATTTTTCCGTATATCGGAAATTGTTCTGTGTCCCTACTTCTGGTCCATACTGCCCATTAATCAATATAACAGCTTGATCTGTAACATTTAACGATGTAATTACCCCACCAACAAAGTCATCACTGCCAGGACAATCAATGATATTCAGTTTCTTGTGGTTCCATTCGACATGCGTGACCGTTGGAAAAACAGAATACCCATACTCCAATTCTACTGGGAAATAGTCGCTTACCGTATTCTTAGTAGCAATACTACCTCTACGTTTAATAACACCTGCTTCAAACAACATGCACTCAGCCAAAGTTGTTTTACCACTACCCGAACTTCCGAGTAGAGCCACATTTTTGATTTCACTCGTTTGATAAACCTTCATACACAAATTAGATTTAAAAAATTTATAAATTGTTTTGCCGTTAGGATGCAAGATAAACTTGCACTTTCATGGCTCTAAGGTAGAAAAAATATTATATTCCGCAAAAGATTTGAGTAAAAAAATGTACTTTTGCTACAAAATATACATATGCAAGGTTTATATATCCACATCCCATTCTGCACTAATCGCTGTATTTATTGCAATTTCTACAGCACAACAAACCAACAACTACAACAGCAGTACATTGACTCGATATGCAAAGAGCTACAACTAAGAGCTAAAGAAGCACAACATATCTCTACGATATACATTGGAGGAGGAACTCCAAGCATATTGACTTTTGAGCAGTTAAATCAGCTCTTCACTACAATTGAAAATTTATGGGGAAAAGAATGGACTGAAGTTACACTCGAATGCAATCCAGACGACCTTACTTTTACTTTCATAGAAAAGCTTACAACACTTCCTGTAAACAGAATAAGTATGGGAGTACAAACCTTTGATAATAATCTATTACAATTTCTCCACCGCAGACATACTGCTCAGCAAGCTATTGATGCAATTGAAATGCTGCATGAAGCAAAACTCCACAATATCAGCCTCGATCTAATATTCGGATTACCAAATCAAACATTGAAACTATGGGACAATGATATCAATCAAGCTTTGCAATGTAATGTCCCACATATTTCAGCCTATAGTTTAATGTACGAAGAGGGGACATCGCTAACAAAAATGCGTAATAGCGGAAAGATACATGAGATTAACGATGAATTGAGCCAATCCATGTACGCTTTGTTGTGCCAAAAGCTCAAGACTGCAGGATATGAGCACTATGAAATCAGTAACTTTTGTAAGCCACATCACCGTAGCCAACATAATAGTAGCTATTGGCATGAAATTCCTTATATTGGAATAGGTGCTGCAGCCCATAGTTATGATGGGAGGCACCGCAAGTGGAATATTGCAAATATCACGCAATATATGATTGCTATTGCACATAAACAATTGCCTCAGACAATTGAGAACTTAGATATTTATACCCGTTACAATGACCTCATCACTACAGCATTACGTACCCAAGAAGGCATTGATCTCAATCAATTGACACTACAATATGGACAAAAATTAGTAAATTATATAAAACAAGAGGCTCAAGAACATCTAAAAAATGGAAATCTTATTATCAAGAACAACCATCTGAGCATTAGCGAGCAGGGATTATTCATATCTGATGAAATTATGAGTGATCTCATTTATCTTAAGGCATAACTTATTACAATATTTATTCCTTTTGATGGATACACAATACACCCATCATGGAAGAGTTATCATCACTCAGGTTTTTGCGGTTAATTATTGTTAAAGTATAATGTTTCAACAATCGGCTTCTATAATTTTCACAGAAATGGTGTACCTTTGCAGGCGATTTATTCCGGTTTAGGCTCAATAAAGTGTTGGTGGTTACCAATCGCCTATCGGAGAAAAACCGTTTAACAATAAAAAAATGTACGCAATTGTAGAAATTAACGGTCAACAGTTTAAAGCTGAAGAAGGCAAGAAGCTTTTTGTGCATCATATTAAAGATGCTGAAGCAGGTAAAACTGTTGAATTCGACAAAGTGCTGCTCATTGACAACGATGGCGCAGTTAAAGTCGGTGCACCCACAGTAGCTGGGGCAAAAGTAGTAGTAGAAGTTGTTAACCCACTTGTGAAAGGTGACAAAGTCATCGTTTTCAAGATGAAGCGTCGCAAAGACTATCGCGTAAAGAATGGTCATCGCGCACAATTCACTGAGGTTACAATTAAATCAATTAACGCTTAAAACGAGGAGGAACAAGAAATGGCACATAAAAAAGGTGTAGGTAGTTCTAAGAACGGACGTGAATCAGCTTCACAAAGATTAGGCGTAAAAATCTGGGGCGGTCAAAAGATTATTGCTGGCAATATTATTGTTCGCCAACGTGGAAACAAACACTTTGCAGGTGAGAATGTAGCCCAAGGAAAGGATGACACATTATATGCTTTAGCTGATGGTGTTGTTTATTTCCACAAGGGTAAATTCAATAAGAGTACAGTATCTGTCCTCTCGCCCGAAGTTTACGCAGCTAAGACAAAAGGTGAAGCATAAATAAGAAAACTTATTCCAAACAAACGATAAAATCCAATTGCGACTATGCAATTGGATTTCTTATTTTTCAATCATGCCACATCCTTTAGCTATAAAGGAAAGCTCATAATAATATTTTGCACATCGAAAAAAAATAGTAACTTTGTACCATCAATAAATCATTAAAGGAGAAAGAAATCAATGCTCACACTCAAATTGATTAGTGAAGAAACAGAACGTGTTATAAAAGGACTTGAGAAAAAACATTTTCAAGGAGCACGTGAGGCTGTTGAAAAAGTACTGGAATATAACGAGATACGCCGCAAGGCACAACAAAAACTCGATGCAAACAAGCAACAACAAAATCGGCTTTCCAAGCAGATTGGCAGCTTGATGAAAGAGGGATATAAAGCTGAAGCTGAGAACATAAAGGAACAAGTAGCTGAATTAAAAGCTGCAGACAAGGCTTTAGAAGAAGTAATGGAGAAAGCACAAAAGGATATGACTGAAGTGCTGCTTTCTATCCCAAATATTCCTAATGACGATGTGCCCGAAGGTAAAGATGCCAACGACAATGTTATTGTGAAAGAAGGTGGTACGAAGCCAGACCTCGGCGCTGAGGCCTTGTGTCATTGGGATTTGCTGAAAAAATACAACTTGGTTGATTTTGACTTAGGTGTAAAGATTACAGGAGCTGGCTTCCCTATTTATTTAGGTAAGATGGCAAGGTTTCAACGCGCATTAGAAGCATTCTTTTTAGATGAAGCGCGTAAGGCTGGCTATTTAGAAGTACAGCCGCCTTATGTTGTCAATGAAGATTCGGGCTATGGAACGGGACAACTACCCGATAAGGAAGGCCAAATGTACCATGCCAACTTAGATAATCTCTTCCTCATCCCCACAGCCGAAGTACCTGTCACAAATATCTTCAGGGATGTCATTCTCGATGAGAAGGAGCTCCCCATCAAGCGATGCGCCTATTCAGCATGCTTTCGCAGAGAGGCTGGTTCTTATGGAAAAGATGTGCGCGGACTAAATCGCTTGCATCAATTTGACAAGGTTGAAATTGTAAGAATTGATAAGCCCGAACACTCTTATGAGTCGCTCAACGAAATGCTACAACATGTTGAAAGCTTGGTACAGAAATTAGAACTCCCCTATCACATCCTTCGATTGTGCGGTGGTGATATGAGTTTCACATCTGCAATTTGCTATGACTTCGAGGTATGGAGTGCAGCACAAAAACGCTGGTTGGAGGTTTCTTCGGTGTCCAATTTCGAAAGCTATCAAGCCAATCGCCTAAAATGTCGCTATCGCAAGCAGGAAGATAAAAAGATAGAGCTATGCCACACACTCAATGGGTCGGCACTAGCCTTGCCCCGAATAGTTGCAGCCATTATTGAGAACAATCAGACAACAAATGGCATCCGTGTTCCAAAAGTGTTAGTTCCCTATTGTGGGTTCGAGTACTTAGACGATAAAAATTTTGATTAAAAATGAAAAAAGCCAGCACAGGAAGAGTTTCGTGCTGGCTTTTTGTTCCCTATTATCAAAGAGTATCTTTCTTCACGTGCTCTCAATAATCTTTTAAAAGGCATCCTATCTTACAGGAGATTGTAACTTTTTCGCTCGATATCCTAATCGCTTGATAGGGATTACTTCCCTTGCTGTTGTTTTATCTCCCATCGTTTGAGTACTTTTGCATTTGTATTTTTCAAAGCGCCCATAGTTCTATATCAGAAACATCTTGTAACACCCAATTTTCAAAAATGGCAGTATATGGTGGTATCTAAAAATAAAAGACATTTGAATCCCTATCAAATATCTTTCATGCGGAAAGGATAGGATTCGAACCTACGAAACGCTTTAGGCGTTTACACGCTTTCCAGGCGTGCCTCTTCAACCACTCGAGCACCTTTCCTCGTTTTAAAGTGCTGCAAAGCTACTATTTTTATTTGGATTTTCAATACTTTCTATGAAAAAAGTACAACCAGAATAGCCATTTCATTTCATTTCACTATCATTAGATAGTCTACCTTTAATAGAAAAAGCGTAACTTTGTATGCACAAAAAGGATAATTCTTATGGATGAAACGATTGATATAAAAGGGGCTCGAGTTAATAACCTCAAAAATATTTCATTAAGTATTCCTCGAAATCAACTCATTACAATTACCGGAGTATCGGGCTCTGGCAAGTCGTCTTTGGCTTTCGACACTCTTTATGCCGAAGGACAACGCCGCTATGTAGAAAGTTTGTCTGCCTATGCACGTCAGTTCTTGGGACGCATGAGTAAACCTGAGTGCGATTTCATTCAAGGTTTGCCACCAGCTATTGCCATTGAACAGAAAGTGATTTCGCGAAATCCACGTTCAACAGTGGGTACAAGTACGGAAATCTACGAATACCTCCGCTTGCTTTATGCGCGCATCGGACACACCATATCCCCCATCAGCGGAGAAGAAGTGAAGCGCCACACACCAGAAGATGTAGTTAACCGGATACTTGAATATACAGACGGCACATCCATCCTCATTTTAGCTCCCTTACATATTGCAACTAACTGCACACTCAAAAAACAGCTCGAAATGTATATGCAGGAAGGGTATTCTCGGGTTTTCATCAACCAAGAGATTATGCGCATTGAGGATGTTTTAAACAATGCGCAGCAACTTCAACAACCTGCCGAAGACTTCTTTTTGGTCATCTCACGCATACGAGTTGATCATACAAAAGATACCCGCACTCGCATAACGGACGCAGCAGAAACGGCATTTTACGAAGGCAATGGAAATTTGCGTATCAGTATTCAGCCTAGCAATATCTCTTTCGATTTCTCCACCAGGTTTGAAGCCGATGGCATAACATTCGAAGAACCCAACGACAATATGTTCTCTTTCAATTCGCCCTTAGGAGCCTGTCCCACCTGTGAAGGTTTTGGGACCGTCATCGGCATTGATGAGAAATTAGTCATTCCCAACACTTCCTTGAGCATCTATGAAGGTTGTGTGCAATGCTGGCATGGTGAGCGCATGGGGATGTGGCAAAGCGAATTTATCCGCCGAGCAGCTCAAGACAACTTCCCCATTTTTGAACCCTATTACAAATTAGATAAGAAATATAAGCGAATGCTTTGGCATGGACTCGATTGCGAAAAGGGCTTAGATATTCATGAAAAGATTTGTATTGATGCGTTCTTCCATATGGTGAAAGAAAATCAGTACAAAATTCAATATCGAGTAATGCTAAGTCGCTATCGTGGAAAAACCATCTGTCCCGATTGTCAGGGAATGCGCTTAAAAAAAGAAGCAACGTGGGTGAAAGTGAATGGGAAAAGTATAACAGAATTGGTTGAAATGCCAGTGAGCCTACTCAAAAACTGGTTTGACCATCTAAAGCTTTCTCCGCAAGAAGCTGATATATCTAAACGCTTAGTTACCGAGATTCAAAACCGTTTAAAATATTTATTCGAGGTGGGATTGGGCTATCTCACGCTCAATCGACCTTCCAACACGCTTAGTGGCGGTGAAAGCCAGCGCATCAACCTCACCACCTCGCTCGGCTCATCACTTGTAGGTTCTCTTTATATCTTAGATGAGCCAAGTATAGGCTTGCACAGTCGAGATACCGACAGACTCATCCATGTGTTAAGGGAACTGCAAGAAGTTGGTAACACAGTCATTGTTGTTGAACATGATGAAGAAATTATGCGGGCAGCCGATTACCTTATTGATGTAGGTCCAGACGCAGGCAATTTAGGTGGAAATATTGTTTTCCAAGGCAGTACAGAATTACTTTCCAAACAATCAACTAACAAACTTATCACAGAATACCCACATTCCTATACCATAAAATATCTCACCCATGCTGAAACAATTGCCGTCCCTGCGTCCAGAAGATCATGGAATCAATCTATCGTATTGAAAGGTGCACGCATGAACAATCTGAAAGGTATTGATGTAATAATTCCCCTTAATGTGTTTACGTGTGTCACAGGCGTCTCTGGTTCAGGGAAATCTTCTCTCATTAAAGGCATCCTCTACCCTGCTCTCAAACGCCAACTTGATGAGGTTGCTGATATACCAGGAGAATTCACTGCCTTAGAGGGCGATGTAAAGGCTATCAAGCACATTGAATTTGTCGATCAAAACCCTATAGGAAGAAGCACCCGCTCCAATCCCGCTACATACGTAAAATCCTACGAGGCCATTCGACAATTGTTTGCCGAACAACCATTAGCAAAGCAAATGGGCTTCACCCCGCAATATTTCTCATTCAATACTGAAGGAGGCCGATGTGAAGAATGCAAGGGTGCAGGTGTTATCAATGTGGAAATGCAGTTCATGGCTGACCTTGTATTAGAATGTGAGTCATGTCACGGACAACGATTTAAACGTGATATTTTAGAAGTTAAATTCCATAATAAGGATATCTGCGACATTCTGAATATGACTGTCTCTGAGGCCATCAGCTTCTTCAACACACACAAACAAAAAACTATTGTTAATCGTTTGCGTCCTTTGGAAGATGTAGGATTGGGTTATATCAAATTGGGACAGAACTCCAGTACACTTTCTGGTGGTGAGAACCAACGCGTAAAACTGGCATACTTCATAGGACAGGAGAAGCAAGAACCTACACTTTTCATCTTCGATGAGCCTACGACAGGACTTCATTTCCATGATATCCAACGTCTACTAACAGCATTCTATGCACTCATCGAGCGCGGGCATACAATTCTCGTCATTGAGCATAATTTAGATGTTATTAAGTGTGCTGACTATGTTATTGATCTCGGTCCTGATGGAGGGGACAAAGGTGGAGAATTGGTTTTCCAGGGAACACCAGAAGCTTTAATAGGATGTAAACATAGCATTACTGCAAAATTTTTAAAAGAGAAATTATAAAAGTAGTATCTCATATGCAAAAGGCAATTAGTATACTCATCCCGTGTTATAACACCTATTGTGTGGAATTAGTGAAACAACTCGCTGGACAATGCGAAGATATCGAAGGGTTACATTATGAAATTATTGTAGCCGATGATGGTAGCTGTGATGAACATACACGCTTGCGCAATAAAGAGATTTTAGAACTCGACCATGTCAGTTATCTCATACGCAAGGAGAACGTCGGTCGGGCACGCATCCGCAATCTTCTCATACAGCAAGCACTTTATCCCGCACTTCTATTTATTGATGCAGACATGATAATTCATCATGCAAATTATATCTTGAACTATGTTCTGCTCAGCGATACCACCTCCGTGGCCTATGGAGGTTATGTGTTAGCACAAGGGAGTAAAAGCAATTTAAGATTTTGCTATGAACAAGCCACAAGCAAACAAAATCAGTTGAGAGAACGGACAAAACATCCCTATAGCAAACTGCGTACATCCAACTTATTCGTTATGCGCAATGTGGCGCAACAACATCCTTTTGATGAGGACCTACGTCAATATGGCTATGAAGATATGCTCTTGGGTATAGAATTGAAAAAGGCTGGTGTTCCTGTTTTACATATAGAAAATCCAGTTCTGTTTTATCGATATGAAAACAATGCACAATTCCTACAAAAAACAGAACAAAGTTTGCAGAACCTTTTCTTCTTACAACATCGTCTAAGCGATTGCTCACGATTGCTCAACTTAGTACATACACTTCAAAAATGGAAAGTTGATTGGCTGTACATGTACTATTGGCGTAGTAAGCAAGAGACATGGAAAGCACAGTTGAGGGGAACGGCTCCCAATTTAAATATTTTCAAACGCTACAAATTAGGGTATCTTATTTCACTCTTTGAGGTAGCTGATGCAATTCGACCAACCAGCGCTTGTCACGAAGTTTAAGGTTAAGGACATAAACTGCCCTTTCAAGCTGATGTGCCGCCATTCCCAGAGTATCCATCACTAAGAAATCGTAAACCTCCACTTTGGCTATCATTTGCTCATCGTTCTTACCATATTGAAGTGAGAGCACTTCATATTTAGCTGCCGATGGCATAGCACGCAGAGCCTTGACATCTTCTTCGTGTACCTGCGATGCAGCATATTCTAACCAACGCTTTGAGAGAGGCGTTACATAAGGCATGCACGCTTCATATTGCCAATTGAAATAATGCTGAGAAAACGAATCGACACAGGCATCAGCTGCACCTTCGTCTGTGAAATGTCTACATGAAGAGACTGAAAAACATAAGCATATCAAAACAAGACAAAAACCAATTTTATACACAGGCAATGAATTAAATAGGGTGAAATAAAACTCGTTAGCGAGGCAAAGTTACTGAAATTACTTGGTATACTCAGCTTTTCTTAATAAATTTGTCGCAAAGAAATAGGACGAAATGCTGAAATTTATTTCATTTGGTAGTGGGAGTAGTGGTAATTGCTACTGCCTTTACACGGAACAAGAGGGGCTGCTCATCGATGCAGGAGTCGGAATTAGAACTTTGAAAAAACATATAAAGAACTACGGACTCTCCTTAAATAACATGCACAACCTACTCATCACACATGATCATGCCGATCATATTAAGTCGGCAGGCTGGTTAAGTATTGATCCTGGAGTAAACGTGTATGCGACACAAAATGTACACCAAGGCATAGAGAATAACTATTGTGTGCGCAAGAAAGTTGCTTCAGAACATATTAAAATTATTAAGGCAAATGTTCCCTTCAACATTGGTGAATACCACATTACTCCTTTCCAAGTGCCCCATGATAGCACAGATAATATGGGCTACAAAATTGTTTATCACAACATTACATTTGTACTCATAACTGACGCGGGGCATATTACCTCCGACATGCAACACTTCATTAATGAGGCCAACTATTTAGTAATAGAAGCCAATCATGATGAAACAATGCTTACTCAAGGACCTTATCCCGCACATCTAAAAGAGAGAATATTAAGCCCTAATGGGCATCTGAGTAACCAGGCATGCGGCGAAGCATTGGCACAATGTGCTACACCTGCACTGAAGAATGTTTGGTTATGTCATTTGAGCGAAGAAAACAACCACCCCGTGTTAGCACAAAAAACCATTGAAGACATTCTGAAGGCACATGGCATCATCACAGGAATAGACTTTCGTTTAGAAGTGTTGAAACGGAAAGTGCCCAGTGGCTACAAGGAACTTATTTAAATTTTAAACAGGGAATGACACACCATCAGCTACAACAAATTGAGATTTAGTATCTAGTATAAAACATCCTTTGATACACATACCGTTCGTTTAGAAGTAAGCAAAGTAGAACTACTCTAACAGCGTTGTTGCACGAACACGACTCAGTGTCTCTGGTGTCATTTGTAAATAGCTCGCTATATAGAGTAATGGTGCACGCAAAATAACTTGTGGCATGAGTTTGCTCATACGCTTATAGCGATTGCTCGCAGACTCAAAACGCACCAAATCGGCATGTACCTGCGAAAGAATAAGACTCTCCTCCAAAATCTTACGATAAAGAATTTGAATATTCACATTATGCAACGCTACCTGTTCTAAATGCTTTTTAGGTAGCGCATAAATAATGGAGGTTTCTAAAGCTTCAGCTTGTAAATGGCTAGGGACTTCTTTAAATAAACTTTCTATACACATAAAAATAGATCGATCGGCACCCAAATGCTCAGTCATATCCTTCCCATTCTTGAAATAATACTGTCGAATAAGGCCTTTGTCAATGTAATAAATGTTCTCACACACGTCACCATCTTTAAGAATAGCTTCACCTTTAGTAAACTTCATCGGCACCAGCACACTCTCTAAAATGTCTAATTCATCGTGTGTCATTGTGCTATACTTTCGCGCAAGTTCGCGTGCTATATCGCGCGGCGTATTCATCAATTCTTTCATAAATAAGGATTTTTCAAAAAGTTAATTATAGGGGTTGCTTAATCCAATTTCAATACTGCTAAGAAGGCTTTTTGTGGCACTTGCACGTTGCCCACTTGCTTCATGCGCTTTTTGCCTTGCTTTTGCTTTTCCAAGAGTTTTCGTTTTCGACTGACATCACCACCATAACATTTGGCCGTAACGTCTTTCCGCACTTGCTTAACCGTTTCACGAGCGATAATTTTAGCTCCAATCGCTGCCTGGATGGCTATGTCGAACTGCTGTCGAGGGATAAGCTCTTTGAGTTTCTCGCACATCCTGCGTCCAAAGGTCACGGCATTACTTTCGTGAGTGAGCGTCGAGAGTGCATCAACGGGCTCACCATTGAGCAAAATATCCAATTTAGCCAACTTCGACGGACGAAATGAATCAATGTGATAGTCGAACGAAGCATAGCCTTTTGAAATGCTTTTGAGTTTGTCATAGAAGTCGATAACGATTTCACCAAGCGGAATATAAAAGTGTAATTCCACCCGATTGCCGCTCACATATTCTTGCTTAATGAGCTCCCCACGCTTGTCCAAACAGAGGGTCATAATGGAACCTATGTAGTCGGCCGCTGTGATGATGGTAGCACGAATGTAAGGCTCCTCAATATGGTCGATAAGCGTTTGTTCGGGCAAGCCCGATGGATTGTGCACCTCCTTCACATTGCCCTGTTTGTCGTAAACCATATAGGACACATTAGGGACGGTGGTAATAACATCCATATTGAACTCCCTATCCAAACGTTCTTGAATGATTTCCATGTGCAACAGCCCCAGGAAGCCACAACGAAAGCCAAAACCTAAAGCTACAGAACTCTCTGGAGAAAAGGTTAAAGCGGCATCGTTAAGCTGCAACTTTTCTAAAGAAGCACGCAAGTTCTCATAGTCATTGGGATCGATGGGATAAACACCTGCAAAAACCATAGGCTTCACCTCCTGAAATCCGGCAATCGCTCCGCGGCAGGGATAAGCAACAGAGGTAACCGTGTCACCCACTTTCACTTCGGTTGCCGTTTTAATGCCGCTGATGATATAACCCACTTCACCCGTTGTGAGCGCCTGCTTGGGCATCATATCCATCTTCAAAACACCCACTTCATCGGCCGTATATTCCATTCCCGTGTTGAAGAACTTCACCTTTTCACCCTTCTTGATGCAGCCGTTAACCACTTTGCATAGCACGATTACCCCACGGAAACTATTAAAAATGGAATCGAAGATTAAAGCTTGGGCAGGCGCTTCGGGGTCGCCGACAGGTGCGGGAATACGCGCGATAACAGCCTCTAAGATGCGCTCCACGCCCTCACCCGTCTTGCCCGACGCACGAATAATTTCTTCGCGCTTGCAACCGAGAAGTTCAATAATCTCATCTTCCACTTCGTCGGGCATCGCATTGGGCATGTCGATTTTGTTGATCACGGGGATAATCTCCAAATCGTGCTCAATCGCCATATACAAATTGGATATAGTCTGTGCCTGCACACCCTGCGTGGCATCAACCACGAGCAATGCGCCTTCGCAAGCTGCAATCGAACGCGAGACCTCATAAGAAAAGTCTACGTGTCCTGGCGTATCAATTAAGTTTAGAATGTAATCCTTACCATCCTGTGCTTTGTAACCCATTTGAATGGCATGGCTTTTAATCGTGATGCCGCGTTCACGTTCCAAATCCATGTCATCCAGCATCTGGCCTTCTGTGATTTGAATCGTTTTTGTCTTCTCCAACAAACGATCGGCAAGTGTAGATTTGCCATGGTCTATATGTGCAATAATACAAAAGTTTCGTATATTATTTATCGTTTCCATTCGGCTGAAAAATTACTTTTACGCGCAAAGTTAACGAAATTCCTTTAATAATTTAGTAACTTTGCGTGAAATAAAATTGCCGAACAATGAAAAAAGCATTATTCTTAAGCGCAGTAATTTCACTGCTTGTAGGCTGCCAGCACGAAACCGTTGACGACAGAGCTGCCCGGGAGGCAGCCGACTATACGAAGCAGATGTGCCCCACACCTATTGAAAACTTCACGCGAACAGACAGCTTGGTCTTCAACCGGGCGACACGCACCCTCATCTATTACTGCGCATTTAGCGACAAAATGGACGACGAAAAAATGGTGGCCATCAACCGAAACAAGCTCGTTGAGGGTTTGAAGGCTGGCATTAAAAACGACATCGGGCTCAAAACCTATCTTGAAGCGGGCATACACGTGATGTATGTTGTGCATTCTACAAAAGAGCCTCAGAAAGTGCTCTTCAAGGAGCAAATCCACTAAACCTTGCAGAAGCCTTGCCCATAAAAGCATTCAGCCATGCGTTTATCGACCTTCCAAGGGGATAAAATTAATTTCCGAAATGCTTGCGGAGCTTCCGCTAACGATAAAACAAAAATTTTAATGCTTGCGGAGCTTCCGCAAATGGTAAAACAAAAAATTTGGCGCTTGCGGAGCTTCCGCAAATGGCAAAACAAAGAATTTAGTGCTTGCGGAGCTTCCGCAAATGGTAAAACAACAAATTCAGTGCTTGCGGAGCTTCCGCAAATGGTAAAACAAAAAATTTAGTGCTTGCGGAGCTTCCGCAAATGGTAAAACAAAGAATTTGGCGCTTGCGGAGCTTCCGCAAGCACTAACATAAACGTTTTCTTCGTTTTTATGCGTTCCGCAACGGATAAACGGGTGTCGTTCGGGATTACGGTTCAGGATTTGAGCAAAATAAAAAAGAGTGGCAACACAGCCGTGCGCCACTCTTTTCGCTTTTATCATGCAATGATTTATTCAACCACCTCTGGTTTCATGTTGGTGTAAACCGTTTGCACATCGTCAAACTCTTCCAAACGTTCAACCATCTTGTCAATCGTTTCGCGCTCTTCGGGCGTCACATCTTTGAGGTCGTTTGGTATATAAGTGAATTCAGCTCCCGTCACTTCAAAGCCCTCAGACTCTAAATGTTTTTGAATGTTGCCAAACTCTTTCGGGTCGCCATAAATGGTAACCTCATTCGTCTCGTCGTCTTCGTCATACTCGTCTTCAACACCATAATCAATGAGGTCGAGCACCAACTCGTCCATATCCAGCCCCTCCTTTTTCTTAAAGGTGAACACACATTTGTGATCGAACAGGAATGACAGACTGCCCGTTGTGCCCATGTTGCCATTAAACTTGTTGAAGATGGAGCGCACGTCGGCCACGGTGCGCGTGGTGTTGTCGGTCAAGGTGTCGACAAAAACGGCTACGCCGTGAGGGCCATAACCCTCATAGGTCACCTCCTTATATTCGCTTTGGTCTTTTCCCATCGCGTTCTTAATTGCACGCTCGATGTTATCCTTCGGCATATTCTCGCGCTTGCAATTGGCTATCAAAGCACGAAGCGTCGGATTGTTTTCTGGTTCGGGTCCACCAGCCTTTACTGCGATTGCTATTTGTTTACCCAATTTCGTAAACACGCGGGCCATGTGCCCCCATCGCTTTAGCTTTGTTGCTTTGCGATATTCAAATGCTCTTCCCATTTTTATTCTATTTTCTTATGATTTATACTTGGTTTGTTAGCGCAATTCAGCACCCAACTGCGTGGTGAGCTGCTTAATCAACTTCTGCATGATGGCATCAATCGCTTTATCGTTGAGCGTTTTCTCGGCATCCTGCAGAATGAAGTTCACCGCATAACTCTTTTTGCCTGCGGGCAAGTTTTTGCCTTCATACACATCGAAGAGTTCAACACGCTGCAACAGCTTCTTCTCGGTTTGCTTAGCGATTTGCACAACCTGTGCAAACGAAACATCCTTATCAAGCAACAAGGCCAAATCGCGACTCACAGCGGGATATTTGCTGATTTCCTGGTACTCAACCTTATGTTTGCGCACCTCACGCATCAGTGCCTCCCAATCAACGTCGGCGTAATACACGGCTTGCCCAATAGAAAATTCTTTGAGCACAGCCGACGACAAGACACCTATCTCGGCAAGCACCTTGCCGTTGCGTGTGCTGTAAGTCAAGCCTGCACTGAAAATGTTGTTTTCACTGGCTGTGACACTCAGTTTCTCGACCGAAACGCCCACGCGTACAAAGATGTTGTGCAGATAGGCTTTCAATTCAAACACGTTGCTGTCGGCATTGGCTTGCAACCATGAGCCTTCAACCTGCTTGCCCGTCAGCCAGAGCGACAAATGCAAATCCTGGCTATAGGCCTTGTCGGGATGGTCGCTCTCCCACTTCTCTTTCGTATATTGATAGACATTACCAAATTCGAAGAAGCGCAGGTTGCTGTTCTTGCGGTTGATGTTGCGCACCAAACTCTCCAAACCGCCGAAGAGCATCGTCTGGCGCATCACCCCTAAATCGGTGCTCAAAGGGTTCATTATCTTCACCATTCGTGCTTCGGGATAGGCCGTCCATTCGCGCCCTGCATAATAAGAAAGTTTCGTGAGCGAGTTGTTCAATATCTCATAAAATCCATTGCCCACCAACTGCTCGGCTATCAGATTGCGCAGATGATGGCTCTCATCCTCTTCGCCCGCAATGACTAAAGCGCTGCTCAAGTGATTGGATATTTCTACATTATTATAACCATAGATGCGCAGAATATCTTCCACCACATCGCACGGACGTTGCACGTCGCTACGATAAGCGGGCACGAGCAATTCCAATCCCTCTTCATTTTCCGAGAGCACCTTCATCTCCAAGCTCTCAGCAATGCGCTTGATGGTGTCGGCGCCAATCTCTTTCCCGATGAGCCGATGCACATAATCGTAGGACAAGCTCACGCGGCTCCCCTCGATGGGCGACGGATAGACGTCGTTGATGGACATAGAAATCTGTCCGCCCGTGAGCTCTTTGCACAAGATGGCCGCTTGCTTCAAGGCATAAACGACATCGTCGGGATTGATGCCGCGCTCAAACCGATAGCTGGCATCCGTGCTGAGTCCGTGCCGACGGGCCGTCTTGCGAATCCAAGTGGGATGAAAATAGGCAGCCTCCAACACCACGCTATGGGTTGTTGCATAGGTTCCGCTGCCCTTTCCGCCCAACACACCCGCAATGCACATGGGCTCGCGGGCATTGCAAATGCAGAGGTCGTGCTCGTCCAACGTGCGCTCTTCGCCATCTAAGGTGACGAATGGAGTTCCTTGAGGTTCGGTGCGCACCACAATCTGATGCCCCTCAACCATGTCGGCATCAAAGCAGTGCATGGGCTGTCCGTAGGCCATCATGACGTAGTTGGTGATGTCGACGATATTATTAATCGGTCGCAGCCCCACGGTGCGCAATTTGTTTTGCAGCCACTCGGGGCTCTCTTTGATGTCGCAGTTGCTGATGCTCACACAAGCATAGCGCTTGCAAGCCTCGCGGTTTTCAATCTCCACGGCAATAGGAAGAGACTCGTTGTCCACGCGAAACGCCTCGCAATCGGGACGATGCAGCCGTGTCTTATAGCCATTTTGCTTGAGCCAAGCATAGAGATCGCGCGCCACGCCATAGTGCGAAAGCGCATCGCCACGGTTGGCCGTGATGTCAATCTCAATCAGCCAATCGCTCTCCACGTGATAATATTCTGCAGCCGGAGTACCCACCACCGCATCGTCGGGCAACACAATGATGCCATCGTGCGACGAGCCCACGCCAATTTCGTCTTCGGCACAAATCATGCCCATCGACTCCACGCCGCGCAATTTGCTCTTCTTGATGGTGAAGCTTTCGTCGCCATCATAGAGCACGCAGCCCAAATCGGCCACAATCACCTTTTGCCCGGCGGCCACATTGGCAGCGCCGCAAACAATCTGGCTCGGCACATCGCGTCCCAAGTCAACTTGCGTGATGTGCAGGTGGTCGCTGTTGGGATGGGCCTCGCACGAGAGCACCTGCCCCACGAAAAGCCCTTTCAAACCACCTTTTATGGTTTGCACCTCTTCCAAGGCGTCAACTTCTAAGCCGATTGATGTTAGCGCATCGGCCGTTTCCTGCGGAGTGAGCGTGAAATCGACATACTCCTTTAGCCATTTATACGAGATATTCATTTTTAATCTTTCGTTTCGTCAAAAACCGAGCACAAAGTTATAAAAAATCATATTGATACGCAAGAACAATATAAAAAAGGTGGAAGCCAACGCCTGTTCGCCGCGTCCAATAAGCCCGATGGGCCCGCCTACACCCTGCGATGAGCCGTTTAGCCCGTCGGCGAACTATTCGCCAGCAACCTTCGGACACGGAGCCACACGAGAAATGGTAGGGGCGGCGCCTGTGTGCCCGCCCGAACGTCCGCGCAGCGGCGTTTCCATCCGCAAAAGGCGCGTCCCCATCCGTAAAGGAGGCGTTTCCATGCGTAGAAATGTTTCTACATCACGCATGATGCACACTTGCTACCGATGGATGCGCCCTTGTGGGGCGACACGGGCGGGCACACAGGCGCCGCCCCTACCAACCTCCATCAAACCCCTCTGCCACGCAACTTTCCTTGATTTAGTCCATCGGCGAACTATTCGCCGGCAACCTTTTTCGATTTAGTCCATCGGCGAACTGTTCGCCAGCAACCTTTTTTCGATTTAGTCCACCGGCGAACTATTCGCTGGCAACCTTTTCTTGATTTAGTCCATCGGCGAACTGTTCGCCGGCAACCTTTTCTCGATTTAGTCCGTCGGCGAACTGTTCGCCGCCAACCTTTTCTTGATTTAGTCCATCGTCGAACTGTTCGCCGGCAACCTTTTTCGATTTAGTCCATCGGCGGAGCCTCTTCCGGCAACCTTTTCTTGTTTTAGTCCGTCGGCGGAGCCTCTTCCGGCAATCATTTTCGATTTTGTCCGTCGGCAGAGCCTCTTCCAGCGACCTTTTCTTGTTTTAGTCCATCGGCAGAGCCTCTTCCGGCGACCTTTTCTTGTTTTAGTCCGTCGGCGGAGCCTCTTCCGGCGACCTTTTGCACCACCAAATTCCCATTCGGATTGACGAAAGCATGCGTTTGTGATGGTGCACTCCCGCTTGGCCGGCAATCACGATGACCTCCATTTTCTGCCTCACAAAAACGAGCAAAGAAAAGGTGCAGATGGGCTTAAAATCGCATAAATGTTAGGAAAATGTTCCACTATCTGCGTTTTATTTTGTAATTTTGAGCACAGATTTCAGCGTTTCACGACTCGAAATCAGCTTGATGGCACCAATCAATTATTCGCATACGGAAAGGTAGACAGACATGCACTTTAAATGGAACTATATAGCCCCCACGGCACAAGAACAGGCCGCAGCCCGCGAATTGGGCGAGAAGCTCTCGATGAGCCCCATCCTTGCGCAGCTCCTCATTCAACGCGGCATCACAACCGAGTCGGCGGCAAAACGATTTTTCAAACCGCAACTCTCCAACCTCATCAATCCTTTCTTAATGAAAGATATGGACGTGGCCGTTGATAGGCTCAACGACGCCATGGGGCGCAAGGAGCGCGTCATGGTTTATGGCGATTATGATGTGGATGGCTGCACGGCGGTGGCCTTGGTCTATAAATTCCTGCGCCTGTTCTATTCGAACATCGATTACTACATTCCCAACCGCTACGACGAGGGCTACGGGGTGAGCCGCAAAGGCATTGAGTATGCAAGGGAGACGGGCGTGAAGCTCATCATCATTTTGGATTGCGGCATCAAGGCTATCGACGAAATCGCCTACGCCAAGGAGTTGGGCATCGATTTCATCATTTGCGACCACCATGTGCCCGACGAGGCAATGCCGCCGGCAGTGGCCATCCTCAATCCCAAACGCCCCGACGACCGCTATCCCTTTAAGCATCTCTGCGGCTGCGGCGTGGGCTTTAAATTCATGCAGGGTTGGGCTAAAAATAATGGCATCCCGTTCTCCAAACTCTCTCCGTTTCTCGACTTCTGCGCCGTGTCGATAGCCGCCGACTTGGTGCCTGTGGTTGAGGAAAACCGCATCATGGCTTATTATGGTTTGAAACAGCTCAACCAAAACCCAAGCCTCGGACTGAAAGCCATTATCGAGGTGTGCAATCTGGCCAATCGTGAGCTGTCGATGAGCGAAATCTGCTTCCGCATCGGTCCTCGCATCAATGCATCGGGGCGCATGGAGAACGGTCGGGAGAGCGTCGAGCTATTGGTTGAAAACGATTATGCCAACGCCCTCGAAAAAGCGCGGCACATTGACCAATACAACGAGCAACGCAAAGACATCGACAAGCAGATGACCGAAGAAGCCAACCTCATCGTCTCAAAACTGGAAACGCAAAAGCATCAATCGAGCATCGTGCTCTATGACGAGAATTGGAAAAAAGGCGTCGTCGGCATCGTGGCATCTCGCCTGACGGAGATTTATTATCGGCCAACGGTGGTGCTCACACGCGATGGTGACTTGGCCAGCGGTTCGGCACGTAGCGTGGCTGGATTTGATGTCTATGCAGCAATTAAAAGCTGCCGCGACCTGCTACTCAATTTCGGCGGCCACACCTATGCAGCCGGGTTGACCCTGCGCTGGGACGATATTCCCAAATTCAAAACATTGTTCCAGCAATATGTGGAAGAGCATATTGCACCCGAACAAACCGAAGCAACATTGCACATCGACGCGCTGATTGACTTTAAGGATATTAGCAAAAAATTCTTCCACGATTTGAAAAACTTTTCTCCCTTCGGGCCTGAATGCACAAAGCCCGTGTTTGCCACATTGGGTGTCTACGACTACGGCACCAGCAAGGTCGTTGGCCGCGAGCAAGAGCACATTAAATTAGAATTGGTCGACTCGAAATCGAGCACCATTGTCAACGGCATTGCCTTTGGCCAGAGTGCCGCTGCACGCTACATTAAAAGCAAACGCGCTTTCGACATTGCCTACACCTTAGAGGCCAACGTCTTTAAACGCAATCAAGTTCAATTGCAGATTGAAGACATCAGAGCCGAAGAAGCCTGCACACCTACCGACACACCACCCGAAGAATAGCTACTCAGCATGGACTATCGCCAAATTCTGCGCGAATATTGGGGCTACGACAACTTTCGCGGCATTCAGGAAGAGATTATCCAAAGCATTTGTAGTGGTAAAGACACATTAGGACTGATGCCCACGGGCGGCGGAAAGTCCATCACATTTCAAGTCCCAGCCTTAGCTTTAGACGGCGTGTGCATCGTCATCACACCACTCATTGCACTCATGAAAGACCAAGTAGACCATCTGAAGGCCAAGGGCATCAGCGCAGCAGCAATCTACTCGGGCATGACACGAAACGAGATTCTAAAGACCCTCGAGAATGCCGTCTTCGGTGCTATCAAACTGCTTTATGTTTCGCCCGAGCGCATCGGCAGCCCACTCTTTCAAAAGAAAGTGAGCCACATGCACGTGAGTTTCATCACCGTTGACGAAGCCCATTGCATCAGCCAATGGGGCTATGATTTCCGACCTGCCTACTTACAAATCACCAACCTCAGAAAAATAAAACCCGAAGCTCCCATCCTGGCACTCACCGCAACTGCCACACATAAAGTGATTGACGATATCCAACAGTGTTTGGCCTTCCGCGAGAAAAACGTGTTCAGAATGAGCTTCGAACGCAAGAACTTGGCTTACGTTGTGCGCATTGCCGCTGATAAAGAAGCCGAGTTGGTGCATATTCTGCAAGCTGTTCCTGGTTGCGCCATCGTTTATGTAAGAAGCCGCAAGAAAACAAAGGAAATAGCACAGCTGCTGCAAGAAAACAACATCACGGCTACTTCCTATCATGCGGGGTTAGAACATGTCACAAAAACCATAAGACAAGAAGAATGGATGAGTAACAAAGTACGCGTCATCGTGGCCACAAATGCGTTTGGAATGGGCATCGATAAACCTGATGTGCGCCTTGTGATACACATCGATGGTCCCGACTCCATCGAAGCCTATTTCCAAGAAGCGGGACGTGCTGGAAGAGATGGGAAAAAAGCCTATGCTGTATTGCTGTATAACTCGGTTGATGCACGAAAGTTGCAAAAGCGCATTGACGATAACTTCCCACCAAAAGATTATATCCGAAAGGTATACGATAGCTTAGCCTACTATTTTCAAATTGGCATCGATAGTGGCGCTGGCTATACCTTCAGTTTCGACATTAATAAGTTTTGCAAAATCTATCAGCTCTCTATCACCTATACGCTCTCTTCACTCCACATCCTATCACAATTAGGTCACATCGTCTACGAAGATGATCCCAGTAGCGCTGCTCGTATCCAATTCTTACTCTCACGCAACCAACTCTATTATTTAGACCATCTTACTCCAAAAGAAGATGCAACTATCGAAGCAATCTTGAGACTCTATGGCGGATTGTTCAATGATTACGTCTACATTGACGAACAGCTCATTTCGCAACACGCAGGCCTATCCCCACAAGAAGTTTATCTCATATTGAAAGGGCTTACCGAACAGCGCATCGTGCACTTCATTCCACAACGCAAAATGCCCTTCATCCACTATCTACGAAACAGAATCGACGGCTTTCGACTAAATATCACATCCGAAGTTTACGAAGACAGAAAGCTCGAATATGAAAAGCGTATTCAAGCTTTCATCAATTACGCTGAAAATAGCCATATATGCCGTAGCCGTCAACTATTAGAATACTTTGGTGAAACAGTGCAGAAAGATTGTAATCAGTGTGATGTGTGCCTTGGAGAAAAACAACATATATCCGATAAGATAGTAGCTTGCCAAACAGCAATCATACAACTACTGCGCGATGGGAAACCTCATTGCACAGCAGAAATGCATGCTCTACCTTTTGCCCAGAAAGATATCGAGAAGGCGATGGAACAACTGCTGAATGAAGAGCACATAGATTTTGATGGTACATTCATGCAACAGAAATAAATATAATTAAAATATAAAATGAAATATCTACTGGTATCCGACATTCATGGCTCATGGCCCACATTAAAAAAGGTGTTGCTACACTTCGACAACATGCATTGTGACATACTCTGCATTTTAGGAGATATCATTAATTATGGTCCGCGTAATGGCGTGCCCGAAGGATTAAACCCAAAGGAAATCGCCGAAAAGCTCAACGCTATAGCTGACAAAATTATAGCTATCAGAGGTAATTGCGACTCTGAAGTTGACCAAATGCTACTCGACTTTCCCATCATGCAAGACTATATGCTCTTAGTTGATGAGGGGCACAAGATGCTGCTTACGCATGGCCACATATATAACAAGGAGCATCGCCCAAAAGGCCAGTTCGATGCTATCATCTATGGACATACTCACCTTTGGGAACTATCGTGCGATGCCAAAGGAATTGTCTGTAACACGGGCTCTATTACCTTTCCAAAAGGAGGAAATCCGCCAACATTTGCCACTTATGAGCATGGGGCATTCACCATATTCACACTCGATGGCCTCCCACTAAAGCAAATCAATATTAAAGAAAAATGAATGATATCTGGCTATCACGGAGAAGAAATAAATGAAACGTCAGCGTCCAATAGTGCCATTTGCAGTTGTGCACTTTTATTTAGCAACATACATAGTAAAAATATGACAGTGACATTTAGGGCCTGGAGTCAAGGCTATAAAGAATTACAAAGTGAGGACAGTACACTATTTAGGTTAGATGGCTACAACAAGACTCGCTATTCTCGCCGCAAGAAGAAAGAGGGGCTGTTGGAGCTTGCTTCTCGCGAAGCCCACGAGAAGCAAGAGGTCTACTTTGCAACGATACTCAATGATGACGGTAGCCCCTACTGTGCTATTGAGTCCAATGTGGGGTACTTTGGATTGGACTTCCTGAGGGAGAATTACGATAACTACTTATTATATGAGTATAGGGAGTACAATGAACATCCCAGGAAGTTATTCCTAAAGGCCATCTTCTTATTTGAATGTTATCCAGGAACGGATAAGAAAATGCGTCGAATAGATTACACCTATGCTCAAGAAGGAAGTTTTAAAACTGTCATCTATCAAGGGGAGATGATTGATGGCACTTATGAGGAAATCATAGCAGAGCATCCCCCCATCTCAAAAGATGAGCTGGAGAAGCTTTGGGTTGATTATCCCAAGTTCGGTGAATATGACCAACTCATACGTTTGGATCGCATTCCTTTGCAGGCTCGGGAACGTATTCTTGAGTATACGGACAAGGAGTTTCCTGCTTTTAGGCAGTATCTTCAGCGAGACATCGCACGCTATCAACAGACTAAGAAGTAAAGATGCTCACCTTCAACAAGGCACGTGCCAAGTTCTATCCTTTCAATGAGGTTTTTTTAGAAGCACCGAAGAAAGCTATAAATCTACCAGAAGGGTCTCCTACAAAGCATCAGTATGTGAGGCTGGATTCCTATAACCCTCACACGGGCGAGATTGTTTCTCGTAAGTATACCCAGCTTAGTGAGGTGTCAGAGGAGACTGCAATTCGTTATTTAAAGGAACTATCGGATAAATACGCACCTGGTTCGATCATTGCTGATGTGCCTTCAAATAGAACAGGTTTGAATAAAGGTATTTTCGAGGTTAACCAAGGGCGTGACTTAAAAGGGAAAATGATTCTCGAGGTGCCTGTGCAAAAGAAGCCAATCCCACAAAATGTAATAAACTATGCAGATAAGCTTCGCATAAAAATCAGAAATACGAATAATAAATTATATAATTAGTTATGAAGACAATATTTAATAGTACTTGGGTAGGTAATCATATTTGTACAGAAGAAACCACCCTATTCCAATTAGATAGCTACAACAAAACTCGCTATTCTCGTCGCAAGAAGAAAGAGGGTCTATTGGAGCTTGCTTCTCGTGAAGCCCACGAGAAGCAAGAGGTCTACTTTGCAACGATACTCAATGATGATGGCAGCCCTTATTGCGCCATTGAGTCCAATGCGGGATACTTTGGCTTGGACTTTTTGAGAGATGACTACGATAACTATTTGAGTTTCTCGTATCGTTCCTATCCGGAGTATCCAGGCAAGCTGTTCCTATACGGAATAATCCTTTACGAATGCCGTCCAGGAACGGCAGAGAGGCTAAGGCGGATAGATTTTGGATATAATTTCGAGAGAAGTTATAGTACGCTACTCTATCAGGGAGAAGCCTATAATGGGACATTTGAAGTAATTAAGACAGATCATCCCCCTATCTCAGAGGAGGAGTTCTCCAGGCTTTTGGTAGATTACCCTAAGTTCGGAGAATATGACCAACTCATACGCTTGGATCGCATTCCTTTGCAGGCTCGGGAACGTATTCTTGAGTATACTGATAAGGAGTTCCCAGCATTTAGGCAGTATCTCCAGCGAGATATCGTACGCTATCAACAGCCTAAGAAGTAAAGATGCTCACCTTCAACAAGGCACGTGCCAAGTTCTATCCTTATAATGAGGTTTATTTAGAAGCACCGAAGAAAGCTATAAATCTACCAGAAGGGTCTCCTACAAAGCATCAGT
>NZ_AZHT01000038.1 GCF_000599605.1 Prevotella sp. HJM029 | reverse complement strand
ACGGGATGCGTCTGGGTCTTTCTCTTATGTTCACCGATATATACTGCTTTTTTGATTTTACTTCAAATTCAATCATAACTTCTTATTGTTTATGGTTATCACTTATGTAACGTCGCTCTTTCCTGTTTATTGCTCACGGCTTTTAAAACCCATATAAGGGTAATGACGAACAATCTATATATGGTTTACCATAGACTTGCAGTTTTAATGTTATACATTCTGTTTTCTATCACTATTGTGGATTACGTTTTCGTGCCACGTTTATTGTTCTTTTTATTTTAGTAACTTCTGATTTTGAGCATTACCTTTAATGTTTATTTCTTTAGTATCTAATTTTTTATTTATATCTATTTTATGCTTGCACAATATCTTTTTAAATCTTTCTTTGTTACTATTAGTAATTCCTTCAAATATAGTATCGCCTTTATAATTATATATTCCTATAAATTCCAGACAATCGGGTCCATTGCAATAATCAGATCCCCAAATAGTATAGTAAATGCTTTTTTTTGATTTTACAATTCCTATCTCATAAATAGGCGTTTGTAATACATTTAAAAATATGCCATTTATAGTTCTTTTTTTTTGTATTTGCTATTGGGAGTTTATACTCTTTTAAAATTGTATCATTAGCTGTAAAAACAAGTACCTGTTTTAGAATGATAGGAGTTGAATATGGATCTTCTTGATAATCTAAGATATCTAAAGTATCCTTGCTATATTCACTCTTTACAATTAAAGCATACTTTCCTGTTTTGTTTATAAAAATGCTATCAGACTCCGAATAGTATGGTTGTTTTTTATTTGTACCTCTAGTATTATCTGTAAGGGTAATTATACCCTTATTACAGGTAATACATGTAAATACTAATAACAAGCAAATAATAATTTTCATCATTTTTTCTTAATAAATTTTCCAAATTTGTTGTACTTCTACTATGTTCTATACTCTTTAATTGTTGGGGCAATCAATTATTTAACATTATTCTTTCCTGTTTATTGCTCACGGCTTTTAATACCCATATAAGGGTAATGATGAACATCCTTAGGTAGTATCTAAAAAAGTGTGTAAGTTCTCTCTTTCTTCTCTTTTTATTTTATTCATTTTTCTTTGTTTTGGAGTTACAAATATAGCAAAAGGCAGAGAATTTATCCCTGCCTCTACGCCTAACATTTAAAGAATTTATTGATAATCATATTATTATGATGATAACTCCCAATTTGATGCATTACTAGAAATGCTATGTATATTTTCTAACGACAAAGTCATTTATCTTACTCCATTATTAAACTGTTCTTTCAAAATATTCTCAATTTCAGGGGCTTTCCTGAAAAAAGGATATGATTGATAGAACATATCTAAATTGATGGAATCTGTATAGTTTTCCATTATCCATGAAGATACGATATAAATCATCATATTATGATTAGCCTTGCTTTGTTGTTCGATAGGAAGTAAACTTATAGCTTTTTGTATTCCTTTTATTTTGTCGGGATATTTGACCAGCATATGGCTCAAACCATCAGCAAAAGTTTCATCATATTGTTCATCGGTATGTGCAAAACAATGTTTTACGACTAGAGCATAGTCCTGTTCTGTAGAAAATTTCTCTTGAAAAAAGTTTCCATCAATAATTCTTTGCACAAAAAGGCTATCATCAGACTTTATACTGATGTCTTTACTTGTTTCCTTTTTCAGAACTGTATCTTTATCAAAATCCGTTTTCCGTTGTGTTGCTGTAAAGGTGTTTTTAGAATTATTATTACAACTTGTAACTCCCCAAAAACATAACAGAATCATTTGAAGCAGGGTGTTTTTATTGTTCTGTCTCATATTTTGTTCCTCCTTTCTCTGTTTCGTTCTTTTCGACCTTTTGAGTTCTATGACCTATGACAACAACTTCAGGCACTCGTAGGATTTCATTTCGTTTACTTCTTCTTTAATTTTATCTCTATCATTATAGCTGACAGGAACTTGCAAATCATCTTTCAGCGTAAGGAATCCTTTTTTCTCGTTGGGATCATTTTTTTCTAATTGTGTAACTATTTCTTTAAGTTCCTTGATGTCAGCATCTGCCATTCGCATACACCCATGTGTTCCCATCAAATCAGGCTTTTGCCTACGGCCTCCATGTGTGTGCATTCCTTGTCTAGATCCCCCTTCACCACCTTGGTACTCTAAAGCCAGTAGGTCATTAGGACCAAAAGATATAGTTGGATAATGCTTTGTTCCAGTTTTTCTCCATCCCAATATTTTATATTTTCCTTGAGGGGTATCTGCATTAGAACTATTCCTTTTTCGATAATTTCCAAGTACTTTTACAACTGTCTTGTAAATTAGATTTCCATTTCTGTCATATACAGCATATATAGCATATGGATGGTTTGCTCTGTCTGATGAAGCAGAAACTTTAATATCCCATTTTCCATCAAAATCAACTCTTCCTGTAGGCGCATTATGAGAATAAGTATATGAGGATGCTTCAGGTGCTTCTTCTGATCTTGGGTCCGTACTCATCCACAAACTCAATCTCGGCTCATAGTACCTCGCACCATAGTAATACATCCCCGTCTCCTCATCCAGCTCCTTTGCGTTGAAGAGGTAAGGCGTATTCCAAGTGTTGTTGCGTTCTTCTATGAACACCTCACCGAACGGCACATACTCGATGTGCTGTGATACTTCGCCGTCCAAGTTGGTGATGTAACTACTGCTGCCCAAGTGGTCAGGGTGATAGTAGAACTGCATCTTCTCGTAGTCGTCATTGTCCTTACCATTATAAGGCAAGTCAAACGCCTTGTAGT
>NZ_KK082662.1:7012-72327 GCF_000599605.1 Prevotella sp. HJM029 | reverse complement strand
AAGGTAGTACCATTCTATCTATTGTTTGTGACTACTTTTGCCAAAGTAGATCCATTCTATCTATTGTTTGCACCCTGTTTTGAGTTTCTCCTTGTGGCTATGCCCCAATTTTCAAAACGCAGCGAGCGTAGCAAAAGCTTAAAATTACACTTTTTACACCTTATTATATATAAGAGGGATAGAAACCGAGACATTTTGCAACCGAGTTGCAACCAACTTTTACTATTTTTGCAGTAGAAATCAATTCACAAACGAAATGGAACGGAGAAAAATCATCCAGTTAGTCACCGCTGCAGTGTTGCTCGCTGCGGCAATGGTGATTGAACACACACTGACGCTACCCATGAGCCTCTTGCTGCTCATCTATCTGCCCGCCTATCTGCTCGCGGGTCACGAAACACTCGCCGAGGCATGGGAGGGCATTATAGAGCGCGAGCCTTTTAACGAAGATTTGCTCATGAGCGTAGCTACGCTCGGCGCTTTAGCCATCGGTTTTCTGCCCGGCGGCGAGCCAGAGATGGCCGAAGCCGTGTTCGTAATGTTATTCTTTCAGGTGGGCGAGCTCTTCGAAGACTATGCCGAGGGACGAAGCCGGCGCTCCATCTCGGCACTCATGAGCTTGCGTCCCGACGAAGCCCATGTGGAACGCGCTGGACAGCTATTAACCGTGACACCAGCCACAGTGGCCGTTGGCGAAGTGATGGTGGTACAACCTGGAGAGAAAGTAGCACTCGATGGCGTGGTAGTCGATGGATGCTCAACGCTCAATACTGTGGCATTAACGGGCGAGAGCATGCCGCGTGGTGTGGCCGTTGGCGACAACATCTTCTCGGGATGCATCAACCGCGATGGACTGCTGCGCGTGAAGGTGACGAAACCATTTGGCGAGTCTACCGTATCGAAGATTATCGCACTCGTTGAACATGCCTCAGCCAACAAGTCGAAACGCGAAACATTCATAGCACGCTTCGCCAAGGTCTATACGCCCATCGTAGTCTACCTGGCACTGGCGCTGGCCGTACTTCCTCCGTTGCTTTCGGGCGACTTTGCAGGTAGCTTCCCGCTCTGGCTTAACCGCGCGCTCACGTTTCTTGTAGTGTCGTGCCCCTGCGCATTGGTACTCTCTATCCCGCTCACCTTCTTTGGCGGTATCGGCGGTGCCTCTCGACAAGGCATTCTCATCAAAGGTGGCAACTACATCGATGCACTGGCCAAAGCAACAATCGTGGTGTTCGACAAGACAGGCACACTCACGCGCGGCGCATTCAGTGTGGTAGCCATTCATCCCGCAGAGCTTAGCGAACACGAACTGCTCCACCTCGCCGCCCACGTGGAACGCTTCTCTACCCACCCCATCGCCCAGTCGTTGCGCGAAGCCTTTGGGCATGAAGCCGATGGTTGCACAGTGGAGCAAACCGAGGAGGTGGCTGGACAAGGCATCCGCGCACGAGTTAATGGCAAACAGGTGTGCGTGGGCAACACTAAGCTCATGGACAGCGTGGGAGCGCATTGGCATGCCTGTCATCTCAAGGGCACTGTGGTGCATATCGCTGTCGAGGGCGTTTACATGGGGCATATCGTCATCGCTGACGAGCTGAAGTCTGATGCCGCTGCAACCATCGCACAACTCAAAGCCATGGGTGTAGAGCAGACCGTGATGCTCACCGGCGATCACCACGATGTAGGACAGCAGGTGGCCCGCGAACTACACATCGATCAAGTGGCTACCGAGCTTCTACCCGCCGACAAGGTAGCGCATGTAGAGCTGCTCATGCGGCAGAAACGCAATGGCGGCAGTCTGCTCTTCGTGGGCGACGGCATCAACGATGCCCCCGTGCTGGCACGTGCCGACGTGGGTATTGCAATGGGTGGTCTCGGTTCTGATGCAGCCATTGAAGCTGCCGACGTGGTGCTCATGGACGACAAGCCTTCAAAGGTGGTACGCGCCATCAGCCTCGCCCGACAAATCATCGCTATCGCACATCAAAATGCAATCTTCGCCATCGGCGTCAAGGTGGCCGTGCTCGTGTTAGCAACCGTCGGATGGGCCAGCATGTGGATGGCAGTCTTTGCAGACGTGGGCGTCACCGTACTGGCCGTGCTCAACGCCATGCGTACCCTCAGCCTCAAAGGATAGGCCAAGACAAAACCTATATACGACAAGTCTACCATTCGCCACTTTCGTGCATAAGACGCGATTGTTATAGAAAGAATTTCTATACACAACAAAAAAAAGAGGAGATAAATTTGCATATCTCCTCTTTTTTTTGCAAATTTGCGTCAATAAAACTATTTGCTACAAAAGTTTCTATTAACAAAAGGTGTCAACGACGACGCTGCCTACCGCACCCTCCTCAAGGCACCCGACAACATTATATCATAACAATAAAACAAAGCTTATGAAACAACGCATTGTGCTTTTTGGAGCGATTTGGCTGTCATGTCATGCAGGGGCAGGACTCGCTTTCGCGGCGCAACCACCCTTGATGGTTGCTCAACATCCTGCAACAATCTTAGTTAAGGGCATCATCGTCGATGAGAATGGAGAGCCTGTTGTGGGAGCAAGCATCACAGAGATTGGCAGCACGCGCGGAACTATTTCCGACAATAAAGGTGCCTTTCAACTGAATGTTGATGGCTCCGCCAAACTCAAGATTTCATTCTTAGGTTATAAAACCATTGAACAGCGGGCGAAAAGCAACATGAGCGTGAAGCTCGTTCCCGACAATGCCCTATTAGACGAAGTCGTCGTTGTGGGCTATGGCCAACAGAAAAAGGTAAACCTCACCGGTGCCGTAGCAAGTGTCGATGTGGATAAGACGCTCGGCAGCCGCCCCGAACAAGATGTGGCCAAAGCATTGCAGGGAGCCATCCCCGGCCTCACCATCTTGAGCAACAACGGTAGTTTGGAAGGTAATCCATCTATTTCTATCCGCGGTTTAGGCACCCTCTCCAACGGCCAGAAATCGGCTCCGCTGATTGTGGTCGACGGTATGCCCACCGACGATTTGTCGATGATTAGCGGCAACGACATCGAATCGATCTCTGTATTGAAAGATGCATCGTCATCAGCCATCTACGGTGCACGCGCCGCCTTCGGTGTTATCCTCATCAATACGAAGCAAGCCAAGAAAGGCGACCGCATCTCTGTGAAATACAATGGACAGTTTTCATGGGACCAAGCCACTGTGCTACCCGACTATCCTAGCGTTCCCGAACAGCTGCGTGCCGGTCTCATCGGTAAGAAACGCGCTGGCGAAACAACGCCCGAACTGTTTGGTATGTATTTCGATAAGCTGCTGCCTTATGCCGAAGCCTGGGAGAGACAGCACGGCGGCAAGAAGGGTTACTCGCTGATGCAGCCCTATCAAAGTATGGACAATGTGGGCGACTATTATTTCGACCATGGAACTCCGCTCTACTATGCCAACTATGACATTCGCAAGATATGGTATGACAATGCGGCTCCGGCACAGACACACGATGTGAGCATCTCGGGATCATCGGGCCGCACGACATTCTACACTTCGTTAGGTTACGACGCGAAGAGAGACATCATGAAGTTCAACCCCGGCGAACGTACCCGCTATAATGCCGTGCTCAATCTGCAAACCGACCTCACCGACTGGCTCAAAGCGGGCATCCGCTTCAACTATACGCGCCGCCACTTCAGCGCCGCCGATCCTTGGACCAACATCTATCAGTATATCTGGCGTTGGGGATCGTATTTCGTTCCTTCCGGCATCTTCCAGGCAGCCGACGGAACCCAATACGATAACCGCATGATAGCCTTGCAAAAGCAGGCCTCGCGCCGGGTATCAACACACGATGCACTGCGCATGAATGCCTTCTTGAAAGCGAACATCACAAAAGATTTAACCCTGAATGTTGATTACACATATCAGATTGATAATTTCAACAGTAAGACATCCGACCATAGCGTTTATGGCATGAACTGGGCTGGAACTGCGCCCGGATACATCGTAACTCCGTCCAACGCCAACGCTACACGCTCGAACAGCAAATCGAACAGCTGGGTGGCAAATGCCTATATGAACTATGCCCACAGCTTTAACGACACGCACAACCTGAATGTAATGGTGGGTGTAAACGGCGAAAACTTCACCAGCGATTACTTCTCGGCAATGCGCAAAAAGCTCTATGACGAGGCTTTCCCCGAGCTGAATTTAGCTTATGGCGAAATGAAAGATGCCGTCATCGATAGCAATACAGACGACCACTCGTCAGCAGGTTATTTCGGACGTATCAACTATGATTACAAAGGCATCTATCTGTTGGAACTCAACGGACGTTACGATGGCTCGAGTAAGTTCCGTGCCGGCGATCGTTGGGCTTTCTTCCCCAGCTTCTCTTTGGGGTATCGCTTCACAGAAGAGCCCTATTGGAAGAATCTGAAAAATATGGTTTCAAATGGTAAACTGCGCTTCTCTTATGGTGAAATTGGCAACGAGGCTGTGGGCAGCAATATGTTCCTCTCCACAACAACAGCCTATAACGTATCATCTTTAGGCTTCATGTGGCTCGACAAAAAAGGTGGAAAGCGCAATATGTTCACCAGGCCAACATGGGTGAATCCATCGCTCACTTGGGAACGCATTCAAACCAAGAACCTTGGTCTTGACCTCGGTTTCTTAGATAACCAATTCACGCTGACCGCAGAAATCTTCGAACGATTGACTAAAGATATGTTAGCTCCCGGCAACGCCATTCCTTCGGCAGTGGGTGCCAACGCACCTTATACGAATGCGGGCGAACTACGTTCTCGTGGTTGGGAATTAACCTTAGCATGGCGCAAACAATTCAAGAAAGACTTTGGATTGTATGCCAACTTCAGCATCGGCGATTCGAAAGTAAAAGTGAAGAAATGGAACAACTCCAAGAGGATTATCGGACACACCAACGACGTTTCCTATGCTTACGAAGGCGAAACATGGGGCGACATTTGGGGTTTTGAGACCGATCGTTATTTCACTCCCGATGATTTCACCAGCAAAAACCCCGACGGAAGTTGGAATTACAAGCCAGGTATTGCCGATCAAAAAGGCATCCAGACAGGTAACTTCGTATATGGTCCTGGCGATATTAAGTTTAAAGATCTCAATGGTGATGGTAAAATCGATGGTGGAAAGGGCACATTGGAAGACCATGGCGATTTGAAAGTCATTGGCAACTGCTTGCCAAGATACGAGTATAGCTTCCACATCGGTGGTAATTACAAAGGCTTTGACCTTGATTTATTCTTCCAAGGCGTAGGCAAACGGTCTGTTTGGAATATATCGGCATTCAACTTCCCATTGATGAGAAATCCCGATTTAGCACTCTATGCCAACCAAACCAAGTACAATGTCTATGATCCTGACCATGGAATCGTCAATATCAGCGAAAGCAATGACTATCCCTGTTTGTGGCCAGGCAATGAAGACAAAGGTAATGTTCCGGCGCTTGCTGATGGCGGAGGTAGTCACAACTACTATCCACAAAGCAAATATTTGGTCAACATGTCTTATCTCCGCTTGAAGAATGTAACCTTGGGCTACACACTTCCTAAGCAGCTCACACGAAAAGCTTACGTTGAAAGCCTCCGCCTTTACGTGAGTGCCAATAACTTGTTCCTACTGCACAAAGGCAATGGTAATTTACCACTCGACCCAGAAATCAATACCGGCGACGGAGTGAAATATGGCGGTTGGGGACGCACTTTGCCTATCACTCGCTCTTGGGCAATAGGTTTGCAAGTAACGCTTTAATAACAACTTTAATACGAAACGAATATGAAAACAAAAATATTCTGTGTCCTTGCAGCTGCATCGTTATTGTTAGCTGGCTGTGACGACTTATTAGATAAGGATCCACGCGATACGTTCTTAAATAACAAAGCGTTTTGGAGTAATGAAAATCAGGTGGAAGGCTATAGCAACGCATTCTATGGTTTCTATGGTTCTGCCAGCAGTTTCTACTTCAATAGCTTAAATGATGACCAAGTTAATCCGTCATTTGACAACTGGACGTACACCACTGTCCCTAACAAATCAGGCGTTTGGTCGGGTATGTTTACGAATATACGCCAAATCAATTACATGCTTGATGGCTTGAAAATTTCAACACTCCCCAATGCAACAAAAGCCCGATACGAAGCTATCGGACGCTTGAATCGCGCTTGGGAATACTACCAATTGGTGCAGATGTATGGCGATGTACAGTGGGAAGACCATGTTATTGACAATTTGGAAAGCGAAGAAGTCTATGGCCCCCGCACCGATCGTGACCTTGTAATGGATAAAGTTCTAGAAGATTTGAACTTTGCTATTGCCAACATTCCAAGCAACACATCCGACAAAACGGAATGGAGCAAAGAATTTGCAGAGGCCATGAAGAGTGATGTTTGCCTGTATGAAGGAACTTTTTGCAAGTACAGAACCTTGGCAGAGAATGGCAAAGCACCCGACTTGACGCGTGCCAATCGCTATCTCCAAGCTTGTGTTGATGCTTCCGAAAGTTTGAGAACATCCGGAAAATTCACACTTAACGTATGGACACCCGATGCAAAAGGTAAAATCTACACCATCTACAATTCTTTGGATCTATCTTCAAATGACGAAGTGATTTTCTACAACAACTATGAAAAGGATGTCAAAATGCACGGCCTTTGCGACTTCACCAGCAGCTCGACCACGCAGCGTGGCATCACGAAAGATGCTGTCGATGCCTTCCTTTTCAAAGATGGTCGTCCACTTGCAACAACAACTTTAAACACAAACGATAAAGCACAGCTTGATGCGCAAGGTCATTACTCCATCGCCCATCTGCTGCAAAATAAAGATAAGCGTTTGAGTTTACTCATTGATCCCATCATCTGTTTCAAAAATCATGGCTGGATTCGTAACGAACCTTCACCTGATGGTCCGCTCCCAGCAGAGATGACTTCATCAACGGGATATACTATATATAAATACGATAACCCACAGTTGGAGTTGTATTATCGTACAAACACCAATACCAATTACACTGATATACCACTGTTTTGGTATGCTGTTGTCCTGTTAAACGAGGCTGAGGCAAAGGCAGAATTGGGCACTATCACCCAAACCGATCTCGATAACACTGTGAACCTCTTACAAACGAGAGCGGAATTACCGGCATTGACGCTGACACCTGCTGCCGACCCTGCCAACAATATGGGTGTAAGCAACCTCATTTGGGAAATCCGTCGCACACGAAGATGCGAACTGATGTGCGACTTAGACTATCGTTATTGGGACTTATTGCGCTGGCATCAACTCGATAAATTAGATAGCAATGTCCATCCCAATATCAATCGAGGTGCCAATGTGAGTGGTGTTGCTGACCAAACCGGCTTGACCGTCGATGGCAATTACCTTGTTGGGACAACTGCCACGCGCACTTTCCTGCCTAAATATTACTCATACCCCATTCCATCGAATGATTTAACACTGAATCAGAATCCAGGTATGAAGCAAAATATAGGTTGGTAATCCCCTCCGATTTCTATTCAATTGAACTCCTATTTAATTTCGTTTATTTACTATCGCAGCCTGTTTGCTGCAGGCTGCGATAGTTTTTTTATTCGTGTAATGACAAAAATAGCAACACTTTCCTTGCTTTTCGCATTCCTTTTTTCAGCGGAGAGTTCGGCTCAATCGCTTTCAAACAATCAGCAAACTGCCCTCGAAAAAATACTCAATCAGTACATTTCAGGAATCAGTATGCGTCCCTTACACATTGATTCCATCCACAACAATGCTCAATCGCTGCATATTTATGTCACAAGTGACTTCTCCTACGTTTCGTTTACCCCCGCAAAATGTGACGAAATTCTGCAGAAAATCAAAGCCATCTTGCCCGATTCTCTTCAGCACCGTGTAGTATCTGTGATGGCCGGACAACAAAATATCTATGATTTAATACCCCGAATTTATCGCAAGAAAGCTGATAAGCCCACGGTTTTCACCTACAATCCTACGGTTCCATTGGTGAAAAATCAAAATCGTCCCTACGCTATTGCACACGGACTTGAAGGCAAAAACATCGCAATGTGGCAAAGCCATGGACTTTATTTCGAAGCTGGACGCAACCGATGGCAATGGCAACGAGCACGTATGTTGCAAACCGTTGAAGACAAATATACCCAACAATACGTGCTGCCTTATCTCATTCCGATGCTCGAAAATGCCGGAGCCTACGTCCTCACCCCACGTGAACGTGACGTAAACCCTTTCGAAGTTATCGTTGATAATGACGGAGGCGTAGCACAGAAAGATTACACTGAGACTACTGGTGCACAGCCTTGGACTACAGGAAAGGCACCAGGCTTTGCCTATCTGCGTCCACAATACCACGATTTCGAGAACCCTTTTCATGAAGGAACCTATCGTGTTGCCACCACAACACGCAATAAAAAGGCGGTAAGTAGCATCTGCTGGCGCCCAAATATTCCACAATCGCGCGATTATGCCGTTTATGTGGCCTACCAGTCGCTACCCAACAGCGCCACAGATGCCCATTATACCATCCATCATAGCGGTGGTACAACCACCTTATTAGTAAACCAAAGCATGGGGGGTGGTACATGGATTTATCTCGGCACCTTCCCTTTTCAACAAGGGAAGACAGCGAAAGTTGTACTCACCAACTATTCTAAACAAAACAATAGCGTCATCACGGCCGATGCACTCCGCTTAGGTGGTGGGCAAGGCAATATCGCACGCACAACCAATGGCGACAGCATTGCCTATGATGGAAAGATTGATCGACAAATTGGACGTAAGCCTCGAAATGCCTATCAACCCGCAATGGTCTATCCCTACCAAGTAAGTGGCTACCCAAGATATTTAGAAGCGGCACGCTATTCCATGCAATGGGCAGGTGTTCCCGATAGCATTTACTCTCCTTCCCATGGTTTAGATGACTATAGAGACGACTACAAATCACGTGGTCAATGGGTAAATTATCTTGCTGCAGGCACTAAAGCATGGCCCGAAGGCAAAGGGCTAAACATTCCCATTGACCTTTCTTTTGCTTTTCATAGTGATGCAGGAACCGTTTATGGCGACTCCATCATCGGCACTTTAGGCATCTATGATACCCAGACCTATAATGGACACTTTGCCGATGGTAGCAGTCGACAGGCCAATAGAGACCTCTGCGATCTCGTACAGTCTTCTATTGTCCACGATATTCGCACCTGCTTCGAACCCAAATGGAGTCGTCGTGGCATGTGGGATCAACGCTATTTCGAAGCTTGGACACCACGCGTACCTGCGATGCTACTCGAACTTTTATCACATGAGAACTTTGCAGACATGCGTTATGGGCACGACCCTCGCTTTCAGTTTGCTGTAAGTCGCGCCATCTATAAAGGAATCTTACGCTTCCTGAGCAACTCCTATGGCTATAATTATGTAGTTCAACCGCTACCCGTACAGCACTTTTCTACACAGCTTTTGAAAAATAATCGTGTATTGTTACAATGGGAAGCAACTCCAGACTCTTTAGAACCTACTGCTACAGCAAAACACTACGTCGTGTATCAGAGAATTGGAAATGGCGGTTTTGATAATGGGACTGTGGTGCACAAAAACAGTTTCGTAACCGAAATACCAACAGACAGCATCATTAGTTTTAAGGTTTGTGCCTTGAATGATGGTGGCATCAGCTTCCCTTCCGAAATATTAAGCGTGGGCATAGCACCTCATTCAAATGCTAAACCCATCTTAATTATAAATGCCTTTGACCGCATTAGTGCGCCCGATGACTTTTGCAGCAGCGACGACGAATGGGCTGGCTTCTTAGCTGAGAGCGACAATGGTGTGCCTTATCTACAACAAATTTCATTCGTAGGCAAGCAAAAAGAGTTCCGCCGTTCCATTCCATGGACGGACGATGATGCTTCAGGTTTTGGTGATAGTCAGGCTAATTTCGAGCGCATAGCTATTGCAGGTAACACCTTTGATTATCCTCGTTTACATGGCGATGCCATCCTAAAAGCAGGCTATAGCTTCGTTTCTGCAGGACGAGATGCAGCTATCCAACAAGGAATGCTCGACACACAGCGATTTGCTGCGATTGACATCATCATTGGAAAAAATAAACAAAGTAAATTAGGGCGCATACAACCACAACGAGAACTCCATTTCAAAACCTTCCCATCCGCATTACAACAAGCCATCACAAACTATTGCAAAGCTGGAGGAAACCTATTTGTATCTGGTGCTTATCTCGGCACAGACCTTTGGTGCAACCCCCTATCCGCATCCCAAAAAGAAGATATTAATTTCGCAAAGGACATCTTAAAATATCAATGGCGCAATGATAAAGCAGCTATAACAGGCAAGTTTACTACTGTAACATCTCCCTTATCGGCCAACACCTTGACATTGACTTATGCCTCTGTACCTAATTCTTCTGTATATGCAGTTGAGTCTCCAGATGCCATAGAACCAGCAGATTCCTGTGCTTATACAGCCTTCCGCTATCCTGAAAACAATAAAAGTGCAGGGGTTGTCTTCGGTGGAAATGCAACCGACCATTGGCGTTCGATAGTCTTAGCTATTCCCTTCGAAACAATTATTGAGACACCTCGTCGAACAAAATTGATGCAAATGATTTTAAATTATCTGCTTCAACCCGCCGCTTTTTAAAATCTTTGTACTACATTTGTAGGCAGAAACGTAAAGTGTCTATCAATCATATCGTTGAAATCCATACCAAATGATGCAACAATCTGTACCACATTGCATTACGATTTGCACCATATTATACTGCAATCTCTATGCTTTCCCTACAGAATAGACAACAAGACATTACAACATCTTTAGCTATGGCGCTGAAGACTATAAAAAAAATAAATACAAACAAAATAAAAAACAAAAATAAAAAATTGATATGCAGAACAAAAAACAAGTTGTAGATTGTTTTATTCCTATGGCAGCTGCCGAAGCACTGAATAAAACATTGGCCAGTTTACAAGGTGATGACCATGTAAATCGAATCGTTGTTTTACAAACGAAAGCAGAGAATGTTACTGGAGTTGATTGCACATTGACCATCGACACTCTGAAAAGTAGTGAAACAATGCGTCAGATTGCAGCCACAGCAACAGCTCCTTACACGCTCGTCTACATGAAAGAGCAATACATGGAAATGGGTCTTTATGCCTTGGAACGCATGCTACGCATTGCTGAATGCACAGGAGCGGGCATGGTTTATGCCGATCATTACAACATTTCTGCTGAGGGTGTGCGTAGTGAAGCACCCGTGATTGATTACCAACAAGGCAGCTTACGCGATGATTTTGATTTTGGTTCTGTGCTCCTTTTCCGCACCGATGCACTGAAAAAGGCAGCTGCCAACATGACACAATCCTATCAAGCTGCAGGTTTTTATGACCTAAGATTAAAATTATCTATCAGTGAAAGATTTGAACATATTAATGAATTCCTCTATAGTGAGGTGGAACTCGACAACCGAAAAACAGGCGAGAAACTCTTCGATTATGTTGACCCACGTAACCGGGCATCACAGATTGAGATGGAAGCGGCAGCTACAGAACACCTCAAAGCAATTGGTGCCTATCTTAAACCCACTTTCAAATCGGTTGACTTAAAAGCTGAACCCTTCGATGTCGAAGCCTCTATCATGATTCCTGTGCGCAACAGAATTCGCACCATCCGTGATGCTATCGAAAGTGCTTTAAGTCAAAAAACAAACTTCAAGTTTAATGTTTTTATCGTTGAAAATGGTCCCGACTATCATTCAACCGATGGAACGACAGAGCTCATCGATGAATATAAGAATGACGAAAGAGTGATTCACCTCATCCCCAACCGACGCGATATTGGTGTTGGTAACAGCTGGAATATGGCTGCACATCATCCTCAATGCGGCCAGTTTATCGTGCAATTAGACAGCGACGACGTGTATAGCGACGAACACACTTTACAAAAGTTTGTCGATGCTTTTTATGAACAACAATGCGCTATGGTGATAGGTAGCTATATGTTGACAGACATTCACAAGAATATGCTTCCTCCTGGCAAGATAGATCATAGAGAATGGACTCCTGAGAATGGTCGAAACAATGCACTCCGCATCAATGGCTTAGGTGCACCTCGTGCTTTCTTCACCCCCATTCTGCGCGAAGTGAAACTTCCCAATGTTAACTATGGTGAGGACTATGCATTAGGCTTGGCCATCTCTCGTTACTATCAGATAGGTCGAATTTATGACGTTTTGTATTGTTGCAGACGTTGGGATGACAATTCAGATGCCGCACTGAGCATTGAAAAAGAAAATCGAAACAACACTTATAAAGATCGCATTCGCACTTGGGAGCTATTGGCTCGTTTAAAAATGAATAAAGAAGTATAAAAGAGATGGGTGGACGTAGTAAAAGGATGCGCCACACAACAATGCTTCCTTTTACTACACCCCATCCACCTTTTCAAGAACAAAGTCGCATGAAAGCTAATCAACCCTCACCTTGGATGTGGATTCCTACGCTTTATTTTGCAGAAGGAATACCCTATTTTATCGTTAATAGTATTTCGGTAACTATGTTTACAAAGATGGGAGTACCCAATGGTGAAATGGCTCTTTTCACCAGTTTACTCTATCTTCCATGGACAATCAAACCGCTATGGAGTCCTTTTGTTGACATTTTAAAAACAAAACGTTGGTGGATTCTGTCCATGCAAATCCTCATGAGTGTGGCCTTTATCCTCACCACGCTGAGTATTCCACATCCAGATGTAGCAACCATCACATCACAGGCAACACCGATTTCACTCTTTACGTTCACATTAATCTTATTCATAGTAACGGCCTTTGCTTCGGCTACACACGATATCGCCGCCGATGGTTTTTACATGTTGGCACTCAACCAGCAACAACAAAGCTTTTTTGTAGGTATCAGAAGCACTTTCTATCGTCTTTCCTCTATCTTCGGACAAGGTGTTTTGGTCTATATTGCTGGCTACATTGAGCGTACTTCCCATAACATCCCGCTCTCGTGGACACTCACTATGGCTATTACATCCGTAATCTTCACCCTTATAAGCCTCTACCACACATTTGTTCTTCCAAAGCCTAAAACCGATGGAATGCGCCATATAGAAGAGTGTCAACAGCAGCAAGCACAAGCTATCTGGAAAGAGTTTGCACGCACCTTTGTTACATTCATACGAAAACCTGGCGTACTTTTAGCCATCGTTTTCATGTTGCTTTATCGCCTTCCTGAGGCCTTCTTGCTCAAAATGGTTAATCCTTTTTTACTTGATCCTCAGTCCAAAGGTGGTTTAGCTTTAGCAACTGACGAAGTAGGTATTATCTATGGAACCATCGGTGTGTTCTTCCTTACATTGGGAGGCATCATTGGTGGTGTGGCATCTTCACGCTGGGGATTGAAGAAAGCACTATGGCCCATGGCTCTTTTTATGACCCTTCCTTGTGCCACCTTCGTTTATATGAGCATGTTCCATCCCACAAATGTAGTGATAATCAGTACCTGTGTCGCCATCGAACAATTTGGTTATGGCTTTGGATTCACGGCTTACATGCTCTACATGATGTATTTTTCTGAAGGTGAATTTACGACTGCTCACTATGCAATCTGTACGGCTTTTATGGCACTAAGCATGATGATTCCTGGAATGTTTGCAGGCTATCTGCAAGAATGGCTGGGCTATGAGGGCTTCTTTTGGATGGTGATGGTCTGCTGTGTAGCTACGGTTGCTGTGACCATTGTGGTAAAAAAAGAAATCAATGCAAACTATGGACGAAAGGTAATTGAAAAAAAATAGATGAAAAAATTTATCTTCTCCCTCGCAATAGGTCTTTGTTTTACAGGATTCTTAAATGCGAAAGTGAAAACAGGCTTAGAAGTTTTAAAACAACAAAACTTTAAGATTTTAGACGGAAAACGTGTGGGATTAGTCACCAATCCTACAGGTGTAGACCAAGAACTGCGCTCTACCATTGATATTCTGCATGATGCCAAAAATGTCAAATTAGTTGCATTATTTGGTCCCGAACATGGCGTTCGCGGGAATGCACACGCAGGAGATCATGTAGGGAATGCCAAAGATGCACAAACAGGCTTGCCCATCTATTCACTATATGGTGCAAATCGCGAACCATCAGACGAGATGTTGAAAGATATTGATGTGCTGGTTTATGATATTCAAGATATTGGTTGTCGCTCGTTTACCTATATCAGCACCTTAGGAAACATCATGAAAGCTGCAGCGAAGCACAATATACAAGTGGTTGTTTTAGATCGTCCTAACCCCTTGGGAGGATTGAAGGTTGAAGGGAATGTTACAGATGATGACTGCATTTCATTTGTAAGTGCATTTAAAATACCCTACATCTATGGGCTCACTGTGGGTGAGTTGGCACTACTCTTGAATGGCGAGCACATGTTAGGAAATCCCTGTTCGCTCGAAGTTGTGAAGATGAAAGGCTGGAAAAGGAAAATGGACTATGCTACTACAAAATTAAAATGGGTGGCAGCCTCACCACACATTCCACAAGCAGAGATTGCTCCTTTCTATGCGATGTCAGGCATCGTTGGCGAATTAGACAGCTTAAATATTGGTGTAGGGTACACGCTTCCGTTCCAAGTGTTTGGTGCACCATGGATTGATGCCGATGCATTAACCGCACGAATGAATGCACTTCATCTGCCGGGCTATTGTTTTCGACCAATATACTATGCACCATTCTATAGCAAATTCAAAGGTCAACAAGTGCAGGGTGTACAGGTCTATATCACAGATTACACGCGTGCGCAGCTCTGTGACGTGCAGTTTTATATACTGCAAGAACTTTATAAATTGAATCCTTCTCATGATATTTTGAACGAATCGGGCAATCGAACCGATATGTTTAACAAGGTTTGCGGCTCCAAAAAGATTAGAGAATTATTCTTAAAGCATCATCAATGGAGCGATGTTCAGCCTTATTGGGCAAAGGACGTGGAGGCATTCAAGAAACTTTCTAAGAAATATTACCTTTATAAATAAAACAAATGGCTACACAAAAGACAAGCCGAATTGAGGCGGTTGATATTCTAAGAGGTATAACTATCGCAGGAATGATTTTGGTTAACAATCCTGGCGGAGAGCCTGTTTACACGCCCTTGGAACACGCTGAATGGTTAGGACTGACACCAACGGATTTAGTTTTTCCATTCTTTATGTTTATCATGGGCATCACAACCTATCTCTCCTTACGCAAATATGACTTTGAATGGTCTTGGCCTTGCGCAAAGAAAATCATCAAACGCGGCATGCTTCTCTATGCCATTGGCATTGCAATTAGCTGGCTGATGATGTTTTGTCGTGGCCTGTTTAATGAAGATTACGCTACGCTTCCTTTCTTCTCCCATTTATTTGCAGCAGCCAATGTCTTTGACCATATCCGCTTGGTAGGTGTATTTCCGCGTTTAGCATTCTGCTATGTGTTTGCCTCCGTCGTGGCACTCAGTGTCAAGCACCGATTCATTCCATGGCTGATTGCAGCTGTTTTTATCGGTTATTTCGTGGTGTTATGTTTAGGAAATGGTTTTGCACACGATGCATCCAACATCTGTAATGTGATAGACGAGGCCATCTTAGGTCGTCAACATCTCTACAAATGGGATATTCCTGACCCCGAAGGACTATTGAGTTCATTGCCCGCTTTAGGTCATGTGCTGATAGGATTTTGTGTGGGACGCGTTGTGATGTCAGCAGATTCCCTCAATGACAAAATTGAAAGGCTTTTCATCTATGGTGCAGTGCTCACCTTCTTAGGCTTTCTATTAAGTTATGGTTGCCCCATCAGTAAAAAACTTTGGACGCCTACTTTTGCACTTGTCACTTGTGGATTGGCCTCAACAACCTTAGCCCTATTGAGCTGGGTGATTGACAAACAAGGTGTCAAGAGCCGTGCTATTACCTTCTTTAGAGTGTTTGGTGTCAATCCTTTAGCACTCTATGTGTGGGCCGACTTATTGCTCATTCCTCTTTCCATCGCCTCCATTCGGGGCGTAACCTTGCAGGGATGGCTCTTTACAGACGTGATGCAACCCTGCATAGGCACGCAGAATGCCGCTTTGGTATGGGCATTGCTGTTTGTGGTCTTAACCTGGATTTGTGGTTATTATCTTTATAAGAAACATATATTTATTAAACTATGATATTATTAGCTGATAGTGGATCGACCAAAACCGATTGGTGCTTGGTGGATCATGGTAAGGTAGTGGCTACCGTAAAAACAGCCGGAACAAACCCTTTCTTCCAAACAACGGAGGAGATTGCAAATGAATTGGCAACGAATTTACTACCACATCTGCCCACGAAGAATCTTGAAGAAGTGTACTTTTATGGAGCGGGTTGCACCAAAGAAAAGAGTCCCATCGTGGCTGATGCACTACACCAACAACTCAACATTACTGGTGTTTGCGAAGTGGCAACAGACATGTTGGCTGCTGCACGTAGCTTATGTGGCCATCATCAAGGCATTGCTTGCATCTTAGGTACAGGCAGTAACTCGTGTGCTTACGACGGAAAAGACATTGTAGCCAACGTTTCTCCGCTCGGCTTTATTTTAGGAGATGAAGGGAGTGGTGCCGTCTTGGGCAGAACATTAGTAGGTGATGTGCTTAAAAACCAATTGCCACAAGACATCATCGATGCATTCCATGCCGAATACTCGCTGACCAATGCCGAATTTATTGACCGCGTATATCGTCAGAAATTTCCCAACCGATTCTTAGCAAGTTTCGTACCTTTCTTGTCAAAACACCTCGACAACCAAGCTATCTTCGATTTAGTAGAAAGCAATTTCCGTCGTTTCTTAGTGCGGAATGTCAAACAATATGTGGGCTGGGAACAACTGCCTATTGGTTTTGTTGGCTCTATTGCACACTATTTCCAAGCACCATTGACAAAGGCTTTGCAAGCGGAGCAGATGACGATGGGCAAGATTATCCAAGCACCGATGGAAGGACTTATTGCATACCACACAACAAATGAGTAATCAATATGGCATTCGTTAAAATATCAGAACAACCCTCTCTCTACGACCATTTAGAGGAAAAGAGCATTCATGAGTTGTTGGTTGACATCAACCAAGAGGATCAAAAGGTTGCGTTGGCGGTGGAAAAGGCCATTCCCCAGATAGAAAAATTAGTAGAAGCCGTGGTTCCGAGAATGCAAAAAGGTGGACGACTCTTTTATATGGGTGCAGGAACAAGTGGCCGTTTAGGTGTGCTTGATGCTTCAGAGATACCTCCAACCTTTGGTGTTCCGCCCACCCATATTATTGGTTTGATTGCAGGTGGAGACACTGCTTTGCGCAATGCAGTTGAAAATGCAGAAGACGATGAATATCGTGGATGGGAGGAATTAGAGGCCTTCCACATTGGAAAGCTCGACACAGTGGTAGGTATCGCAGCGTCGGGCACCACGCCCTATGTCGTAGGAGCATTGAAACAAGCTCGTCAACATGGTATGCTCACGGGCTGTATCACCAGCAACCCCGACTCGCCCATGGCCGAAGCGTGTGATATTCCTATTGAGATGATTGTCGGTCCCGAGTTTGTTACGGGTAGTTCACGCATGAAATCGGGAACCGGGCAAAAACTCATTCTCAACATGATTTCCACCAGTATCATGATTAAGTTGGGACGTGTGAAAGGCAATAGAATGGTGAACATGCAACTGACCAATAAAAAACTCATCGACAGAGGCACACGTATGCTCGTTGATGAATTAGGTCTTGACTACGACCATGCAAAACGATTGCTTCTCATGTATGGCTCAGTGAAAAAAGCGATGGAGCAAGTGCGCCACGAAAATCAGGCATAGCGTTTTATTCTTAAACGAGCTTGAGACAAGAACGTTTTCTAAAAAGTTGGTCATCTCGCTATTATTTTGCAATGCTATAGTTGGAATCAATGATTTATAAAACACCTATTCGCTCAGCCCTCAGCCTTTCGCCCAGCTCTTTTTGTTCTATTAGAAAAGGTTTTATTGCTTGCAGTAACGCTGCAAGTAACATTCCTTAAGATTTAATGCTTGCAGCAACGCTGCGAGCGTTATTTTTTATGTTTTGACGCTTGCAGTAGCACTGCGAGCATTATTAATGAAAGCGTCAACCGGCAAGTGAAATATTACGAATGATATTTGTTGGGAATAAGATATAGGAGAAAGAAAATATTTGCTGTTTCGCTTTGAGGTTTAGGAGATTTTCTCTAATTTCGCAACCTAAGATGAGAAAAAATATGATATCATTTGAAAGCGACTACAACAATGGTGCCCATCCATTAGTGCTGAAAAGGCTCATAGATACAAACAAGACAAAGACTCTTTCGTATGGGTATGATGAATATAGCGATGCTGCTAAAGAGAAAATCAAGGTTGCTTGTGAGAATCCTGACGCACAAATATGGTTCCTTGTAGGTGGTACGCAGACCAATGCTACAGTCATTGACTCCATTCTGCACACTTATGAAGGAGTGATAGCTGTGGATAGTGGGCACATTGCAACGCATGAGGCTGGTGCAATAGAGTTCACAGGGCATAAGGTTATCACGATTCCTGGTAAGGAAGGGAAGATGGAAGCTAAGACATTAGACCTGCTCATGGATGATTTTCTGCATGATGATAATGCTGCACACTCCGTCTATCCAGGTATGGTTTACATCACTATGCCTACAGAGTATGGCACGCTTTACAGCGCGAAGGATTTGGATGATATCTATCAGGTTTGTCAAAAATATCATATTGCACTCTATGTTGATGGTGCCCGACTTGGTTACGGGCTGACAGCTCCTACGAGTGACATCACGCTTCCTTACCTTTCACGCCATTGTGACGTCTTTTATATTGGTGGAACAAAGGAGGGAGCGCTTTGTGGAGAGGCAGTTGTCTTCACACATAACAATGCTCACGAGCACTTTTTCAATATTGTTAAGCAGCACGGAGCGCTCATGGCGAAAAGTAGACTGATTGGTTGTCAGTTTGAAGCACTCTTTACTGACGACCTTTACTTCACTGTTTCGCGTCATGCCAACAAGATGGCAGAACGCATGAAACAGCTTTTTAAACGTAAAGGGTATGAGTTTTATATTGATTCCCCAACCAATCAGCAGTTCATTGTCCTGCCGAATGAGAAGGTAAATCGCCTTGCAAAAGAAGTGATTTTCACCCATTGGGGAAAATATGATGAGCATCACACAATCTGTCGGTTTGTTACTTCGTGGGCAACGACAGAAGAAGAGCTAGCTGAATTGGAGAGATTATTAGGTTAAGCATCAACTTTGTGGGATTGTTTTTACATGGGCAATCCCACATTTCATTTTAAAATATTGCCGTCCGGTAAAAACAAATTGAAAGTCTGTAATCTGTTTGCCTATGGGCTATACAGAAATTTTTACGCTATGGGGCTTGTATTCCAGTTACAAATAGTACGCATTATCAAAATGCTTGTTTTTATTAGAAAATGGCTTATATTTAAGATTTAATGTCAAAATATGTCATATTAAAGATAATCTCTCTTACACAGATTGGAAGATAAAAGTCTTATCAGGCAGCAATATAAATAAAATAAAAATATTAATTTTGTTGTGTGTTTAGAAATACATGACATCATTGGAAAAAGAAGAAGCGCGTTACGCTTACCTCGTAAGACTATAGATTTTCTATAGCGGGTAGCAAAATGGGATTAATTATTACAGAGAACAAATACTTTAAACATGACAAAAGAAGAATTATTGCTATGGGGAGAAAAAACGGTTCAGCTGTATAATAAGATAGCAGACAATCGTAGTAGAGAAAATACTCCAGCATTCTATACTCAATCTGATTTAAACAAAATTATAGGAGTAAATTCTGTTGATATTTTAATTGCTGGTATTAACCCAGGTTCTGGCAGTACTTACCAACAAATGATTGAGAATCCAAATTGGGGAATAAACTCAGCTACAGGGATGACGGCAGAACAATTAATATCAGGGAATTTTGGTAGAAATCTTCAGTATGGGAACTGTACAAATTGGAGTCGTCATCACACCTGGCCTTATTTCATGAAACTAAAGAGATTCTTTAAAGAGATAGAGGAACCTAATATTCTTGACGACGAAAGTAGATTTGTTCTAACAAATGCCTCTTTCTTCAACACTGTTAAGGAGAATGAACTGAGCCAATCATTGCTAAAGGCTACACTTCCACAGACTATAGATTTAGTCAGAAGAATTAAGCCTAAAATGATTGTATGGCTAAGTGGAAGGAAGGCGTTTTACAGATTGTCTTCTATGCCAATGGATGGTCTTTCTTTCAAATATGATAAGAAACATAATCCTATAATGGCGCGTATATATATGGGTACATTCAACGGTATACCATGTTTTGGAGTTCCACATCCTTCTGCACCTCTAACAACAGAAGAAAGGACTCTAATTGCAAAATTCTTTTCTTATGTCTTTAATTATAAAAGTATTGAAGAGATAGACCTTAATAGCCTAGAGTCTTTCTGTATAAATGAAATTCAAGCATATCATAAGCGTTTAAATGGAAAGAAAGTTGTTTCTATAAAAAACAATATTGATACAAAAAATATAGAACAGTCTATCCTTAAAAGAAAAGAATCCTACATTTACAATAATGGGAATAGGATACGCAAAGATGAAAATGCACGATATGGGATTACAATTGCTAATAGTTGTATTTATGTCCGCCAAGCTTATGAAGATAAATATAAGAAACCTCAAATAAATCCTAATGATAACATTGTTATAGAAAAGCTAAAGAAAAAAGAGTATAAAGGTTGTAAAGGATGGCTTGGTTTTCGAAAACTTACAGACTTTGGCAACACCAAGGAGAAAATAGAACAGAAAGTCATGAAAGAAATAGATATCCTATTTGACCTTTTAGATTTTTAATCTAAAAGATTTAGTCACAAGCATGTTGAAAAAGTTGACATGTGTATTAGCATTACTCTTAATAAAATCTGCGAGAAGATAAGTCGAAGAATTAAGATTGCAAGATGATTTATAAAGAATTACTTGAAAGCATACCTTTCTCAGAGATAGAACCATGGCTATATAAAATGTATCCTTCATTAAAATCCTCTATGGGCTGGATGAAGGTACACTATGATATGTTACATATGATAGGATCTAAAAGTCATACTAATGCTGATAATGGAGAAATTACCATTGTGTTAGATGAAGAAGATGGCGAAACATATCTTACTGCCTGCTCTTTGGAAGGAGAAGTATGGGAATGTGCTCTTGCAAAAGAGATTGTTATAGATAAAAAGGTAAAGGCTTCGTTACCAGAAATTGCAGCTTGTTGTTTGTGGCATTCTTCATTTTATGGATTTACACCAGAAACTAAAGAAGAGTGCTTTAGAGATATGTTTGGTTATAACGCTTGTAAAGAATTAGAATATAATAGAGTGCTCATCCGAAAGTATGGAGGCGCGATTCCATCATTTAATCAATTACCACTAATCGTAAAAGAAAAGCTTAAAAAAATTGCTATTAATGAAGTTTTAATAAATAAAGGTAATCGGAGCAAGCATAAACGAGAGTTCCGTAGAGAATTAATGAAACTTCATTATGATCGAATGGTCGCTATTTCTGATTTTATAATTTTACTTTTTCCTTTTATAACGCTGAAAGAAACAGATATCACTATTCAAGAATTATGTAAAATATTTAACTCAACAGCTTTTAAAACATCAATTATACCATCTTATTCTTCCAATGGAGCTGATATTGATTACCTTTGCAATATAATAGGGCAATATAATATGATTCCACAAATGAGTAATCTCATATTATTGGTGCTTCTTGATAAAGATTCTCTTGCTTTGGAAGAAAAACAAAAAGGTAGGTTAAAGGAATTACTATCGCGTTGTAATACTAAAGATTATAAAATCCTATTTGCGCAAAACAAGTCTTTGAAAGAACAAGCAGCAATATGTTATGCAGCATTTGACATGTAACATAAAATGGCTTAGGAATAAATTAAAAACGATTGTTATAGAGGGGTTAGTAAGAGCAGTTTAAATATAAAGTATTAAGGATATGAAGAGCTTAATTTTAACAACATTATTAAGTATATCAATGATGAGTAATGCACAGACAAATAGCAAATAGGCACCTATACAAGAGACAGTCAAACTTGAGATGACACAGAAGTGGGATAAGGTGTTTCCAAAGAGTGATAAAGTGGAGTATAAGAAGATAACTTTCCATAATCATTTTGGAAATCAAAGACTTTTATTTGGAGTATCTGAAATAGTAAAAGTTTTCATTCCATAAAGTATACCCCGTACGTTCATTATGTATAGTCCCAGCGACTTACAGAAGAGATATGCTATGTGACCAAGATGAAGAAGGACCTCACCTATAAGGAGCTGCCCTCAGTAACCAAAATAAGCCTTGACAGGCTGGTTACACATACAGACAAGATGATTATTTTAGAAGAGGGAGATAAGATGTAAGGCAAGATGATGAACCTGAGATCTACCGATTTGTGTTAAATAATCAAAGCGCTATAACGATTTTCATAGTAGAGTTATCCCAAGTTCGTATCATCATCGAAGACAAAAGAGAAGAGAACTGCAGCTTTATGTTGCAGTTCTCTTTTCATTATTTACGTGCTACCTAATTGTGCACGATGCGTATATTTGCGCAACAATTAGAGGTTAGGATTCATTGCTTTCCACTGATCAACAGCAGGAACGATGCCCAATTCTACGATTTCATCGCGCATTTTGCAAAGATGCTCATAAGACTTTTGCAAACCAGCCATCTCTTCTTCTGTACCTGTTGGATCAACAAAGTGTACGCCTGTCTTATCAATTGTAGTTGGCATAGCCATCATAACATTCTTGAAGCCCAACTTATCGTTGTTTACATAGCAACCTGCGGGCAATGTAAATTCCTTACCGCCCATTGCTGCTTCAATCATTTTTACAGCATTGTAAGCAGGACTCTGGAATGAGCTGCGGCCACGAAGTTTGATGATGTTCGAACCTCCTTGAACAGTGTGGTGCTTGATTTCTTCCCAACGCTCAGCAGAAAGATTCATATCACTCAACGGCTTGCCATCAACTTTCACTTGAGAAGCGAACACAGCCATCTGCTCACCATGACCACCATAGGTGTGTGCACCAGTTACTTTGTCTTGCTGTACACCAAACTCTTCGGCTAAAGCCTGCTGCAAACGGGTTGAATCCAAAGCAGCTAACGAAGTGAGTTGGTTGGGTTTCAAACCTGAATGAATCAAAGTTGTTAAGGCTGTTACATCTGCAGGATTGAAGATTACGACTACATGCTCTACATTAGGGCAATACTTTTTAATATTATCGCCAAACTCAGCCGCAATCTTGCAGTTACCTTTCAGCAAATCTTCACGCGTCATACCCTCCTTACGAGGTGCTCCACCTGAAGAAATAATATATTTAGCACCCGTAAAAGCTTTCTCAGGGTCAGTTGTGTAACTGAGCTTAGCACCTGGGAATGCACATTGTGCCATTTCATCATACACGCCATGCACACCTGGTTCGAAGATGTCATAAAGACAAATGTTAGGTGTAAGACCGAGCATTAAAGCGCTCTGTACCATGTTTGAGCCAATCATTCCACCAGCTCCTACGATGACAAGTTTGTCGTTTGATAAATAATTCATAATTTAATTTGATATTTATTGAGATAAAATTTTATCCTTTTGCTTGTCGCAAAGTTAATAAAAAAAATGACGATTGATGTTGTTTCTTATGGGTTTATTTGTTGTTAATTCTTAAAAGCCATACCTTTGCAAAGTAGAATTAGCAAAATAGAAAAAGATTATGACAATAACAGAACGATTACAGGCATTGCGCGAAGTGATGCAACAAGAACATCTCGGTGCATTTATCTTTCCCAGCACCGATGCGCACCAAAGTGAATATGTGGCCGATTTTTGGAAAGGGCGGCAATGGATCTCTGGGTTCACGGGCTCTGCAGGCACCATTGTAGTGACGCAAAATGCTGCAGCACTTTGGACAGATTCGCGTTATTTCATTGCTGCGGAAAAGCAATTAGCAGGCACAGGCATTCAGCTTATGCGCCTACGTCAGCCCGAAACGCCTACGATGACGGCATGGATAGCCACACAATGTCTGCCAGGAAGTGAAATTGGTATTGACGGAACGGTGTGGAGTTATGCTGACACCGAGCAGCTCATAGCCGATTTACGTGCGGCTGGCGGCATGACCCTGCGCGTGAATTTCGACCCATTGCAGCGCATTTGGAAAGACCGTCCTACACTGCCTAATGCTCCCATCGTGTGCCAACCTCTACAATATGCTGGTGAGACTACGGCTTCAAAACTACAACGAATACGAGAGAAGTTAGCAGAGTTGCATTGCGACGGCATGCTCATCTCGGCCTTAGACGACATTGCTTGGACGTTGAATCTCCGCGGGACAGATGTGCACTGTACCCCTGTTTTTGTAGCTTACTTGCTACTCGAAAATGAAAAGACCACACTCTTTGTGGCCGATTCGAAACTAAGTCCTGAAGTACGTGCCTACCTTGAGAGCGAACATATCGATGTGAAACCTTATGATGCTATTGCAAGCTACCTCAAGAAAGATTATTTCACCTATAACCTGCTACTCGATCCACACGAAACCAATAGTTATCTTGTTGCCTGTGCAAAGTTAAATGTGGCGAAAATTGTTTTTCGTCCATCCCCTATTCCACGGATGAAGGCTGTTAAAAATGCGGCCGAAATAGCCGGCTTTCACGAAGCGATGCGCAAAGATGGTGTGGCGATGGTGAAGTTTTTGAAATGGGTTGACGAAAATGTTGCCCGAGAAACACTCACAGAACTTTCACTCAGCCAAAAGCTTCACGAGCTACGTGCAGCACAACCATTGTTTAAAGATATCTCATTTGACTCGATTGTAGCCTACGAAGCGCATGGGGCCATCGTGCATTACACGCCTACAGCCACAAGCAACGCGCACATAATGCCCCATGGATTCGTGCTGATTGACAGCGGTGCACAATATCAAGATGGGACAACCGACATCACGCGCACCATCGCTCTTGGTCCTATCTCCGACGAAAAAGCACGTATTTACACCCTCGTATTGAAGGCTCATATTCAACTTTCACTTGCTGTATTCCCTCAATACGCCTGCGGTACACAAATTGATGCTTTAGCACGCGAGCCACTTTGGCGTGCAGGTTACAATTTCCTTCACGGCACAGGGCACGGCGTAGGAGCCTATCTCTCTGTACACGAAGGTCCACAACAAGTGCGAATGGAATATAATGCGACACCTTTAGAAGCAGGTATGACCATCACTAACGAGCCAGGTATCTATGTAGAAAATGCTTTTGGCGTGCGCATTGAGAACACGATGCTCATAGAACAACACAACCAAACGTCTTTCGGCACATTCCTTTGTCTCAAGCCCCTCACATTATGCCCTATCGACACGCGGCCCATTTGCAAACAATTACTCACCAACGAGGAGCTGCAATGGCTCAATGATTATCATCAACAAGTTTACAAAGCCCTCTCTCCTACTCTCAACGATGATGAACAAGCATGGTTAGCCCAAGCAACAGCACCTATTTCAGTTTGCTAAATTATTAAAAATAGTACTGCACATTGGGCTTGCCTAATGAAATTTCCGTAATTTTGCAGCCATTGTAAATAAAAAACGTTCAAGTGAAACGTATATTCCATCATCATATTACCCCAGTAGCCAAAGCTGCATTGGCACTATTTGTATTGCTGGCAGTTTATTATTTTTGGATACAGCAGCCTTTCTATGGCCTCATAGCAACACTCATTGCTGTGCTCGCCACTGAACGTGTGCTCCATACAACTTATGTCTTTGCACAAAACAGCTCAGGTGTAGAAGAACTTATCATAAGCCATGGGCGCCTTTCACGCACCCGCATCATCCGCGTTTCGGACATCGTGAGAATAACACCTATGCGCACAGCCTTCGGTCTTAGTCGTTATCTGTTGCTACACTATGGCACCCACCATCTGCAAAGTGTGCAGCCCGATGATATGGAAGGATTTATTCAAGAATTAAAGAAGCGACAATGAAACGCATAGCCTATCTCCTTCTACTCTTTCTTTTCGCCCACATCCCTACCTTCGCTCAGGTAGACAACGATTCGATTGAAGAAGACGACATCATTCAGCACGCCGATTCGGCACTGCTCAACATGCTTGTCCCCGACTCTATCGTGCGTCCTTGGCCCGAAAGTGTACAACATCAGTTACAACAGCTCATGCGAAGTGACATGTTACAAACCTCGCAGGTGGGACTGATGGTTTACGACCTCACTGCCGACAGCACACTCTTTGCTTACAATGAGCGCCAACTCATGCGCCCTGCCAGCACCATGAAACTGCTTACAGCCATTACAGCCATCGACCATTTGGGAGGTGACTACCAGTTTAAAACAGAGTTGTGCTACACGGGGAAGATTGAGAATCGAAAGTTAACGGGCGACATTTATTGTGTGGGAGGGTTCGACCCACGATTCAACACCGACGATTTGCATGCTTTTGTTGAGGCCATTCAGAAAATGGGCATCGACACCATTGAGGGGCACCTCTACGCAGACAAAAGCATGAAAGAAGCGAAAGACTTTGGCGAGGGCTGGTGCTGGGACGATAAAAATCCAGTGCTCTCACCCCTATTAATTAGTGGTAAAGACACGTTCATGAGTCGTTTTCTCAATGCACTCATGGCTGCCAATATTTTTGTCGATGCACCTATTGACGAGAAAACAAAACCAAACGATGCCTACTGCATTGTGAATCGTTTTCACACGATGGACCAAATTCTCATGCGCATGCTCAAAGATAGCAACAATCTCTACGCCGAATCCATGTACTATCAATTAGCGGCAGCTACAGGAAGTCGCCCCGCCACAGCCAAACATGCACGCGAAGCTGAAAGAGTGCTCTTGCGCAAGGTGGGACTCAACCCGGCGAACTATAGATTGGCCGATGGCTCAGGACTCTCGCTCTATAACTATCTGTCGGCCGAAGCCGAAGTGAAACTATTGCGCTACGCCTACCAAAACGACAATATTTTCCACCACCTTTATCAAGCCTTGCCCATCGCTGGTGTCGACGGCACACTGAAGAAACGCATGCGCAGCACCTTTGCACGTAACAATGTAAGGGCAAAAACAGGCACACTAACGGGCATTAGCAGTTTGGCTGGTTATTGCAAGGCGGCCAATGGACATTGGCTCTGTTTTGCCATCATCAATCAAGGTGTGATGCATGCACGCAACGCCAAGAACTTCCAAAATCGCGTATGCACCATCCTTTGCGCTCCTAATTAAGGTTCTGGGGAATTTCATCAATGGTTTTCACGATAGAATCACCCGTAGGCAGATGGAAGAAGCCCACGCGAATGACATGCCCAAAGTCGGCATTGCCACGCACACGCAGATGCACAGCTTTTCCCAACAGCAACGTGTCGCGCCGAGACGGATAGGACACTAATTGCAAAAGATGCTTTGTGCTGCCATCGCCCACATAGAAAATATCAACACTGTCATGCGCAATGGTGGCTGCAGAATCGCGCAAAACGACTTTCTTTTTCGCGGCAACAACTGGTTCAAACACTTGTGCTGCAACCGTATCGCCCAACTGTTCCTCTTTTGCAAAGCGGCACGAAACGGCTGAGCACATCAACAAGAGAAATCCGGTAAAACCTATTAATAATCTTTTCATATCTGTTCAATTCATTTCTTTGCGCGAAACTCTTTTTCGGCCAGCACAATGAGAATATCACCATAGGTGATGTGCTCGGGACAATGCTCTTTGAGCACCTTGCGCTCCGTCGATGTGCCCAAGCGTTCAACAACAGGATTGACACAATCGTAACGTTCCTGCCCGATGATCGCAACTGCCGACAACTCCCCCTGCGCCACATAATGGGCCAAATGGCCCTCAATGGTCGAAACCGTAAGGCTGCGCTCCACGGCAATATCGCCAATGGTCTTTCCTTCCTCAAACAACTGTCGCGTGATTTCGCGCGTATTCACTTTTGCGGGCTTCTCCCTCTTCGGCTTTTCAGTTGTGCGCTGCCGCCGCCTCTTGGTTGGTTCAGGAGAAGACTCCACCTCGTCAAGCGCCTCCAAGAAACACTTTTGACGCAACTTCAAATAGCTCTCCGCCTGAAATCCGGCTTTGAGAATAGCCGTCAACAAATAATATTTGCTTAGGTAAGCCACACGCAGTTCGGCATAAGTCGTCTGCAAACGCTCCACCCCCTGTTTATTTCCCACTTTTGCCTCTTTCGTCTGTGCCAAAAGCGGGCGCAAATAAGTATTGAGCTGCGCGATGAAGTAGCCGACACTTTTCTGCATGCGCTCTACAAACGCCTCATCTTGCAAGGCATCGAAAGACTGTTGGGCGATAAATTTCAGCCACTTCGCAGCCACATCAGCCACCTGCGTTTGCATGCTTTGCAATGTGGCTTTATGCAGCATTTGCAGTTTGGGATAGGCATGCAACCATTCGATAGCCGCCCGATTGAGCGCTTCCTCGGCCTGCATGAGATCGCGGAAATTAAATAGTTCCAACAACTGCTGCCGATAATAATCTTGCTTCAGGTAAGGCAACTTCACAATGCTTTCTTCGGCCGCATGCTCTTGCTGTTCGATATAGGCATCCACCCGATGGTCATTCATGATGGCATTGGCGTGCAAGGGCGAAGCCAACACTAATCCTTCGAGCGTCTTGCAGCGACTGAGCGCCACATAAACCTGTCCCGAAGCAAACGAAGCGCCCGCATCAATAATGGCATGTTCGAAAGTGAGCCCCTGACTCTTATGAATGGTAATCGCCCAAGCCAAGCGCAGCGGATATTGCGTAAAAGCACCTTGCACCTCGGGTTCAATCTCTTTGGTTCTCTCATTAATCACATACCGCGTGTTCTCCCACACTTGCCGTTCCACCGAAATATCGAATTCGTCGCCCTCACAATGCACCAAGATGCAATCATCATCAATCGCCTTCACCTGACCAATGCGCCCATTATAATATTGATGAGCCGGCGAAGCATCGTTGCGCACAAACATCACTTGCGCACCTTTCTTCAATACCAATTGCTCGCTCGTGGGATAACTATACTCCGGGAACGTGCCCCTTATCTCGGCTGCAAAGCAAAATGCGGGTTCTTCTATGGCCGCCAACTGTTGCTCATTATAATGATCGGCCATAGCATTGTGCGTCGTCAACCGAATATAGCCCGCGTCCTTCGGCGGAACAAAGTCGGGCTGATAGCGTGCGTTCAATGCCGCAAGATCATCAGCTGTAGTCTCGCCATTACGCACATGATTCAAAATTCGCAGGAAGGTTTTATTTTGCTGCCGATAAACCTTCTTCAACTCAATTGTCACATAAGAAACCTTTGCCAAAGCGTGACTATCGAAGAAGTAGGGCGTGGCGTAATGTCGATTCAGCAGCATGGCGTCTTCGTCGGTCACCACGGGCGTAAGCTGCTGCAAGTCGCCTATCATCAGCAACTGCACGCCACCAAAAGGTTGCAACGGATTTCGAAACCTTCGCAGCACGGCATCAATAGCATCTAACAAATCGCTGCGCACCATACTGATTTCATCAATGATAAGCAGGTCGAGCGTCTTGAGGATGTTGCGTTTGATTTGTGAAAAAGCAAATTTCTCCTTGTAGGTCATGTGGGGCACATAAGGCGAGAACGGCAACTGAAAGAACGAATGGATGGTCACTCCGCGCGCGTTGACAGCCGCTACGCCCGTTGGCGCCACTATGACAAAACGCTTCTGTGTCTCGGCTACAAACTGCCGCAAGAAGGTGGTTTTGCCCGTGCCGGCCTTGCCCGTGAGAAAGACACTCGTGCCCGTGTGCTCTACAAAATCCCACGCATAGTTCAATTCCTTATTTTCTTTTTCCACGCTTATGCTGCTTGAATGATGAAACAAAATGACTTGATAAAGCTCTACAAAGTTAAAGGTTTTATTTCAGAAATCGTTAACTTTGCAGCGGTATGGAGCAGAGTAACAACATTTTCACCCCCACTTTATTAACATGGTTTGCACAGAATGCCCGCGATTTGCCTTGGCGACACACCCAAGACCCCTACGCCATCTGGCTGAGCGAAATCATCTTGCAGCAAACACGCATCGCACAAGGAACAGCCTATTGGCAGCGCTTCATGCAGCGTTGGCCTACAGTGAATGACCTCGCCCACGCTACCGAAGACGAAGTGCTGCGCGCGTGGCAGGGCTTAGGCTATTATTCGCGTGCGCGGAACTTGCATCATGCCGCCCAACAAATCGTCCAACAAGGCACATTCCCCAATAACTATGCCGACCTGCGCAGGCTGAAAGGCGTGGGCGACTATACGGCGGCTGCCATCGCCAGCATGGCCTTCCATCAACCTCATGCTGCCGTCGACGGCAACTTCTATCGTGTTTTCGCCCGCTATTTTGGCCTCAGCCAGCCCATCAACACCCCTCAAGGCAAGCAATTGTTTGCCACGATGGCACAGCACTATCTGCCGCCCCACCAGGCTTCGGCCTATAACCAAGCCATCATGGATTTCGGAGCCACGGTGTGCACACCCAAAGCACCCTCCTGCTCCGCCTGCCCACTGCAAGAGACCTGCGCGGCCTTTCGCGAAGACCGCGTCGACCAGTTGCCCGTGAAATTACGCACGCTCAAAGTGAAACAGCGCCAAATGGATTGCTTTTATGTGCATTGTCAGGGGCAGATAGCACTCCACAAGCGCGCTGCCGGCGACATCTGGCAAGGGCTGTGGACAGTTCCCGAGGCCGACCACCTCTCCACCTCACTTCGCCAACAAGCCACGCTGCTAAAATCGAATGTGAAACACGTGCTCACACATCGCGTTATCCACGCCAACTTCTATCGGCTTGAATGCCATGAGCGCCCCACCCTCCCCGCAGACTTCATTTGGATTGACGAAGCCGACATCGACCACTACGCCATTCCCCGCCTCATGGAAATGCTCCTCGAGAGCTTGGCTTAGTGCCACGCCCAAGCATACCTGCCAAAAACACGCTTCATCAACTCTCCCAAAAACAATTGTGGGGCAGAAATGCATCGCGCATTCCTGCCCCATTACTAAAAAGCCAAATCTGCAAAAAAAACTTTATATCTTTGGTGTCACCGATGCCGAGCCATGCCCTTTTCCATCATTGGGCTTTCCTTCATGGTTTGACGCATCGCTATTACCGTCATTGCTCTTGTCACTGGCAGGCCTTTTTTCCTCGTTGAGCTGCTTGCCTTCCGAAGGCAGGTTGCCATCATGGGGTTGTTTTTTATCCTTAGGCTTTATCTTGGCCTTGCCGTTACCTCTTCCGCTTGTGCGCGTTTTCACAAAAATCAGTTCACCGCCCACAAGCCGTGCCCACTGCTTTTTGCCCGTGCTGTTCACTTGCATTTCATAACGCGTTTCCTTATTGTGCAACTTTGTTCGCCCTGTAAACGTAAGGCCATCTGTACTGAGACCCACCGATGCAGCCAATTTGGGTAACAAGGGATCAATGAGTTTGTGGTTGCTTTCCAATTCCATTTGCTTAGCAATGTTCTGCTGTGCCTTGCTCGATTTGCGCGTAGTGGCATAGCTTGCCAACAGGCGATTGATGGCATCTACAAGCTCCATAATCAGGCTGCGGTCGGCATCGTCGGTAGCGAGAATATAGGCAGCCTCAATGTGACCACGAATCTCATAAAATGCTTCGTCTGTCATGGGGCGCAACTGCTTCATAGCCGAAATTTTTCGTTTGCTCCTGTTCACCACCCGCTGTTTACTGAGCTCGCCAAACTTTCCATTGCTTGTTTTCAACTCGTCGATAATCATTGTGAGTTTCAAAGTAGTTGTCTCTGTGGGAAACTTGGCTAAATCCATCAGCAGCCCATCCACATGCGCACTCTTGGCCTCAACCATCTCTGTTTGAATGCCTTTGTAGGAGCGCACCAAGGTCAACAACTTCTCGCCTGGTTCGCGCAAGGTTGTAATGGGCGAATGGGCATTGTTGCGAATGTCTGTAAACAACTGGGTGAGAAGTCCATTTCGCTTGTCATCCCATTTCCGCATTTGCGCCGTTAGTTCTGAAGCCCTTTGCGCACGGTTTAAATCCAACTCTTGGTCAATCAGCACACGCCAACCTTTCAACAGCCCATCAGTGAGGTGTAGTTTCAATTTGTCGGGTTCTGAAACCAAATCATAAAGACGTTGGTGCAACTCGGTGTGCATCGCGCTGGTATGCGTTGCAATCCCAGCATTCACCCGCACGTAACGGGGAAGATTTTTGTTGATATTTTCCATATCGGTTTAATTTAAATGGTTTGCGCCAATAGCGACGCTAATAGATTGTTCTTGCAAAAGGTTATCAGCAAAAGCTGTTTTTTATGACCCATTACAAACAACGCTGTAAAAATATACCTTTTTGCATATAAAACCAAATTTTAGATAAAAAATTTATTCATTTCATACGATTTATTGCATCCTCGCCATATGGGCAAGGTATTGTTGCTCCATTCTTCTATATCAAAAGTATTCGGCGAGACCCTCGCCGAATACTTTTTCTTGATTAAAGTTGCTGGCGAGACCCTCGCCGAATACTTTTTTCTGATTGAAGTTGTTGGCGAGCCCCTCGCCGAATACTTTTTCTTGATTAAAGTTGCTGGCGAGACCCTCGCCGAATACTTTTTCTTGATTAAAGTTGCTGGCGAACCCTTCGCCGAATACTTTTTTCTGATTGAAGTTGTCGGCGAGACCATCGCCGAATACTTTTTTTTGATTAAAGTTGCTGGCGAGATCATCGCCGGTAACCATTTCTCATTTTAGTCCATCGGCGAGCACCTCGCCGGCAACCTTTGGACATGGAGCAACATGAGAAATGGTAGGGGCGGCGCCTGTGTGCCCGCCCGAACGTCCGCGCAGCGGCGTTTCCATCTGCAAAGAGCACGTCTCTACCCGCAAATGAGGCGTTTCCACCTACCATCGAGGCATTATAGAATAGGTTAACGAAAAATCTACATCCTCCGCCACCTTATTATATATGTAAATCATGCACGCGCGCATTGTCCATCATGCGGCATCATGAGGCAACGCTATGTTTTCCATGGTGTGATGCTTTTCAGCCGCGCCATTGCATGTGTTTCATGACATGACCGCCCCAGGCTGCTTCGCCAACGTGGTGGAAACCGAGGCGACGATAGAGCCGCTCGGCCGCAGGGTTGCTCGTGTCGACCAACAAGCCCACGGGCAATTGCAACGCGCACGCTTGCTGTTGCACAGCTTGCAGCAGTTGCGTGGCGATGCCGCGACCTTGATAGGCGGGCAGCACGGCCAAGCTATCCACATAGAATTCGCCTGCCTGTGTCTCGTCGGGCATGCAGGAATGGTCGCGCCCAAAAGCTCGCCGAGCACCATCGATGAAGGCTTGGCGTAGGGCGTGGAGCCTACTGCCCTCGTAGGCCACGCAACACCCCACGACCGTTTGCCGATGCAGGGCCACCCAGGTGTTGCGAAAGGAATATTGTGTGTTGGGAAGGGCGACCAATGTGTGCATGAGCTGGCGAAAATCGTCGAGCATCTGACCCGAGCCAACGAACGACAGACAGCATTCGTCGGTCATGGCTTGCATGATGAGCTGTGCAATGACGGCTGCCTGCGAGGGCTGTGCGTGGGTAATCGTAATTTGGTTTTGTTGCATGCGAGAAAGGTGTTAACGAGTGAGCGAGAATTTGATGCTCAGCCCAAAGTCGTGGGTCGACATGGGATAGCTGCTGCCACTGAGCAAGGGTGTGTTGTTTTGAAAATCATAGAAAAACGTCATGGTGAGCATGCGCGAGAGGGTGTAGCTGGCCATGAAATTGAATCGCAAGGCCGTGGTTCCGCTGCTGGCGTTGGTGATTTGTGTGGCAATGTCGCGCAACAGCGAGGCTTGTCGTCGATAGCTCATGTCGAGGTTGAGGGTGAGGTCGCGGTTGACCTCGCGTGATGGTTCATTCGACGGAGCCGATGAAGCGGCTTTCGCTCTCGCAGTGCGACGGCTTTTTGCCGGGCGTCGCTTGCCCATGCCCAGCAGGTTGAAATCGTTGATGCGATAGCCAACGCCCACCACCCAGTCTTTGCTCTGCGCCTCGTTGAGCTGAATGCTCGTGAGGCTAAGGTTAATGCTGCGCATGGTGCGATATTCGAGCTTGGCCGTCAGCCCACTTTCAAACATCATGTCGATGCCGATGAGTGGCGAAAAGGATTCGTTGAGACTCACCATCGCTACGTTGAAGCGGCTACTCGGAATGAGGTTTCCCGTTTCGACATCGGCCATGAAGCCCATGCCACGCTCTGCCGCCCAATAGTTGCTGAACGAGGAGTAGGAGCCAACAGAGTAGATGCTGCGATAAGCATGATTGATGTCGAAGCGTTTAAATCGCTCGTTGAACCACGGCAGTCGTGCCAAACCTGCATAGCGCAGAGTCCAGTTGGGCAAGAGATGTGCCAAGGTGGGAAAGAGGTTCAGATGCGCGTTGCCCATGTGGGTGTAGGCCGAGAGGAATGCCGGCACCATGACATCGGCGCTGTAGCGATTGACGGTTCCGTTGGCCGGGTTGAAAAGCAGGCCAGCCATGGGCGAACCGGCCGGATAGTGCAGACCTTGATAGTGTTCTTCGATGCGGCTGCGATAGGCATCCAACAAATTGCAGAATCTTGCAAAGGATGCGCTCTGATAACCGCTGCGGGCATTGCCTATGCCTTCGAAAGCGCCGCGCAGCGAGAGGGTTGTCATGGAAAACGTGCCGCTCTCGAGAGTGGGCTTGTCGGCATACATGTATTGAATGCGCTGCGCGCGTGTGGTGTTTCGGGCGGCATTGAGATCGATTTTCATATCGCGGAAAGGCTCTATCACAGCGCGCACTTGCAGGTCTTCGGTGCGTTGTGTGGTAGCGGGCGTGGCAATCGCTGGGTTGAGGAGCAGCCATTGCCTATCTAACGCTTTATCGATGTAGCCGTTGTCGGTCAGTCCCAAGGCAAAACCTAAGCCCGGCGCCAATAATCCATTGTCGTGCCGTTGACCAAAGGCATCGCCGATGGTGGGCATGAAGCCGGGCAAGGTCATTGCGCATTGTTGCCGATAGCTGATACTGACGCTACGCACCATCATCAGCACGCGCGCCAAAGCCTGCGCCGATTGATACCATTTCGTGGGCTCAAATGGCGCAGTTTCGTGCACAATCAGCATGAGTTTCTGCACCGAATCCACCTTGTTTGTCACTCGGAGTCGATTTTCATCGAGCAACTTATACTTCAACGGATAGAGGCGTCCATCTTCGGTGCGCGCCACAATGCGTAAACGCTTGCTACGCAAATGATGCGTGACGACGAGCATGGTGTCGGGCTTGAGCACTATTTCTTGCGTAAACTCTCGTTGCTGTCGGCCGTCGCTGCCAGCAGGACGGGATGCGTTTTGCACAGTCTTTAGCTGCGACGAACGCCGATTGTCCTCGCGCAGCTGGTTGAAACGTTCATTGGCTTTACGCAAAAACGGAATGTGGTTGTAGAGCCGTTCGAGATTAAACAAACCGTTGAACGTCAGGCTGCGGTTGTTGGTGATGATGTTGCCCAAACTCTGATGCGTCGTAGTCTCCGTGCCGCGCACCCACGAATAAGTGGCATGATATTGCCCCTGCAGGCTGGTCCAATCGAAGATGGGGATGAGCTGGAGTGGCACTTGATAAGAGAGTGTGAAGGCTTGCTGATAATCCAAGGGCGTTCCGAGATGCCTGATGCTCGTCCACACCGAATCTTTCCACGCCTTGTAGCGATCGGCGTAGAGCGACTTATTAATGGGTGTGTAGGGCTCTTCAATCTGCGCGCGTGTGGCACTTTGGAAATTCAAATGCAAGTTGCGTGTCAAATCCCATCGAAGCGCAAAGTCACGATTCCACAAGAACTGCTCATTAAAGGTCACAGGCAATGGCGACGCTGTGGGCGCATCGATATTTCGCTCTTGATACTCATAATAATTGCGCGTGAGTTCGGTGTTGAATGCAAGATTTTGGGGCAACCAATTCAAGCCAAAGCGGCGCACAATATCCAGCCAACGCGAAGCATTGCGCAAGTGCTTAAAAGGCTCCCACGGCTGATAGACGGGCGACCAGGCATAGCTCATGGCCCCTCGCCAGCTGTCCTCGTTCTCATAAACGGTGGTTTCTCCGCGCGTATGGCGATGGGCATGACTATAAGAGAACGAGAAATTGGCAGGATCATAGGGCATCGGTGCGCGTGAACTCTGAATGCCTACCCGCGCATTGGCCACCGAGAAATGGGTCTGCACCTGCTTCGTCACCGCAATGGCTTCAAGCATTTGGCGTTCCTGGGGTGTGCCCGTTTGCAAAGCATCGCGCAACAACACATCGGTGTCAAGAGGATTATAGCGCGGCTTGCTCGATTCATTCGTACGTGAATAATAAAGCGGAATGGTGACACGGGCTTTGCGAGGGAAGAACTTTCCCAACTCCAAACTGGTGGTGAGACTATAGGCCGAAACGGCATTCTCTGTGCGTTCGCTCACCGTACTCTCCAATCCGCCGAAGCCATCACTCACATAGCGTCCTTGCAGATTGACGGAGCCGAGGTCGGAAAGCTGCATGTTCAGATTGCCATTGGCCGCCCAGCCACCTTTTTGATTATAGTCTTTCACGCGCAACTCGTTCACCCACACCTCGCCGCTCTTGCTACCTGTCGACAGATTGCGCACACCGATCATGATCGTTCGCACCTCGCCCAACGACGGATTGCCCATGATGGTCATTAAATTGGCGGGATGCTCAGCATCATAATCCGAATAGGCGCTGGTGAATGAAGCTAAGCCCTGCGCCTTGGCGATGTTGCGTTGGCGCTTCAAATCGGTGAATACCGACAAGGGGATGTCGAGCATGTTTTCTATCGGCCACACCGCTTGCCGATCAGCGGGCACATTTAAATGGTAACGCCCCGCAGGCGTCAGACGTAAGGGTATTTGATATTCATAATAGTTGTTACGATAGTCGGAACCCAACCGTATGAAAACAGCCAGCTCGTTATCAGTCAGCGCGGTGGCATTTTGTGCAAAGACGTTGGCATGCACAAACATCTCCAAGCGCTTGTAACGACGCAAATCGAGCGTGGTGTTTTTGTAAACGGCCTTCGATTCGCCATGGCTCAAATGGTCAACAACCATATTCAACGCGGCTTCATTGCTTTCAATCAGTTGCGCTTGCGTAGGATCCTGCTCGCGATTGATGCCCGGCGGAATAACATAATTCACGGGCGTTTTCTCGGCATTCTCCTCAACACTCACAGTGCTCACCGCCAATGTCCCCGTTCCTGCACTGGCATCAAGGTTGTGTTCATAGACTCGCCAATCACCCCGCACAAGGTCTAAGCTGCCAAAACGCAAGACAATGGGATGCTGAAAGCACGTGAGGAACAAGCGCATGAAACGAATGCTGGTGAAATCGGAGATACCTCCCACGCGACGCTCATAATCGCTTAGCGGAATACGAAACTGATACCAAGTCACCGTCTCGGTCTGCCCATTGCGCAACCGCACATTAGCCTCGCGCTTATCCACAATATGATTGCTGCCCACCACCATATCGTTGGGGCGCAACGAGACATGGTATTGATAATAGCGTTCGTATTCATTCAGCGTGTAGTCTTGGTTGATATCCTCCACATCGGGTGTGGCCTTATAAGCGTTATCGTAGCGCGTGTTAGCCGATTCGTTGTCGGGCGAATTGCCTTGTGGATTGTTGATATACTTATACCGGCGCAAAATATCGGCACGCATCTGGTCATAATCCTCGCCGCGGAAATAATGATAGTTATCATTAGCGGGGTCGTGCTGAATGGCATTCCACACATCGGCACGTACAATGCTTTGCGCTGTCGTTAAAAAGTTTTGGTAAGAAGGGAAACGACGCTCCTCATCATCGTTCAGACCATTGAGCCCTACATCCTGCAGCACACGCGCACCGGGCGATGTAGCAAAGGCATAGTTGATGGTTGTAGACGTGGGAATCTTGCCCCATTGCGAGGTGGTAAACTGCTGCGAACCATCAACGGGCAAGCCACTCTCATAGAATTTCCGTCCATCGTGGAGCACATCTTCAGAAACTTCGCCCAAATTGAAATACAAATCGCCGCCATAGGTATTGGCATTACTTTGCGTGCGCGAATAAATGAAAGGGTCTAAGAGCCAAAACTCCAAATAGGCTATGTTGGCACGTTCGAAATCATTGGTATCAAGTTTCCGCATCATGCCTCCCCAATGTTGCTGCGGATTGGGCAGCGTACCATCGGCATTCAGCCCGGGATTGAAGTTATAAGGACCGCGCTCCTCTGGATAATAGGCCACGTTGAGCACGTTCAGTGTTGAGAGTGTGCCGTTGTAATTGCTCACATCGCGTTTGGGATAGAGTTCGCGCGTGGCTATTTCGCGCACATAATGATTGGAGAGCTGCTCGAGGTCACCGCGAATATGTGCCGGTGTGAGCGAGCTGCTACGCCGCGTAAATAGCGGGTCGATGGTGTACCATGCCATTTGCGAGCGGTTAAATCCGCTGCTCAATGTGGTTTTGTCTATGCTCTCTGGAAACATTGTCGGCACACTCGACAACATCCATGAGGTGGGTGTGGAGACATCTATCTTGCTGGCTGCACTTTCAAAATCATCAAGATAGGATGCATTGTCTTGCGTATCGTGGTTGCTGCCCGCAAGAAGCTGCGCAAACTCACCCGTAAATCGCAGATAAGAGGGCTGCGTGACATGTAAGAAAGGCAATTTATTGAGCATGTCGGTAAGCCACTGACTCTCTTTCTTCCAATTCAGATTTAAGCCCCAAAGTGTGTTGTTCAGCGGTTCTTCTCCCATTACAACTTTATTCATCAAGGGCTGCTCGGAGAGATGTTGAAAGGTTCCGCTGATCTGAAGGTCATGCGAAAAGTCATATTCCCAATTCAAACCAAACATGGTTTTGCGCTGCATGCCATAATTATTGTTGCTTTCAAGCGACACATTCACCGGCGTTCCAGCATTCAAAATACTTTGGTTTAGGATGGTCACTTCGCCTGCATTATAGTCTACACTATAATCTACACCTTCTGTCAATTGTACGCCTCCCGCCGTAACCAGCACCGAACCTTGCGGAATGTTATAAGCGCCTAAAGCAATAACATTGTCTGAAGAGCCGCGGAATTGCCCCACCAAATGATATTTATTCTTCTCTGCCATCTGCTTGGCCGCAGTCTTTGTGCGATGATAAAGCTCGGTAAAAGCATAACCTTGTGCCACAGCAACACTCACACTACGTGATGTAAGTGCAGCTAAAAGATCGGCTCCAAAAGGTTCGGGTGAGGGGAAATAAACTCGTCCATTGCTCACAGTATAGCCTTCAACATAGTCGAAATAGCCATTGCTATTGGGCTGGTTGTTGTTGTCTAATCGGTCGGCTCCTAAGAGCTTTACCAATGGTTTTGTGCGCACTTGTGGTTCGGGAATATAGTTTAAATCTACGCCATCGGTGTTGCTTTGGTACTTCACATCCAAACGGAAACGCTCGCGTTCCACCCGATCGCCCAAACGATAGACGTTTTTCATCATCAAGTTCCAGTTACCTTGCGAGGGATTATTATCCGTGTTCTTCAACGCTTTCACAAACAACGCCTCGTTGACATTGGTTCTGTCGCCGGCAAACTCGCCCACTTGATAGGTCACACCGCCATAGGTATAGGAATAGGCTACGGCCACAACCTGATCGGTATTGATACCCACATTGAGGCTCACGTAGCCCAAAGCCTGATTAACGCTGTATTCAGCACTACTGAGCAACCGCGCATTCTCCAACTTTTCATAATCAACACCGCCCACCAAACCTGTACCATCGAGCACCGAAGAAGTTTGATTGACGTTGCGCGCCGCACCATGAGTAGTGCTCATGACTGCATATTCGGTGTTGGCTTGATTGGCCGGAACAGACATGCCCGACACCGACCAAAGCGAAGGGCGTAACAAAGTCACCGGCTCTCCCAAATCGGTTAAGGCAACAATGTTGCGCGTGTTGGTCGTAGTTCCCGTGTTATTGGTCACCCAAATCTCCACACGATTGATTTGTACGCCAGTCATCAGATTAGGCAACTTCGACATGCCTTCAGCATAATGGCTTCGGAAATAATGAGAAAGGAAGAAATGGCGGTTCTCTTCGTAATCAGAAACGTCAATATCGAAGGGCGTTAATTGCACACGTCCCCGCGTTGAAACGCTTTTGGTGGAACTCTTTTTCTGCGAGGCCACGAGTTGCATCTTTAATTTCCCGAACTGCAAATCGGTGCGCAGACCAAACAAAGACATGGCGCCACTGACGAGCGAGGAGTTGCTGGGAAACGACACATTGCCCGCCTCAACCAGCTTAATGATTTCATCGTCTTTGCCTTCGTATTTGAGTTTCAGGTTTTGTGCATCGAAATCAAACGTCGCATCGGTGTTATAATTCAGGTTCATGTTCACCTTGTCGCCCACCTTTCCATTCACGTTGAGGTTGATTTTCTCATCGAAATTCATCGTGGTTGTGCGACGGCGATTGAGCGTAAGTGCTGGATTTTCCAAGTTCTGATGCGTGAACCCCATGCGCAAGTCGGCTGTTCCCTGCGTGCGAATCCGCACACCGCCTGGACCAAAAATCTTCTCGGCCGGTCCTAAATCAAAGTGCATGTCGCTGAAATCAAACTTATCTTTCCCCTTGCGCACAAAGATCTCAGCATTCTTTTTCCGAAAGAAGGCATTCCATTGCTGATGATCGCGCCACCGCAGATATTCGTCTTGCGTCATCATCAGGGGTGCCCCTAAATAGGTTCCGCCTAATTTTTGCCCGAAGATGTAGCGCTGAAGCGTGTCGTTAAACGTCACTTGTGGACGCAGATCAATGGGCGTCTGCAAATCCAAACTGCTGCTATCCAAATCGCTCCAGTCGATAGGTTGCGTGCGTTGAATGCGCCAACGCGGCTTCACCTTTTGAGGAACAACAAGCGTATCGCGACGCTGGACAGCCTGCTTTTGTACATCATGGATTTGCAACGGAAAGGAAATGCCGAAAGCATCGCTAATGACAACCAGCATTAGCAGCCCCAAAAGCAGAAATGTCCTTTGTTGTTTCAAATCCGTTTATTGTGCACTATTTTAATTGTTTCAACGCCGCCTTCACCACCTGTTCAACAGGCATGTCGGGTTGTTTTTCTAAAATGGCCACCACAACTTTGGCCGTTGGTGCAGGCGAGAAACCCAACATGGTGAGCGCAGAGACGGCCTCGTCGCGCACTTCACTATTGACCGAAGTGGCCGAACTGCCACTCGCCACATGCAATTCGTCGGCAATGCCGCTGGCCATGATTTTATCTTTCAAGTCGACAATGATGCGTTGCGCCGTCTTCAAGCCTATGCCTTTCACCGATTTAATCAGGCGTTCATCACCATTGGCTATGGCATTGCAGAGTTCTGCAGGGCTCATCGACGAGAGCATCATGCGCGCCGTGTTGGCACCCACTCCCGAAACAGTGATGAGCAGCCGATAGAGTGCACGTTCTTGCTTGGCCACAAAGCCATAAAGCGTGAAGCTGTCGTCGCGACCGCCTGCCGAAAGCACCTCGTGCACATAGAGCTTTACCTGGTGCTTGCCTTGCAAAGCCGTGTAAGTGGTGAGCGAAATGTTGAGTGCATAGCCCACGCCGGCCGCCTCAACCACAGCCAAAGCGGGAGTGAGCTCGGTCAATTCTCCTTTGATGTATTCAATCATTGTTTCTTCTTTTTCGTTTCTACACTTTTAAAACGAGCACCCAACCGATTTATTGCCAGCGCTCTTGTGGTGCAAAATTATAGGTTTCTATCGAATATGCGGCGGCAAAACAAGGTTAAATAACAATAATTCCCGCCGCGCATGCGCCACGCTTATGGGCTAAAACGCTATCTTTGCGCCCAACATTCAAATTGTATTGAGGAAATGATGCAGAAAAAAACATTCGCGAAAGGCCTGTTCACGGCCTGCACAACGCTGGCCATGGTGGCTGTCATGATGAGCGCCATGCCCGCCGAAGAGGTGATGAGTAGAGAAAACGGCGTGACCATCGTCAACACCACCTCGTTGAGTCAAGCGGTGAAAGGCTTCAAAGGTGCCACACCCGTGAAAATTTATATCGAAAAAAACAAGATTCTAAAGATTGAGACATTGCCCAATCAAGAAACGCCAAAATACTTTAACAAGGCGAAAGCCCTGCTCGAGAAATTCGCTGGCATGCGCGTTGCCAAAGCTGCAAAGGCCGATGTCGACGGCGTTACGGGCGCCACATTCTCGTCGAAAGCCTTGAAAAAGAATGTGCAATTAGGTTTAGAATACTACCAAAAGCATAAATAGGCGAAACCGTAGGGCGTACTCATTCGTTTTCAATAAAAACAAGTGAAACCACAGGGGAGTTTCAGCTATTTTTAATAAAAACAAACGAAACACCAGGGGGTTCTCAGCTATTTTTAATAAAAACAAACGAAACACCAGGGGGTTCTCAGCTATTTTTGATAAAAACAAGCGAGATACCGGGGGAGTTTCATCATCGTTCATGAGATAGTGAGCAAAGCCGCTTCACGCAGCAACGCCCAACCCAAAATAACGGAATGCAGGCCGTCTTTTGAGCCAAAATGAGGTCTTAAAGGCCCATCTTCCATAAAAAACAAGCCAAGAGGAGCCAAAAAGCCCCTCTTTTTTATATCTTTGTGCCACGCAACATCCACGATTACATGATATGCAACATTGGAAAGTCCTTTTAATAGTTTGCTTTTTCCCAGCAACAACGATGCTGGCACAACGCAAAATGGTGCGCAAGAAGAAGCCCAACGTTACGAAGACCATCGACAGCATAGCCGTCAAACGACTCACACCCACTACGCAATGGGCCGCCATTGACATTGTGACACAAAAGCAAATGAACAAAGGCTTGGTCACCAATTCGCTCAATGCACTGAGCGGACAGGCAGCGGGCGTGAACATTGCAACCGGCGAAGACCGCATGGCACAGCTCAACAGTGTGCGTGTGCGCGGCACCACTTCGCTCACAGGAGGCAACAATCCGCTGGTCATCATCGACGGCATGTACAGTGATTTGGCTACGCTCGCCACCATCTATCCGGCCGACATTGAGCGTTTTGCCATCTTGAAAAATGCCACAGAGACATCGAAATATGGTTCGCGTGGGGCTTCGGGGGTCATCGAAGTAACCACAAAGAAAGGAACCAACAGCCCATTCCATCTGAGCTACGACGGCACTATCGGATTTGAAACGAGCCACAAAACCATCCCGATGCTTTCGGCTGGCGATTATGTGGCGACGGCCAACGCCCTCCATCTGCCGGTGGTCAACGGGGGCTATGACACCAACTTCCAGAAAGCGCTGTTGCGAACGGGCTTCGTACAAAATCATCATGTGGCGCTTAGTGGCGGCAACGAGCAAAGCAACTATCGTGCTTCCATCGGCGTGATGGAACACAAAATGGTGGTGAAGGTGAATGCTACGAAAAATTTCACGGCCAAATTCGACCTTTTTCAAAAAGCTTTCAACAATCTGTTGAACATCGAATTTGGTGTGTTTGGCTCATCGCAAAAGAATCATTTCATCTTAGACCCGCAGAAACTTTTTTATAGTGCGGCGGCGCAAAACCCCACCTTCCCCGACCACCAAAATGCGCAAGGCGGATGGGATCGCAACGCAACAGCCAGCCAACTCACCTCGCCGTTGGCCGTGCTGCTGGAACAATACGACAACAAAGCACTCAACTTCAACACCCACATGGGACTCGACTTCAACCTCACGCCCACGCTACAAGCTAAAGCTTTCGGCAGCTATAGTTTCAGCTCGATGGAAGATGCCATATTTCACCCCACTTTCATCTGGGCACAAGGACAAGCCAATCGGTTGGAACACAAATCAGAGGAATGGGTGGGAAATGCCACTCTGACCTACCGCCGCCAATGGCAAGCCCACGATTTAAAGCTGACCGCCATGGCCGAATATCTGAAAGAGCGTCACGAACGCTTTTGGACGATGGTGAAAGGGTTTACCAACAACAACTTTGGTTATTATAATTTGGCCGCTGGTTCGCTGCGTCCTTACGGCGGAACAGGTTCCGACTTCAACGACCCCACACAAGTTTCTGTGTTGGGAAGTGCGGTTTATAGCCTGTTGCAACGCTACACATTGGAAGCCAATCTACGCGCCGATGGCAGTAGCCTCTTTGGCCAGCACAACAAATGGGGACTGTTTCCATCGGTCTCAACCACGTGGAATGTCGACAAAGAACCTTTCTTCGCCACGCTCTTCCCCACCCTCAGCCTTTGGAAAATGCGCATGGGCTATGGCACAAGTGGCAATCAGGCGAGCATCGAGTCCTATTATTCGCTCAACCTGGTGCGTCCAACAGGTATCATCAGCTATCAAGGTTTGCCCAAAACGGTGTTGGGCCTCTACCGCAACACCAATCCCGATTTGAAATGGGAAACGCGCAGCACCTTCAACATGGGCATGGACATGGGCTTTTGGATGAATCGACTCATCGTGAAAGCCGAATTCTATTACAGTACCACGCGCAACATGCTCTACCTTTATGACGTGCCCGTACCGCCCTTTACCTTCGATAAATTCTTGGCCAACTTGGGCAAAATCCGAAATAGTGGCTTTGAGTTAGGGCTTGGTATCACACCCATTCAGAAAAAAGACTTAGAACTTAACATCAACATGAACATCGCCTTTCAGCACAATCGCCTGCTGGCTTTATCGGGCAATTACAAAGGACGAATGCTCTCGGCCGCCGACATCACGCCCATTGGAAAACTCAATGGTGCTGGTTTTCATGGCGGCGACAACAACATTGTCTACCAAATCGTGGGACAACCCTTAGGCGTTTTCTATCTGCCCCATTGCAAAGGTTTAGTGCAAAATGCCGACGGAAGCTATCGTTATGACATCGAAGACCTCAACCACAACGGCACCATTAATCTTGAAGATGGCGGCGACCGTTACATTGCTGGTCAGGCCATGCCCAAATGCACCATGGGTTCGAACATCAGTCTGCGTTTTAAGAACCTCGATGTCTCCCTACAAATCAACGGTGCTTTCGGCCATAAAATTTATAACGGAACGGCACTCACCTATATGAATATGACCAGTTTCCCTGATTATAACGTCATGGCCAAGGCTCCGGCACAAAACATTCACGACCAAATTGCAACCGATTATTGGTTGGAACGCGGCGACTATCTCAATCTTGATTACATCACCATGGGCTGGAACATTCCAATACGTTCTAAAGTGATTAGTGCCTTGCGCGTGGCATGTGCTATCAACAATTTGGCCACACTCACCGCTTACCATGGCTTAACGCCCATGATTAATAACTATGTCGTAGACGGAACCTTAGGCATTGACGACAAACGTTCCTATCCGCCCTATCGCTCCTATTCATTAGGCATCAGTATTCAATTTTAAAAACTATGAGAAAAATCATCCTTACGCTGTTCCGTCACAGCATACTGGGCTTGCTTTTATGCCTGACCGCATGCTTAAATGAAACACCACACGACCAAATAGCAGAGACCGAAGCCTATACCAACGCCACCGATCTCTATCTAAACACCATCGGTAATCTGTATTTGCAGATTGGAAGCAACCAAGAAAGCCAAGGCTTGCAAGGCACTTATCGCGGCGTTTACGACTTCAACACCTTCACCACAGACGAGGCTATGATTCCCATTCGTGGTGGCGACTGGTATGATGGTGGCTTTTGGCAGCGACTTTATCTGCACACCTGGACGCCAGTCGACGAAGCATTGTACAACACTTGGAAATATCTTTATAAGGCCGTGGGGCTGTCTAATCATGCTTTAGCTACCATCACCCGCAACAAAGACTTGCTCACACCTGCGCAATATGACGAATATATGGCCGAGGCGCGCGGACTGAGGGCCTTGTTCTATTTCTACATCATGGACATGTGGGGCAACATTCCGCTCAGCATGACCGACGGAACCGAGGCCAACAACGCCCTACAAACACCGCGAAAGGAAGTGGCCGAAACGCTGATTCACGAGCTACAAGCCGCTGTACCCTATCTTTCGCCCGCCCATAGCAACTTGCAAGGCCGCAATTATGGACGTTTCACGCAGCCCGTAGCCTATTTCTTGCTCTGCAAAATCCTGCTCAACAATGAGGTGTACATGGGGCCGGGCACACATCTTTTCACGGTCGACGGCGTGCAAATGAATGCTTTTGAGGCTTGCATTGCCTATTGTCAAAAGATTACAGCGGCAGGCTATACGCTCTCGGCTGACTACAAACAAAACTTTGCGGTGCACAATGAAACCTCAAATGAGAACATCTTCACCATCCCGATGGACAAGCATCTCTACGCCAATGAATATCAATATTTCTTCCGCAGCCGCCACTATCGCCACGGCGACGCATTGGGCATGGCCTCCGAAAACGGCACCTGTGCCACAGTCGCTACAGTCAATGCTTATGGTTATGGCACCCCGAACGAGGACAAACGCTTTGCCATGAACTTCTATAGCGGCACCGTGCGCGTGGATGGTCAGGTCGTTCGCCTCAGCAACGGCCAACCTTTGGTTTACGAACCTTTGGCTGCCCGCATCTCACTCACGGGAAGTCCATACGAGAAAACAGCCGGCGCACGCATGGCAAAATATGAAGTCGACCGCACGGCCTATAGCGACGGCAGACTCATCGACAACGACATCGTGCTGTTTCGCTATGCCGATGTGCTGCTGATACAGGCCGAAGCCTTGGTGAGAAACGGACAGAATGGCGATACAGAGATGAATTTGGTGCGTCAACGTGTGGGCATGCCACCGCGTCAAGCCACCTTAGACAACCTGCTGCAAGAACGACTTTTGGAATTGATGTGGGAGGGATGGCGCCGCAACGACCTCGTCCGCTTTGGAAAATTCCAACAAGCCTATGACTTCCGTTTGCCCATTGCGGGCGAGAGTACAGGCTTCACCTGCCTGTTTCCCATTCCGAAGAATGCCATCAAGCTGAGTCCTACACCCCTGCAACAAAATCCAGGTTATCACTAATGATTCACGTCAACGGAAGCATCCAACGCTATCCGCTGCTGCGCATCACACTTGCCTTGGGCATAGGCATTGCGATTGAGACGCAGCTTCTATCCCAAGTTACTCCCTGGGCGTGGATAGGGTTTATGGTTGTGAGCATGCTATTGGCACGCCTACTGCGACACGAACTTGCAAAAAGCGGCTGCCTTTTATGGGCAACCATAGCTTTAGGAGGCTTTTTGGCGCGAACGAGCAGGGCGCAAAACCTGCCCACATTGCCACAAGGTGAGAGCCATTTCGAAGCGGTGATAACCGATATTCCCATTCAAAAAGGAAAAACCTGTCGCTGCGACATTCGAATCATGCGACTCAACAACCATTTGTTGCGACACCCTTTGCTGCTGAAGGCTTCCATTCTCAACTCTCCGCAACACGACATGCACTTAACCATTGGGCAGGGACTCGTGGCAGATGCCATGCTCGAACCTCTCAGAGAAACGCCGCAACAAGTGCATTTCAACTATGCGCTGTGGCTGAAACGGCAAGGCTATGTGGGCGAAACTTTTATCCCCTATTGGCAACTGCGCACACAAAAGCTACCACTTTCCTTACCTTTTTGGCAGAGATTGCAGCTAAAACTACACTGCATTAGAGCGAAAATGCTATGCTATTTGCACGGCCTTGCACCCAACACGATGGAGAACGCCCTCATCACGGCTTTAATTTTGGGTGAGAAGCGCGCTCTACCACGCGCCCTCAAAGACGATTTCAACATGGCAGGAGCCAGCCACATCCTGGCACTCTCGGGACTCCATCTCGGTATTATCTTTAGTTTGCTCACACGCATTTTTCGCCGGAGCACCATCGCGCTCACCCTTGCTATCATCGCACTGTGGGCATTTACCTTCCTCATTGGTCTGCCCATCTCGGCCGTTCGCAGCGCCATCATGCTCAGCATGTATTGCATCGCCTTCATGTTGCAACGCGAAGACAAACCGTTTAACGCCCTGGCCCTGTCGGCTTGCATCATTCTCATGGCCAATCCTGTCGCTTTGTTTGATGCAGGATTTCAGCTTTCGTTCATGGCCGTGCTGGGCATTGCCATTATCTATAGCCCATTATCGAGTTACTGGAAGCCCCAACTACGCCCCTTGCGCTGGGCGTGGGAACTCACCTGCGTGTCGCTCGCTGCACAATTATTCACCTTTCCTTTAGTGCTCTACTATTTTGGCCGCGTCTCTCCCTATTTTCTTTTGAGCAATTTTGTAGTCATCCCTGCTACCACAGGTTTGCTTTATCTCGCCATCGGGTTGCTCGTGTCAACCCCCATTCACGGATTGCAACTGATCGTTTATCACCTAATGCTGCAAATAGCGCAAGGCATGACGGCCGGTGTGCGCGGCATCGTACAGCTTCCCGGTGCGCAACTGCCCGCCATCTACACCACGCTGTCGCAAACAATTTTGCTCTATGTGGCGCTCTTTGCACTCGTTGGCGCATGGTACAAGTTGCAAGCCAAGCGCGAAGATGCCACCCTGCTGGCTTAACATCATATAATCGCATCCTAAAACAACCATTTGTCGGCAGTTTTTTATACCTTTGCACATGCAACTTATAAAGAAAGGATAAAGAAAATGAACACAAAAGAAATTCCCGTGTTGCTATTAACGGGCTATTTAGGAAGTGGAAAAACAACCTTAGTGAACAGAATTCTGACCAACAAACGCGGTGTGAAGTTTGCCGTGATTGTAAACGATATTGGCGAAGTGAACATTGATGCCGACTTGATTGAGAAGGGAGGCATTGTCGATCAGAAAGACGACAGCTTGGTGGCCTTGCAAAATGGTTGCATTTGCTGCACGCTGAAAATGGACTTAGTGGAACAACTCTGCGACATCATGCGCATGAAGCGCTTCGATTATATCGTCATTGAGGCCAGCGGCGTTTGCGAACCAGCACCCATCGCACAAACCATCTGTTCAATTCCCACCATGGGACCGAAATACATCAAAGACGGTATCGCCCGCTTAGACAACATTGTGACTGTGGTGGACGCCCTGCGCATGAAAGATGAGTTTGCCATGGGCGACGATCTCATGCAGAAAAACATCGACGAAGAGGACATTGTCAACCTCATCATCCAGCAAATTGAGTTCTGCAATATGATTTTGCTCAACAAAGCTGCCGAAGTGGAACCCCACGAACTGCAACGCATCAAGCACATCATTCGCGCCCTGCAGCCCAAGGCCGACATCTTAGAATGTAACTATGGCGAAGTGGATTTAGACCAACTCATCAACACCCACCGCTTCAATTTCGACGAAGTGGCTACATCGGCCGCATGGATTGACGCCATTGAGCACCACCATGACGACGAGGAGGAAGAGGAAGAGCACCATCATCATCACGAACATGAGCCCGAAGATGACCATGAACACGACGACGACGAGCACGAACACCATCATCACGAACACGAGCACCATCATCATCACCACCATCACGACGGCGGCGAGGTGGAGGAATATGGCATCGGCACCTTTGTTTATTATCGCCGCAAGCCTTTCGACTTGGTCAACTTCGACCGCTTCATTGCTGAGCATTGGCCCCACGAGGTCATTCGATGCAAAGGCATCTGCTGGTTTAAGGACGAGCCACAAACCTGCTACGTCTTCGAACAAGCAGGCAAACAAATGGGCTTGCGCAACGCCGGACAATGGTATGCCACCATGCCCGAGAAAGAACTCAAACCGCTTTTGGCCGCCAACGAAGGATTGCGAAAAGATTGGAACGAGACCTATGGCGACCGCATGCAAAAGCTCGTGTTTATTGGTCAGCATCTCGACCGCGAGAAAATCACAGCCTATTTAGACGAAATCCTCGTTGACTAATCCCGCCATGACGTTGCAACACATCAAACTCATGGCCTTCGATGCCGACGACACCCTGTGGGATTGCCAATCACATTTCGACCGCGTGGAGCAGAGTTTCTGCCAACTTCTGGCCGAATATGGCGACGCCCACACGCTGTCGACGGCGCTATTTGAAACCGAGAAACGCAACATGCCCACCCTTGGTTATGGCACAAAAGCCTTCACTTTGTCGCTCATCGAAACGGCCATCGCTGTGTCCAACGGACGAGTGAGTGCGCGCATCATCGAGGAAGTGATGCAAATGGGACGCTCACTGCTCACCTTTCCCACCACACCCCTGCCCGGTGTTGAAGACACACTCATAGCCCTCAACGCACGAGCCGACCGCGACAACTTCGAAATGATAGTCTTCACCAAAGGCGAATTGCAAGATCAGCTCAACAAATTCAAGCGCTCGGGACTGGCCAACTACTTCGACGACTGCTGCGTGGTGGCCGACAAAACCGAAGCCGAATACCGCCATCTCTGCGTGGAACGCGGCATCAAACCCTCGCAACTCCTGATGATTGGCAACTCGTTTAAATCGGACATTGCACCCGCTTTGGCCATCGGTGCCCACGCCGTGCACGTGCCTTTCAGTGTGGCTTGGAAGATGGAACTGTCCGAAACCTTCGATCACGAACGCCTCACAACGATTGAAAACCTCAACGAATTGCTGTAATCAACGGTATAGTTGTTGTAATCCCACGTAGGAGATTGCGACTTCTTCTCAGCGCTGTTCCCCACGAAAAGTAAATAATAAATGGCTTTTCTTTGCGTTTCCCACCATATTGCTTACCTTTGCAAAGCTAAACATTAGCGACTATCGTAGCAATGAGTAATCCTGATTTTACATTATTAAATCAAATCCAATTCCCCGCCGATTTGCGGAAACTGCGCATAGAACAGTTGCCACAGGTGTGCGACGAACTGCGCCAAGACATTATAGAAAAGGTGTCGAAAAACCCCGGACACTTTGCCTCGTCATTGGGTGTGGTGGAGCTCACGGTGGCTCTACACTATGTGTTCGACACACCTAACGACCGCATCGTGTGGGATGTGGGGCATCAGGCCTATGGGCATAAGATTCTGACGGGACGGCGTGCACAGTTTCACACCAACCGAAAACTCCACGGCATCTGCCCCTTCCCCACACCGATGGAAAGCGAATACGACACGTTTGCCTGTGGACATGCCAGCAATGCCGTCTCTGCCGCACTCGGCATGGCGGTAGCAGCCAATGGAACAGGGCGTCATGTAGTGGCCGTGACAGGCGATGGCGCTATGAGTGGTGGACTCACCTTCGAGGGGCTCAACAATGCATCGAGCACACCTAACGATTTGCTCATCGTGCTTAATGACAACGACATGTCGATTGATCGTGCTGTTGGCGGTATGGAGAAATATCTACTGCAATTGGACACCACGGAAACCTACAATCGTTTGCGCTTTAAAGCCAGCAGTTGGCTGCGCAGTAAAGGTTATCTCAACGACAGCCGACGCAAAGGACTCATTCGCTTCAACAATGCACTGAAGAGTGCGCTGAGCCATCAGCAAAACGTGTTCGAAGGCATGAACATCCGCTATTTCGGCCCTTTCGATGGCCACAACGTTGTTGAAATTGTGCGTGTGTTGCAACAGCTCAAAGACATGAAAGGTCCGAAGCTGCTTCATTTGCACACCATCAAAGGCAAAGGCTATAAGCCTGCCGAACAGCAGGCCACCGTGTGGCACGCACCAGGAAAATTCAATGCTGATACAGGCGAGCGTATTGTGCAAGACAACGCCAATCAGCCAGCCAAATTCCAAGATGTATTTGGCCACACGCTGTTAGAACTCGCACAAAGCAATCCGCGCATCGTTGGCGTCACGCCAGCCATGCCCACAGGCTGCTCGATGACCATCATGCAAAAGGAAATGCCACAACGCGTTTTCGACGTAGGTATTGCCGAAGGGCACGCCGTTACTTTCTCGGGCGGCATGGCCAAAGACGGGCTGCAACCTTTTTGTAATATCTATAGCGCCTTTGCTCAACGTGCCTATGATAACATCATCCACGATCTGGCGCTACTGCGTCTGCCCGTGGTACTCTGCTTTGATCGTGCTGGATTGGTGGGCGAAGATGGTCCTACACATCACGGCATTTTCGATATGGCTGCACTGCGTCCCATCCCCCATCTCACCATTGCCAGTCCCATGGACGAGCATGAGCTACGCCGGCTCATGTACACCGCACAACTACCTGACAAAGGCACTTTTGTAATCCGCTATCCACGCGGCCACGGTGTGTTGCCCGACTGGCATTGTCCGCTCACCGAAATTAACGTGGGTACAGGTCGCTGCTTACGCCAAGGTGAGCGCGTGGCTATCGTGAGCATTGGCCCCATCGGCAACAACGCCACGAAAGCCATCGCACAATCAGGACTGAATGTGGGACATTACGACCTACGTTTCCTGAAGCCCTTAGACGATGCGCTGCTGCACGACATCTGCCAACACTACGACCACCTCATCACACTCGAAGACGGCGCTGTGCAAGGTGGTATGGGTAGTGCCGTGTTAGAATGGATGAACGACCACGGTTACACGCAGCCCGTGACACGCATGGGCATCCCCGACGAATTTATTGAACATGGCACCGTCGATGAACTGCAACACATCTGCCACATAGATGTCGATAGCATCGTTGATGCCATAAACCAAGCATACAAATGAGAATTATCATTGCTGGCGCCTACACCATTGGCACCTATTTAGCCAAACTACTCTCGCGCAACAACCAAGACATCGTGCTCATGGATGAAAGCAGCGAGAACTTAGAAAAGTTTGGCTCCGACTTCGACCTGATGATGATGCAGGCACCTTGCACCCGCCTGCAAGCACTCAAAGAGGCTGGTGCCGAAGATGCCGACCTCTTTGTCGCCGTCACACCCGATCAAAGCAAAAACATCGTGAGCTGCGCCTTGGCTAAATCGCTCGGAACAAAGAAAACCGTGGCCAAGGTAGACAACTACGAATATACCACCGACACGCTCGTGCAAACATTCGACCAATTGGGCATCGACTCCATTATCTATCCCGAAATGTTGGCCGCTACCGATATTATCAACGGATTGAAGATGAGTTGGGTGCGCCAACGCTGGGACGTGCACGACGGCGCTTTGGTGATGTTGGGCATCAAGCTGCGCGAGACGTGCGAGGTGCTCAACCAACCACTCAAGGACATCAGCGGCCCCAACGACCCTTATCATGTGGTGGCTATCAAACGCAACGGCGACACCATCATCCCTGGTGGTAACGACGAACTGAAGCTCTACGACATGGTTTACATCATGACCACGCGGCAATACATTCCCTACGTACGCAAAATCGTGGGTAAGGAACATTATGTCGATGTGAAAAACGTGATGATTATGGGTGGAGGACGCACCGCCGTACGCGCTGTGAAAACCATGCCCGATTATTTGGATATTAAGATTATCGAAGCCAGCGAAGAGCGCTGCACCAAGCTCAACGAGATGCTCGACGACAACCGTGCCCTCATCATTCACGGCGACGGACGCGACTTGGCACTGCTGCAAGAAGAAGGCATCCGCAACACGCAAGCCTTTGTGGCCGTCACAGGAAATGCCGAGACCAACATCTTGGCTTGCCTCACCGCCAAACGCATGGGCGTAAGGAAAACCGTGGCGATGGTGGAGAACATGGATTATGTGAACATGGCCGAGAGTTTAGACATCGGCACCATCATCAACAAGAAAGCCATCGCCGCCAGCCACATCTATCAAATGATGCTCGATGCCAACGTGCACAACGTGCGCTTTTTGATGAATGCCGACGCCGACGTAGCCGAATTCATTCCACAAGAAGGCGCCAAAATCACGCAAAAAGCGGTGAAAGACCTCAAGCTGCCAGCCGGCGTCACCATTGGCGGATTGGTGAGGAATGGCGAAGGCATCCTCGTTTCGGGCAACACCACTATTCAGGCTGGCGACTCGGTGATGGTGTTCTGCCACAACATTTATTTGAAGAAAATTGAGAATCTGTTCAACAAATGATTCACCGCGACACAGTCTTTAAAATTATTGGTTCGCTGCTGTTCATCGAAGTAGCCATCATGTTTGTGTGCTTCGTCATGGCCATAGGTTTTGACGAAGACGATGAAATGCCGTTTGCCATCAGCATTGTGCTCACGCTGCTCACGGGCATCGTGCTGCGCTATCTTGGGCGCCACTCCGACAACACCATGAGCCGCCGCGACGCCTATCTCGTGGTGTCGCTTTCTTGGGTCATCTTCAGCTTCTTTGGCACGCTGCCGTTTGTCATCAGCGGCTACATTCCGAGTTTCACCGACGCCTATTTCGAAACCATGTCGGGATTCACCACCACAGGCGCCACCATCTTGGACAATGTCGACGCGCTGCCCCACGGCCTGCTCTTTTGGCGCAGCATGACACAATGGATTGGCGGTTTGGGCATCGTGTTCTTCACCACAGCCATTCTGCCGTCGTTTGTGGGCGGCTCGGTGAAGGTGTTTGCAGCCGAAGCCACAGGCCCCATCAGTTCGAAGCTCCATCCACGACTGAGCACCAGCGCCAAATGGATTTGGACCGTCTACTTCTTGCTCACCCTCGCTTGCGTGTTATCGTTCATGGCCTTTGGCATGGGCTGGTTTGACAGCCTCAACTATGCCATGGGCAGCACGGCCACGGGTGGTTTTTCCACCCACAACGACAGTGCCGAGTTCTTTCGTTCGCCCGCCATCGAATACGTCGCCACGCTATTTTGTTTCCTCTCGGGCGCGAATTTCACGCTGCTCTACACCACCGCCCTACGCCGCAGTCTGAAACCAATGTGGAAGAACGCCGAGTTTAAATTCTATCTCTTCGTGGTGCTGGCCTTCACGCTTTTCATCATGATTGAGCTGATGCTTTACAATGGCTACGACGTGGAGAAGGCTTTTCGTTGCGGCATATTCCAAGTCGTGTCGTTCATCACCACCACCGGTATGTTCAACGACGACGCTGCCAAGTGGCCCCACGTCACCTGGGTGGTGCTGGCCACCTGCATGTTTCTCGGCGCCTGTTCGGGCAGCACGAGCGGCGGTTTTAAGAGCATTCGCAGCCTGATGATTATAAAAATCATTCGCAACGAGTTCAAACAAATTCTCCACCCCAATGCCGTGTTGCCGATGCACATCGATGGCGCGAGCATTTCGCAGCAAAAGCGCATCACGTTGCTGGCGTTCCTGGCCGTCTACCTGATGTTGTGCCTCGTTTCGTCGTTCATCATCATCGAGGCCGGCGTCGACAACACCAACGCCATCACCATTGTGCTGAGTTCCATCGGCAACGTTGGCCCCACGCTCGGCATCGAGATTGGCCCCACGATGAGCTGGTCGATGTTGCCGGCGGGCATCAAATGGCTCTGCTCGGCACTGATGCTCATCGGCCGTTTGGAGATATTCACGGTTTTGGTGATTTTCACGCCCGCTTTTTGGAAAGAGAATTAAGAAGTCACAACCCAAGCGCGGCATACGCGACAACGCAAGACCAAAAACAAAATGGAGCGACCTTCACAGGCCACTCCATTCTTTTTAAGTGATAAAATTGATTACACCATATTATTTCTTTGGCGTCACCGTGGCTTCGCCATGCGGTTTGCCTTCATCAGACGTTTTCGGACTCTCTGCACCACCCTCATTTTTGGGTTTCTTGGGTTTTGCAGCCGATTCTTTCGAGGCCGATTCTATCTTGCGTTTCGTCACCACCAGCGCACCTTTCTGCACCTCAACCCACAGCAATTCTTTGCTGCCGGCGACGGACAGAGCGTAGTATTTCTTTTTACTCAACCGCCGCACTTGCCCCGCGAAACTCACCTTGTCGGGAGCCAGACCTCGTCCTTCGGCAAACGCGGCCAGCAGCGGTTCAATGAGATCGGAGTCTTGCTCCAATTCCTTGGCTTTGGCACTTTGACCAGCAGTCACCCGCGTGCGATGGGTAGACAGTTCTTCGCGCATCACCTTGTCCAGCTCGCCACTGAGCTTCGTCATGGCCTGGCGATCGCCCTTCGCATCGGGGAAGATGTAGGCAGCCTCAATCGTGCGGCACACCAGCTCGAACACCTCGTCGGTTTTTTTGCAAGCTTCTTTGGCCGTGCCCAAATTGGTTGCCACAGCCTCGTCCACACGTTGCCCAGCCACCTTGTCGAATGTCGCTTGCACATTTTTCAGTTCGTCAACCACCTCGGTCAGCCCCAGCGTGGCCAGTTCGGCCGTGCATTTCTCAGCATCTTTCAGCAGCCCATGAATGTGGGCGCTTTCGGCCGAATAAGATTCACGCTGAATACCTTGGTAGGCGCGCAAATTGAAGAACACTTTTTCAGCCGCTTTCTTACGTGTTGAGATAGGTGAAGCTAACTGCGACTCGGACGTCCCAAGAATACCACTCACTAATGCATCGCGGTCGCCATCCAACTGCGCCAATTTGGCCGTGTGCTGCGAGGCGGCGGTGGCTTTGTTAATCTCCACTTCCACGTCGATGCACGCCTTCCAGCGCTTCAACAGCTCGTCGCTCAAGCGCAATTTCTCTTTGTCGATGGCAGCAACAAAATCGTAACAACGTTTTTGATAATCTAAATGCAATGCCTTGTCAAAGGTCATTGCGGCAACACGATTAATCACGAGATAGTCGGTTGTCAGGTTTTTAAAATTCTTCATGTCTATTTTCTTTAAAATAATGAAGCAAATGTAGAAAAAAATGTGCGAACGAAAAAATATTTTGACCACAAAATAAGTAAATCTGCTGCGAAACATATTTTTCGCATTAGAACGCCTCTCAGTTGTTACGAGAATTTTTTTTTCTCGTGCAAAACACCCTTGATTGTTACGGGAAATTTTTTTTCTCGTGCAAAACACCCTTGATTGTTATGGGAAATTTTTTTTCTCGTGCAAAACACCCTTGATTGTTACGGGAAATTTTTTTTCTCGTGCAAAACACCCTCAGTTGTTACGGGAAATTTTATTTTTCTCGCCCCACAACTCCACCTTATTTAAATTATTTGCGTAATTTTGTAAGCACTTGCGCCGGCAGGGCTTGGCGCACATTCCGTTTCGAACAATAAAACATCAATCGAGATAACAACAATGAAGAAATCGCTTTTTCTGCTCTTCGCATGGTGCATCGCCGTGGTTGCCACAGCGCAACAAGAGGCGCGCGTCTATGCCGTGGGCTTCTACAACCAAGAAAATTTGTTTGACACCTGCCACGATGCCGGCAAAAAAGATTACGACTTTCTGCCCAGCGGCTCCTACAAATGGGATGGGCTGAAATATGGCCACAAACTGCGCAACATGGCGCGCGCACTGGCCGACATGGGCACCGACGTACTGCCGCATGTGGGATGCGCCGTCATTGGCCTGAGCGAGGTGGAAAATCGCCGCGTGCTGGAAGACCTTGTGCAGCAACAGCCCCTGGCCGAGCGTGGCTATGCCTTTGCCCACATCGAGGGACCCGACCGCCGCGGCATCGACTGCGCCCTGCTCTATAATCCGCAATTGTTCACAAAACAAACCGAGCGCCTGGTGCCCTATGTGATGCGCGAGGCCAAAGACAGCGCCTTCTACACCCGCGGCTTCTTCACCGTGACGGGCGAACTGGCCGGCGATCCTGTGGCCTTCATCGTGTGCCACTTGCCAAGCCGATTCAGCGGTCCGAGCTACCGCGAATGGGGTGCCACGCAGGTGCGTGCCGTGAAAGACTCGCTCCTGGCGCTCAACCCCGCCATGAAGGTGATGGTGATGGGCGACATGAACGACGACCCCACCGATAACAGCATGCGCCAAGGTCTCTCGGCCAAGGCTGAAGAGGCGCAGGTGGGACCGCAAGACATGTACAACCCATGGTATAACATACTCGTCAAGCAGGGCACGGGCACGCTGCAATATCGCGGCGCGTGGAACCTGTTCGACCAGATTATCCTCTCGCCCAACCTGCTCAATGCGCCGGGCACAAAGGACTTCTCGACGCTGAAGTTCTGGAAGGCGCGCATCCAACGCATGCCCTATCTCTTCGAAACCGAGGGCAAATATAAAGGTTCGCCCAAGCGCACCACGGCCGGCGGCGTGTGGCTCGATGGCTATTCCGACCACCTGCCCGTGTGTGTCTACCTCGTCAAAACGCTACAATGATGCAGCCCATCGAAACGCCCACGCCACAGCCCATCGAAACGCACCCCTTTGAGCCGTGGCTGCCCAAAAATGCGCGGCTGCTGATGCTCGGCACGTTTCCGCCAGCACCCAAACGTTGGTGCATGGCGTGGTATTATCCCAACTTTCAAAACGACATGTGGCGCATCTTTGGCCACGTGTTCTTCGGCGACAAGCTGCATTTCGTCGACCAAGAGCACAAGACATTCCACCTCGAGGCACTCAAAACCTTTCTCGCCGAAACGGGCGTGGCCATCTTCGACACGGGGCTGCGCATTCGCCGCACGAAGAACAACGCCTCCGACAAGGACCTCGAAATCGTGGAGCAAGCCGACATCGACGGACTGCTGCGCCAACTGCCCCAGTGCAAAGGCGTGCTGGCCGCCGGACAACTGGCCACGCAGGTGTTTATGCAGCATTTCGGCATCAAGCAAATGCCCAAGATGGGATGCTTCGCCGAGTTTACCTTCGAAGGCCGCAAACTGCGCCTCTATCGCGTGCCGAGCAGCAGCCGCGCCTATCCCATGGCCGTGGAGAAAAAGGCAGCTTTCTATCAGAAAATGTTCGACGATGTGCTGCGCTAACGCTCGCCGCATCGCCATCGCTTAACAACATAAAACGCAAAAAAAATGTTTGAAGACAAAACCACCATCATTGGCATCGCTGGCGGAACCGGCAGCGGAAAAACCACCGTCGTGAAGAAAATTGTTGAGGCCTTGCCGCCCCATTATGTGGCCGTCGTGCCACTCGACTCCTACTACAACGACACGTCACACATGACCGACGAAGAACGCCACGCCATCAACTTCGACCATCCCGACGCCTTCGACTGGAAACTGCTCCACAAACAGGTCAACGACCTGCGTGAGGGGCGCGCCATCGAACAACCCACCTACAGCTATCTGCAATGCAACCGGCTGCCCGAAACCATCCACGTCGAGCCCAAACCCGTCATCATCATCGAAGGCATCATGACGCTGCTCAACAAAAAACTGCGCGACCTCATGGACCTCAAAATCTTCGTCGACTGCGACCCCGACGAGCGACTCATCCGCAACATCCAGCGCGACACCATCGATCGCGGCCGCACTGTCTCCATGGTCGTCGAACGCTATTTAGAAGTGCTCAAACCCATGCACGAACAATTCATCGAGCCCACCAAGCGCTTTGCCGACATCATCATTCCGCAAGGTGGCGAAAACACGCGCGGCATCTCCATTCTGCGCAACTACATCGAGGGTCTGGTGCCCAAGGAATGAAATCGCAACAAGGCAATTCCTCGCCCCTTTTCTTGGCTATTTCTCATAAAAGAAGTAACTTCGCAGCCTAATTCATTATTAAATAATAATTATGGCATACAATTTATTGAAAGGAAAGCGCGGCATCATCTTCGGTGCACTCAACGACATGTCGATTGCATGGAAAGTGGCTGAACACTGCGCAGAAGAAGGAGCATCCATGGTGTTGAGCAACACGGAAATGGCGCTACGCATGGGCGAACTCGATGGTTTGGCAAAGAAAATCAATGCACCCATCATCGCAGCCGATGCTACCAACTACGACGAATTGGAAAATGTGTTTGTCAAGGCGCAAGAGCTGCTCGGTGGAAAAATTGACTTTGTGCTCCACTCAATTGGTATGAGCCCCAACGTGCGCAAACGCCGCACATACGATGATCTCGATTATAACTGGCTGAACAAGACGCTCGACATCTCAGCCATCTCATTCCACAAAATGTTACAGGCCGCTAAGAAGGTCGATGCCATCGCTGAATATGGTTCGGTGGTTGCCCTCACCTATGTAGCTTCGCATCGCACATTCTTCGGTTACAACGACATGGCCGATGCAAAGAGCCTGTTAGAAAGCATTGCTCGCAGCTTTGGCTACATCTATGGCCGCGAAAAGAACGTGCGCATCAACACCGTTTCACAATCGCCTACCGCTACCACCGCTGGTAAAGGCATCAAAGACATCGACAACATGATGGACTTTGCCGACAAGATGTCGCCCTTAGGCAACGCTACAGCCGACGATTGCGCCGACTACTGCGTGACACTCTTCAGCGACCTCACACGTAAGGTGACCATGCAGACACTATTCCACGATGGCGGTTTCTCGAACATGGGTATGAGCCTGCGCGCTATGAACCAATACAGCAAAGACCTTGACGCCTATAAGGACGAACAAGGTAAGGTGATTTACGGCTAATCCGTTACGCCGAGACACTACATCAAACAAGCAAGTTGCAAAGCTGGATACATATCCTTCGCTTCGCAACTTGCTTTTTTTATGCGCCTCTCCTTATTCTATAATAGGGTATCTCCTTATGATATAATCAGCTTGTGCGCCACCTTATAATATTTCGCGCGCTATCCACGCACAAGCTTCTGCATCAGCCAATGCATGATGGTGGTTCTTTAGCTTGTAACCACAGACGCGCGCCACGGTGTGAAGCTGATGATTGGGCAGCTCAGGATAGGCTCGTCGCGCGGCTCTGAGCGTGTCGTAAAACTGATACTCGGGATAATCCATGCCATAAACCTTGAACACCGCACGCAAACAGCCTTCATCAAACGAGCTGTTATGCGCCACAAGTGGCAAACCTTGAATGTGGGGCACGACCTGCTTCCACACTTCGCTAAACACAGGTGCATCGTCGGTGTCGCAGCAAGTAAGTCCATGCACCGCCGTACAGCGATAGGTGTAATAATTGGGTTCGGGTTGGATGAGCGAATAAAAACTATCGACAAGTTCGCCACCACGCACCACAACTACGCCAACCGAACACACACTGCACCGTTCAAAATTGGCTGTTTCGAAATCTATGGCTGCAAAATCTTTCATTTCTTTTTCACATTATATGAATACTTGAGCCTACAAAAGTAGCAAAAAATGTATAAAGGTCGACGGCATGCCATTGAAAAAGCCGTAACTTTGTGCAAAGCAAACAAAATAAAGAAGATATGAAAGATATACAAAATCGACGCACCATCCGTCAATATTCCACGCAACCTGTAAGCGACGAACTGCTCCATCAGTTGCTCGAAACAGCAGAGCGCACACCTACCATGGGTAATTTGCAACTCTATAGTGTCATTATCACGCGCGATGCTGCCGAGAAACAAGCCTTAGCACCCGCACATTTCAATCAGCCCATGGTGACACAAGCCCCCGTGGTGCTCACCATCTGTGCCGATTATCGTCGTACAACGCGCTGGGCCGAACAGCGTAAAGCCACACCGGGCTATGACAATTTCCTTTCGTTCCTCAATGGAGCAACGGATGCTTTGCTCTACACCCAAACCTTTTGCAACCTCGCTGAAGCAGCAGGACTTGGCACGTGCTTCCTTGGAACAACGCTTTATTCGACAGAAGCCATCATCAATACGCTACAACTCCCTGCATTAGTCTTCCCCATCGCCACCATCACGTTGGGCTGGCCAGCCGAAACACCCGAACAAATCGACCGGCTTCCACAACGTGCTATCGTGCACAACGGACATTATATAGACTATACACCACAACGTATTGACGATTGCTATGCTGAAAAAGAGACATTGCCTGCCAATCGCGACTTTGTGACCATCAATCATAAAGAAACTTTAGCACAAGTCTACACCGACATTCGTTATACCAAAGCCGACAATGAAGCGTTCAGCAAAGGGTTACTCAAAGCACTTCACCAACAAGGTTTTCTTAACGCCAATCAGTTATCAACAGATGAATAGACACGTTATCACCAAAATATTTCAACACTAATTCCATCAAATCTAAAAGTTGATATATATCAAAGACTATTCGAAATGGATAGGAAATAATTATTTTTGGAAAACCATTAATTGTGTTTTTTTTTATTCCTTTGCAAACGAATAGCAATCGGAGCGCACTTATTGATAGTGAGTACGTTGCCTTTCACTCATAAATAAAGAATATTAATCATAAAAGTAAAATCGATATGAGAGTAATTATCCAATCAAATTACGACAATTTGTCTAAATGGGCTGCACGTTACGTGATTGACACCATCAAAAAGCATCAACCTTCTGCAGAACATCCCTTTGTTTTAGGTCTACCAACAGGCTCTTCACCCGAAGGAATGTATGCCCAACTTGTGGCCGCTTATAAGGCTGGTGAGGTATCGTTCAAACATGTCATCACCTTCAACATGGATGAATACGTGGGGTTGCCCGAGACGCACCCTGAGAGCTATCATGCTTTTATGCGCCGTAACCTCTTCGATCACATCGATTGTCCTGCTGAGAATATTCATATCTTAAATGGAAATGCAACCAATCTGCAAGCTGAATGCGAAGCCTACGAACGCGCCATTCGCGAGGTTGGCGGAATCGACTTGTTCATTGGTGGCATCGGTCCCGACGGGCACATTGCATTTAATGAACCTTTCTCTTCGCTCAATTCGCACACACGTGTGAAGACACTCACTACCGACACACGCATTGCAAACTCACGTTTCTTCGACAACGACCCTGAGAAAGTGCCAGCCTATGCACTCACCGTTGGTGTGGGTACCGTGATGGAAGCCAAAGAGGTGCTTATCCTATGCAATGGCTATGGCAAAGCGCGCGCACTGCAAGCTGCCATCGAAGGTCCTGTAACACAACAATGGACCATCAGTGCCTTGCAGACCCATCCACATAGCATCATCGTAACTGACGAGCAAGCGGTTGCCGAATTGAAGGTTAGCACCTATCGCTACTTCAAGGATATAGAAAAGGTATAATTAAAAAGACAAATCAATTAAAACGAATAAGAAATGGTAAGATTGAATTTAAGCTCACAAATTGTGCTCAACAAAATTCCACAAGAGCTCTACAACCCCAAGAACATTCTCGAGCGTTCTGAAATTACACGCATGGAGAAAATCACAACCGACATTCACGTCTCCATTGAAGAAGGTGCCAAAAGCATTGCCAACGCCATCGAAGCAACCATTCGTGACAAAGAGAAGGAAGGAAAGTTCTGCGTCATGGCCTTGGGAACAGGCACGTCGCTCCGCCCCGTTTACGATGAATTGGTGAAAAGACATAAAGCAGGCTTGAGCTTCAAAAACGTTGTTGTCTTCAATGGATATGAATATTATCCGCTTACGAAGAATAGCAACTGCACGAGCATTTCTCAGCTCAAAAAGATGTTTTTAGATCACGTGGACATCGAACCACAAAATATCTTCTCACCCGATGGCACCATCAGTCAAGATGCAGTCTTAGGCTATTGCCGCCTCTACGAACAGCGCATCAGCACATTTGGTGGCTTAGACATCGCACTCTTTGGCATTGGACGCAGCGGAAACATCGGTGCAAACGAACCAGGCTCTGGTCTTTCTTCGCTTTCACGTCTCATTCTTATCGACAACCTTTCGCGCGAGGAAATGACCAACAGTTTTGCCAGTGGCGAACAAGTTCCGCCCTGCTGCATCACAATGGGTATCGGAACCATCTTCCAAGCTAAAGAAATCTTCATCACGGTTTGGGGCGAAGAGAAAGCTAAGATGGTGAAAGAAATTGTTGAAGGTAAGATTAGCGACAGCGTTCCTGCATCGTTCTTGCAGACCCATAACAACGCTAAGATGGTCATCGACCTGTCAGCCGCTTCACAACTCACACGCATCAAGCATCCTTGGCTGGTAACATCCTGCCAATGGAATGACAAATTAGTACGCTCGGCCTTGGTTTGGCTCTGCGAGAAAACTCAAAAACCCATCCTAAAACTAACGAATAAGGACTACAACGAGAATGGTTTGAGCGAACTCCTCGCACTCTATAGCTCGGCCTACAATGCGAATATCAAAATATTCAACGACCTGCAACACACCATTACGGGTTGGCCTGGAGGCAAGCCAAATGCCGATGACACCTATCGCCCCGAGCGTGCAACACCCTATCCCAAACGCGTGATTGTATTCTCCCCTCACCCCGATGACGATGTCATTTCTATGGGTGGAACCATCCAACGCCTCGTAAGTCAAAAGCACGATGTGCACATTGCCTATGAAACCAGTGGCAACATCGCCGTAGGCGACGAAGAAGTAACACGTTTCATGCACTTCATCAACGGTTTCAACCAACTCTTCGGCAATTCAAAGGACAAGGCCATCTCTGAGAAATACAACGAGATTAAAAACTTCTTCAAGAACAAGAAGGAGGGCGATTTAGACACCAGAGACGTCCTCACGCTCAAAGGTTTAATCAGAAGAGGCGAAGCGCGCACAGCCTGCACCTTCAACCACATTCCATTAGACCATGTGCATTTCCTCGACCTGCCTTTCTATGAGAGTGGCAAAATCGAAAAAAATCCTATGACCGAAAAGGATGTGCAGATTGTAAGAAAGTTCTTGCAAGAAGTGAAACCCCATCAGATTTATGTAGCCGGCGACTTAGCCGACCCACACGGAACTCACAAGAAATGCACCGATGCCGTCTTAGCCGCTTTGGATTTAGAGAAAAATGCAAAGGCCGAATGGCTCAAAGACTGCCGCGTGTGGATGTATCGCGGCGCATGGGCTGAGTGGGAAATCGAGAACATTGAAATGTGCGTGCCGATGAGCCCCGAAGAACTTCGTGCAAAGCGAAATTCCATCCTCAAGCACCAATCGCAAATGGAGAGCGCACCGTTCTTGGGCAATGACGAACGCCTATTCTGGCAACGCGCCGAAGATCGCAATCGCGGAACAGCCGAGCTCTACGACAAATTGGGCTTAGCTTGCTACGAAGCGATGGAAGCCTTTGTAGAATACAAACTTTTATAAGCAAATCCACTGCTGCCCTGCTTGATTTTTACATCAGCAGGGCAGTTTTTGTTTACCCTAAATCCAGCTGTTAGTCCACTCGCAAGTGGTTTTATAAACCTGTTCGAGGAACGGCTGGCATAACTTTATGCTTTTATCAACCCAAACGAGGAAGCGCTGGCATAACTTTATGCTCGCGCCAACCCAAACGA
>NZ_KK082662.1:0-6954 GCF_000599605.1 Prevotella sp. HJM029 | reverse complement strand
GGAAGCGCTGGCATAACCTTATGCTCGCGTCAACCCAAACAAGGAAGCGCTGGCATAACCTTATGCTCGCATCAACCCAAACGAGGAAGCGCTGGCATAACTTTATGCTCGCGCCAACCCAAACGGGGAACGGCTGGCATAAGGATATTACAGGGCATTCTGGCATGGCTCTTCGTTCGAAAACCACGAAACCCGCATGGCTTTCTCAGAAAAAAGCCGTATTTTTGCCCCATCAAACAAGCATTTTATAGCGACAACAGTGCACTTGCATCAGCACAAACCAGCTGAAAATGCTCCCTATAAAGCAGTCCTACATTCAACCCATTAACAAATATCACACATGGAAAAGGTTATCAAAACCTACGACATCAGCTACTTTGCGTACTTAAATCAACCGGCTGTCTATGCCGACGACAATTACTTTGTCGTTGCACCTGCGGAACAATATCCCGAATTAACGGGCAACATACGCATAGGCTGCCTGCTGATTTTGTTTTGCTTACAGGGCAATGTTCAACTCTCGCTCAACAACGAAACGTTTCATTTGGCAACTGGCGATTGCATCATTTGCCCACCCTATGCCATCATCAGCCGCCTCGAAATAGCCGAAAACACCATCACCTCCATGGTGGGCTATTCCATAGAGTCTGTTGCTTCGATGCTCATCGGCGGCGAAGAGATGTGGCATCTGTTTGCGCTATTAGCCAAGAAACCCATCATCAACAACACGCAACGCTATATTTATCAGCGCATGGACTACTTCCTAAGCATACTGCGCTACCGCACTTCCAACAATGATAAATATCAAAAAGAACTGTGCTACCACCTTTTCGCCATGTTGTTTTTTGATGTATTGAACGATTTCCACCTGCCACAAGAACAACCAAAAGCACACACGCCGCCCAATCGAAAACACTATCGGGCAGAGATTATCTATAAAGATTTTTTAATTCTGCTGACAAAGGATAATGGTCTTCATCGCGATGTGAAATACTTCTCCGACAAACTTTTCATCAGTCCAAAATACCTTTCATACACCGTGAAACGCTTCGAGGGGAAACCTGCACAAGAGGTGTTGTTGGAGCGCGCCGTCAACCGTGTGAAGAGCGAACTGAAATACACCGATACACCTCTGCAAGCTGTCTCCGATCTCTTCCAATTCGAGAACTACACCGCCTTCTGCAAATTCGTCAAAAAGAATTTAGGCGTGTCTGCATTGGAATATCGAATGGGGAGAAGAGTAAAGACGTCTTCTACAAAGTAACATTATCCTACTCGTATTGATTTTTTTACTATCCTATAAAGTGACATCATTTCTTTGTAGATAACATATGTAATAATATATATGACGCATTTCTATTTTTGCATATTCCTCTATTTATTTTATAAGTGTAAATAATTGGATCACTCAATTCTATCTCGAAACAATAGTTTTTGAATTTCAACTCGCCATAGTCATTTTCAAGCGAAGTTACCCCTATATCATGAGTGGCAACCATTACTGTAAAATCTCTTTTAGAAAAGAACTTCAACAGTTCTAATGTTCCATGTAATTTATCCTCTGAATTTGTTCCTTTCAATACTTCATCTAAAATTAACAAAGTGGGGGAATTAACTAAAACATAGTCTATAGCCTGAGCTAAACGATCGATCTCTGCATTAAAATAAGATTTACCAATTGTTACATTATCCTGTGTCCTCATACTTGTAAATAGTTTTATTTGAGGGTTAAAGGAAAACTTTTCTGCAAAAACCTTACATCCAGCATTAGCTAAAACAAGATTAAGGGCAACCGTTCTTAAAAAAGTACTTTTACCTGACATATTAGCACCGGTAATTATTGATATTGATTTTTCGTTCTGGATATAATCGTTACCGACAACATCCCTTGACATAATAAATGGATGATATATGTTTTGTACATTAACTCCCTCATTAGCAAATTGGGGAGTTATGGTGTTAGGATAATTAAAATTATAGTTAGCCAAGCTAATGAGTGCATCTAAATGTCCTATTCCAGTTAATAATTGAGGCAATTTTGAAAGATAACGTTTCTCCCATAAAGCAAATTGGAGAACGGTATATATATCTATAATTGCAAAACAATTAACAAATATCCATAACATAGAATTATTTCTAAAATGAAGCAGTTGACTCATAGAACGTAGTTTCGAAATAGACTTTCGTTGTTCCAAAAAATCAGCTTGGATATTGTTAAGAATCACACTATTGAATCTATTCTTAGTACATAATTCAACCATTGGAAAATATTGCAATATCGATGTAATTAATGAATTTATTCGATTCATTATTTTCCCGCTTCGATAGAAGAAAAACACACTCATCATTCCATTTATGAATATCATACTTATCAAAGTTATGAAAGTTATTTTAACTGGAATATTAAGTAGAGAATAGATTATTAGTAAAAGAGAAGAAACCGCTGTGATTAACCATGATATTCTTACAATCCACTTCAATATATTTACATTCAAATTTGTAGAACAAGCAGCAATAATCCTGTCACTAAATTGATTATCTCTTTTCCCAATACATTGGAAATCCAATCTAAATTCATTTAACCCCTCTAATTCGGAAATAGCCGCTTGACGGCGTAGTATTGCTTCCTTTCCCATCCCAACATTTGATAATATTTGTGCCAATCTATCAGCTCCCTCCTGAGTTATCGTCCTATTTATTCTGTGAAACAGAGAGTTTTCGCCAAAAATGTCGATATCAAATGTATAGGGATGATTCACAGAAATATATTTTATCCCATTGCTGTTGGTAAACACTCCTTCTAAGTTGCTTATTTCATTAGAGAGTACCCCAATCTGCTTTTGAATAAACCTTTGCTTATTCATTTCTTTATTATCAAGATACATCAATATGAGGTATATCATAAAGCAAATTACCCCACACAGCCAAACTATGTCTTTGTTTACATAATATATCCATACAACACAGGATGAAACCGCCAAGAAGAAAAACAACAACTTCCCAAAAAGAAACGTAGAACTTTTTTTTGTTATATGTTTCAATCTTTCATTATGACTGTCAATTTTTTCTTTATAATAATCTTTCGGTGTCATTTTTGCCATACAATATTGATTATAATTTATGATTATGTCCTTTTCCCATTCCTACTCATGTGGCTTTACAGAACACGTGCCTTGACAGTGTGATCTCATTATTCCTTATGTACGCAACCAACAAAACTGTTCTCATATCATTTAGTTAGTAAGGCCGTTTCCACAATACCTGCGCCGCGCGTGAAATCGGGTATCATCACAGGCATGGAGCCATGCGCTATGGAGCGTTTTGAAAGTTCGGCGATGCAACACCACTCCGCCAAATCGTACACATCCATATCCAACGGCAAACCTTGTTGCAGGCATTGCGCTAATCGCAAGTCCATGAAGTAGGACATGCCGCCACGCGGATCGAGCTGTTTGGCTAAGTTGATGGCCTCAGACGGAAAGGCCGGTGCGTAGTGTTTGAGCAGCATTTCTATTTGTGAAGCACTCAAAGGCGCGTTGCTATTGTCTAACGCTATACCAACTTTAGCAGCAGCTTCGGCAGTGAGCAACACTTCAGCGACAGGATATTTGGCGGCATAGCCCTGTGTACCCACCGCTTGGAACATGCGGCTGTAGGGTCGTGGCGTCATCACATTGTGTTGTATGAGGATGGTTTTACCCTTCACCGTGCGTATCATTGTAGACGTCTGGTCGCCATTGGCAAAACTATTGCAAGGCTCGCCCATCACCTTTTGATACATCCACCTACCCTGGAATGCGTTGGTTTGCATCGCTGTGAGATAGTGTAGCCGGTCGGTCCGGTGTATATCCAACAGCCTACAAGCTGGTCCAATGCTGTGAGTGGGATAAATATCTCCACCATTAAGGTGAGCATACGCCATACGCCAACGTGTCCAACGCTCGCCAATAGGATGTGCGTAGCCACCTTCCACATGCACAAGCTCGCCCAACAATCCTTCTCGTGCCATCTGACACACGGCCATTTCAAAATAGTCATACACTGCATTCTCTAGCATCATGCAGTGTTGCTGTGTACGTTCGGCCGTGTCTACCAACTTCCAAATATCATCTAAAGTGAGTGCTGCGGGCACTTCCACCGCTACATTCTTTCCTTGCTGCATGGCATGGACGGCTATAGGCACATGCGAAAGCCAATCGGTGCACACATAAATCAGATGAATTGTCTGCTGCTGACATAAATCACGGTAAGCCGTTTCGCCCCAATAAACAGCAGGACGCGGTTTCCCTAATTGCTCAACATGTTGTGCCGCCTCCTCAGCTGCTTGCCTTGAAACATCGCAAACCGCAGCAATCTCACATCCAGGAATATGGCACCAGCGCGTCACTGCTAACTTTCCTCGTGCCCCAACTCCCACAAAAGCCACTCGCAAATGGGGTATAGGAGGAAGCGTTAACGATAGAACATCGCGCTGATTCACAGCACGAGCAGGAACAGGAGTTTCTAAAGGATGCACAGCAGACATCATTTCCATTGTACTTGTATTTTTTATTTCTGTGCAAATTTACCTAAAAAAGTGAGAAGAAAAAAGGATGGCAAGATGAAAATATTACACAACCTTTTCCTGCGCCCGCCAATCCCTATCTGTGTTATTCGCTCTTTCAGAAAGCAATGTGCATTATCATCTTCTGTTGCCCATCTACCCAAGACGTTGTTACAAACATTCGTGCTTGATAGGTTTCGTGCTTTAACAATTCGGGATATTGCCCATTACCCTTATATGGATAATGTGCCGATTATCAAAGGCTATAAATTTGCATTGTAAATGAGAACTGTCCGGATTCTATTCCTCCAAACCCAAACCTGCAACCCATCTTGCTCAAAATCGTATACATGTTGCCATTGCCCTTTTCCAGATACTAACACATATATATTATCTTCACTATCTGGTTCTTTAGAGAACTCTGTAAGGAAATCTGTATACTTCATCCCTATCAGATTCTTATTATGAAATAGACAATATGAAGAACATATAATTGTATTTATTGAACCATCCGTATCACACCACACATTAATTTCTTCTCTCTTGAAAAAATAAGAAATGTTTGAAAATGTAGCTTCATCATACATTTTCTTTGTATGCTCTTGGCCTAAATACATATTGATATTTGAACCAAGGACGAAATCTCCATATGAAACATTGGGAATCAGTCCTATATGTTGTTTATATCTCATTATGAAATTACCGTTTTGTTGTACTTCTACTATGTTCTATTATGTAACGTCGTTCTTTCCTGTTTATTGCTTCGTACTTTTAATACCCATATAAGGGTAATGATGAACACCCTTGTATGGGTAAGTTCAAACAATCTATATATGGTTTACCATAGACTTGCAGTTTTAATATTATACATTCTGTTCTCTATTGCTATTGTGGCTTGCGTTTTCGTGCCACGTTTGTTGTTCTTTTTATTTTAGCAACTCCCAATTTGGAACATTAGTAAAAAATAATTATCTAAACTTTTTGGGGATATGTCTTTGCTGATTCTCCCATGACCACGTTGTGGCGCGTTTACTCTGTTCAAACCATTTGCAACCAGACTTTATCCAACTTTCTCTATACTCCTTAATTGATTTAATCGTGCTATCTTCATTACCAAACTCAACACCACAACAAGGACATATTTCATAGGTTGGAGTTTTCCCGTCATCTCCCCATGGCTCAAAACCTAATCTATACCCACAGATTCTACAATAGAATTTTTCCATAATGAATGTTGATTTTCTGAATACTTAGCACCTTATTCTGACTTGAACATAGTCTTAGAGTCTCCTTGAGAGTCCTTTTTTTAATGAGATATTTTTAGGAGTAATTGCTCCGCCACATTTCTCCAGTGCAACTATTTCTCATGTGCTTTGTAAAAAGATATTTCCTTTATAACTTTTTTCTTAGGTAAATCACGAATGTCATAGATTGTAACCACAATAGTATCGGGTGGAACTTGCCTTTCAAAATAATAATTAAGCGTGTACGGTGCTTCAAATGCAGGAATGTTATCTATTTCCCAAGTTTCTCCATAACCTTTGCTTTGCAAGTTATCACTACCTGATAAGATAATTATAAATTGGTAGCTATCTCTATCAACTATTAACGCTTCACTATTGTAATCTCTGTAATTATACGGATGCTCTACAAATGATCCTTTTATGTGAATACATATACTATCAAATACTATTGCAGTTCTATCCGTTTTATATATAGACACAAGCGCACCTCGACCTTGAGATTCTGCTGCAGACATACTATTTGCAATTCTTAAAGTCTTTCGTTTATAAAAACAATTACATGAAAACAAAGCATTTATAATTAATATTATCAAAGTAGTCGATAAAATGATCTTCCTCATAGTATACAAATTGAATAACACTGCCATAACTGATTTTTGTATATAAATAGAATAATTCAAGTATAAAAAACAGCAATCAGCATAACATTGCTGCCTGCTGGTTCAAATATGCTATCGTTTAATAGTTTGACCTTTATTCTGCTTTTTAATCCTTGTATATATAAGATTAGGAGTTTTTCTGTCAAAAATTTTATTCACGAAATCTCCTATCGAATCCATGAAAGGAGTGGATTATCAGCACCAAAGCTATAAGGTGAGATATTATAATATTTTTCTGCAAATCTATCTACACTCATCCACAAACTCAACCTCGGCTCATAATACCGTGCACCATAGTAGTACCTACCTGTTTCCTCATCAAATTCCTTCGCATTAAAGAGATAAGGGGTATTCCAAGTATTGTTGCGCTCTTCTATGAACACTTCACCGAACGGTACATACTCGATGTGCTGTGATACTTCGCCGTCCAAGTTGGTAATGTAACTACTGCTACCCAAATGGTCAGGATGGTAGTAGAACTGCATCTTCTCGTAGTCGTCATTGTCCT
>NZ_AZHT01000035.1 GCF_000599605.1 Prevotella sp. HJM029 | reverse complement strand
TCATACGATAAAGGTACAAAGAATATTTAAGAATGACAAATTGTAGAAGGGGTTTTGCAGAGGTCTCGAAACTGCAATATACCTAAAAGTAGGTATTGCGAAACGAAAAGGGAAGTTGTAATTTTGCCCGTCCTATTGAGATTGAGATGCTTAAAAGAACCATATTATTTATTCTTTTCCTCGTTGGCTGTTTCATTCAACTTTCGGCTGGCAACGATTCGCAACGCTTCACCCTTCAAGGTAAAGTGGTGGATGCTGAGCAGGGTGAAGGATTAGGGTTTGTCACCATTCGTCTTTTTGTGGGTGATCGTTTTCTGTCAGGTTTGCAGACTTCCGACCATGGCACTTTTCACTTCTCTGACCTTCAGCCTCAGCGTTATCGGCTGCAAGTGTCGTCGGTGGGCTATGCCATGCTCGACACGTTGGTGACACTGAGCAGTAACCAGCAGTGTACATTGCGTCTGCATGCCACGGCTGTGAGTTTAGGTGAGGTGACGATTACAGCGCAGGAAAAGAAGGGACTAACGAGTACCTCGGTGATTGATCGCACGGCGATGCAGCATCTACAGCCCTCATCGTTCAGCGATTTACTGAGTCTTTTGCCGGGCGGAATGACCGCTACGCCCCACACCAACGTCGCCAATGTGGCACGTTTGCGCGAGGTTGGCATCTCGAGTAGCGACTATGCCATTAGTAGTTTGGGAACGAAGTTCATGGTGGATGGTGCGCCCATTGGTACAGATGCCAACATGCAGTTGTTGGGACGGAATATAAATGCTGATGGAAGTCGTTCAACAGTGGGGTATGGTGTGGACATGAGGATGCTCGCAACCGATAATATTGAGCGTGTGGAAGTGGTGCGTGGTATTCCTTCTGTGAAGTATGGTGATTTGACCAGTGGCCTCATTCGCATAGAGCGTAAGCGTGTGGCAACGCCACTTGAGGTGCGCATCAAGGCCGATGGCTATGGCAAACTGCTCTCTATGGGTAAAGGATTTGCATTGGGTAGTAACTGGATTTTAAACACTGATGGTGGGCTTTTCAATTCGAAGGCCGACCCACGCAATCGTTTTGAAACCTACAACCGGCTGAATTTCTCGGCACGCCTACATAAGTTTTGGCTCTTTGCGCGGGGAGGAAGGCTCAATTGGGATGTGGCTTCGGACTATGCTGGCAACATTGATCATGTGAAAACCGACCCCGAAGAGCAGGTGAACAAGGAAGATCGTTATCGCTCGTCCTATCATCATGTGGGGCTAAGTACATCGTTACGTTATAGTCCGCACGAAGACTCGTGGCTTCAATCGCTGTTGCTGCGCTATTCGACGAGCGTTTCTTTTGATGAAATCAATCAGACCAAGTTTGTAAGTGTAGACCGCGATACGCCTGCACCACTTATAGAAGAGAATGGCGAATATGATGGTACCTATCTGCCTTCGACCTATGTGGCGCGCCATCAGGTGAAGGGAATGCCTTTTTATTCTAACCTCAGATTAGAAGGAAATGCACAAAAGGCAATGGGGGCATGGTCACATCTGTTCACGATGGGTATAGAGTGGCAATACAATAAAAATTTTGGGCAAGGACAGGTTTACGATTATCTGCGTCCTATCGATGGCACGTCGTCGCGCCGCCCACGCACATTCAAGGCCATCCCTGCTACGAATGTGGGGGCATTCTATGCGCAAGACGAAGCCAAACTGTCGTTGGGAAGCCATGTCATTACCGCTTTGTTGGGTGTGCGTGGCACAACAATGTTGGGACTATCTTCAGCCTATGATGTGCATGGAAAGCTGTATGTTGACCCGCGATTGAATGTGCAATGGGATCTTCCTGCTATGGGAACGTGGCGTCTTTATGCCTCTGTGGGACTGGGGCGCATGAGCAAGATGCCCACCATATTAGATTTAAATCCCGAAAAGCGCTATATTGACTTGGTGCAACTGAATTATTGGAACGCCAACGATGCTGCTAAAAAACTAAATATTCGCAGCTACACCATTGATACCAATAATTATCATTTGGTGCCAGCCCACAACACAAAATGGGAAATTCGCGTGGGAGGTAGCAGCAAGGGACATCAGTTTTATGCAACTTATTTCCATGAATCGATGAATGATGGCTTTCGCAGCACACAGCAGATGATTCCAATGCTCACTTATAAAGATTATGATGATTCGAGCTTGCGTGGGGTAACACTCACAGCACCTCCATCACTTGCCACACTACCTTTTCGCAATGACACGCTGTTGCGCACGTATCAGGTGATGGGGAATGGAACAAAAATTATCAAGCAGGGAATTGAATTTCAATATTCATCGCCGCGCCTTGTTGCACTTCACACGCGCTTCACATTCAATGGAGCATGGTTCCATACCACCTATGCGGCCAGTGAACCCGAATATTATGCGGGCTCACCACAACAGATTAATGGTATCACCATCAACAATCGCTATTTGGGTATTTATGCTTGGGATAATGGTTATGTGAAAGATCAATTCACATCAAACCTCATCGCCGACACCTATCTCGACAGGTTAGGGCTCATCCTTTCAGCTACTGCCGAATGTTATTGGTTGGGAAGAACGCTCACCCCCACGCGCAACCCACGTCCCTTGGCTTATGTGGATGTAGCAGGTGTGGAACATCCCTACACAGCTGCCGATGCAACTGATGTGTATAAGCGGTGGTTGGTGCTGTCGAATTTGCGGCAAACGAAATTACTGCAACATGAACGTGCCTATATGTGTTTAAACATTAAAGCATCGAAAGCGTTTGGACGCCATGCCACGTTGTCGTTTTTCGCCGATCGTTTGCTATCCATTGCCCCCGACTACGAGGTGAATGGATATGTAGTGAGACGAGTGTTTACGCCTTATTTTGGAATGGAATTAAATTTTAAACTATAAATTATAAAATGAAAAAGAAAAAGTTTTTAGGGTTGTTGCTCCTCGGTGCTTTGATGTTTGCATCGTGTAGTGAGCATTTTCACGAAACACCCCAAAGTGAAGTTGCAGTGACTTATAACCTGAGTGCTGATTTGCAAAATGCGAAGGCCTCAAATGTGCGCGTGACATTCTTCAATGTCAACACGGGACGTTCGACGGTGGTAGAAAGCAAAGACCTCAGTAAAACCTGGTTAGAAGACGGATTGTACAACGTGATGTTAGAAGGGAATGTGGCTTATAAAGTGAATGGCTCAGCTGTGAATGCGCGTCTCAGAGCCGTGCAAAACAATGTGACTATCGCTGGTGGAAAAGCCAATTTAAATCTTGTTGCCGAAGCCGTTTCTGTGAAAGAGGGTTTTGTCTTTGCTGAGATTGCCGTAGCAGGAACACTCGATGCCAACAAGAAGCAATATAACAGCGACAAATATTTCCGCATTTATAACAACAGTGATGAGACGCTCTATGCCGATGGCTTGGTGCTGTTTGAGAGTGAGTTCCTTAACGATATGCCACAGGATTATCGTCCTGATGTGCGCGATTCTGCTCTCGCTATCAGTGTGGCTTATATGGTTCCAGGCAATGGTACCGAGCATCCTGTTGCTCCTGGGCAAAGCATTCTGCTCGTAGATTTGGGCTTAGACCACACCAAGACCAATCCCAACTCTTATAATTTGAGTAAGGCCGATTTCGAATGGTATGACAAAACAGAGAGTGGTGGCGATACCGATACCGATGTGCCCAACTTGATTAAGCTTATCACCATGGATGGAAGTCGTCAGATGGGGGTATGGATGCCTCATACACGCGGTGTGAAGACCTATGCCATTGGCTATTTAGGCGATGCGCAACATCCTGTGAGTGCTGCCGATTACGTGCAGAATTATGCTTATCATTACGAATATGATTTTACGTTTAAAGGAATAACCTATCCTATGGATGGCGATGCTTATATTGTGCCCAACGCTTGGATTGCCGACTGTGTGAATATGTGTCCGAAAGAAGCACCCAAGAAATGGCTCTGCTCGGCATCGCGCTTGGATGCAGGTTTTGCTTATAACTCGGTGCTGGCTTCTGACAAGAATCGTTATGGAATGGCTATTCGGCGCAAGGTAGATTCCCAAACCCACAAGCTGGTGGATACCAACAATTCGACCAATGATTTTGAAAGCATGGTGAAAGCCAACCCTTATTATCAATTTTTTAAATAAAAGCAGCAGGTTATTCGCCCGTTTTACACGATAAAAGTGCCGATTCTTTATAACTATTTGATTATAAGTACTTATGAAATTGGAAAAAGGAAAAAGGTTACGATTTGGTTACTACTCAAATTCCCTGAACTTCCTTGATTTGCTGTCGTTTCAAACAACTCTTGTTATTGATACAAAGATAAACAAAATGTGCTGTACGACCAAAGAAAAACTTATTTTTTCTTATCGGGCAGACTTTTCTATTGTCATTTCGATGGTTTAATTGTCTTGCTGAAATCCTTCTCATCTTCGGCAGGAACAAGTTATGCCCTCTCTTCGTAAACTTCGCTATCGGGCATAACACATTCCTGCCTTTCATGACCGACGAAAAGAGGCAGGGAGCAGTCTGTCGAAAGAGTTTCGGCAAATCTGCTTCCTGCCACATTTCTGTGTATCGGCCATACTTTCTAAGGTATGGATTTCAACAAGACAATTTTTCAGATTTTTCTTTTTCGATGTTTTTCCTTCTCTTGGAGGCGGTAGTAAAAGCCGCATTGTTTGTCGTCGGAGAAGTCGGAGCTATTCAGGTGGTGATAAATCCCTCACCCGTCTACCTCCGACACCTCCGACTTGTCTGACAAAGCCGTAGGAAAAGTACACGCCTGCCCATCGCAGCAAGCCCGAAAGGCAGACTTCGTACCTTTCCTCTTCCGTCTTTGTCTTCTATAGGTGGCTTTTACATGCCCGCTTCATTACGCTTTTTACTATCTGATGGTATGGCATGCAATCAGATCTTTTACTTTTTTATCCGAATCTGTCTCTTTTCCGTTTACCTCCATTTCGATGCGGTCTCCACCGTATCGCATCCGCTGGTCGTCCCCGTTCAGGCGCAAAGGTAATTCCGGGATGTTACGCTGCTGCAAGGTCGGAGCCTCCGGTTTTGGAGAAAATCTCCACGCCTACGCTCCACTGCGTTTTGCTCCGGGTAGTATTTTCCCTCAAAAACCTTGCATTCGCTCATCCCTACCTTTGTGAGGCACCTGAAACGAAAACGACCGATGCGACAGGAAGACGCATTAAAAAAAATGTCGGATAAACGAGAGACAGATAAGCAGTGAAACTCAACTCCCTCAAGCTCTTGGATCCGCATTAAACATTAAAACCCTTAGAAAAATGGAAAAGTCAATCAACATTCACCGAGCATTGCGCACAACCTTTCGCCTGCTGCTCACAAGCGTTATAAGTATCGTCTTTGGGGCGGTCGGTGTGGTTGTCGGTTTGCTTGCGGAAATCGTCGCAGGCATTCTCCGCACCCTTTGGGCAATAGTCCTCTACGTGCTCACCCTCGTAAGTATTCTCGCCCTTATTCTTTGGATATTCACCCTATAAACATAAATCAAGATGAAAACAAGACACAGCAAGACACCCAGCCAGCAATGCCGATACTACGAAGTGGACAATATCTTCGAGTATATGTATGAAACCTACATCAACGGTAACCATTCGCAACTGAAAATCTTGTATAAGGAGTTGCGCAGAGAAGCAAGAAAAGAGTTTATCGCATTCTGCTTTGAAATGGTCAGTCCCCAACACAAAATGCAAATTATGCAAGCTATCGTTTAATTAAAATCATACGACAATGAAAGCAACCGACCATTTCAAACGAACCATTCAAGCCTATTTGGACAATAGGGCAGCCGAAGACGAACTCTTTGCAGTAAGCTACCGCAAGGAGGGCAAGAACATCGACGACTGCATTACCTATATTCTCAACTATGTGAAGAACAGCGGATGTGCAGGTTTTTCAGACGGGGAGATATATTCGCTGGCAGTACATTATTTTGACGAGGATAATATCGACATCGGTAAGCCCCTTAATTGTCACATAGCCGTAAACCACGTGGTACAGCTCACAGACGAGGAAAAGGCGGAAGCACGCAGGCAAGCCATTGAGCAATACCAACGCGAACAGCTTGCCAAGATGCGCAGCCACAGCGAGCGAACCAAGAAAACAGAAAATAAGGTCGTACAACCTTCACTATTTGATTTTTAACCATCATACAATATCGCAATATGGAAACAATGGACTTGAACGAAGCACGGATTTACGTAGGCACTTATGCCAAGTACAACAACGGCACTTTGCAGGGCGAGTGGGTAAGCCTTTCGGATTTTTATGATTTGGACGGCTTTCTGGAGTATTGTGCCGAGATACACGAAGACGAGGAAGAACCCGAATATATGTTCCAAGATTGGGAGAACATTCCCGATAGTCTGATAGACGAGAGCAATTTGGAAGAAAATTTCTTTGAACTTCGAGACGAGTTGGACAGACTGAACGACACGGAGAAAGAAGCCTTTTGGACATGGGTGGAGGGCAATAACATCAAACTCACACAAGACGCTTACGACCTTGTGAAGTCTTTCCAATCCACCTATATCGGCAATTATGCAAGCAAGGAGGAATTTGCGGAAGAACTTGTGAAAATGGAAAACGACTTGTCCGATTTTGCATTGAGCTACTTCGATTTTTCAAAATATGCCGACGACCTTTTCGACACGGACTATTGGTATAAGAACGGCTATGTATTTCGTAACGAATAAAGCAAGGAGGAAAGAATATGAAACCGAGAAACAGATTTGAAAAGGCTGTGCTTGCTGAAAGCAAGCATTTGCGCCCCATCACCAAGACGCAAAGCAAGTGGGCATTCCATGAGTGCATCGGCCACTTTGCCTACCGATTGCCCAAAGGTCATACTACGTGTATGGACTGCGGACATAGTTGGATAATGGAAAAACCTGCCCAAACTTGCACCTGTCCCCATTGTGGGGCAAGGTTGCAGGTTGAAGAAACCTACGGGCGTAAATTACAGCAGAAGCAATACTTCACTATCCTCACTACCTGCGGAACATACCAAGTGTTGCGTATGTTCCTGATAGTAGTGGGCATGAAGAAAGGTTGTGAGGCGAAATATGAGACAATCGAAATCGGACAGTATTGGTGGGACGAACAAGGGCGAAAGGTCGTGATAGCCGTTCAACGCATATTGGGGCATTACGTGGACACGTTCTCTTTCTATTCGCCAATGGCAGTGCGTAACGACAACGAAGTCTATCGGTATGTGGCTTGTGCACCCATATACCCCAAGTTCAAGGTAACAGATATGCTCCGCAGGAACGGCTTTAAGGACGATTTTCACCAAATCGCACCCATTGACCTTATCCCGGCACTGCTCATCGACAGCCGTGCAGAAACCCTCATCAAGGCAGGACGCATAGACCATTTGCGCTATTTCCTCAACAACACAAGGGCATTTGAAGCCTATTGGCAGTCGTATAAGATTGCCGTTCGTAACGGGTATGAGATAAAAGACATTTCCTTATGGTGCGATTATGTGAATATGCTCCGTAGGTTGAACAAGGACATACACAATCCTAAGTATCTTTGTCCTACCGACCTAAAAGCCGAGCACGACCGCAGGGAGACAGAACTCCGCAGACAGCGTGAGAAAGAGGAAATAGAAAGGAAACAGAAGAAAGCAATGGAAGATGAAAAGTATTTCCAAGAACTCAAATCCAAGTTCTTCGGTATCCATTTCACGGACGGCACAATCCAAGTTCGCGTATTGGAGAGTGTGCAAGAGCATTTGGAAGAAGGGGTAGCTATGCATCATTGCGTATTTTCAAATAGATACTACCTTAAAGAAGACTCCCTTATCCTTTCTGCGACCATTGAGGGCAGGCGGATAGAGACTATCGAAGTATCGCTGCAAACCTTAAAAGTAGTGCAAAGTCGTGGTGTGTGCAACAAGAATACGAAGTACCACGAGCAGATAGTAAATCTTGTGAATGCCAATAGCAGGTTAATCCGCCAAAGAATGAAGGCAACAGCATAAAGAAAAATATAAACCATCAAATTATCACAGCAATGAAAGTAGAAATAGAGAGCATCGTATGCAACTGGGCAGACGAGATACCTTACATACTCGTAAGGGTTATCAATGCGATAACCCTATCTGCCAATAAAGAGGAGTTAAGGACAGCCATTAAACAGATAGCTGAAGAAACGGAACTCGACAAGTTCTTTGTCTATGGATATGGTAAACATCATTTTTGGTTAACACATCGTAAGTTATCGAATGGTGAGCCAATGGAGCACAGATTATTAATGGCAAAGTTTTAGATGTATGAAAAAGAAACGGATTTACAGAGTACGAACGCAATATATTTTCGAGGGTGTATTTGAAGTTCTTGCCGATAACAAGGAGGATGCACAGCAGAAAGTTCTGCAAGATTGCGGTTTGGTGATGGGTGGCAGCATTCACAGCACCTTGCCCGATGAAGAAATAAACTGGGCATTCTCTACCCACCCCGAAGTAAAGGCCACGCGAGTAACCATTCAAAAGGAGTAAACAACAGCGTACTTAACGGACGGCATATCCGCCGCCCGCTCCTTTCTTTCATGAGCAGAGAAAAGGCGAAAAAGAAAGGAGCAAAGAAACCAAATGAAAACTGCGTTACTTTTTATGGCGAGTAAAGCTACTTACTCCTCTATCCATTTCTTAATTAAGACTCGTCTCCCTTCTGTTTCTACAAACAGTTTTCCTTCTTCTAAAACCACTGGTGGGTATATATCCAAATAGGGAGTTTTCTCTATATTGTCAGGGTTGTATATGCAAATTTTGCTTTTTGATGCATGCAGTGCATGAAAGAAACCAAGCTCCCAAGGTGTCCATTTTGAGTTTTGACTTGCTTGTGTATGTATGTATAGTAATGCCTTTGAGGATTTCAACCTTTCAATAATGGTATTAGCAGTATTGACATTGGTCAATTCTCGTTTTAGTGCATTTCTATCACTAACCCAATCAACATAAACATTTATATTACTATGATTCAATACAGACTTTAGCCTTAGAAGTAACCCACTATCAAAAGAACTATGTGAGAGAAATAAATCATATTTTTTCATTTGCTCTAATTGAGAATTGTAGATAGAATGAATTAAATCATCTGGAGTCTCAATAGGTGTAGGCACTATTTTATCTCCAGCTTTCTTCTTTCCCTTTCTATTTTTATGCAAGCGGACTTCTTTTATCCCAAACTTTTGCAAGGCTTGGAATGCAAAATGTCGAAGATGGTAGTTTCTTTCCGATGCATTTACTCTATGAAGGAATTTTATAGTAATGGGACTTTTATACTTAGAGGCTTCGATTAATACAGCATATTGAGTATCAACATCAACGGGGTTAGCTTGTTTACAATGAAAGTAAGTTTGAATATAATAATTTGAATAAGAAGGAGTTATCTTTTGTGTATATTTTAAGTTTGATACTAATTTCTCCTTTCTCTCTTTCCTTTTCTTAGCACACTCTTCAAGCAGAGTTTTTCTGAATTCCGTTCTTTCTTCTGTTTTTAAGATGAGCTTTTCGTGCAGTGCTTTATTCTTAATTATTAGTGCAGATACTTTTTTGATGTATACTGCAGGAGAAGGAAAGAAATATCGTTTGGGAAAGCCCTTCTTTTCCAAACCATCATCCATTCTTTGATATTCCTTAGCCTTAGCACGGACATCATCCCATAAATATGAATATAAGACTTTAAACTCGGACAAGAAATCTTCATCGGTAAAGCCTTTAGGCATTATGGCTAAAACATTGTGAATAGACTTTTTGAGTGTTTTCTGAAAGCGAATTAATTCTGCACTGTATTTTCTTTTTGTTTGTCCCATTCTTAGAACTTAATTATTCCTCCCAAGAGCAAAACAGCTATAGCCACTATCAGATAAAATAGAGTTGTGGAAACAGAATTCATTGCTTTGATGGTATTACAAAATTGTTTGCATTTATCTTTAAGCCCCTCCACTTTGTATAGGCTCTCTATGTAGTCTTCATCATTGTAGATTCTTTTCAAGAACTTATTTTGAGATGCAATACACAATCGTTCTAATCCTAAATAGTAACAATCAAGTAAATAGAACAGAGCGATAGGAACAAGACAAATCCATGCATTCGGTATTTGCATATTCTTGTCTACAAGAAGAACCAGCATTGCTGCAACAAGAGTGACTGTCCAATTTTTGCAGTTAGCACTATTCGCTGCCATTCTATTGATGATGCCTTGAAGCATTGATATATGAGATTGTACTGCAGAGATTTCCAAAACCTCCAACTTTTTCTTATTATCCATGTTGTTATTTTGTTAATTCATAAAGTTTATCTAATGTGTGAATTTTTAAGTCTTCAGAATATTGTGGAAATTGTTCGTTAAATGAGTCCATAATCTTCCAAGAGTTTTCCCACCTTATTAAAATATCCGCATCAATATCTGTTAGGTGATCTGTCGGTAAATCATATTGTACTTTTAAGGTATCCTTAATTACAGAAGAAAACTGTCGATATTCTAAAAGTGCGACATTTCTGTATTCCTCAAGTTTTTTCTTTCTGACAAGTCGGGATATTGCAATCTCAGAATAAATCCAAGGGGATTCTGTTTGATTTATTGTCGTGTTAGGTGTAAGAGAATGCGGAGTATTTAGAAAAAATAAGCATTCAGTATTGTCTATCATTTGAGAGAGTGCCACAGAAAGCATCATATGCACGTGACTTGTTGAGTAATTTCTTTTATTATAATTATAGGAATTCCTATTAACATTGCGGCAATACCTATCATCTATTATTCTTAGCAAATCATTAGCATATCCCCAAACACATGAGTCAATAAATGCGCTTAATCCAAAAGTCACTTTTAACCATCCTGCAAGAGCAAGAGCAAGATTCTCATCTTTATGTGAGTGTGATATAAAAATATCAGCCTTAATTTGTGGAAACCAGTTTGCTTGCATTTTACTTCCGTCAAGTGAGCCATTATCTCCTACAAAAGAGTTTATTTTTTCTATGATAATTGTTTTTTGATGTGAGATACTCTTGAAGCCTACTTCTTGTAATTTTTTGAAATCGTCTTGCTCGAAACAATTCTCCTCTAATAATAAATTGAATCCTCTATACATAACAATTGTTACTTTTCTACAAAAATACTCATTTATAGCGAGATGAACGAATAAAACAGCAAGAAAAGCCCCTTGCAAGCTGATAAAACTTGCAAGGGGCATAAATAGGATAATCATGGGATATAAAACAGAGCGAACTCCACGCGCCGCCGTTTGAGCAGACCGGGCAACACCTTACCTTTATAGCGACAGAAAGAGAGGTATTCGGGCAGGATGTTTCTGTCGCCTTGTTCGAGTTTCCGTATCAGCCGGCTTTTGGGGCGATTTCTGCTACCGAGCAGCGTGCCGGTGCCTACATTGTAGGAGAGAACGGTCAGGAGCAGAGCATCCTTGCCGAAGCGGCGAAAGAGGGTGTAGCGGCTGAGCAGGTCGGCACGCAGGAGCGAGTCCGCCTG
>NZ_AZHT01000034.1 GCF_000599605.1 Prevotella sp. HJM029 | reverse complement strand
TAAAAAAAAGTTCGGGTCGAAGAAACGAAAAAACTATAAAAAGGTTGAGAATCGGGATGCCCAGAATAAATAACAACTTCAAAAAACAATTAGAAAATGGAAAAGAAACTTATTTTTTTGGTTTATCAGACAGATGCTTGGCACACTGTCGAGACAAGGAAACTTGTTTACATTGGTGAGAATTTGGAGGAGACTATCCGTAAGATGGTAGATTTTCTTTCATTAACCGAAGAGGATGTTAAACAGCTTAGACAGTGGAGACAGACTTCATGCAACAATAGGGACTTTGAAGTCATGATTGAACGACAGTTCGTAAATGACTTTACCGTTTAATTCTACATAGAAGATTATGAAACAAGCAAATCCTAAGAAGCGGACGTATCGCTATTGTGTGAAATGCGGTCATGCAGTACAATATGAGAGGATTTTGGATTATCCTTTCTACTGCCCACATTGTGATGAAAATATGTATAACTTTGAAACATACAGAAGAAGATGAGCTACAAGGCAAAAGCAAGGGTAAAGGTTGTTACCGAAGCGGGCAAATGGTATTTGGCCGAGATTAAGGGACTCAAAGAGGGAACTATTGTCGAGGGTATATACAACCCTCTGAACAGGGCGTTCGACTTCTACTGGAACGGTGAGGGGGCAATGCTTTGGATTGGCGAGAACGGAGAATTGATAAACGAATAATTTAAAATAAGACAAGATGAACATTTTTACAAATAACGCAGACTTCTACCCGACTCCCGACGAGGTTATAAACACGATGATGATGAGTGAGGATTTTGTCGGCAAGACTATCCTTGAACCATCAGCAGGGAAAGGCAATATTGTTGACTGGCTCAAAAAGAACGGAGCCGGAAAGGTGATTGCTTGCGAAAAGGACACTAACATCAAAAAACTTTTGAATGGCAAGTGCGATATTATAGCGGATGACTTCCTGACCGTTTCTTCAGAACAAATTAGTCATGTGGACTATATCGTAATGAACCCTCCCTTTTCAGAAGGAGCAAAACATATCCTTCATGCGTTTGAGATTGCTCCGGCAGGATGCACCATCATTGCCTTGTGTAACAGCGAAAGCGTAAATCAAGGCTGGGAACGGAACGCCACCAAAGAGAAATTGATAGAGACGATTGAGCTTTATGGGTGCAAGGAGTTCTTGGGCAGAGTGTTTGACGACGCGGAGCGCAGGACGGATGTACATGTTAGCTTGATAAAGCTGTATAAAGAGGGTGAGGGGCAAGACGAGTTTGACGATTATATGTTTTCCAACGAAAAGGACTCGCTCGATGCTAACGAGACGGAAGGGCTGGTGCAATATAATGTGGTGCGTGACATGGTAAACCGCTATATTTCAGCTGTAAGGCTTTTCGACGAGACGATGGCTGCAGCGGAGAAAATCAACTCCGTAGCATGTTTCGGTGGAAAGAGTGACGGGTATCTCCCAGTAAGGTTTGCCGTGGTAGATGCTTCCAATAGCGTTGTCCGTATCAGCCGACAGCAATACAAAAAAGAGTTGCAGAAGTATTATTGGAGGCGGATATTCGGGAAGCTGAATATGGAAAAGTATGCCACGCAGAAATTACGGGAACAGATAAACAAGTTCGTGGAGCAGCAGACATACGTCCCCTTTACCATGCACAACATTTATCAGGTGCTGAACATGGTAATCCAGACGACGGGGCAGCGGATGAACACGGCGTTACTCGAAGCATTCGACCTGATTTGCTCTTTCTCTGACGAGAATTCCACTGCCGGGGAGAAATGGAAGACAAACGCAAACTATATGGTCAACCGTAAGTTTATCGTTCCATACATGACTTCCTATGATCCTAAATGGCCGAGAGACTATCTCTATCTTGGATATGGAGGGATGGCAAACAGAATGGAGGACGTTTGTAAGGCTCTCTGCTTCATTACGGGTAGGAACTACGACAGCATTGGAAGCCTTGACCGTTTTGTACGAGATAACAACTTGGAATGGGGAAAGACGTTTGAGTGGGGGTTCTTCAAGTGTAAGGGCTTTAAGAAAGGAACAATGCACTTTGAGTTTAAAGATGAAGAGGTGTGGATGATGTTCAACCGTGAAGTGGCAAAACAGCGGGGATGGGTGCTTCCAAAGAAGAAATCTGCATAAACATGAATATTAGGGAGGTTGCAAGGGCAACCTGCAATCTCCCTGAATACAAAAAACATTCTGTCTTGCGGTATTTTATTGCTCTTTTATTTTGTAGTTTAGGAATATCTTCATATCTTTGTAACAGATAAAGACAGGTCATTAATGAGAATTATCTCACAAAAGAAGATTAAGGACTTCTATGGACTACCACAACATGAGCAAGCAAAGATACCTTTGCAACAGTGGTACTACACCATAAGGAACAGGGATTACAGGAGTTTTGCCCAAATACTGGTAGACTTCGGTGATACTGTAAGGGAGAAAGACTTATATGTCTTCAGCATTGGCGAAGGAAAATACAAGGTAGCCGCCTCGATATATTTCGATACAGGATGTGTGTATGTGCGGTTTGTGGGATCCGCTTCTGACTGGGAGGCACTTCTTTATGAGAGGGATGTAAAAAGAACTATATGAAAATATCAGAGGCTCAATATAAGTATGCCCAAAGACGGGTGGAGGAACTGTTGGAGGTTGTCACTGATACGACGCTGCCGACATCACCAGAGAGCATAGAGCTGTCTATCATGAGTACTTTTGTGGAAGAATACGAGAAAAGGTATCACCCAATAGAGAAACTCACGCTTGCAGAAGTCATAAAGCAAGGGCTGAAAGCTAAGGGAATGACACAAAAAGATCTGTCCCAGGCCGTAGGACTAAGCACCAGCAGAATAAGCGACTTCACCCAGGGAAAGAGTGAACCGACTTTGGCCACGGCAGGAGAGATCTGCAGGGTGCTTGACATCATGCCTGAAGCAATGCTAAGTTTATAACCAATAAAACGGAAGAACGATTATGGCATTTGAAATTGAAGTTGACAGAGAACATATTGAGAACACATTGTCCGTCACATATACGATGGGACAGATAAACTCATACATGGAGATTATCCGTGAACTCAAAGAAATACCTGAAGACAATGTGGTTGATATCCGAAAGACCATCGGGAGACTGCAAGACAGAATACAAATGCTGTTGGCGTTAAACCCGGAGGCGAAATTGGAATTGGAGACGGAACGGTCAGAAGGACTTAAAGTATAGACAAAAATAAGTGAAACTCAAATAAAAAGAAAGGAAACATACTATGTTAGAATTAGTCACATCGGCTTTGATATTGGGAGCAGGATTGAAAGCTATTGTGGGTGGTGATACCCGTCGAAAAGGCGGAAAGAAGAATAGCAACTACAAGGATGCTATGGGATGGTCACACGACAATCACAAGAAATTGTTTTAACGATAAGTATTAACCCGTGGGTACGCTTTAATCGGCGTACTCATAACTTTTTATATACAACACGATGAAGAAGCTGAAATTATTTCTTATAGTAATGATGATATGTTTGGCAATTCCAAGCGAGGCACAGACGAACTCTAAGGTTTTACAAAATTACTATATTTATGCTTCGATTGAGGTAAGATGGGCAAATAAAGCTACAGGAGAGCCTTGCTTTGTTATTTTAATATCACCAGGAGAAAATGGTCAGCAACGTCCAAGTATCTTGAAGAATAGTGAAGGTAAATATGTTATTGTCAGGAATATGATGGAAGGACTGGCATACTTAGAGGTGCAAGGATGGGAATTGCTTGAGCCAAGAACAGCTGCGGGTATAGGAAATTGGATTGTTAGACGAAAAACTTCTTTCGAAGAATTGGAGAGACTTGTAAAAGCAAACACAACCTATGAAGAAGTTGCTCCAAAAGTTCAACTAAATCTAAGTGAACAGACTTTAAAGGTAGATTATAAATAAACAGTTCTACTTGTAAGCTTCCATATATGGTTGTAAAACAGAACCTCATATTCAATTTACTTTATATATATAAATAAAGCCCCCACCGACGCAACTAACTACGCCAGCAGGGGCCGCTAACAAGTAATATTGTAAACAAAATCTATTTCAATCCATAACTACGCTGTTGTTCCTGACTCTCTAACGCTGCCAAACTCTTATCATAAGTGTTTGAAACCACAGATCTGTTCTCGTCATACTTCCTTAATACGGCATTTGCTAACGTGTTTAAAGGTATGGCTTTTTTCTCATATGCGTCGACAGCCGTGTCAGAAATGTTAATGACAACAGGTCGATTGTCTATATCTGCAATCAAAGAACGGCCTCTCATAAAAACATTATTTAATCTTGGATTGAGAGGTTCATCGGCATATTGCTTGTAGTTTCTTGGAGTGATTTTAGGAGAGGACGATCCTAAGGCTTCGTGGCCAGCATTGTTCAAGAGGTTAACACCTCCAAACCCCATCAGCATAAGTTTTAATAGGGGATTATGGCTGAACATTCCAGCGGCAATAGCTGCTAAAGGTAGTATGTTGTTCCCTATGGTGAAAGAAGAGGATTTCCCTGTAAACATACCGATAAGCATATCAGGAAGCATTGCAAAGACATAGCCGAGGTTCTTTGTCACATCGCTAAATCCATTCAACTCTGCATTATCCAAATATTTACCCCATCCTGATGTCTGGAGCATATTGGAATAAGGAGAAGTCTCTGACATTGGACTTTTTATTTGTTGCGTCCCCATGTCCATGTTTTGATAATGTTGGGTGTTTAATGGTTCTGAAGTATATGCCTTAGTCACTTCATTACTTTTCCTATCCAGTCTTGATTCCTGATGGTTCCGATTATATACCCCCATTCTTGCCGCCTGCTTCTCGGCGTTTATCTTGTCTATCTGAACAGCAGCTCTTGCATAATCCCCGGCACGCTGTGATACTTGTATAAGTGTCATATTTCTGCCATTCAGATTCCAGACTGGCAAACCTTGTGTCGACATCTGCTTGGCAATGGAAAAAAACGAGGTGGCAAAAGCACGACATTGTTTGGCGGTTTTGTTTAGCATCCAAGCCTGTATGGGTGCATGGCTGTCGTAAGGAAGAGCCTGACGACTTAATGCGGTGGTAATGGTCTTCAAAAGTTTTCTTGAATTGCCATTTGCTGCGGTCAACAACCGACCGGAATCTTTATGGGTGACAGAATCACTCACATGAGGACGTATTGGGGCGACCTTGATCTTTTTACCCAAGCCATCATTTACATTGGAAATGTATTCGGTGCCGGTCTTCCTGTATCCCAATGCACCTTTTTGGTATTTTTCCAATGTATCCTCATTGCCGAAAACCACTTTACTGTATTGTTTCTTGGCTGCATCAAGGCTGATTTTGGAAGATGCCCAATAGTTGAATCCGGCATCGACAGCTGCACCTGAAATCAGTCTTTTTACATAGGAAGCTTTAGTAGCTGCTTTGTAAGCGGCCTTTTCTCCCAGCCAACCTCCAAATTTTACCGCACCTCCTTTCAGAGCATATCCAGCTACTCTCTTGGCAGTGGCTTTCAATGGTACGGCAGCTACAGAACCGACAACATCCGATGCCGGTGCGTCCATAATAGCTCCCAAGGCAAAAGCCCCGGCTTTCTCCACTTTTGACGGCTTATAGAGTTTATTGCCCAGCTCACGATTCTCTTCTTCTGCAGGCGAGAGGTCGCGACCACGCATGAATCTACCAGCCAATGTCATCATAATAGAACTGTTTGCACCCTCTTTCAGGATATATTCCAAAGAGGACTTGGGCATATCGGTTCTGGCCAAATGCTCTTTGAGCAGCTCCATAAAGCGAATCTGTCCATAGTGGACTGCGGGATCGACGAATTTCCGTTTTTCCACCTTTTCCAACTCCTCCTCAACTCTTATGTAGCCTTTTATTCCTAACTTGGCGATAAGAGATTCCCGATACCTGTCTATCAAGTTTTCCCAGTCCTTTTGGAAGTTCTTGCTGGAGACAATCTTGTTTATGACACCATTTATGAAGTCGTCAAGATTCTTTGTGCTCCATTTTCCTGATGATGCAGCCATTACATTCGCAGTCTGCACACGTATCATTCCCTGCATGACGGATCCGGCACCGATATTAGCCGGCACTTCATTATAGGCCTTGTTGAATTCTTCTGTCTGCTTACGATGGTAATACCTATAATCCTTGGTGATGACAGGAGCACAATACTTGCTGAAATATTGGTTAAAACAATACTCCAACTCTCCGAAATGTTGATTATTACGTGCCATGCGATGGTTTTTATATACCTAATAACTGTTTGCGTGCCTGCTCAATAGCCTTGTGGCAGACGTTCATCTGTTTGGGATAGAAACGTGCGAGCCAATCATCCAACAAGATTTCGTCATTGATGAACTTTACTGCCAGCTGGCGAGTGATCTCTATTGATTTCTCTCCTTTCTCCCTGCCATTGAACCATGCCTTCGTCCAACAGCGAGTCCCCGTCGTGTCGAAGTAGATGGATGCCTCGCGGCTGATGTCGTAACTATGAATGTCTATTTCAAGATTTTGCAAAGGATCCTCCATCAAGCCGTTGGCGGCAGCTTCTTCAGAAAGTTTTTTTTTTGAGACTCGTCCCACGACTGGGGATAGATACCTTGACGGACGGCCAAGAATCCAAGAAAGTCCTCTATCAAGATTTCCTGAATCTTCTCTACCAAAGGGGCACTACGCCCGGATAATCCTAAAGGATTGCCCAAGTTGGGAAGCGTCTCGTAAAAGTAGTTCTTGTCGGCAGCTTTCGAGAGGATATTCTTCAGCGATGCTTCCATCTTTTTAGAAGGCGTATAGGCCTTTGTACGAAGTTCATTCATGTAAGTGGGCAGCCAACGGAGCATCAATGCCATGATCTCATCCTGACAATCGTCATACTTGGTGACAATCTTCTTGTCCCCCAGGACTTCGGCTGTAGGCTGATGGGTAATACCCATGGCAGCCAACTGCTGTATGTTTGCCCAAATCATAGCAATAAAATTGTCAGGGTCAAGCTCCTTACCGTTAAATCGGACTCCCATGTGCAGGAACTCACCGGCATGGGCAATCTCTTGCCCGGCCTTTACATTCGTGCCATAAGGGGTGTAGGCCTCGGAAATGTGTCCATAGGTAACCTCGTATTTGCCGTATCTGGCGATGATATAGTTTTCGTGAACTGCATCATGCCCGGCACCGATGACCATGCCGCTTGCGATGGCATACAAGGGTCTGTCCTTGACGGCATAATCAACACCTTGGTGCTGAAACTTCTCTCCCGTCTTGGGATGGGTCTGTTCACCGAAAGGGAGGATGATATTCAACTCTTCTTTTTCGTCTAAAGCAAAAGGCATCATGAAGCCGCTTGCGGACTCCAGGAGCATGTCCTTATAATCTGTTGTGTCCATATATTATACTTGTTAGCTTGTTGATTCTTAACTTCATATTCCACGGGAGCGTCGCACCACCGGCTCTTCCGATACAGGAAAATCTACCTGTGATACAGACTGTCCAGCTGATACTGCTGGTGCGGCAGCATAACGTTGCATCTGCTGCATAGGCTGGCTCTCCGATTGTCGATGGTTGATGTTGCGCATGGTCATACCGCCCAACATCAGACTGGCCATCTTGCCAAGCCAACCAAAAGGCCCGAACATCATGTAAGAGGAAAGTGCCAAGGATGCTAAATTCATCTTTGAGACATTGCCTCCCGTAAGCTCATTGGCAATGGAATGTACGCCGTTCACCATCGTACCAGTAAGTCCTCCTTGTTGTGGAACGCCTTGTGTCATACCCGAACCCATCATCTGGGCAGTCGACGGATATTGTGGAGTCGTGGGATCATAGTAACCTCCATTGCCGTTAGATACCATACCATTACCCGAAAAATACTGACCAATCTGCTCTTTGCCTGTCTCGTAGAGATTAGCCCCTTCACCCAAGACAGAGGAAACGCCACCTTTAACGCCTTGATACAATCCGGCAGCTTCACCTGCAACGGAACCGACACCGGAACTGACCTTCCCATAAGTGCCATCACCGAAAAGAACATCCGTCAGATTTGCGACCATGCCGACCTCGTTTCCTCGACCGTCCACTTTCTTGCCCAATGTCGTTTCTCCAAGAACACCGACAAGACCTTTTTTGGCAGCATCCTCACCGCCTAAGGACTTCATCATGTCCGGTAGCAGGGTGCGCCCTGTCAGCTGACGGTAGACAATGGAAGAAAGAATAAGGCTTGCCACTGGATGGTTTGCCGAATATTTTGCATATTGTCCAGCCCATCCGGCTGTCTTGTTGATTACTTTTCCACCTTCGCGCCAACCAATCTTTGCCGCATTCTTAAGTGTCTCCTTATTGATAAGGGCTGCCTTTTTCGCGGTCTCTTCAGCAACCTTTTCAGCTGCTTTTGTAGAATGGACAACACCTTGTCCGGTTGCCTTGGTACCATCAACCAAAATCCGTTCTGCCTTTTGGGCGGTTTTGGCTCCGATATGTTCAGTCGATTTGAAACCGGTCTTGAATTTAGGCAGGCTCTTTTCCCAACTCTTGAAACCTGACTCCACCTTGGAAACCTTGCCTCCCATGGACTCTATCCACTTGGTATAGTTGGCCTTGCTGGCATAACGTCCTTCTTTCATTGCAGCATTGGCCAAAGCCCGACCGACAGATTTCTCCGCACTTTCCGCTGATTTCTCTGCAAACTTAACTCCTACCTTGGCAAGCGGCTTTTCTGCGACTTTGGCAGCTGCTTTACCCAGTTCTTTCATCCAGCCCATAATCTTCTTTATTTTTAGTTAGAATATTTTATTTTAACGATTGCACGTGCCTTATGGCTTTCCGTCTTCGGGGTCTCTATGATACCACCATTGGCAGAGGAGCAAAGCCATGCCTGTAAACCACTATTTTCGCTTACTTCAGTGGAAGTCCAATACCAACAGTCTCCATCTAAAGCTATCGGCGTGCCACCTAATCTTTCTATGATGGCATTGATGCTTCTGGCAGAGACATTCAGTAGACGCTGCTCCGCAACGCTGGGTAAGAAGTCGCTCTGACCACCTTCATGGAAAGTAAAGAGCTTCATGGCCAGCGGACTGCCTTTCTTTGTCCCGGCATTATAACTCTTCTGCATGGCTCGTGTATTGGCAGAGCCGTCAAAAGCGGTAAGGTTGCCGCTCGTTCCGTTGGAAAGGCCAACTGAATCACAGAAGACTTCATTAAGTTCTTTCAGCATGACTGCCATGAGCGGATGGTCATTCGTCTGTTCTGCAAAAACAACCCCCACGGCCTTATGGGTAGTTTGGGCAAAGTAGGTCTCCGGATCCATACAACTATGGTTCTCACACAAGATATATCCTACATGAATTGCATTGTCGGCAGGCTGATAATCGTCACATGAACTAAAACCCATGAGAACAACCAATGCGGAAAGTCCCCATACTGATCTGTTTTTGTGACGGAATCTCTTATGTGAAGACTGGTGGTGTACTCTATAAGAGACACACATGATCCTGCGGGAAAGTCTTATCACACGCATAATCGCCATAAGCATTTTGTATATGTTCATATCTATCTTTGTTTATAATGGAATCTTAACGCCGATGGCTCCACCGGTACGGAATAAATCCTTGCCTCGCATCGTCACATCTTCCTTTACCTGAAAGAAAACACTCCAGCCATTATAGAGATTGAAAGTATGTTCGTAGCCAAGCGACCCAACACCGACAAACTTGTGCAAGTCACTGCCGCCACTCACACCGATTCTGATGTTGCCATGATGGTTACGGCCACGTGTCACGCAGGGCTTATAGGCAAAACCGACATTCCAAATGTTGTAACTGTGCCAAAAAGATTTCTTGGTGACATAACCTGCTTCAGGGTCGGTCTCATACTGAATGTAGTAGTTCGCGAAATACTCCATTGCGTTGTGATAGTTCATCTCATGCTCATAGGCCAATGTCGCTTCAAAACCTTTCGGGTAAGAAGCTCCCACGCCTACCATCAGATGGTTGCCGTGCCCTTGCCCCATGACTGACATTGCAAACAGGCAGGTCAGGCATAGTGCCATAACCCTCGCAAAGGGATAAGAATGATTACCTTTGTAGATTCTCATGATGTCTCCTTTCTTATTGCTCTTTCAAAAGTAGCGTATCGAATGAATCGGCACTAAGTACATCCTCATAGTCCAAGTTCAATAAGATGGTACGACCGCTGATCTGCTTCTCTGACAACTCCAAGGTAAGCACCTTGTCATTTGGGAATGTCATCTTCTTCAGGACGATCACATTGCGGTAACCATTCCTGAACTTTATAGAACGGTCAAGAATAAATGCCGGTTTCAACTCGATAACCTGAACATTGGTGGACTTCTCCTGCTTTTTGTCTTGGAGCTTTACACGTAATTCATCAATGTCGAACGGCAGGTTAGTCTTGTTCTCCACAGAGAAATCAATGAAGAAATACTCACCGACCACATAGATGTTGTTCAAACGCATGGTCATTTTATCCTTTTTTGTGAACGTGCTGCGATATTTGGCAGGGGAGTTCCACACTTTCATACAGTAGGAAGCCATGTCTGTTGTTGACATGCTGATTTCAGGATTATGAAAGGCATTGCGTTCCACAAGTTCCACTTCCTTATCAGAAACGGCTTCCTGAAGGCGGTGCGTATAGATGAGCGCATATTGCACCCTATAACGCTCGGTGATGATCGTGACGATACCCAGTACATCGCCGTCATTGTGATTGCCGCTCTTGGGCTTTATACGGATTACATTGTCCAACGGCTTGTCACCTGCCACGGAATCGGTGGAAATGTCCACTAAACGGATAGGCTCGGAAGCTGTGACAATGGTAGAAACGTTCTCGTTTACAGTCAGCACCTCCATGTCCGAATAGGTCTTCTGGGCATGTGCTCCCATTAAAATGGTGGTACACATGACCAAGACGGCAGTAATTTTCTTCTTAAAAATTTTCATGTTTTTTATCTTTCTTGTTAGCGTTTTACTTTCTTTGTCTCTTCTCTTGCTGGCTTCCGTCTATCAGATAAACGAGCGTTCCATACTTCAGCTTCACCCTGTTCCTGCGAATGACTTTGCCTACGGCATTCATTACCTGCTGCGAGGCATTCTGTACAGCTTGGCTGGCCCAACCCTTGACTCCTGTTGAAGAGGCGGTGTTGTCTACGATATTCGTTCCGCCCTGCGTAGCAGAACCAAGAATTTCTTTGCCGGTCTCTTTAAAGGAGGACAATGGAACATAAAGACCTTCCTGACCATCCGTGTCATAGATCGAAAGGCTGACGCGGATAATCTCTTCTTTGCTGAAGATGCTTTGTACGGTTCCTTTTACTCGCTGATGCCCGAAACCCGACATCTGGGCATAGAGATAAGTCCCTTTTTTGACGGTCATATCGCCAATTTCCACATCATCCAACAAGCGAAGGCGCACACGGCTTCCCTCCTGTGCTTTCACATCCTCGTCGATGATGGCTTTGATGAGCTTGGACTCTTCTGTTGAAGAAGAGGAAATGGTATTGAAATAGTCGGAAGGGGTCTTTACTTTCTTGATAACCTTTTCCGGTACTCCCTCCGGCCGTTCTCCTGCCTCACGGGCATTGTTGTCCGTTCCGGAAGACACTGAAGATCCGTTGTTGCCATAAGACAGGTTGCTGCCACCGTTATGCGAACCGGCTATGGGTAGACCATATTCGTCATCACCCCCATAACCATCTTCATTGCCATATCTGCCACGACGTGATGGGGAACCGAAAGCGACACCATTAAGATCATCGTTCATATTCTCCATTTCACGTTGCCGTCTCCTGCGGTCAATCCGGGCTATCTCGGAATCGTTGACCGGAGCTACAAAGTTGTCACCGGAAGAAGAGCCGCGAGAATGACTCCTCCCTCGACGGACGCGGTCTTGCATCTCTTGGATTTTGCGCTGTTCTTCCCGCTGTGCCTGCTGCTGTTCTTGCTGCCGTCGCACCATTTCAGCCTCCCTGTCACTGTATTGTGAACTGTAATCCTCCTTCTTGTTAACCGAGTCCCGGTCATTCTCAACATTCTCGACACCGGAAAGGTCATTGATTTGTCCGTACTCACGCTCGGCATTGTCCAACTTGCCACCCAATACACTGTCAGTATTGGCAGCAGGAAGATCAGAGTTCAAATAATCTGTTGTAGCCAAACGCGGGTCGTTGTCGGACACGTCGGTATGTACGGCATCGATGATGAAATATCCTACGAATAAAACCAATGGGTATAGGATAGCCGGAAAAACATACTTTCGGTCTTTAAAATTGATTTTCTTTACATCCATTTTAGTGTCTGTTTATTATGCGTCTTTGGTGTAATGCTGAATCCACTTGTTCTACGGCGGTAGAACGGTGTGTTTTGGAAGCATTGTAGCTACGTACCATATTAATGATGTTAATAGCAAAACAGCCTATCACGATGCCGAAGACGGTAACGAGGAAACCTACACGATGGCGATTGGCCACCGTCTGTATCTTCATGGCCAGCCAACTCAAACCGCTCTTGTCGGCAAACTGCTTGCCGGCTTCCACTTCTCTTTCGTAACGCTCTTTATATTTAGGATCGTTCTTGTCGGGCATAGGTTCGCCCATAATGATTTTCTTCAGTCCCATAAATGTTCAATTTTTAATGTTAGAAATCGGTTTTCTGACTTTCGGAGAGATCCTTATTGACAAGAGTTCTCCAGCCAAAGATGATAAAGCCGTGAGGATTGTTCTCGGTGCGCGGCACCCTCCTTAGGCTTCCGGCAGTGATGAGTTGACGCATCAAAATACTTGTACGACGCTCAATGCGCTGGCGGCCATAGTAGATAAAGGCCATCTTCTGTTTGTCTAACTTGATGGAGTCACAGAAAATGCTACATATCGTACTCGTTCCGATGATATTGTTATAAAAGCCTTTTTCCTTCAAGGCATTGTACTGCGCAAGACCGGACTCGTCTATAAGGTACATGGCTTTCTTGATGGTATAATCAATATACTTGTCATCGGGAGCCAATGTAAAGAAGAGATTATGGAACATTTCCACATGGCTCTTTGCTTCCACTTCAAAAGTCTCGTCCATCGTAGTCTGCTTGACGAGAATAGGTACAGTGCCATCAAGGACATAAATCTTCTTATGGGCATCAGCGACCATGCCTCTGGCAACAAAAAGACTCCCAAGGCTGATAACGACACAACCTGTCAAAAACAGGCTGGTAATAATCAGCACCAACTTTATCTTGTTTTCTAATTTCTTTAATACAGCCATAGCATTGTCATTTTAATGTATTCGAGGCATAACGGACATGGCACTTGACTTGACGGAGGATGCCACTCCTTCACCAAAGTTGCGGGTAGAGAAGGCTGTGTCGCCTTCAGGGATCATCCATGCGGCAAGGTCTGGAACCAAGTTCAGGCATCTCAAAGCAACCACGGAAGCTGCAAGGAGATAGCCACAAGTCATGAAAGCATTTTGTATATAGCCGTTAATTGTACCAGTAGATGATGTAATGGCGGTAAGATTTTCTACCTGAACACTGATAACAATGTCAAACAGCAACAGCACATAGAAACCTACGAAATAGAGCATGGCTCCATAGAAGTGTACTGTCAGATAACGGATGAGCCATTTGGCCCATGCTCCTTCCCATTTAGGAAGAACGGAAAACGCCCATTGGATAGGGCCGAAGATTGTCAGCATGCCCAACAGTATCTGCTGACAGAATATGGTGGCCCACCAGCCGACCCGGTACAGTACCAGCGCAAGAAACATTACTATCTTATCAAAGCCAATGATGAGACCGGCAAAGACTGATGACTTTTTGGCTCTTGCAGCAGCCTTGATACCTTCAACGGCATCGCTACCAGAGGTATATTTTGTTAAAGCATCAACACTTGCATCATTTTGCAATCCTTCTGATGCTGCTTCTACTTCTGCCGCTTTTTGATACATCGTATCGCGTTTCTGCAGCAACGGCATCAATTCGTTGTATTTTTCACTGACCTGTACGGCTTCTGCTTCATAGAGATCGTGAGTGTAGCTTCCTATACAGTTAGGAATATAGGCTAAGGCATCCAAGATGCTGCCATTGCCACTGCCCATACCAGTCATGCTGGGGGGATACCAAAAAATCATGATGAGCGCGATACCCATTACTTTGAGTATCTTGAATACATCGACCGGCTCTCCCTTGACCATCATCTTGTAAGCCATACTGGCTCCTACAATGATGGAGAACAAGGCACCCAATGCCATGCTCATTTGGAGTATCCACCAAAACGGCCCCTGTGTGCCGATGAAGTCGGGATTACATAAAAACTCGTTGGTCTGGAAGACAACATTGTCGATGTCTTCTTCGAACAGGTCTACTCCTATGGTTTGGGATAAGTCGGAGATTGTACTCGACAGCCCTTGAAGTCCTCCCTGTGCGGCTAAAAATAATGAACTGAATGCCATAATTGATTTTCTTACTTGTTAGCTTATATTTTGTTTCTTGCTTTATTATCTTCTACTTTTTATAGTTCTTGCTGGAAAAACCGTCAACGGCCATTGCCACTTTCCAACGGTTCAGCGCATCGAAAGCTACTGTGTTGATAGATGAAAGTCGCTGGGAAGACTTGCTGTTCTTCTGCATCTCCTTTGCGGATTTCACGCTGTTCCAAGCGAGCAACTGACGAGTTAGTTGGTAATTGCGCCTGACAACATCCCTATAGATGGCCATGTACTCCTTTTTCCTGCGTCCTAAGTCCTGATAGGACTCACGGGTAATCTTGATGGCGGTCTGAAGGCAGTTATAGATGTTCTTCCACTGGCGATAGTCTTCTGCCGTTCCGCCGTAGGGCATGATTTTGTTGATGTTCTTCTGAAAGATGTCCAACTTTCCCTCTATCTTGCCTTTCTCGACCGTCCATGCCATATCGGTCATGGGGCTGCGGTCAATGATATTCTGTGCTTCCACCTTGGCACGACGGGAGGTCAAGGCCTTAATGCTGTCTGAATAGACCTTTTCGTCTGCCACACGGGCTTTCATGTGAAGACGGAAAATCTGCTTGTTCTCTGCATTGGCCGTCCTTTGGTATTTCTTGTGGAATGCGTTGTAATAATAGCGTGGGGTCAAGGCTCCAGCACCGGTTTCCATTGTGGTGAACTGCTGCATGATGTACTCCTCATGGTTTTTCGTGACTTGCACATAACCTTGGCTGAAAGCCGGAAGGACTGTTGCCAGCAGTCCTATTAAGAGCGTAATCCTATTCCTAAGCAGGATATGTATTCTTTTGAATTTAGTCATAGCGTCTTCCTCCTATGATACCGCCACCACCCAATGGGGCGTGCTGGAATGACCTGTGTTGCTCCAAACATTGAAATGCCTGGACGGAGTTGCCAAGCCATCGTCCCAAAGCATCAGTGGCAATATCCTTGACAGTTCTTGCCATAAAGAACTCTTTCTTCCAAAATCCCATCCTCACGGTCATATATGCCCATAATTCCATGTAGGAATGCCTGATGCTGCCGTCTATCTCGTCAATGGAACCGTTGATGTCACCTAAAATGATCATCAAGTCTGACGTGGTACAGTTCCTCACACCCGACACAAGCTCGGACAGTTCGATGTAAGATTTCCTTAACTGCGAAACGCCTTTGTAGACTCCTTCGACGGCTCGCTGGCTGGCATTAAGGATGATGGTGTCGCTTGACCAGACAGCCCCATGCAGGAGTATTTCCTTCCTATATGTATCCAAGAGTTTGTAATAGGCGGAAAGATTTCTTTTGCAGTTGCCAAAGCTGTTGTAAGCATGAAAGCCTGTTGCAGTACCGTTCAGAATGAGGTCGATGATGTCGAAACACTTCCTGTATCTGTCTAACTTCTTGTTAACCGAAGTATAGTCTTCCATTGTCTTCATACTCTTCTTATGATAGGCACGCACACCTTCCTCTGCGAGAGCACGCAGCTCTAACATGGCCTTAACAGTCTTGTGATTACTGATCATGGCTTCCAAAGAGGCAGGGTCAGTAGGAATGTCTATTGCCTTGGTTTCTCTTGGAACGAAGAGAAGGCATAGGCTCATCAACGATATGTATATCCATTTGTTCATGTCTGCTGTTTTCTATGTTAATGCCTTAATTGTTGCCTATGGCTTTGCCTTTTGTGAAGTGGGGCCTGAAGAAACCTTTTTGGCTTTGTCGCTTGCATCTGTCCATCGTCCTAAGGCATATTCGGCTATTGTGCCACGGGACTTTCTCGTAATGGGATTCAACAGTTGGTTAGTTAGGAAATCTTTGATCGTCTGCCGGTCATTCATAACCTTCTCCAAAAGAACCAACTGTGAATAGATGACGCTAAGCTGATATTCCACATCCCTTGCCACATCTAATCGGTCGCTTGCCCAAAGCAGATGGATGGCATCTGAACCTTCCTCATTAGGCATATTCTTGGCATAGTTGTATCTCACCGTGATGGAACAGTCCGGCATGTCTTCCATCAACTGTCTCTGACGCTCGTTGACTTTCGCAGCACGCTCTTTTTCAGACAGGCCCATATCGAGATTCATTGTCTCTATGACATTCTCTGCTGAATAGGCGGCAGAGAGCTTGTAATCGACACTCAATATAGCACGATGGATGCGGATACCGAGAAAATGCTTGGGCTTCGATTGGAGCTTCAAGACTGCCGTGTAAGTCACCTGGCTCTTTACCTGTGCACAATAGGCATGACGGACAAAAGTGTATTGTCCATCGCCGTTAACCCATTCTCCGGCATCTTGCCAGGAAAGTTGGAACAGACTCTCCAACTCTCTCATATTGGAATTGATTCGGTAAGGACTGCCATTGTCCTCATTAAGATCTTTGTAGTATTCCGCAATGGCGTTGTCTATCTGTGCCAAGTTGGATTGAACCTGCGAAAGCTGACGTTTCAATGCAGCTTGGCTGTTGCTGACGGTGTCATATTGTGCACGGAGCACGGCAACCTTGTTGTTATCGTGGGCCATCTTGGCTTGGTTCATTTGGGAGATCAGCGAACTCATCTGTTTGTCCATGGAGCGAATCTGATTTTCAAGGCTTTTAATCTCGTCCTGACAGCCTTTCTTTTTCTGCTGCAACTCGTTGGCCCCATTCGTGCTCACCTGTGTCTTGTCCAAAGCGAAATTTTTCGATTTGGGGTCTTCAAGGTGCTTTCCCTGATTTCCATTCTCTTTCCAATTGAACGACCCCTCCGCAAGGGTGGCACCATCATCACACTTGGCCAGAAAAACGACAGAATTGCAGCCTTTCATTTTGTTCTCATCCGCGATGGTATAATACTTGCGAGCGTCGTTACCCAACTTATATGTGACACGTTGTGAGGCGGGCTTGTCGCTTTCCAAGCTGTTCCAGTATTTCAGCTGGCTCTCCATGCGCTTCTTGAAAGTCTCCTCGTCCATAGACTCTGAATCGAAATTTTCCTCATGCACCTCGTGCCTGATATTCCAAGAATCGGTCACCGTCATGTAAACCGTCCAGTGTTTGCCTCGCCAATGTTTTGAATGGCTGAAAGTACCTCCCTTTTTATCATATGAATAAGTGTAGGAGGCTGTTTCGTATTTTAGGGTTATTGTATGGCCGGGATTGTTCCTTTCATATTCACCTTTTCGTGTAGGATTCCAGCCAGTGGCACTTTCTGCGGCAGCCTTCAACTGATTGTATTCAGAAGTGGTGAGCGTGGGATAGTCTGGCGTACCGGTCTTCATATAATTCTCCTTATAGAGCCAGTTGTCCCAATGATCGCTGTTGTTCGTATTCGAAGGATGGGAGGGATGGTAGGTAGTAACCACTTTCTGCCCTTTATCCTCTGAATAGATATACCAGCGTTGCTTGTAATGCTGCCCTTGCAACTCCTTGATGTAGTTGCTCACATAACCCGTGATGCTGTAATTGTCTACTTGGAACAGACGTGAAACGGCATCTGCACTATTCGAACCGATGACACTCATCAAAATGGCCTTGACATTTCCAGCATTGCGGATGCTTTCATATTTGCTCCGAAAAGTCTGATATAATTGGTAAATCTCACTTGGCTTGGATTTAAAGATCCTGCCAATGGCGGAAAAGTCCCTCATATTGCTGTCCACAGCACCTTTCCCTGCGGTGGCAAGTACACCTCCGAGTTTGCCGATGTCGTTCTTGATATCCTCCTTGGCTGCTTTGATGTTGAAATCTCCGACTTTCTCCAAGAGTTCTTTCCAGTTGACATTGCCAAGCTGGGCCAAGTCAAAGACTTTTTGCAGCTTCTCGTTGATAACCAAGAAAGTTACATCCTTGAACGACAATTTTCCATTAGTAACGACAAGTTCGAACTGCTTGCAGAGCTGCTCGACATTCTTGGTAGTCTTGAACAGGTATGGCCCCCAATAGAGGGCATTGTCGGGTTGTTTGACCATCTTGGCTGCAACGACAATAAGCTTGGGCATGATGCCATCCTTCACCAAATAGAGGATGCGTTGGTAATAGTAGTTCTCATCGCTGCCGAAAACTCCGACTTCACGCATGGCGTTCCTGTCTTTCAACTTTGACAGGTAGATGCCGGCTGTGGAAAGGCTGGCCTTGGTGTAATGTCCAAGGATGGAGTCTACATCAGAGGCTGTCTTCCGTTCTGTCTCTTCCTCTATCGCATATGCGGCGGTCATGGCTGCCACAGTCTTCGCATCAATGTTGATGGCATGATACGACTGCGCTGACATGGATGTCACCGAGAGGATCAAAAGGATGATAGCGATGAAACGACGCATATGATTGATGAGTTTAATTGTCTAACACTTTTCTTTCTTTCAGTACTTTCCGTGCAAATTCCAAGGAACTCTTGATTCCGGAGCGTTTCCAATCACGCACGAAGGCTTCAATGGCGTGTTGATGATCACATTGGAGAATCTTCTTGTAGAGTTTCAGGGCAAGTTTCTCTACCTTCTCCGTCGTGTAACTCATGTAACACTCCGGCGGTTCTTCAATGCCGTACACATCGCCTTCCTGACCACGTTTGATGAACACTTCCTTGAATGGGGAACGGCCTTCCTTGTTCTCCAGCCGATTGATGGTGAAAATTTTCTTGCAGTCGATGTCGGTCAGAGCCAAGGTCTTCTTGATGTTGTCGAACTTGTCCTTGAATTTGCTCTGGTCAAGTAGCATGAACACGCCGGAGTTGTTGATGATGGCTTCCTTAACAATCTTGGACTCGGTAACGTCCTGTATCTCTTGCGTTACCACGCCGACCATGGCCCAGTGTTTACGGGCTGTCTTGTATAGATACTGTATATAGGTGGCCATGACGGGGGTGGCAATGGCTTTCCATGCTTCTTCTATGACCAGGCATTTCCGGCCTTCCTTTAAGAGCATCTTCTGGGTGAAGACATCCATGATGATCAACACGACAATAGGGAAAAGGACGGGATTCTCTTTTATTTTGTCAATCTCGAATACGATGAACTTCTCATTGAACAGGGAGGAATCCATTTCGTTGTTGAGCGTGTATTCCATCTCTCCACCCTTATAGAACGGCTTTAGGATCGTGGCAAACTCGTTGATGGCAAATTTAACCTGATCCTGCTTCATGATTTGCGGAATACGCTCAATGGCGAACTCATAATAAGTATTAAAGTTGAGTTCCGTAACTCTCATCTTCTTGCGCTGACGTTCTATCTTGTCAATCTTCTTATTGATACGCTGTAGATACTTGCTCTCTATGAGTTCAGGGGTAAGGCGACGAAGCAGCTGGCTCTTCGCATTGTCTTTTTCTCCTTCAGTAGCGGCGGAATCGTCGATGACGGCTTGCAGCTTGTCACGGAGACGGAGGTCGCGCTGTTTCTTCCTCTCATCGTCATCATCATCTTCTTCTATATCGTCAATATCATCAGATACTCCGTAACGTTTTTCCAGCTCCTCTTCGTATTCCTCATACTTGCCGGTACGTTTATCTTCAAGTTCCATGACATGGCGCATGTTTTCACGCTGCTCTTCGGTAAAGCCTTCAAATGGGTTGAAATACTCTTCGAAGTATTCTATGAGGGTTTGGTTGATGATGGTTTCTTCGAGCTTCGTGGGTTCGCCGTTCCCTTTGAAGATAAGGAAGATTATATTCCTTAGGAAATCTTTCTTCGCTTGGAAGTTCTGCTCATATTCCGCTTTCTCTATCTTAAAAGGGTTCATCGAGATGGGATGTTCCTTTGAATAGGTGATGTATATGCCCTCGAAATAGCTGCAAAGACCTTCGTAGCTGTCACCGGTATCTACAATGACAATATCGGTATCCTGCTCGTAGTACTGCCGCATGACAGTATTCATGAAAAAGCTCTTACCACTACCGGAAGGGCCCAGTACAAAGAAATTGGAGTTGTCAGTATACCTAATCTTTCCTTCCTTGCCTGACACGTCAACTGCCATCGGTACGCCCTGCCTGTCTGTGTAGTAACATTTCAGGTTCGTGTCATCCCCTTTCTGTTGACGCTCCTTATACATGAGGCAGAGTGCAGGGTCGGAAAGCGTCAGGAAACGGTCGTAGTCGGCATTGAGTTCATAGCAGTTGCCGGGGAAGCTGGCAACGAACAACTCCAATTGGTTATAGGCACGCTTTGACAGGTGCATGCTGTATCTTGCCAAAAGGTTCTCCAAACAGTTGGTGATCTTTTGCAAGTTTTTGTCTGCCGGGGTCTTTACGATAAGATTATAATGTGCATAAACAAACTGCTTGCCGTCACGGGCAACTTCGTTAAGAACGTTATTGATGTCTTCAACGGCAATCTGATTGTTCGGATTGGGAATGGAAGCGTGACGGTTCTTCTTTTTCTCCAACTTTAAAATCTCCCGCTTCTGATTGGGAAGAAAGATAACCTGATTGTAAATAAGCGTGTCTACATCAGGGAGTGTGCTAAGGTCGGAAAGCAGATCCTGCGGCATGACGGAGTTGTTGACATTGATGTCGGCATAAGGGCGAAGGGTGCCGGGAAGACCGGGATCATCTACATCCAAGAGGCTGTAGATTTTCAACTGGTCATCGCCCATACCAATTTTCTCGGACTCCACCTTGAAGTCATTCATGGAAACGACCTCATTATTGAAATCAACTGCAAAGAAACGCTCGGTATATTCTTTACATTCGTCTCCCGTAAGGAAGCGACAGTTGATATCCTCACTCTTCAGACGGTCATGGACCTTCTGTATCTTGACTTGGAAATCGCGCCACTTGTCGGCATCATATGCCTTCAAACCGCCATTTCGACCACGTTGAGTGATGGTGAGATAGGTTTCAGAATCTATATAGGGACGGCCGTTGAAGAACTTGAAATAGGCATCGGAAAGAAAATGCTTTCTTACATCGGCACACTTTCCTGCAATGCTCGACATATTGAAGTTCTTACGGACGAAGATGTCTTGTTTGTGGATAGCATACCCCTCACCCAACACTTGGAGTACGGATGCCAATAGGGAAGTAAACTCGTAATAACCGTCCGTATCGGCAGAGTACTTCCTCACGGGATTGTCTATCTTCAGGATGGCCGAATAATCGCCTTTCTTTGTGTAGATTACACCTATCTCGTTCACGTCCTCAAAACTGAAATAGATGTCCTCAAACACCTTGGCACGTTTACTGCCTGTTCCGAAAATCTTGATGGAAATGTATATCCCCAACAGGATGGAGGCAAAGACCAATATGACGATAAGGGTAATCATACAATAGTTTTGTTTACTATCAAACGGGTAATTTTAATAATGTCTTGAATGGCAGAATATATAGATACCTTTCGGGGCTTTCTTAGAATGAAGACCTTTATATTGCTTGATAAAGATGGAAACACCCCCTACTGAAAGGAAAGCTGTCAGCAAAGCCAATGCAATCAGAAAATTGAAGATGACATAACCAATTAAGAAAGATAACAGACCTCCACCTACGGTAATAGCTGCCCATACAATGTATCTCCCTCGAAGGCCCAAGAATTCAAGGGGCTTTTGAAGTCCCTTGAATACCGGGTAGTCGGGATAGTTGTTTTTGACTGTCACCATATTCTTCGTCTTAGAGCCCGAAGAACAACGGCAAAGCCTGAGCAGCAGCCACAAGAAAGATACAGGCACCGACAATCATCATGATGCTCTTCTTGACATCCTGCTCCTCGTTGTTCATCTTGATGTAAACGGAGATGGTACCAAGAACGGCAACGATACCTGCTATGACGTAGCACAGCTTCGTTACGACAGGGATGTACTTCTTCAGCGCATCGGTCGCCTTACCGATTGCCTGTGCACCGGAGTCCATGCTCTGTGCATCCGCTGCTACCGTGCAAACGACCAGCAACAGCATAACCGCTACAAAGCGGGGGTCCATCACTACGCCCTTGATTTTCTTACCTGCGGAGACACAAAAGCTCTTGGCTCCGCTTACCATTACTGACAAAGTCTGATTCATTGTCTTTGAATTTTTAAATAATTAATAAATAAATAATATGTAATAAAATAATTACCAAAGTCTGTCGGTCACGCCGAACTGAAAACCGAAGAAAGCCGGAAGGACGATGGTGGCCCCAAGCAGGAAAAGGCAGCTGCCGACTAAAATGATGATGCTCTTCGTAAATCCTTCTTCTCCTGCTTGCATCTTGATATAGATGCTCGTCGCGCTGTATATGGATAAAATGGCTGCTATGGCATAAAGCAGATACAATACGGCTGTACAGCATGTCAAGATGAATACCACCATATTATATAACCGGCCTGAATTGCCACTGTAATCCGTCGTACCACAGGTGGCCATGACGGGTTGTGTGAGCAGCAGTAATGCTGGTAACAGCAAATATGTTTTATACTTGAATGTCGTCATAACTTAGAAACTTAATTGTTCTGCCTGCTCATCTTCACTCTTGCCTTTCAAGTAGGCGGCAGCATAATCTTCAACGAACTCGTCTACATACACAGCTCCCTGAATGTCCGGAGAAACATTATTGAAATTTTGTCTTATCGAGTCGGCCTTAACTTTTGCCTGCATGGCCAATTCCTCGGCATCGGACGCTGCAATATCTTCAGCTGTAAGAGGCTTCTGATCAAGTTGAGAAGTCTCCATACCGTCCCCTTTCTTATTGGAAGACGCTTCTTCTGTCTCATGCCCGTATTTTTCCGGTTCTTCTGCACCGGGACGTTCTATTTGATACTTTCCTTCACCGGTCTCACTGATTCTGACAGGTGAAACGGCAGGTGTGCCATCCGCGTTGTCGACAGGTGCGCCGGCGTGAATGACTTCTACACTTTCTTTCTTCTCACCTTTCGGCCCGAACAAATCCATGCAGATCATGACTACATAATAGATAACAAAGACGAATGTCACTACGATTGCGTATATACCGAATGATCCCATATTCTTTTATTTATTGGCTACAAAATAAATGACTTAATATCAAAATGGTAGCCTTAAAAAAAAGAAACTCTTATATTAACATTTTCAAAATGTTTTAGGCTGTTTTACGGCCTTTTTGTGTTAAAAATCGGGACTTTAAAATTATGAACTATCCCGATTTTTGCTAAAACGAGTAAATTAGATGAGTCTATGGGTGCTGCTCATCTTATCTTATTATTACTATATCATTCTTATATACTTTTACCGTATATATATTGACGTATATACAACAATACATATATACGCATGGAGAGCAATATGTCTGTCTGACTTACCTGCGGTGCTTATTTTACACTCACTTTTATCTATCTTTCCATTTCCGTTTCTGATTTCGACCTCACTTTTCATCCGCTTGTAGTCATCTTCGACTTTTATTTTGCAAAGGTATCGCAGGCCAGGAACACGGCAAACACCGGAATGCTCCCTATTGGCGGAAAACTTTTCATGATCCTCCGAAATCATAGATTGCGGTTTCCTGAAAACTTTTACCGGCCAATTCTTTGCCTTAGGTTCCCTTAA
>NZ_KK082661.1:75995-103120 GCF_000599605.1 Prevotella sp. HJM029 | reverse complement strand
AATTAAAGCGTTCCTCACTTATGCAGAAAACTGCCGACCACAGCAACAGCCACACAAGCGAAAATAATTCGGTTACCGGACATTACTCCATCGTTACCTATCCCAAAATCAGGTAATGCTTTGGTAACTGAACTTTTGCCTAAATCTGCATATCCCTGCCCTTTTAGAAAAAGGTACTTCTATGCAAATCGTTCCATTTCTCACTCATTATCAGTTAGTTTACATCAACTTCGATTTCTCTTCATTTTCGTTGATTAGTTACCACGCAAAAGCGTGTAGATTGCACGATAAAAGCATGCAAATCATACAGCAAAATCATATTTTTTTGTTGAGGCTGGCTGCGTGATGGCTGCGTTGTAAGCGATGGAAAGCGGAAGAGGCGTGCAAACGAAAACCTCCAAAGCAACAAGGAACGTCGCTTTGGAGGAAAAAAAATGAAACCCTTTTCACAGGGTAAACAAGTGTGGCTGCGCAGTGTTATCCCACTGCGCCGTGCCACAACAAGTCTCTTTTACCAGCCAGGATTTTGTGGAAGTTCATATCCACGGCTCTTATAAAGCGTGATTTGGTCTTGCGGAATGGGGTAAAGGTAATCCTTTTCGGCCATTGTGCGCATCAAACTTGCATTGGAGATGGGTTGGATATAGCCTGCATTTCCACCGCCATCGAGCTTAACACCTGCCAAAGTAGCTACGGTTATCGGCGTGCTATGCGTAGCGTTGTATTGTGCTACGAAGGCCGTTTTATCGAGGTAAGCACCGCGATTGGCCTTGGGGTTGCGCACCATGTCGGCATAATAGAGTTTGCTCCAGCGGCGAAGGTCGTCGAAACGGATACCTTCATAAGCCAACTCTGTGCGGCGTTCGCGGCGTATTTCCCAAATGATGGGCGTCACATCGGCATCGCGTTCGGGGTCGTTGATGGTTACACCATTCACTTGTAGGTTGCTACCTGCCAAGATAAGATGGGGCATTTGCGTGCTGGGTCGGTCGCGAATCACGTTGATGGTCTTGTCGAAATCGGCCTGGGTGAGGGTGTAAGCGCCCATATCGGCCAGTTCGGCAGCCGCTTCTATGTAGTTCATCAGCACTTCATTGAGCTTCATCACAGGTGCGTCGGTGATGCAGGTGTAACTGCTTCCACCGGGCTTGTCGATGAGGTTGGGGTTGACAAAACGATTGCCAAAGTAGCCAGAGATGGCCCAAACGTCGTCGATACCGGTTAAAGAGAGGCCCGAAGTTCGGATGGTTGCAGCCAAACGCGGATCGCGGTCGGTCACTTCGGCAGCGAAAGTATGGTCGCCTTGATACTGGGTGTTGCCCACTTGATGAATGGGTAGCCCGTTCTTGGTGAGGTAACTCTCGACCAATGACTTCGAAGGACTGTCGATTTCGGCTTCTGTATTTTGGAAAGTCATGAGGCTATGCATCACAACTCCCTCTACATACGAACGGTAAAGTATCACTTCGGGGTTGCCGGCTAAGTCTTCAGACGTGGTGAGATCCTTGTAGTTTGCGCACAATGAGTAATGGTTTTCACTCATCAAAGTGGTGGCAAAGTCTTTGGCTGCCTGCAAGAAATGTTTCGCATTGGTGGTGTTGTTCTCGCGATATTTCTGCCAAGTGCCCTCGAAAAGCATGATGCGTGAGGCATAGGCCAACGCCACATCGCGCGTGATGTTGAGCCCCTTTTCACCGTCTGAAGTGCGGATGTGCTGGATGGCATAGTTGAGATCGTCCAACACTTTGTTCATCACCGTTACACGATTTTCGCGCGGGCGATAGAGCTTTTCATAGTCGGTGTTACTCAAAGCTTCGTCATAGTAGGGCACATCGCCAAAGCGACTCACCAACTTGGCATACTCCATGGCGCGCAAGAACCGCGCTACTCCCGTCCAATGTTCCTTGGCTTCGCTGCTCAGATTGGCACTGTTGATGCGATTGATGAGCACGTTGATGACGCGCACATCGCTGAAGTTCCAACTTGATGAGCCTGTAGCTGCAGGCGCAACCTTTGTGAAGAATGTTGCTTTTTGCTGTGCATTGTCGTCGGTCCAGTCGGCAATATTGGTCTGTGAGAACCAGTCTGCGCGATTCCAATGATTGCGATAACCAGGGAAATAGGTGGTGTATTCGTCGTAAACGGCAGTACGAATATTTGACTCTACGTCCCAAAACTCGGGCTTATCGGCAATCTCATCTAACGGATCGCGTGTGAGAAAATCATTACAAGCCGTAAGTGTTAGGGCTGAAGCTATTGCAAAATAAAATGCTGTTTTCATAACGTTGTTTCATTTTAAGGGTTAGAACACGGCTTGAACGCCAAAAGAAAGCGTGCGCATGTAGGGATAACTGCGTCCAAACGACCACCGACTGTCACCATATCCAGCTTTATATTGCGTGCTTTCGGGGTCAATAGGAACCTTCGTGTGGTCGAATTCAAACAGGTTTTCGGCGCTGAAATATACGCGAATGCTTTGCAAAGCAATCTTCTTCATCACGAAATCGGGCAGCGTATAGCCCACCGTGAGGTTCTTACAGCGCAGATAAGCCATATTACAGAGATAGCGGGTTTGCGTTAAGAAGTTACGTCCATTGTCCACCCATGACATGTCTGCGGGACGAGGATAGAAGGCATTGGTGTTGGATGGTGTCCAATAGTCCATTTGATGTGCGTAGGCTGCATCCATAAAGCCTGATCCTCCACTGGGAATAGCCACGGCACCACCTACCCAAAGGTCGCGTTTTCCCACTCCTTGGAAGAAGGTGTTGAAATCGAATCCCTTGTAAGAGCAGCCCAAGTTGAAGCTGTATTCGAAGTTAGGTAAGGCGTTTCCGATGACTTTTAAGTCGCCATGATCTTCAACAGTATTGCGACCATAGGTGATTTTTCCATCGCCATCTAAATCCTTATACTTCACATCTCCGGGGCCAAACTTAAAGGTTCCGTTCTCATAAAGTGCCTGACTGGCGATGCCTGTCTTCAAAGTTCCAGCTGGAGTGAAGTCATCTGCTTGGAAAAGACGGTCGGTTTCATAGCCCCAAATCTCGCCCAATCGCTTACCTTCATAGTTGCCATAGATGTTACGATCTTGCTTATTGTATTTGGTAATCTTCTCTACAACGTGTGAAATCGAAGCACTTGCAGATACACCTAAGCCGTTGTTGAAGCGATGTTGATAATTCACGCCAAGCTCAAAGCCTGTTCCTGTGAGCTCACCATAGTTCACTTTGGGCACCTTGGCACCAAAAGTTGCAGGTAAAGCTTCACCGGCTGTGTGCATGTTCGATGTGATACGGCGATACCAATCGAAAGTGAATGTGAGCTCATTATTCAACAATCCAGCATCAAGACCCACGTCAAACGTTGTTACACGCTCCCAAGTGAGGGTCGGAGAGATAACCGATGGCGTGCCCAAAGAGGTAAGTTCTTTGCCGCCAATGACCCATCCTGAGGGATTAGCTGCCATGGTTGAGATGAAAGAGTTGGCTGCAACATCTTGGTTTCCGATAGTTCCCCAAGAGGCACGCAGCTTTAAATTGCTCAAAGCGGGGCGTGCCCAATCCATGAATTTCTCTTCGGATGCGCGCCAACCAGCCGAGAAAGATGGGAAGAACGCCCATTTCTTGCCTTGTGGGAAACGCGAAGAACCGTCATAACGGGCGTTAAATTCAAAGAGATAGCGTTGCAGGAAATCGTAGTTGATGCGCCCAAAGAAGCCCGCAGCAGCAAAGTCATTGTGGAACGAACCCCACGTGCTGGAGGAGTATTGGTCGCCCGTTGTCAAGGCAATCTCGGGCATGTTTAGGCTAATCAGCCCACGTCTTTCGGAATAATGTCCCAATGCTTCGCGTGTTTCGGCATCGAAACCGGCCATGAATTTGAAGTCGTGCTTCTCGTGAAGTGCAAACTTATAGGTGGCATAGGCCTTGAAAATGTTTTGCAAGGTGTAGCTGCTTTGCTGAATAACGCGGTCGTGTGTGCTGCCATACAAGTCCTTATAGTTGCTGAAAGGCGATGTGGCAAACATGTCGTAGGCCGTCACTCTGCCGCCGTTTCGCTTCGTAGCATCGTTGACATAGCCGAAGGTATAGTCGAAATTGACGGTCATATTTTTCAGCGGATTAAGCTCTGTTCCGAGGTTGGCACGCAGATAAGTCGACGTGAGGCTCTCGCGATTGCCGGCCTTAATGTCGGTAACTGCCGAGCGGAAAGGCTTGCCTTCGTAGTCAGCATAGGGGTACCAGCGCGGCCAACGCAGCAAATAGAACCACGCATCATATTGCCCTGACGTGAAACGATAGGGCTGATCGTTGACAGAACGCGTAAACAAGATGTTGCTTCTCACGCGCCACCATTTGGTAACGTTGGTGGTAATGTTGGAGTGAAGCGTGTAGCGGTCATACTTATCGGTGTTGAACTTCATCACGCCTTTTTGCGAAAGATAGCTCAAACTAATGTTATATGTGGTGGTGCGGTTGCCGCCTGTCACTGAAAGATTGTGGTTTTGTTGCGGCGTCCACTTGCGTGTAAACTCTTTAATGGGGTCGAAAGAGCGGTAGAAATAGGTCTTTCCGTTGCGCACTTCAAAGTCTCTTCCTGCCTGCATATCGCCCAAATCGGCCTGTGACATGCCGCCATAATTGTGCTCCCACTCTTTGATTTTCTCAATAGCATACTGGTCAATCATGTAGCCGATATTACTCTTTTGCGTGAGTCCTTGGCGTTGCATAATCTGCCAAATGAAGTCGGCATTGTCCGTAGCTGTAGCCAGTTCGGGCATCTTTGTGGGTGTGTTCCATGCAAAGTTGTTCGAATAAGACACGCGCACGCGGTCGTTATTAGCCCCTTGTTTGGTGGTGATAAGAATCACGCCCCATGCGGCTCTTGTACCATAGATAGAGGCCGAAGAGGCATCTTTCAGCACAGAGATGGTCTCGATGTCGTCGGGATTGACGAGGTTTAGACTCGGCACTTCCACGTTATCGACCAAAATCAGTGGTTGAGTACCACTCGTGGCACTGAGCGATCCCACACTACCACGCAGGCGAATGGTGCTTTCTGTGCCTACACCACCAATGCGGTTGTTGATGGTTAAGCCCGGTGTGATTCCTTGAAGTGCCTTGCCCACGTCGGTAATCGGACGGCTGGCGATGGCCTTGTCGACATCAACATTGGCCACAGCTCCCGTGAGGTTCACCTTCTTTTGGGTGCCATAACCCACCACAACCACTTCGTTGAGCTCGCGATTGTTTTCTGCTAAATTCACCTTCATATTGGCTTGGGCCGCTACTTCGACCTTTTTATAGCCAATATACGAGATGACGAGCGTGGCACCTGGCTTCACATTGAGCTTAAAATGCCCATCTAAGTCGGTCACTGTCCCCATACTTGTTCCCTTCACCACAACACTGGCGCCGATAATAGGCTCACCATTGGTGTCGGTTACGGTTCCCGAAAGGGTTTGTTGTTGTTGCGCATCAAGACGCAAACTACTGTTTAAGTTAGCCTTGGCAGGAGGTAATCCTGCGGCAAACGCTGGCCCATTTACAGCTAAAGCCAGCACGGCTGCAAGCGAATAAAATTTAATCATAGGTATGCTTGGTTTGTTAACGATTGCACGTATGGACTGCGAAAGTGTGATTTCTGCGATAGTATGAACCCTGGTTAAACTTGTTTGTGGGTCTGTAGACTATGCCCTCGACACGGAAAGCAGTTTGTTTTGCACTAAGGTTACGGTAAAAGGTTGTAGTTTCTCCCGCAACAAAAGTCGTGACAAATTTAGAAAAAAAGAATGAAGAAAATATAATTTCTGGTGGTTAATAATCTTTAAAACAGAGAAAATGTAATAAATTGCCTCCTAAAGTGGTAGAGATTACCTCACAAAATGGTAGAGATTGTTGGGTAAAGAAGCCTATTTTGTTACATTGAAGGGTGCAAATCGCTCCACAATGTGATAGTAGGGGCAACATCGAAGGATAGCGATGATGTGGGGATAGCAAGGACTTGCGTGGCCGAGGGTAAGGGGCATGGTGTCTTGGGTGCGCGCTTTCCGTGGGCGAGTGGCTTTTATGTTTTGAAAAAATCCTGCCGAGAAACCCTTTTGCAGGGCGTTCTCGGCAGGATATCCATCTTGCTTTCTGTTGTTTTGTGGTTGCGGTAGGCTCACGCTTCATGCCCCTTCATGTGCAAGGCCTGCATAAAACGGGCAATCACTTCGGGCTTCCCCGTGTGTTTTCCGAGGTCTTCCGACAGCTTACACGTGTCGTTATAGTAGGGCCAACTCTCGGTAATCTTCGCCGCAACCAACTTAATAACGATGTTCAGAGGCTCAATTCCTGCGAAATCATTGGTGAAATGGGTGCCGATACCAAACGAGGGTTGGCACACGGCCTGCGCATATTGCTGAATTTCAATGGCGCGATCGGTGTCTAAAGCGTTGGAGAACAACACCTGCTTCGTGCGCGAATCGATGCCCAATGACCGATATTTTTCAACAATTTTCTGTAGCTGTTCGCGGTTATCGCCCGAGTCAATGCGCAACCCTTTGAACAGGTTGGCAAAGTCTTCAGAGAAGTTTAGGGCGAAAATGTCCCAGCCAAACGAGTCGTAGAGATAGGTGCCTAAGGCGCCACGAAAGGTGTTGCGCCACGCGTTCATAGCGATGTGATTGGCCATTTGCGGACCAAACATGCCGCCGATGGCGCAGATAAACTCATGAGCCATGGTGCCCACGGGCTTCAAATCGTGCTGCATGGCAATGTAGATGTTGCTCGTTCCGGCCAAACGCCCCGCCCATTCGCGGCTCGAAGCGCTGTCTTTGAGGGCGCGAACCACCGTGTCTTCGGCGGTAAACGATGCGCGACGGCGCGTGCCAAAGTCTGAAAACACACAACCTGCTGCGAGCAAACGGTCGGCCTTCAGGCGCGTCTTGGAGTATAAAACCTCGTAGTCTAATTGCTCGATTTGCCCCGTCATGCAATAGTATAGCTCAGAGATGATGGCCAACACCCTTACTTCTAACAGGATGGTGTCGCTCCAAGAGCCTTCAAATTCCACGTGCAAATGGCCTTCATCGGTTTGCCAAACCTTCGTCCAGTCGCTCGAAAAGCGAAAGCCTTTGAGATATTGAAAGAACCAATGGGGCATGTAGGGGCATTGCCTTTTCATGAAATCCACCTCTTCATCGGTGATGACCACCTGTTCTAACGCTTTGATTTGCTGGCGCAAGGCATCGGCAAAACCAGCTGGATAAACCCGGTTGCTGCGGTCGACAAACTGGTATTGCACCTGCGCACGCGGGTAGTTGTCGATGACGGCACAACACATGGTGAACTTATAGAGGTCGTCGTCGGTGAAATGAGTAATGATTTGCTGCATTGTTATCGTTGTTTTTTTGCCTGCAAATATACAGCTTTCGCATGGGAAATCAGCGAGAAACACTTGCAAACCTGCAAATTCTTCTGTAATTTTGTAAGCAAAACAGCAGTGATATGAAGCAGAGAATGGTTTTAGGATGGGTGATGTTGATGGTTGTTTTCGGGCTTGTTTCGTGTCAAACCCACCGTAACAACCGTGTTTGTGATGCGCGGAAGGGCGCAACAGAAGTGGAAAACAACACCAAAGAAGAAGACGATACGTCGCGCATGATTATCAGTTCGGCCGAAGTAATCGACACAGTGGTGGGCGATTGGCAAATCTATGGCATCAAGAAGCCCAATCGTTACAAGATTGAATATGTGCCCAACGACTATGAATTGAATAATTCGGTGTTTCTCACGCTGCGTTATCGCGGTCGGGTGGTGCTGAAAAACAAAGAGATTTCGAGCCGCATGCTCTCTGGAAAGCCGCGCGACTATGTGCTGTCAACGTTTGAATTGCTCCATGTTTCGCCCTCAGCGGTTTATTTTAACTTTACGGACGATGTGCCTGAAGCTTGTGGCTTTTTCAACTTCGTCTATTGTGTTCCGGCACAGGGAAAGCCCAAACTCTATAATGTTGAGGGTGACGACCGTGCCGATATCGGTTATGTGCTGACGCGGTTGAGCGAGATGTTTGCCATCTATTTCCACGAGAAAATCTATTATAAAGCAACTTTCGCCGAACTTTCGCCTTTGCTTTCGTCCTATTTCACGAAGGAAGTGATTGATGAAATGCGCAGGAAAGGTGCGCGAGGCGACGAGGAAGTGCTGTTTGGACGGCCGTTGCAAGATGTCGAACGGGTGCGCAAAACGCAGAACTTCGAAGATAACGATGAAGACCCATGGACGAAAATGACCTGCGCTTTCTCGAAAAATGCAGCCGACACCGTTGCCCTTCGCTATGAGTTTACCCCCTTTAAGGAGGACGAGGAACCCAAGATTGCGCGCATCGTGCCATGGAAATAGCCGTTGCGCGCCGTGGGTTGCGTGAGCAGACTATAAAATCTGCTCGGCATGTGCCTTCACTTTGATTTGCTTAGGACCAAAGATTTGCGTCACGACGCCCGCTTCATCGGTGATGAAGGTGGTTCGGAAAACGCCCATATACGTGCGGCCCGCCATCTTCTTCTCGCCATAAACGCCGAGCGCCTGCACCAACTTCAGGTCAGTATCGGCAATCAACGGGAACGGCAACTGATGCTTTTCGATAAACTTTTTGTGCGACTTCGCATCCTGAGTGCTGCAACCTATGACGGCATAACCTTGCGCAAGAAAGCGCTCATAGTTGTCTCTGAGGTTGCAAGCCTCGCTCGTACAGCCCGGCGTTGCGTCGCGCGGATAGATGTAGAGCACGAGTTTTTTACCGGCGAAATCGCTGAGATGCCATTCTTTTCCGTCTTGGTCGGTGCCAAGAACCTCGGGTAGTTTTTGTCCAATTTCCATTTTTTGTTCCTTTCATTTAATGGGTTATCATATATATAAGGTGTAATCCCGTAGGGGGATTATCCTTGTTTCCAAATAAAATGGGGATGGTTTTCGTCGCCATAATGGGGTGCAAACGCAAAACCTTCGTAGGCGAATTGCGGCAAATCGGCGGGCTGTTGCCAAACCTTTTGCAGGATTTGACGCGTCATTGCTCCACGACAACGCTTGGCATACAAAGCCATGACGCGCATTTTATCGCCCTTTTCAACATAGAACAGCGGTTGCACCACGCGCACTTCACGCTGCACGCGTCGCCAATCGAACAGGTGTTCGTATTCGGCTGTGGCCAAATGCACCAGCACACCATCGTCGGCTTGCACGGCATGAATGAGCACATCGGTGAGCCGTTCGCGCCAAAAGGCAAAGAGAGTCTGCCCTTGTGTGGCGGGCAAACGCACGTTACCTTCCATGCGATAAGGATGGATGAGGTCTAAAGGGCGCAGCAAACCATAGAGAAGAGAGATGATGAAAAGGTGGCGTTGGGCCTGCTGAAACTGTGCCGAAGTGAACGTTTCGGCGCGCAAATGTTTATAGGCTTCGCCATGATAAGCCAAGATGGCGGGCAGCTTTTCGGCTGCGTTGAAGAAACTTTGAAAACGCTGTTGGTTGTCGTGCGCCAGGCTTTCGCTGCATTGAAATGCCTGCATTAGCTCGGCCACCGACCATGAAGTGAGTGACAAAGCCAGCTCGTTGGCCTCGGTTTCAAACGCGGGTTGCGTGGCAAAGGGCACAGCGACATCGGCCGTAGCGTTCATGATTTTGGCTGAAGCGAGAATGATTTGCATAGCGTGGTGATGGTGTTTCCGTCGATGATTTGGTGCTGTTCGCTGCAAAAATCGGTGGGCATTGCGGGCGCGGGCGTGCCCCCTTTGATCAGGATGGGTGCCGTTTCGATGCGCACTTCGTCCCACAAGCCGCGCGCAAGAAAACTGTTGAGTGTGCCCGTTCCGCCTTCAACGAGCAGCGATTGGCAGTGCTCGGCATGGAGTTGGGTCAGCAACTCGTCGATGTTGCCGGCCACACGCCATCCCGAAAGCCTCGCGTTTTGTGCCGCTAATGTGCGTGACAGCACGATGCGTTGGGGCGAAGCGCCGCTCCAATAGCGTGTGTTGAGTTGCGGATGGTCGGTTGAAAAGGTGGTGTGCCCCACGAGAATGGCATCACATTCGGCGCGCAGTTGATGCACCAGCCGCCGCGTTACGGGCGTGGAGAGCGACAAAGGCTGCCCCGAAGCGTCGCTGATGATGCCATTTTGCGTTTGCGCCCATTTCAAAATGAGGTAGGGGCGATGCTCGGTGTTGCTGGTGATGAAGCGGCGATTGAGCGCGCGACATTCGGCTTCTAACACGCCCACGGTCACCGCAATGCCCGCCTCGCGCAGCCGTTGGATGCCTCGTCCGTGGACTTTTGCAAACGGATCGACGCAGCCAATGACGCATCGCCTCACACCTTTGCGCACGATGAGGTCGGCACAAGGCGGCGTTTTGCCATGGTGTGAACAGGGCTCTAACGACACATAGAGGGTGGCATCGCCGAGCAAAGGCTCATCCTCGGGGCGCACATGTGCAAAGGCATTGACCTCGGCATGGCCTTCACCGCACCGCACATGATAGCCTTCGCCAATGATTCTGCCGTGAGAAACAATCACCGCACCCACCATAGGGTTGGGCTTTGCCAACTGTTTTCCGTTTTGGGCTAACTGTAAACAGCGCCGCATGTAAATTTCATCTTCCATCGACCGCGAATTTACAAAGAATTATTGAATTGCCGATTGATTTGCAAGAGAAGTTCGCCCGCGCCACCTTCCCATGCAAAGTTTTAGTGCTTGCGGAAGCTCCGCAAGCACTAAAAAGTTTGTTTTGTCATTTGCGGAAGCTCCGCAAGCACCAAAAAGTTTGTTTTGTCATTTGCGGAAGCTCCGCAAGCACTAAAATATTTGTTTTGCTATTTGCGGAAGCTCCGCAAGCATTAAAAAGTTTGTTTTGCCATTTGCGGAAGCTCCGCAAGCGCTAAAATGTTTGTTTTGCTATTTATGGAAGCTCCGCAAGCATCTATCGTTATTTGTTTTGAGACTTGCGGAGCAAAGGTACCTGCTTAATATTTAAAGGTGGCCGTAAGCGTGATGTTGCGCCCGTCGGCATGTGCATATTCGGCGTTGCGTGCCATGAGCATTGAGGAGGGAGTGTAGTAGGTGTAGTTCAAAAGATTGGAAACACCTAACGCGAAGTTCCATTGCTTCACGTCAACACCCGCCGTGAGATTGAGCAGATTGATGCGATTAACAATGCCCTCGCCCTCTGCATAGTTGCCCGAAGCATCGGGGGAAAAGCGGTGGCGTTTGCCGGTGTGCAGATATTGTAATTGCAAATAGGTGTGCTTGATGGGCTGATATTGCGCATACATGCTGAGCTTTGCGGCCGGGATAGACACGTTGGACATGTAGTGATCCCAGCTGGTTCCGTTGGATTTGAGCTTTCCTTCGAACCACGAAAAGTTGGCTCCGGCTTTGAGATTGGGCAGAATTTGCGCATCGGCATCCAACTCCATGCCATACACTTTCTGCGGACTTCGGTTGACAACCCAAAAGCCATGGTCGATTTTCAGGTCGCTGCCGAGCTTGGCATAGGTGTAGAAGAACGAGGCATTGAGCTGCAACCAACTGCACGGAACCGAATAAACGCCCAGTTCATAGTTGTTGGTTTTAACCGGTTCGGTGGCGATATGTGCCAGCACATCGGCCTTGGCGGCGCGCAGGGTGCGGCCTAAATCAAAGATAGAGAAGCCTTGCGAATAGGCCACGAAGGGCTGAAATGCGCGGTATTTGTTGAACGACAACCCCGCGTTGAACGAGAGACTGTTGTAGTTGAGATGCCCGCCTTTCACGCTAACCAAAGGGTCGGAGAGGCGATTGCGCAGCACTTGATAGTCGGGCACATGCACGTTGATGGCGTCATAGCGTGCACCTATTTTCACGTTGAGCCACTGAAAAAGCGTTGTTTTGGTTTGGATGAAGGGCGCATGTGTGTTGCTTGTGAGCCAAGGCACCCAATAACGTCCGTCGACAAGCGGCTGGGCTGTTTTGTTAAACAAGTAATCGTAGCCATAGAGAATGTGGGTGAACGCCTGCTCGGAGAACACCAAATGCGTGTTGAACTGCGCGCGAAGCCCCAACTTGCGGTCTTTGATGGCCGACTGTCCGCTGGTTTCTTCCCAGCGCGGTTGGGCGGGATTGGCGCGTCGGAAATCGAAGATGGTGTAGAGACTCGACCCAAAAACGGATGCTTCTAAATCGGTATGTGCGAAAATTTGCTTTGAAGTAAATTTCAAATAGCCGTTGTGATTGTAGCGCGTTCCCTCGTCAACAGCCTGCGGATCGCGGTTGCCAATGACGCCGATGGCAGGGTTTTTGAGGTATTTTCCGCCTTTGGGAATGAGCGGCGTGTCTTGCAAACTGCGATAGAAATTGTACATCAGTTCTATGCGATTCTTAGGCGAAAGCTGATAGCCGAGCGTCACTAAGGCATTGCTGGTGTAGGTATCTCCAAGGCCATAGCGCGGCGAAATGAACTGTCCGTCGCCGTCAATGCTGCTGCCGGTGCGGCCAAAAGTTCCGCTCACCAAATAGTCCATGTTGCACAGTTTGCCATAAAGTTGCTGGTTAAGCCGATAGCCTTGCCCCTTACTTTGGCTGAAAAAGTTGTAGGTTGAACCGGCGATAGCGGTTTGTCCTGCCAGTGTTTTTGCACTCGAATTCTTCTTCGTGATGATGTTGATGAGGCCACCAATGGCGCCGTTTCCATAGAGTGCCGTCGACCCTTTTACGATTTCAATATGGTCGATGGCGGCCACATCGATGGTGCGGATGTCGCGGTCGGTGGAGCGCAGTGGGGTGGATTGCGGAATACCATCGATGAGAACCAGTGCGCTTCGGCCGCGCAATGTTTGCGAACGCGAGCTGGTTGTGTTGCTCGAGAGTGCCATTCCCGGCGCAAGCAGCCCCAAAAGTGTCGACATGTCGGGCGCCACTTTGCTTACGGCTTCGAGCTGTTGATGGTCGATGATGGTCACCGAAGCAGCGGCATTTTGTTTCGCTTCGGGCATGCGCGTGGTGCTAATCACCACATCGTGAAGCTGGAAAGTGGAGTCTTGCAAATGGCGTTGTGCCTGCATCTGCAGCGGCATGAGCAGTGCAAAGCATGCTAATGATTTTGAAAAAATGAGTTTCATATTCAATACAATTTTTTTAATCAATACTGTTATCGGCTGCAAAATTACCGCGAGAAAATGGGCCTTGCAATACCTAATATTAGGTAAAAAGCATGAATTTATGAGCTCCGATAGCTTAAATCTGCGAAAAAGCCTTATCTTTGCAAGGCTTCCAAAACCCAAACAATGAAGCAACAACGAAACCCAAAAATAGGCTTTCCCGACCTTGGGAACAGCTGAATTGGATAAAAATGATGGTTCCCGCCCCCAGGAACAACGATTTTTCTTAAAAACAAGCGTTCCCAACCTTGGGAACAACAATTTTTTTTGAAAATGGATGTTCCCGACCCCGGGAAGCGATGAAAATGATAAAAATAAGCGTTCCCGACCTCGGGACGGCATAAAACGATAGAAAAATGAAACGATTACGCACCTGTTTCGCAGCCCTTTTGCTGGCTCTCGGCTGTTCGGCTGCCTCAAAATCGTCCTTTGTGCAAGTGAAAGATGGCCGTCTTTGGCATCACAATAAGCCCTATTATTTCGTTGGAGCCAACCTGTGGTATGGTGCTATCTTGGGCTCTACGGGCAAAGGTGGCAACCGAAGACGCTTAGGTCTTGAGTTAGATCGGCTCAAACGCATGGGCATTAACAACCTCCGCGTGCTCGTGGGGAGCGATGGTGAGGAGGGCGTTACGGCTAAAGTGACCCCCACTTTGCAACGTGCGCCCGGCGTTTATAATGACAGTGTGCTCGACGGGTTGGACTATCTGTTGCAAGAAATGGAGCGTCGGGGCATGCTGGCCGTGCTCTATCTCAACAATTCTTGGGAGTGGAGCGGTGGTTATGGCTACTATTTGGAGCAGGCAGGGGCAGGAAAAGCCATGCAACCGGCCGTCGTAGGCTATCAAAACTACGTGCGCTATTCGGCACAGTTTGCCACCAACGAGCGTGCACAGCAACTGTTTTTCAACTACGTGCGCTTCATTCTCACGCGCAAAAATCGCTACACCGGCCGTCGTTATCGCGATGAACCATCGATTATGTCGTGGCAAATTGGCAACGAGCCACGTGCCTTTTCGCGTGAGGCTTTGCCTGCCTTCGAGGCGTGGTTGCGCAGGGCTTCGTGGCTCATTCGCAGCTTAGACAAGAACCATTTAATCTCGATTGGCTCAGAAGGTGAGGTGGGCTGCGAGATGGATATAGACTGTTGGCGGCGCATTTGCAGCGACCCCAACGTGGATTATACCAACATTCACATCTGGCCTGCCAACTGGGGGTGGGCGCATCGCGACTCGTTGGATGTGCATTTGCGACGCGCTATCACTTACACCTACGATTACATTGCGCGTCATTTAGCCATTAGCGAGGCGCTGCATAAGCCCATGGTGCTTGAAGAGTTTGGCTATCCGCGCGACGGTTATGCCTTCTCGCCCAAGACAACCACGCGCAACCGCGATGCCTATTATGCCTTTGTGTTCGACGATTTCATCAAAAAGGCGAAACAAGGCAGTTGCTTCTCGGGCTGCAACTTTTGGGCTTGGGGTGGCGATGCCGTAGCCAAACACGAGCAATGGCAGCCGGGTGACCCCTATATGGGCGACCCAGCACAAGAGCCTCAAGGCCTTTATTCGGTGTTCTTAAGCGACAGGTCGACCTGCAATATCATACAAAATATCATTAAAAAGCTACCCAATTAGCGCGTAACTAATCAATGAAAATGAAGAAATATCGAAGTTGATGTAAACTAACTGATAATGAGGAGGGAATACACGAATTGGCATAATACTGCTCTATTGTAAAGGGCAGAAATATGCAGATTTAGGCAGAAGTTCAGTTACCAGAGTGTTACCTTGTTTTGATGTTGGTAACGATGGAGAAGAAATAGGTAACTGAATTATTTTAGCTCGTGTGGCTGTTGCTTTGGTCGGCAGTTTTCTGCGTAAGTGAGGAACGCTTTAATTCGGGTAATTTTGCCCACAAATATTAAAGCGTATGGAAAAAGAAAAGATGAAAGTGTTGCTCTACCTTAAAAAGAGCGGTATAGGCAAATCAGGTAAAGCCCCGATTATGGGACGTATTACCATTGGGCGTTCCATTGCCCAGTTTAGTTGTAAACTCTCCTGCAACCCCGACTTGTGGAATTCACGTGAGAGCAGGATGGACGGCAAGAGCCGCGAGGCGGTGGAGATTAATGGGAGATTGGAGAACCTGCTGCTTTCCATTCAATCTGCCTATCAGTCGCTAATTGCCAAAGGACAGCCATTTGATGCAACTGATGTAAAGGAACAGTTTCAAGGCAGCGTACAGGCAAGATGTATGCTCATCGAAAGGTTGGATATGCTCATCAAGGAGAAAGAAAGCCATATCGGTATAGACATCAAGGAAGAGTCTGTGTCTGCCTATCATTCCACTCGGAAACGGTTGCAAGAGTTCATTCAGAGGAAGTATCATGTTTCGGACTTGGTTTTCTCGCAGCTGACAGAAAGCTTTATCTATGAATTGCAAGCATTCTGTCTCGGTGAACTCGGTCATCAGCAAAGCACATTCTTCAGAGTTGCAGCGGATTTGAAGACCGTCTGCAGGCTGGCTTATCGTGAGGGGCTGGCTGATACGCTTCTGTTTGACAAAGTCCATATAGAACGGGGAGACAAGAAAGCACCTAAAGCTCTTGACGAAGAAGCATTGGACAAGTTGAAGGCACTCTGCTTTGATGAATTGGAAAAAGAAATGGGAACTGCTTGTGATGTGTTTCTCTTCGCCTGTTATACCGGTGCAGCCTATTGTGATTTGATGGAACTAAGCAAAAAGCATCTTGTCCATGATGATGCAGGCAGTTTGTGGTTGAAGTTCAACCGACAGAAGACGGGTGTGCTTTGTCGTATCAAGTTGTTGCCGGAAGCAGTTCGATTAATTGAGAAAATGCACAGCGATGAAAGGGAAGCACTACTGCCTTTCATAAAATATCCCACTTATCAGTCCTGTCTTAAAGCCTTGCGATTACGGGCAGGTATTTCTTTTCCATTTACATCACATACTGCAAGGCATACCTTTGCCACGCTTATCACCTTGGAACAGGGCGTTCCTATTGAAACGGTGAGCAAGATGCTCGGACATACGAACGTAAGTATGACCGAACGTTATGCAAAGGTAACACCACAGAAACTCTTTGAGGAGTTTAACCGTTTCCTTTCTTTCACAGAAGATTTAAGTTTAACCATTTAACCAAGATTTTTTATGAGAAGTACATTCAAGATATTGTTTTACATCAACAGACAGAAAATAAAAGCAGACGGCAAGACTGCTATTCTCTGCCGTATCACCATAGATGGTAAGAGCACTGCTATCACCACAGGCGAGCAGTGCAAGTCCTCCGAGTGGAACAGTAGGCAAGGGATGACAACCGACAAGAAGACCAATCAAAGAATCGGCGAGTTTAAGGAACTTGTAGAGAAGACCTATCAGGATATTCTGATAAAGGACGGAGTGGTAAGTGTGGAACTGCTTAAAAACCGTTTGCAGGGAATAGCCACCACACCGACAACACTTCTTGCCATGAGCAAGACAGAACTGCAATCCGTTAAAGAGTGCGTGGGTAAATCAAGAGCAAAAAGCACTTATCAGAATCTTCTCTATTCAGACAAGTTACTTACGGAGTTTGTAAAGGATAAGGGAATGATGGATATAACCATCTCTGCAATAACGGAAGACTTGTTTGAAGAATACCGTTTCTATCTGAAAAAACGAGGCTTGGCAACAGCGACTATGAATCGTTACCTTTGTTGGTTGAGTAGGTTGATGTACCGTGCGGTCAGTCAAAGAATCATCCGTTGCAATCCCTTTGAGAATGCCAAGTATGAGAAAGCGGAACAGAAGATACGCTTTTTGCAAAAGAGCGAAGTATCTAAACTTATGGCACTGAGAGTACTTGATAAGGAGGCAGAACAAGCAAGACGGATGTTTATCTTTTCTTGTTTTACGGGATTGGCTATTGCTGATATAGAACATTTGCAATTGAAACACGTCCTAACGGCAGCAGGCGGACAAAGATATATCCGAAAAGAACGGCAGAAGACAAAGGTGGAGTTTATTGTGCCCCTGCACCCGATAGCGGAGGCCATCATCAATCAATGTAAGGAAGAACAACCAATGAATAAAGAAAGGCAAACGGTGAAAGACAAAGACAACAGCTTTATCTTCCGAACTAATTACAGCCGTAGTGTGATGAGCGTAAAGCTGAGCATCGTGGGCAAGGCTTGCGGTATCAGGGAACGGTTGTCCTACCACATGGCAAGGCACACGTTCGGCACGATGAGTTTAAGTGCAGGAATACCCATCGAAAGCATTGCCAAGATGATGGGGCACGCCTCTATATCCAGTACTCAAATCTACGCACAGGTGACGGACAATAAGATTTCGGAGGACATGGACAGGTTGATAAGGAAACATCAAAAAGAAGAAACAAAGGAGGAAGCCGTATGAATGTCAATCACCATCAAACAAAAAGAGAGCGCAGCTATTTCGAGTGGAACGACAATATGCAAATCACTCGCAAAGGCAAAGGCGATATAGCCATGACAGAGAGCGAGCTCGTTGGTTTCTTCGGTGTAACGTGGCGAAAGCTCAATTATCGTCTGCAGCAACTACTAAAAGAACCTTCCCTACGTCCCAATGAAAGGAATGCAGGGGAGGTGGAAGTCTACGTGAACGGACAGTTAAAAGGATATGCTCCGCTTTATCCGCTTTCAATCATTATCGCTTTGTCCTATCAATTGGACAGCACGGAAGCACATTTGTTCAGGAACTACATCTGCCAAGAGTTACAACACCCAACACCTATGGTAGAACAGATATACCTACACTGCAATGGCAGTATCAATTGATATGCTTTTCTCTTTCACCGATATTATCTTACTACATAACTACAAGGAAAGGCAATACGGTGAAAGAAAAAGGATTGGCGTGTAGTCAGAAAGGAGAAATCGCTGTTACGACAACAAACTACAGTTTGCAAAGTTACAACGAAAAGCAAGGCGATGCTTGTTTTATATTTCAAACAATTTGTATATCTTTGCAATATAACCGAGACTTTTAACGAGATGAGGGATATTAGAATTGAAAAGGGAATAAATAAAGACAATGCCTTGCTTTTATGTGAATGGTCCAATGAACAAGGAAAAGAGTTTCAGGAGCAATGGATAGGTTCCGAAATTTCTTACCCGCTGGACTATGATAAAATAAAGGACTTGGGAAATGTGTTTTCGATATTCAACCAAGGGGAATTTATCGGAATGATACAAGAAGTACGAATTGGCAAGGATAACATACACATAGGTAGATTTGTAATAGATCCCCGAAAAACAGGATTGGGCTTTGGGACTGAGGCCCTAAAAAGATTTGTAGATTTCATTCTTGAGGATGATAATATTAAAAGTATTTCCCTAACGGTCTTTGATTTCAACCAAAAAGCAAAGAGAATTTATGAGAAACTTGGGTTTGAAATCAATGAGGTAATTGAGAGTCCAAGGCTGAAATACATTATGAAGAGATGCAGATAAATCCGAATTTATCTAACTCAATACAACAAAACAGTTTAAGAAACAGTAAATTAATTTATAAGATAAAAAACGGTACTTGAAGCAGATACGTCTCTACCCAAGTGCTGTTTTTCTGTCCACCAATACGGTCCGCCTTGCGTCTTTTATCCCGTCCGACAACTCTCATAATTCACCTGTTTGGATAGATTGATGTAAAGACACCTCAAACAGAAAGAACTTGCCCCACTAATACGGAGCAAGTCCTTTTATACCTCACGACTTTTTCCTAAATACTCATGCCGCCTCTTCTCAATGCGCAGATGCCGCTGAAAAGAGATTGAGGACGACTACTCCTGCAACGATGAGTGTAACGCCGATGCCTGCCGCAAAATCGAATTTTTGCCTGAAAAATACAACGGAAATAATATTACCCAATACAATTCCCAGCCCAGCCCACACTGCATAGGAAATTCCTAACGGAATAGTTTTCAAGGACAACGAGAGGAAATAGAAACAAGCAATGTAAGCAAGACAGGTCCCCACTGCCGGTAGCGGCTTTGTGAAGCCATCAGAGAGTTTTATGCACACCGTTCCTGCTGTTTCTAAAATAATGGCAAGTGTAAGAAATAAGTAAGCCATAGTAAAAACAATAAAGTAAGGGCCGAGTGTACGCCGTCACCCATCTGCGTTTTCGTCTGCAAAGGTACAATTTTTATTTGAGATTGCCGAAAAGTCTATGAGTTTTTGTATTCCTCCGCATCCGTTCAAAATTGTCTTATAGGATAATTTTGCTACTCTGTAAAACACTGATTATCAATGAGTTGCAAAGGTGTGTTTTTTAGCCTTGAAAACGGTGCTTCCGACACATGAAAAATATCCTTTTCGTATGCTGGAAACACGTTTTTCGTTAAGGCATTACGATACTGCCAGCATGCTATTTTGCGTTTACAATGTCTTCCTGCGGGGCGAAGTCGAGACTTCGGATGTCGAAAGAATCACGTATTGCCGTACTCTTGGTAAACTGCACATTCACCTGCTTGATGAGTTTTGCGCCTTTTGTCTTGGCTTCGACGGCCGTTGCTGCACCCTCCGCCTTGATGGTGAGACAGAACGAACCGATGTCGCCCAGTCTCACGGTGTTGCCATTCTCTAAGGCCTCAATAACTTTGTACTGTAAGGCGTCCAACACAGCCTTTACGTCAGCACTCGACACGGTGGAGCGTTTCTCTATCCGCTTTACGATTTGTGCCAGCATTACCGGCGTGGTCGGTGCAGCCTGCGGATAAAACTTCACTTCTTTTTTTCAGTGGATTCTTCTTCGCTTGAATTACGTACTTTATCATCTCGCTTAGAATTAAAGGGTTAGTAATGCTACAAAGGTGCAAATAACATTGCTATGTGCAATATTGGCACAAATTCTTTAACCATCAATCAAACGAGTTAATTTTCTAACTTAACTCATTTAAAATAGCAAAACAGGAAAAGTTAATTAATGTTGCTAATATCTGAAGAGAAATATCTACCTTTGCGCTTAAAATATTAAAATTATAAGCAGCAGACATACTATCATAGGATAATGAATGCTACTTTAAAAATATAAACAAAACAACACAATGATTATCATATTCAGTATATTTCTGGCCTTACTCTTATGGGGTATTATACAAACTACTTCACTCACTCTTATTATAAAGGAGGTGCGTAAGGCAAATTGGAAGGAATGGATTAATATAATTGTAGGATTTCTGAAGAAGCGTGCTGAGCGTAAAGTGTTCTACACTTTTATGGCAACAGAGGCTTCTCTTTCCGGTCTTATACCTCAACTTCTGAGAGCTCACATTTCTTTCCGTTACGCTGATAAGGAAATAACTTTTTGGGGGGTTCTGTCCCAAAACTCTGAATGGTTGAGTTTTGGAATAGCAGTGCTAATTGCCATTGCTTATTTTCTGTATCTTTGGCAGTCTAATAAGAAAAAGCCTGAAGAGTGGAAAAAAATAGTTGAGGCATGTCGTTTGATAGATGAAGAGTTAAACTTCATTCCCACGCAGAAGTGGTTTGAAGAACAGAATATCAAGCAGATTAAGAATTTGGATAAGCGTTATTCAGAGAACCGTAACTTCCCATTTGAAGATATGGATTTCGCATTGGCTTCATTGCACATTACTGATAGGTTCAAGCCTTTACTAAAAGAGAAAATAGAGAAATTTAGAGATACATTGAAATCATTTATAATAAGTACAGACAAAGAACCTTCTTGCTCTGAAATTTCAGCTCAATGTAGGCATCTTGTTAAAAAGATGGACAGCTTAAGTGGAACAGCAACTTCTTATATTGAATTAAGAGAATCAGTAAATGGATTCCTCTCTATATTTAACAATTTCTGTTACAATTCTGAAAGTAACAATAGAAATGACATTCGAACAAAAGGGTATTTTATTCGTGAAGATGGACATGCCTTACAGAAAGTGCTTTCCAATAATTGGATTGAGTTCAAGAAACATCATACAATTATAGTTACGGGTGTTGCTGGTACGGGAAAGTCTCATCTTATAGGCGATATGGTTACTCAACGTAAACGTGCCCATGAACCATCCATATTACTTTTAGGGCAACATTTTACAGCATCATCAGACCCTCTCTCCCAAATTCGCGAGTTGTTGGATATAAAATGTAGAAAGGAAAAATTACTAAAAGAACTCGATAATTATGGTAAGAGAATAGGGGAGCCTGTAGTGTTATTTATTGATGCAATTAACGAAGGAGCTGGTGATGAGTTATGGAACAAATTTCTGTTGGATTTTCTGCAAAGTATATACTCATGTGAGTATCTGCGTCTTATTATAAGCTTTCGTATATCAGATTGTAAAAATTGGTTTTATGATATTGCTCATAATTCTGAATACGCAGTATATCAGCATCATGGATTCAAAGGACATGAGAGAGAAGCATGTGAGTACATGTTCTCATCTTTTGGTATAGACCAACCAACTTGGCCTGTATATGGAGAAGAATTCTCTAATCCTCTTTTCTTAATCAAGTATTGTCGCAATCATGAAAAAAGTCATCGTCCATTGGTGTTTGCAAATTTCTGGACAACTATTCTAGAATATTGTGATGATGCCAATCATGAAATAGCGATAAAATTTAAGTATAACAAAGCTCAAAATCTTGTAACTAAAGCACTGCGTTCGGTAGCTGAATTAATGGTTACAACTGGTAGTCGTTGGCATCTTAAATATCAAGTTGTAATGGAAAGATTGGCACAGGATGCTAAATATACAAGGACGCCCAACGAATTCTTTGAATTGCTAATAGATGAGGGATTATTAAGAACAGATGTCTATGACGGTGGTGTCACATATGTAAATTTTGGCTTTGAAAGGATAGGCGATTATTTTATCGCAGAATATCTGATTTCAAATACACCAGCCAAAGAATGGTTCAAATATAACTTGGGAAATCTTTCTGAAGCTTTAGCAATTCTTGTTCCCTCAATTAAAAATAAAGAACTGATAGAACTAGTTGAGGAGAATGATAAAGAAGAGGCATATCAATCATTTATTGATAGTGCAATGTGGCGAGATAGTTTCACCATGAAAGGAGATGAATTGATATGCAAAATAAAGGAAGCAAACAAATACGGTTTGATGTTTGAAATTATATTATCTCGCCCTTACAGAACAGATGTAGCCTCAAATGGATTTGTCTTGTATGATATGTTATGGAATTTAAGTATGGCGCAACGAGACGCTATATGGACTGTTTTAATTTCTGATCCTTGGTCGCATGGCAGGAAAGTTCTGGATTTGGCACGATGGGGGTGTGAAGCTTCGAACAACACTCTTAAATCAATAGATAATCAGATAGCTAAGGCATGTCTTGAGACTTTGGTATGGACACTATCCACTACTTGGCGAGAACTGAGAGATTGTGCTACACATGCCATTGTAAATATTTTAGTTCAGCATAAAAAACTTCTTCTGCCATTACTAGAGAAATACTATTTTGTTAATGATCCTTACATTCAAGAACGTTTGTGGTGTGCTGTCTATGGAGCGTTACTCCTAATGCAAGATGATAAAAATAGCTGTACAGTTGCACAGTGGGTATATAGTAACGTCTTCGTCAAGAAACATGTACCTGAACACATTTTGGTGCGTGACTATGCTTGTAATATTGTAGAGTTTGGTATTAGTAGAGGTTTGGATATAAGGATAGAACAGGGACACATAAAAGTTCCCTTTACAGACGGGACCTTACCTCCCATTCCTTCAAACGATGAAATTACTGCAAAGTATGATAGAGATTGGAAAACAGTTCCAGAAAATGAACGAGACGTATATATGGTTCAGCACTCAATATTATCGTCTATGGCTCCAGAGTATGGAGTAAGAAGTTATGGAGATTTTGGAAGATATGTATTCCAATCTAATCTTGGTGGCTTTGGGGAGAATGTAGAGATGTTGTCGAATTGGGCCATACATATGATATTTGAAGAGTATGGATATGATCCTAATGTTTTTGTTCACTTCGATAAGAACAACGATAGCCATAATCGATCTCATGGCAAAATTGAACGTATAGGAAAGAAATATCAGTGGATAGCCATGTATCGCATTATGGCTCGGATGTTAGACAAATACCCTGATAAAGATTGGAGTAATGAATGGTCTGATCCTGTACGAAGAGCCAGAACTATTGACCCTACAATATATCCTGGGCGTAAGTCATTACATCATCAGAGCAAATATAAACTTCCTGATTTTGATATATCGGTACCGAAAAATGATCTCAAATGGTTGAAGACGTGGAAAAATATGCCAAGAATTAGGGAGTATGTTCTTATTACTGATGAAGATGGAATTGAATGGGTAAATTTATTTTCATACAGCAAGTTTGTGCATGAACCAGATGACGATAAAGCTCTTATAAGAGATTTATGGACTTTCATACAGGCATATGTTGTCAATAAGGAGGCCTTGAGTACTGTGCGTGACAACTTATACCATATAGGAATTGAAGGACGTTCCTTTCATGAGAATAACGAGATTTACAATGTATTTACTCGTGAATTTTATTGGTCGACAGCTTATAAGAATGCTGTAAGTATTGAGAACCACAAAAGAATACCATTCTCTGTAGGACATAAGATTTTCGATGAAATTATCATGGAACCTGCTTATTTGCAGTACACCCTCTCATATGACGATGATGTGTCATCCGATGATTTTGTCAATCTGCTTCTGCCTAATGAGTGGTTATTCAATGGGCTCCAATTGAAATTTTCTAATGATGTTGGAGTATGGGTGAATGATAAAAATGAGATTGTTGTATTGGACAACTATATGTTCTCAAGTGGACATAGCGCATTATTAGTACGCAAAGACCATCTTCTTAATTATCTCAATGCTAACGAAAAGATAATGTTTTGGCCAATCCTAACTGAGAGGATGATTCGTTCAAGAGGGGTAGGTTATGCTAATCATAGTCAGAATGGTGGCTGTGCTTATATGGATGAGAAAGGCGCTATACATCAGAAACTTAGATGTTATGAGCCTTCAAATATAGAAAAGAAATATTCAAAGTTTAAAAGCTTGATTATCAAGAAAACTAATACTGTTTTACTTTGGCTTCACAAACACCATCTTATTTGGTTACCCAAAAATAAGAAGGAAGAGCTATATTATGGTATAGATTATATGTATTTAAGAAACTCCAAAATAGATATTTTTGCCAGCATTCCCAATGTATCGGAATGGTTGAAGAAAGCTGCTGAAAATAATAAGATTATCAAAAAAGAAGAGAATATTGAGTAAGTATGCCGCACGAGATTATAGGTATAAGACATTAACTAAGTTGCCCTCATATCAGAAAGTTGCTTAACGAGTTAGCCCTATATCTTTATTGAAATTCTCTTATAAGACAAAGCTCCCCATGTAAGATTTTGATTGCCAGTGAATTATAAACATGCGTATTTGAGCTTTAAAAACGATGTTCCCGACACATGAAAAGTATCCTTTTAGTGTGTCGGAAACACATTTTTCGTTAAAGCTATATGACGTTTCCTTTGTAATTCTCCTCCAGCATCCTTTTCAAGTCCGAAGCCTTGTAGAGTATCTTTCCTGCAAACTGCGTGTAAGGGATAATCTTCCTGTCTCGGTAGTCCTGCAAGGTACGGGGACTGATGTACAGCCGCTCACACACTTCCTTACCCGTGAGGAAAAGTTCGCCTGCAAAGAGTGGCTTGTGCGTATCCGCTACTTCCACAATCCGTTTGCCTACACCTCTCAAGGCCGAGACGATCAGCTGCATCTCATCCGTCTCCATGTTCAAATCTCTTGCTGTTTCCATCATATCTGTCTGTTTTTAGGTTTGTTCGACTTCGTAAGAAGAAGTGTTTCCACATCCTCGCGCTTGTAATAGCACTTGTGTCCGATTTGCGTAAACGGCAGTACGCCCGTATCACGATAATGCTGCAAAGTGCGTTTGCTGATGTTCAGCAGTCGGCACACATCGCCGTTGTGCAACCAGTCCGTATGCTTACTCTTTTCTCCGAATGCCTTGTGGCAGCATTCCGCAAGGCTTAAGATTTCATCTCGAAGCTTTGCCCAATTGGTTTCCGTAATGATGTAATAGTTCATAATTTTATATTGTTATTGTTTGTTGTTTCAGTTCTTTCCTGTTTCTGCTGGCAAAGGTAATGGTGTACGTACGCCTCTCAAAGCCGTGGGGAACAGCAGGGAAGTATCGGGAACAATTGGGAAAAGAGCAATCCGTTTCATCGGTTCACATTTACGTTTTCCTGCCTCGTCTTTTTTCTTTCATTGCAAAGACAATCCAAGCGAGTGCAGAGGAAAGTTTACTTATCCTTTGCCGAGCGCAGCTTGTCTTATGCAAAATTAATATTGGATATTTCTTATTCCATCACTTTTCATTCACGTGGCAGCTTGTGGCACTATGACAAGGACAAAAGAGACAGATTTATACTTTTGCCACTACACAAATAAAGCTAATAAGACAATCAAAGCAAAAGAGTACATCTGAAAGCAGACAGTAACATCCGTATTTCAGATAACCTTTCTTTCCTGTCGTCCATTTTTTGCTTAATGAGACGATAAATGCTCTTTTTGACAGCCTGTTTCCCTAAGAATTTTGCAGCAGACGAGCGCAACATTATGCAAGAAGGCTCTGAATGCTTGGAAGTTACGCATTCTCACCCTAACTTCACTCTTGGAAACTAATTCAAGGAAATAATGAAAAAGAACGCAGATGCAGGCAATACAGGCAGCAGGAGAAATCCTCATCGAAGGGGTAGCTCATCCATGAACGCAGAGATAGAAAACTATCTCTCCACACACTACGATTTTAGATACAATACAGTATTGGGTAGAACCGAATACCGAAGTAGGAACGGCGGCATATTTACAAAAGTCGGTCGTTATGAAATCAATACGCTTCGCAGGGAACTTGATTGCGATAAAAACATAGCGACTTCTGCCGAGAACCTTTATTCCATCATTGAAAGCAGCTTTTCTCCCCGTATCAATCCTGTGCAGGAGTATTTAAAAGGGTTGCCATTGATAGATATAGGTGATGGTTGTAGCAATGGTGGTAGTTACAGTGGTAGTAGTGTTCTTACTTTCTTTTCACCAAAAGCAATTCCCGATTTGGCAAGCTGCGTTGTTGTCCGTAATTCTAACAAATGGTTGCCGTATCTTACCAAATGGCTTGTGGCGGTGGTCGCCAACGCAATCGACGACCGCGAGTGCCGTAACCATACCTGCCTCGTGTTGACAGGCGAGCAGGGAAAGTTCAAGACCACGTTCCTTGACCTGCTCTGTCCCCCAGCACTGCACGGTTACAGTTACACAGGAAAAATAATCCGCAGGAGAAAGACACACTCACCTATATCGGTCAGAACCTTATCGTAAACATAGACGACCAGCTAAAAGCCCTTAATAAGCGGGACGAGAATGAGCTGAAAAACCTCATCACCTGTCCGATGGTCAAGTACCGTATGCCGTATGACAAATATGTAGAGGAGCATCCCCACTTGGCAAGCTTTGTGGCATCAGTGAACGGCAATGACTTTCTTACAGACCCGACAGGCAGCAGAAGGTTTCTGCCCTTTGAAGTACTTTCCATAGACATAGAGAAAGCCAAGCGTATTTCAATGGACAATGTCTATGCTGAAGCCAAAGCCCTGTTAAAGTCAGGTTTTCGCTATTGGTTTGATGATGATGAGATAGCCGAGCTATATAGGGAGAGTGAAGACTTTCAAGTACAAACCGCAGAGATGGAACTTTTGTTGTGTTGTTTTGAAAAGCCAACGGAGGATGAAAGTTATTCGTTAATGACCACTACGGAGATACTCACCTATTTGGGTATTTATACCCACCAGCCACTTGTTGCCAAGCGGATGGGCGAAGCCTTGAAGAAAGCAGGATACATAAAGGTGAGCAAACGAAGAAACGGTGGT
>NZ_KK082661.1:30926-75914 GCF_000599605.1 Prevotella sp. HJM029 | reverse complement strand
AGTAATACTGATTATCAATTACTTATCACAAAATAATATGTAGTAAGAAGAAAGATGAAAAAGTTTGGAGGGGAAAAACTTTGGAAACGGTAAAACCATAAAACAGACAAGCATAAATAATTATCATTCAACCCATTAAAGTATCAAAACAATGAAAAAAGAAGATTTATCACTAATCAAACGATATTCCATCGTGGAATATCTCGAAAGGAAAGGCATTAGGCCTGTCCGTAAAACATCTACCTATGTCATGTATCGCTCACCACTCAGGGAGGAAACTCATCCGAGTTTCAAGGTGGACAGGGAAAAGAACCTTTGGATAGACTATGCCGAAGGCAGGGGTGGAAGTATCATCGACCTTTGTATGCGCTTGGAAGGCTGCACGCTCTCGGAAGCCATCTGCCGTTTGGAGCAGAACACTTCAGAGTATATAGTGCCCAGCTCCAGCTCTCCAAAGAGAGAAACATCCATCAGCCCAAAGCAAACAGAAAATACAATAGCAAGCGGTACAAGGAGACTGACAAGCATATCAGACACCTTGCCGCCGCACCTGCAGGAGTATCTCAAAAAGGAACGCTGTATTGATTTAGAAAAGGCAACACCCTTTCTCAAATGTATCAGCTACGAGGTAAGGGGAAGAAGACATGAAACCATCGGCTTTGCCAATTCTTCGGGTGGTTATGAACTTCGGGACAACAAAATATTCAAAGGAACGATTGCCCCCAAAGACATCACTCCGATATTTGAGGACAGGGCACAACCCGTCTGCCTGTTTGAAGGCTTTATGGACTTTCTCTCTTTTCTTTCAATGAAAGGGGAAGTAACCAACCAATGTCTCGTGATGAATTCTGTGAGTAATGAAGCAAGAAGTATTCACTACCTGAACAAAAGAAATATAACCTCTGTTCGTGCTTTTCTTGATAATGACGATACAGGGCGAAAAGCAGTACAGGAATTTGTAAACGCAGGTTTTAAGGTAGAAGATATGGCTGTGTATTATAAAGACTTCAAAGACCTCAACGAGTATCATGTCAGCCGTGTCCGTGAGCATGAGAAATCTCAAAATACAAGCAACAAAATAAAACAAGTCAAACTTAAAATAAGATAGAGTGATGAAAAAGGAAAGAAGAAATATGGAAGAAATAGATCGTTTCATAGGAAAAACTTTTGGTATGAGCCAAGCTGAAAATTCAAGTGAACAATCTGTCTCTGAATTCCGGGAAAAGGGAATGAAAACTATTCAAGAGCAAAAACAACAAGAAACAGAACATGCCATAGAGCATGCCACGCCATCCGAGCCTGTACTGCATACAGAGCATGCAACTATTCAACGACGCATCAGTGCCAAGATGAGAAAGGAGACACTCGAAGCATACAAGCAAGCGTTCCTTGTTCCGACAAAGCTAAGTGAGAGAAAAGCGGTCTATCTGAGCAGGGAGACACAGGAACGTGCGGACTTCATCGTACGCAGATTAGGCGATAGGGGCAGCAACCTTTCAAGTTTCGTAGAAAACATTATCCGCCAACATATAGAGGAATATGGTGAAGACATAGAGAAATGGAGAAGACTGTAAGCCGTAAGAAAAGGGTTGACGGTTTTCAGAAAAAGGAACGTTCCTTTCACTCAAAATCCTCGACCGTTTTAGGGTAGTACCGATAACAGTTTTTTGCTGAATACATTGAACGGAGGGAATACCACGAACGCAGTTAGATACTGAATGCACGGCATTCGTTTTTGGACGGCAAAACGCTTTATGCGTAAACGTTTCGTTAGCTGACATTGCAAGACGTCAGTTTGTACCCACAAACTGCGCTTGCTCCCCTCGTTTAATTGTCGGGGAGATTAGACCGTAATCACTCCGTTCTCATCGGTCAGTGTTTAGAAATTAAGCAATAACAAATCATCTACGATGATTAACTTTCAAAGAAACTTATATGAGCAGATATAATAGAAAGACTGCCAAGTGGCAGCAACGAGGTAAGGAAGAAGCGAGGATGAACAAGACGGAGTTCATCAAGGTAAGATGTACTTTAGAGGAAAAGCAACGTATCAAGTCAAAGTCGGGAAGTACAGGGCGGAAGTTCTCAGACTACTGCCGTGAGATACTCCTGAATGGTGAAGTAATTGCCGTCCCTAAGATGACCGACAATGAAAGGGAAGCCATCGAGCTACTCAGACGAACTGCCTACTTCTTCTCACATATTTCCAACCTTATCAAGGTAAAGGATGATGCGTGGGTACTGATTACTCAAAGTCTTTCTTATCTGGCAAGGGAGGCATTTAAGCGTTTCTTCAATCCCAAATACCGCATTGAGGAAAGAGCAATTAAACTCTTAAATCTAATGGAGAATGATAGGAAAATGTAGAGCAATTGCGCATGGCAGCAATGCGCTGGAATATATTTTCAGAGAGGGAAAACTCGGTAAAACACTTCTCTTTCACAATCTCTGTGGAACGACACCAAAAGAAATTTACGAGGAAATGAAGATGGTGAACGATTACAATACACGTTGCAGGAACAAGTTCCTCCGCATCGAAATCGGTATAGCACCACAAGACGAGAAGAAACTGCCCGTATCTGAACTTATGCGGATAGCCCATCTGTTTGCCAAACAAATGGGACTTGACAACCATCAATGGGTGGCGGTAACACACAAGGACACCGACAACAGACATATCCATATCATTGCCAACCGCATCAGCCTGTATGGGGAGGTCTATGACACCACCTTTGTAAGCAACAGGGCAGCAAGAGTGGCGGAGGAAATAAGTCGCTCGAAAGGCTTGACTATCGCAAAGGAGGTCAGGGCGGAAAGGAAGCATCAGAAAGCAAAAGCCAATCCTACGAGAGAGCAAACAAAGAAAGAAGTACAGCAAATCTGTTATGCCTTGTTGGATAAATATAAAGGCGGTGGCATATCAGGGCACTCCATGTTTCTCTACGAATTGAACAAGAACAACATTATCATAGAGCGCATGAAGAACAAACAGGGAAAAGTCTATGGTTTGAAGTTCTCCTACTGTGGCCAGACATTCAAGGCTTCCGAAATCGGCAGAGAGTTCGGATACCACTCTTTGCAAAAGAACTTTGAGATAGCCAATAAAGCCGAAACAAAGGAGACGATAACAAAAGCTCACACAATAGCAGACAAGACTACAAAAAATAAAGTTCAATCAGACACAGGCTATCAACTTGTTCCTCCCAGTCGTTCATACATACCGCCTACAAAAACAAACGAAAGTTCAGCCATTGCACAAGCCGTAGGAAATGTAGCAAGCACCGCCTTGAATGCAGCCGAAGAAATGATTTCGGGGGCAGGTGGACTTATCAATCCACAGACACACGGTGATGATTATGCAGAGATGGCTTGGCAACATAAACTCAGAAATCAAGCCAAGAAAAAGAAGAAGCGAGGAAGAGGAATATAATCATTCTCCTTATTTTTCAATCTTTCCAAACAACAGATGGAGCAAAAGAGCGAAAATCTTATCAAAAACGCTTGTTATTCAAAGTAAATGATTATCTTTGCAAATAGAATAACAAGCGTTCTTTGTTGATGTAGAAATATGCGATTAATAGTACTTCGCTCGTTTCCAAATCGTTACCTGTTTAGTTTTTACAGCGAGGTAACTTATTTATTTTCAATTAGATACATTTTAGAAATCATCTTAAGTAGTAATTCACAAGCTTTTACCGCGTAAAAGCTACCATTTTAGCCGTAGAAACCAACGATGAAACGAAATGATGTTGAAATAGAGGTTTGTGCCAACAGCGTGGAAAGCTGTCTTGCTGCGCAGGAAGGCGGTGCCGATCGCGTGGAGTTGTGCATGGGAATACCCGAAGGGGGCACCACACCTTCGTATGGAGAAATCAAGATGGCGCGTGAGAAGCTCACCACAACGCGGCTGCATGTCATCATCAGGAATAGGGGAGGAGATTTTGTTTACACGCCCGATGAGCTGCAACGCATGGCCATCGACATCGACATCTGCCGGCAATTAGGCGTCGACGGTGTGGTTTTTGGCTGTCTGACACCCCAAGGCGACGTCGATAAGGAGGCCAATCGTTTCCTCTTGTCGCATGCAAAAGGGTTCTCGGTGACGTTCCACCGTGCCTTCGATCGCTGCCGTTTGCCCCGGGAAGCCTTGGAAGAAATTTGCAATTTAGGTTTTCAACGCGTGCTCACCTCGGGGCAACAACCCACCGCCGAGCAGGGCATTGCGTTGCTCTCTCAACTCCATGCTTGGGCAAAGGGGCGCATCATCATCATGGCCGGATGTGGGGTGAACGAGCAAAACATTGCCAAAATAAGGCGCGAAACGCAGGTCATGGCCTTTCATTTCTCGGCACGTGAGCCCCAACCTTCGCGCGCAAAGCTGCTGAATGCGGCGGTAAGCATGGGCGCAGCCGGTGCACAAGAGGATTGCATCATGCAGACAACGGCGCGCCGGGTGGGCCACACCATCGCTGCTTTGCTGGCAGATGGCGAATGAAAGCTGTCCCGACGGGGCTTTTCTCACCAACAGAAAATGTAAGAACAATAAAAATAAAATAATGAAAAAAAGTCTACTAATCCTGGCCTTGTGCCTTGTTTCCTTGCTGGCAACAGCGCAACATTTCATCGCCGATGCCGCCTATCGTGCCAAAGTGGATGCGGCCTTTCAGGCAAAAATGAAACTCATCGGCGAGAAATTCTATCGTTTGGACGGTTTGCATGCCACGCCACAAGAGCAAGAAGCCTTGCACTTTCTCTATGCTTATATGCCTGTGGCCGATGCAACCGATTATCCCACGGCCTATCATCTGGGCAATGTGCGGTCGGCTTTGCGCACACAGCACGAGTTTTCTTGGGGCAAAAGGGTGCCCGAACTGCTGTTCCGTCATTTCGTGTTGCCCATGCGTGTGAACAACGAACCCTTAGATAGTTCGCGTGCAATCTTCATGAATGAGTTGAAACCGCGCGTGAAAGGACTGTCGATGCGCGATGCCATTTTGGAGGTAAATCATTGGTGTCACGAGAAAGTCACCTATGAACCATCCGACGGGCGCACCTCTTCTCCGTTGCAATCCATCATGACTGCGCGCGGACGTTGCGGCGAAGAGAGCACCTTTACCGTGGCAGCTTTGCGCGCAGTGGGTATTCCTGCGCGGCAAGTCTATACGCCCCGCTGGGCACATACCGACGATAATCATGCGTGGGTTGAGGCTTGGGCCGACGGCAAATGGTATTTCTTAGGCGCTTGTGAGCCCGAACCCGTGTTGAATTTGGGTTGGTTTAATGCCCCGGCCTCGCGCGCAATGCTCATGCACACCCGTGCCTTTGGCGACTATAATGGTCCCGAAGAGGTGATGTTGCGCACGAATAACTTCACCGAAATCAACCTCATCGACAACTATGGCAGCACGGGAAAGATTGCTTTCCGTGTGGTTACGCCCCAAGGAAAGGCCGTAGCCGATGCGAAAGTGGATTTCAAAATCTATAATTATGCCGAATATTACACCGCCGCATCGAAATATACGAATGCACAAGGCATGACTTTTCTCTCGGCAGGCAAAGGAGATATGTTGGTGTGGGCATCGAAAAACGGGCGCTTTGGCTATGTGAAAGCGACGTTTGGTAAAGATAAACAGCTCACCATCAAGCTCGCTTACGATGCGCAACACGTGCCTCAGGCGCAAGACTTGGACATTGTTCCGCCCAAGGAGCAGGCGCTTTTGCCCGATGTTCCCGAGGCGTTGCGCGCTGCAAATGCCGTGCGTTTGGCCTACGAAGACTCACTGCGCAATGCCTATGTGGCTACGTTCCCAACGGCAGAGACGCTGAAAAACTTCCCCATCCCCGATGCTATACCTTATATTATAAAGGCTCGTGGCAACTGGAGAACCATCAAAGCTTTCGTAGAGAAGTATGCCCAGCAGTCGCAACGGGCACTTGATTTGCTCAATACCCTCACCGATAAGGATCTGCGCGATATGCCAATGGTCATTCTTGACGACAACATGCAGGCCAAAAGCAACCAACTTTCGCCTCGGGTGGAGTATGAAATGATTCTCAAACCCTTCAAACAATTCTTCGAAACGAAAGCCTTTACGCCGGAAGAGGTGGTGCGTTTCCAACATGATCCCGCGCAGTTGGTGGCGTGGATTAGGCAGCACATCAAGCTCAATCCCGACACAAGAGCCATGCGTATTCCGCAAACTCCCATCAGTGTTTGGGAGAGTAGGCTCACCGATTCGCGCAGTCGCGACATCTTTTTTGTGGATGTTGCGCGCAGCTTGAACATCGAAGCGCGCATGGATTACGTGTCGTGGAAGGTGCAATATAAGAAGGATCATCAGTGGGTGGATGTTGATTTCGATGCCGAAGAGCAGCAAGTGGCCAAGACGGGGACGCTGAAACTCGACTTTAAGCCCGTGCCTTTCTTGGACGATCCGAAGTATTACAGCTATTTCACAATTAGTAAAATCATCAATGGACAGACCTATCTCATGAATTTCGATGAAGGACAAGTGGATATGGGCGGCGGCATTTCCTGGCATAATGTGTTTAAGAACGGCACAACCCTTGATGAAGGCACTTATCTTTTGGTATCAGGACAGCGCATGGCCGATGGGAGTGTGTTGGCACATAATCAGTTCTTCCGCATCGAAGCGGGCGACACCACGCAGGTGAAGCTCATCGTTCGTCAGCAAGACGAGGGCGTAAAGGTGTTTGGAAGTTTCAATAGCGAGAACCTTTTCATCCACGAAGGCAAGGAAGTTTCTATCTTGAGTCAAACGGGACGCGGCTATTATGTGTTGGGAATCTTAGGCGTTGGTCAGGAACCTACCAATCATGCGTTGCACGATATTGCCAAGATGAAAGCCAAATTAGACCAATGGGGACGCCCCTTTGTGCTGCTGTTCACCGACGAGGCAGCGGCAAAGAAGTTTGAACAACAGAAGAATGAGTTTGGACTTCTGCCTAAAAACACCATCTTTGGCATCGATAAGACGGGCGCAATACGCGAAGAAATCGCCACACAAATGAAGCTTGCGCAGCGCAATCAGTTGCCCATCTTCATCATTGCCGACACCTTTAACCGTGTAGTTTTCCTTTCACAAGGTTACACTATTGGCTTGGGTGAGCAGCTAACCAAGGTGATTGGAAAACTATAATGCTGTGGAGTGGGGATATAAAGATCATTGATGGTATTCCCACTTACACCTATTTCTCATTTAGCATAGGGCTCTATGCTGGTAAGATGCAAAGAAAAATCCCAGTAATTCGCTATACGGATTACTGGGATTTTATCTTGTTCCGACCATCCAATGGTGGAAGTTGTCTTTAAAATATATATAATGTCTAAAATTTAATTCCTAAAAATGTTACCCCAAATGTACAACCTCTTTTTTGATTACACGACTAATAATTTAACTTGATAAAAAAAATTAACTTGTAGATATATTGTTTTCTCAAACGATTGCAAAGGTAAAGAAAATCACTTACAATGCAAAATATTTTACTAAAAAAGACGCTTTGTCCAAAATTTAAATCTTTGTTCAGACCTATTTTTATGGGAGGTTTAACAGACTGTAGTTTTTTATAATGTGTAGTATGAAAGGCTTATTATGGAGAGTGTGATTTTGATTTACATCAAAAATATAGTGTTTTTGGTAGAATAGTCGATATTTTCTTGCGACATATGATGAAAACTATAGTATCTTTGCATCGTCAAAAGAAAACAATATGTGATTTAAAACATTTGCTTTCTGGCGACACTCAATAGGTAGACTCTTAGGAGCAAAAGATTGTTTAGTAAGGATTACACATTTAGGTTTTTGGTTTTTAGTTATTAGGTTTAGGTTTTTAGATTAGTAAAAAGCAAAGGTTGAGCCAGAGATTGGCTCACCTGTTGAGGTCGGGAGTGAGTGATTTACTGCCGATTTTTTTTTGTTTCTCCAGCCTATGCGAAGGAGTTCCTTTAAATAAGAGGATGGCTATGCAAGCGATGAGTTGAAGTTTATTCTTCAATGAGCATGGAAGCGGTCTCTTCTGGCGTATTAAAAGGCATACCAAAAGTCAGTTCATCGTCAGTGAATGTGCGCAGACGTTGGTCAACTTCCTTCTCATCGAGGTAAGGTTCGCCATTGGGTTTGCGTGCAAGTAACATGTGTTCACGCACCTGTCTCCGATATTCGGCAATGGCTTCTGGAGTAAATTCTAATGTCATATGATGTAACTATTGATGTGAAGACCTGAGGAGTCCTCAGCTTTTTGGGAACAAATATACGGAAAAAGGATGGAAAAGATGATACAAAGATTGTTTTTGTCGTTTCTTTTTTGTTCCTTTGTATGGAGAAACGAAACAAAAAAATAAGAATATGGGAAAAGGGAAAAAAGGCGGAAAGCGCATGAGCAGAAAGCAGTTGCAGGAGCGATTGCAAACGTTTTTCTCGTCACAGGGTAATCGACCATTAAGCTTTAGGGAGATTTTCCGTGCGTTGAAACTTGATACACACCCCCTGAAAATGTTGGCCATCGACATGATTGAAGAGATGGCGTGGGATGATTTTCTGGTGAAAGTGACTGATAGTTCCTATAAACTCAATACCAAAGGACAGGTGCAAGAAGGGACATTCCTGCGTAAAGCAAATGGTAAGAATACCTTTTTGCCCGACGATGGTGGAACACCTATTTTCGTTTCAGAGCGCAATTCGTTATGGGCTACCAATGGAGATCGTGTGAAAGTGAGTTTCATGGCGCGTCGACAACATCACATCAAGGAGGCACAAGTGATTGAAATCTTGCAAAGAAAGAAAGATCAGTTCGTTGGAAAACTGCGTGTAGGCAAGGACTTTGCCTATCTCATCACGCCCGAAAACATCTTTGCAAGCGACATTATCATTCCGAAACGCAAGCTGAAAGGTGGAAAAACCAACGACAAAGCGATTGTGAAAATCACGCAATGGCCCGACGCCGAACACAAGAATTTGGTGGGCGAAGTGGTGGATGTGATTGGTCAGACAGGCGATAACGACACCGAGATGAACACCATTTTGGCGCAATATGGACTGCCCTATGTCTACCCAAAAGCGGTGGAAGAGGCCGCTAACAAGATAACAGGAGAGATTACACCACAGGATGTTGCCGAGCGGGAAGACTTTAGGTCGGCGTTCACTTGCACCATTGATCCCCACGATGCGAAAGATTTTGACGATGCTCTTTCCATCGAAAAGCTCGACAAAGGGCTGTGGCAGGTGGGGGTTCACATTGCCGATGTGAGCCATTACGTGACGGAAGGGAGCGTGATTGATAAAGAAGCGGTGAAGCGTGCGACGAGTATTTATTTGGTAGACCGCACCATTCCGATGCTTCCCGAGCGCCTTTGCAACTTCATTTGCTCGCTGCGTCCCGACGAAGACAAACTGGCTTATAGCGTAATCTTCACACTTGACGACGAAGCCAATGTGAAAACCTACCGCATTGTGCACACTATTATTCGCAGCAAGCGCCGCTATGCCTACGAGGAGGTGCAGCAGTTGTTAGAAGAAAATGGTGTGGTTGATGGCACGGGTGAGCCTGCTCCTGTGCCTAAGAATGGGGAATACAAGGGCGAAAATGCGGAACAGCTCATCACACTCGACCGTTTAGCCAAGGCGTTGCGCAAGAAACGTTTTGAGCATGGCGCAGTGAAGTTTGACCGCGAAGAACTGCATTTCGATGTTGACGAAAAGGGAAAGCCCACACGTTGCTATTTTAAACGGTCGCACGATGCCAACAAGTTGATTGAAGAGTTTATGCTGTTGGCCAACAAAACCGTGGCCGAGAGCATCGGAAAGGCCAAGAAGGGGCGGAAAGCAAAGACGCTTCCCTATCGTGTGCACGATAATCCTGACCCGCAAAAGATGGAGACCTTGCGTCAATTTATTGTGAAATTTGGTTACAAAGTGAAAACCGAAGGCACAAAAGGAGCGATGGCTCGCAGCTTGAATAAGCTGATGGACGAGACCGAAGGCAAACCTGAAGCGAAGATGATTCAAACGGTTGCGCTCAGAGCCATGATGAAAGCGAAATACAGTGTGCACAATATTGGCCACTTTGGTTTGGCATTCGACTATTACACGCATTTCACAAGTCCGATTAGAAGATACCCCGACACGATGGTTCATCGCCTGCTTACGCGCTATGCCCAAGGTGGAAGGAGTGCGAATGAGAAGCATTATGAGGAGCTTTGTGAGCATTGTTCGGAGATGGAATTGGTGGCACAGAATGCCGAACGCGACTCTATTAAATATAAGATGGTAGAGTTTATGGCCGATAAAGTGGGCGAGACGTTTGCCGCACATATCAGCGGAATTACCAGTTATGGCATCTATGCGGAGATTGATGAGAACCATTGTGAGGGCATGATTCCCATGCGTGACCTGAGCGATGATTATTATGAGTTCGACGAACGCAACTTCTGTTTGCGCGGAAGGCGGCATCATCATCGCTATCAATTAGGCGATGCGATAGAGATTCAAGTGGCAGGAGCGAACTTAGAGAAACGGCAATTGGATTTCTCTATTGTGGAATAGTGCAGTAAAATGCGGCACTTTACCGCATGATTGCATCGTAATTGTGCGGTAAAGTAGCGCATTTTTGTGGGTAATATGTATGTGTTTATGGGAACTTTAGCTTGAGGCTGCGGCGCAAGGGGGCTTGCCTGTAAAAAAGATGGCTGCAAGCATGTCGGTCAATGTCGTTTGTTACGGATGGGAGTAGGGCGCTCTTCTCGCTCTTTTTGTAAATTATTTTGTGTGTGATTTTAAATGTACATGTGCTATACAAAGTCTTTCCCTTTCTGTAATTCCACTTCAGTGATGTATTTTCGGATGCGCGAAGATGAATCTTCTTTTTTGCAAATGAGTAGCACATTGTCTTCTTCGGCTACAATATAGTCTTCTAATCCGTGGATAATAGCCAAACGGTGGTGGGGCAGTTTGACAATGTTGTGGTGGGCTTCGTCGAAAATGACAGCCGAATCGAGGCAGATATTGTCCGTCGTTTCATCGCTGATGGCTTCGTAGATGCCATGCCATGTGCCTAAATCTGCCCAGCCAAAGGTGCAATTCTTGAAATATACTTGTTCGGATTTTTCAAGTATTCCAAAGTCGATGGATAGGTTGGGGTAGCGCGAGAAATATTGTTTCACATAATTTTCTTCGTCATCAAGCGTCCAATGGGGGTGCATTTCGTCAAGCTCACGCAGCACGGGTGGGAGGAGTTTGGATAGACTCTCTTGTAAAAAGGATAAGCGAGAGACGAACATTCCCGTGTTCCAAAACCATTCGCCGCTATCTAAAAAGAGCTGGGCAAAGTTGCGATCGGGCTTTTCGGTGAAGGTTTTTACTTGGTAAATATCGCCGACACCGCTGCGTTCTCCCATCTGAATATAACCATATCCAGGCTCGGGGCGCGTGGGTTTGATGGCCATGGTGAGCAGACCGGCGTGCTGTTCGACAAACGCGAAGGCCTCCATCACGTCTTTTTCGAAGATGTCTTCGTGCACAACGGTTTGGTCGGCGGGCACCATCAGCAGGCAGGCTTGTGGGCAAACACGTGCAATGCGATGGGTTGCCCATGCCACACTGGGTGCCGTGTTGCGATAGATAGGTTCGACCATGATGTGATCTGGTGCCACTTCGGGCAGTTGCTCTTCTACCAAATGGCGATAGCTTTCGTTTGTGTTGATGTAGATATTGACCTGTGGAAGCATCCGCTTCATGCGGTCATAGGTTTGTTGAAGCTGCGTCTTTCCTGTGCCAAAGAAATCAACAAACTGCTTAGGATGGTGCTCACGGCTGCAAGGCCACAGTCTTCTTCCTTTCCCTCCTGCGAGGATAACGCAGAAGTAATGTTCGCGATTTACGGGTGGTGTCATTGATTTAAATGCTGTTGTCATTTGTTTTAACAATTTTAGTGTGTGGCAATTACGGGTAGTGTCATTGATTTATTAAATGCTGTCGCCATTTGTTTTAACAACTTAGTGTGTGACAATTATTGGTAGTGTCATTGATTTGAATACTGTTGTCATTTGTTTTAACAACCTTAGTGCGTGACAATTATTGGTAGTGTCATTGATTTATTAAATGCTGTTATCATTTGTTTTAACAATTTTAGTGTGTGGCAATCCTGCTCCAAAGGGGGTAATTACTTGCTCGAAGTCTTCCTTTCCGACCCCTCTCGTGTTGCGAAGAACCTAATTCCAGGCCTGATGGTGCCTGCTGTCTTTGCATTTCCGCCTCCCTTTACTGCGCCATGAATGGAGCATAGGGGCATGAAGCGCTTTTGTTCTCCAGCTTTCCACCACCTTTTGCAGTCGTAGTGGTGGGATTTTTCCCTTTCAGGCATGGGCGTTACGCTGCCAACGAATATAAGTATTTAAATTGATATGTGCAAGAAAAAGCTGCAATTTTAATGAATATCCATCACCTTACTTGCAATTTTATTCGAATTTCATTCGGATCTTACCCGAATCTTATTCGGGTTTTACTCGAAATTTTACTTAGCTTTTACTCGAATCTTATTCGAATAAGTACTTTTATGTGAAATCTTTCGCAAGTATATATGAGATTTTTCGCAAGTTTATGTGAAATCTTTTGCAAGTTAAAAAAATATATGTACCTTTGCATCGGTTTTGAAAAAAGCCCAGATGGCGGAATAGGTAGACGCGCTGGTCTCAAACACCAGTGCCGCAAGGCATCCCGGTTCGAGCCCGGGTCTGGGTACCACAAATTCCTTGCAAACCGCTGATTTACAAGGGATTTTTCTTTTTTCAGTGTGTACTAAAAGTGTACTATATAACAATGTCATGAGAAAAGTGTACTTTTATAGTTTTTCAATACTCAGTTTTATATTTAATTAACGACAAGTTTTCCCTTTTATTCTGTTTGTTTCCTTTTCTTGTCTATTTCTTCAATGAATGCCTTATCTTTGCAAAAGATACCCACTTTAGAAATTACAAATGGAAAATGATAGTGTAAAGATACAGCTTGACAGTATTCAACGAATATTAAACTACTGTATTACCCAGACCTACAATGTGCTCATTGGAAATATTCTGAGGAAAAAGAGCTGTGTAAGCAATATGCAATTTAAAGAGATTTTACAAAAAGAATATATCCGAATAACAGACGATCTTTCTTCTATTTATCTGTATCATCCTGCCCTTGCATGTGTAGAGCAATATTACACAGATGATAACTTTTTGTGGGAAAGCACTTTCTTTGAATCACTGACCAAAGAACAAAAACAGAAATATGCCTCATTCTCTGTATCTTCGTTTGAATATACGAATTACATTGAGACACACACCTTATATAATGATGTTCTGCCGATGTTCTCGTATCTTGTTGATGCAATTCTATATGAACGATACGCAAAATATCTCATGGCAGAAATAGAACGAATTGAATTGACAGAGGTACAAACCGATCGGTCTCGCTCTTCAGTCTTGATAAACGATGAACCATGTGAGCAGAAAAAGAAATCTGTCATCGTTGGTAAAGGAACAAATCCATTTCAATCTGATTTTACAGATGAGCAAATAGAGATTCTTACCGCTTGCATCAACGAAATTCAATTATTTACAACTTGCATATCTCCTAAGATACTCAAAGACTTCTTTGCTTGTAAGCTAAAAGGTGTTCTGAAATCAAACAACAATCGCCAGCTGGCATATCTCATGCAAAGTCTTAATCTTCGAGGGTTCATTACTGATGAATGGCAATCTGCGATTGCTCGTAATGAACTTGTCTTGGGGAAAACAAAAGATACGCCACTGATACGCACCGACCTTTCCTCTGCAACAGACCAAATCAATATGAAGCAACCGAAAGGATGGGAAACCATTGATAAATATCTCAAACAACTGAAAAAAGGTTGAGCATAGGTTGAGACCTCAAACATAGCTCAACACCATTTACTTTTATCGTTTCTAATTTTGCCCTCGTTAACAAATAATTAACGAAGGTGCACCTTCATATTGTTTAATTCAAAATGTTTTCAATATGAACAAGACATTAGAAACCCGAGTTGAAGAACTCGAACAAATGGTATTCATGAATAAGAACGTGCTGAGTTTTGAAGAAGCCAGCAGGTTCTTGAACCTCTCAAAGAGTTATCTCTACAAACTCACATCGGGAAATCTGATACCTCATTACAAGCCACAAGGTAAAATGCTTTATTTTGAGAAGGCAGAACTTGAAGCGTGGCTACGGCAGAATCCTATCAAAACCACTGCACAGATAACACAAGAAGCCCAGCGGTATATTATGGGTAACAAACCTTTAATGCAGAAGTAAGGCTATGGAAAACGAGAATTTTATTCGTGTTGGCACAACCTTATACAAGATTGTGAACCAGCCACGCATCAATGGCGGTTTTGTCAAGAAGCGTATCATATGGAACAATGAAACGCTACGGTAGGACTATGGCAAGGACTTCATTGCCACCGTCCCGAAGTACGATGGTTTCTGCACTGTTCCTAACCACGTGAACTATCAACCAGTGGTTGACAAGTTCCTTAATCTCTACGAACCGATAGGACACCAGCCAAAGAAAGGAGAGTTCCCACACATTGAATCCCTGATAAGGCATATATTCGGGGAACCATACGAGTTGGGTATGGACTACTTGCAGTTGCTCTATCTTCAACCTGTGCAGAAACTCCCCATCCTCCTGATGGTGCCAGATGAATACAAGATAGAGAAAAATACTCAGCTTGGTAAATTAAAGCTATTCCACTTCTTGTACATCATTCTCATGTATCTTCTTATTAGCCTTTATCAATTGATCTGAACTTATTTCGTCCACATTTTCCTTAGGTGTTCCAACTTCTTTATCGACGCTATTTACTTCCACCTCTTCGTCTCTATTGTCATCTGATGGTACAACATCCTCTTCTTCCTTTGTGTTCTCGTTTTCCTCGGGTGTCGTTTCCTGCATTAAAACTGGTTGTTGTTCCTCGACTGTAGCGTCATCTTGATAATTACGCTTCTCATTCAGTTCAATCGCATTTTTCTTACTTTCTCCTTTCGATATATTGGAGACATATTTATGGATGCAATAAGCTAAGATAGCCCCCAAAATAAGAGTTCCTAAACAACCCAACTTACTCAAGATATTCACTATAACGTGCCCGACGGGACCGAGAATGGAATTAAGAGGTGGGGCAATCATGTATAAAAATACTTGAAACAATCCCCTTGGTCTCAGTCTGTTACCACATTCCGAACAGGTGTTCGATTCCTCAATGTCATTAAAGCTGCCACATATTGGGCATTTTACAATTTTCGCCATTACTTAAAATACATTGTTGTGCTTCTACCTAATACGATAAAATCACGGATTCAGCAGACGGCTAAAAATAAAAATTTCTTTATAATGAACTGCACAGAAAACCGCACTGAAAATAATAAGCCATAGTAATACCTTCTGAAAAATAAAGCTTGCTATCTTTTCGAATAGTTTAATTGTCGCTTGTCTTATAAGACTCATAAAGTCTTCTACCGATTCGACTTCCCGAAAACTATCCCAATAAAGAAAGACTTCTACTGCGATAATGATTATCGCAAAGACTATTATAGTAAAGAATGTATCCATTTTGTTTTATTTCTAGCGAGTTAGATTATGATTTCGTCTTTTTCCAAAATTGCACTATGGTTTCATTTCCATGTACATTCTTCGACAAATCCCGTTCGTCTTTCTCTATACCCAATTCATCCATATGGGCAGATAAGAAGCGACCAATTTCAGAATGTACTTTTTGGTGATGTGAAGAAGATTTTGTTGAAAGTTTCCCTACATATTCATCTTCCTCCATAGCATTGAACTTTTGAATAAAATCATGAGAGCTGAATGAATTCTCCATCTTCTCAATAACTTCTTTCGCTTGTTGAACTGTAATCATTATTATTGTTTAGTTTGTTTTCGTCCTCCAGTCCCATAAGGGCGATTTATAAAATGCAGAAGCGTGGAACTGACTATGCCCACGTTCTAAGTTGAAGGTCCTGCGAAAACCCTGTGTACAAATGTAGTACTAGTAACCCACGCTATAGCGTGAGAACCACTATGCTATCCCTGTACACATTTGAAAGTTTCTCAGGTTTTCAACTTACAAGATAAGCATAACGCTTCTTCTTTTCCAACGATGTCATGTGCCTTTAAAAAGGACACAATGCAAAGATAATAAATTTATCTTGAAAGGTTATCCGAAAGGTAACATTTTTCAGCAAAATAGTGCTATCTCATTCAAAAATTGCAATATACAAAAACAATTGTTATCTTTGTATTCTGTCAGAACAAACCATTTAAAACAACAACATGATGACCCTCGAAGAATACACCCAATTAGATGCCGACTTCGCCCATTGCAGCGGCGAACATTGCGAACGGGCAAACGAATGCCTGCGCCACACCGCCCACAAGATGCTCGCGAAGAACACACGAGATTGTTATATGATAACCAATCCCAACGTGATAACAGGCAACCGGTCGTGCCCGCTCTTCATGCCCGACCGCCGAGAACGCTACGCATGGGGCATCTCCCGCATCTTCGACAACGTGTGCGCCGCCGACCTGCGCGGCGTCCGACTGGGCGTCATGTAATGCTTCGGCTCGGCCACCTATTACCACGTCAAGGAGCAACTCCGCGCCATCACCGAGGAAGAGCAACAGGACATCCGAGAAGCCTTTACCGAAAGGGGATACGACGGCCAAAGCATCGAGTTCGACCGCTATGAAGAACATTACCCTGCACTCATGCGTATGAAGCACTACAAGTAGGCCTCACCCCAGCCTCTCCCTTATGCCTCTTCCTTCATTCATATAAGCCATACAGTATTACTCATATCAGCCATACAGTATTGTTTATATAAGCCTTTCCGTATTATACACGTTTGTATAAGTAATTATACAGGCGTGTATAACTAATTATACAGATTTGTATAGTAAATTATACAAACGTGTATAATTCCGCGGATATAGGCCGCGGAGAGCATCGTATACAGTATATGGACTGTTGTATATAAACATATTGGTGAAGACTGTTGAAGGCATGAGTTACTCGTGAATATATGGAGAAGATGGGAATAAAAGATACGCAGTACATCATCGGTCGCCATTTCGATAAGGAACATCCGCATGTCCATATCGCTTTCAATCGGATAGACAATAAAGGTAAGACTATTTCTGACCGTAACGACAGACTCAGGAGCGAGAAGATTTGCAAGGAACTGACCGCCAAATACGGTTTATACTTTGCCGGTGGCAAGGAGAAAGTCAAGGAGCATCGTCTGAAAGAACCCGATAAGACCAAATATGAAATCTATCAGGCATTGAAAGCAGAAATAGCTCGGTGCAGAGATTGGAAAACTCTCCTTGCTCATTTGAAACGACAAGATATTGATGTCCGTTTCAAGTACAAAGGCAACTCACAGGATGTTCAGGGTATCATCTTTGAAAAGAACGGTTATCTTTTCAACGGTTCAAAGGTGGACAGAAGTTTCAGCTATTCCAAGATAGACTTTGCCCTGCAACAGAATAACAGAGAACACGGACAGCAGATGCAAGGAACGCTAAACCTCATATCCAATGTTGCAAGTGTTACGAGCGAAATTACCAACAACCTCATAGAAGGAGGATTGGATTTGTTTCAAACTCATGGTACTGTCCCTGCGGAGGTTTACAACACATTCGATAAAAAGAAGAAAAAGAAAAAACGTAAAATACATTTATAACTATGGCTGATAATAATACATTTGTCCTCTTTGAGGAAATCAAAAACAAACTGGAGACAATTTACAGGGAACTAAAGGAACTGAAAGAAAAGGAGAACGGTTCTGTTTCTCTCCCTGTTCCATCTACACCTGTACAACGTGACGAACAACAGGAACAAGAATTACTCAATCAGTATGAGCAGCGGACAAAAGATGTGCTCAACGAGTACATTGGTGTGCAAGTGCGCATCAAAGACGAGGAGGCTAAATCTATGGACAAATTGGTGGCAAACGTCCTGACCATGTTGCACGAGTGGCAGGAACAGAAAGAACAGCCAAAGCAACAAGAGCACATCCATAGACACAGTTTTGACATCAAGTCATCGAAAGTTTTTACTACCGTGGTGGCAGTGTCTGTCCTCTGTTTTGTTTCTTTGGTCGGTAATTATTTCTTATGGCAAAGCAAACAGCAATACAAAGATGATGCCTTGAAATTTCGTATCATTAGAGTATGGCGAGGTTGCAGCCCTAAGGAAATCCTATGGCTTAACGATGTATTTGACATTCATCGCAATGAAAAGACAATCAAGCTAATCAAGGAGAAAGCCGATGGTTACGATATGGATTTGAAGCAAAAGGCAGATAGCTTGATGCAAAAGAAATTGAAATAATCCTATATGAAGCAAGCCCAACCTAAGTTCTCGTTTGGTTGGGCTTGTGCGCTGCATATTAGTCTATGATTTCCCAAAAGCCGCCTTTATTGGGACCGACACGGCGAAGGTATTTATCACGCATAGCTTCTATGTTACGAGATATAGAATTTTCACTGATTCCCACATGTTTGGAAAGTTCCGATTTAGAAATATATGGATTCTCTATTATTAGCTTGATGATAGAAATACGATTTTCTGTTAATTTTTCATTGAGCACCACCGCTTTTTCTATCACCTTCTCTATCACCTCTTGATGAGTTTTTATCACCTTTTCTGTCACGTTGACATCCTTTTCTATCACCCTTTCTGTCACCTTCGGCACTGTAATCTTCAGAATAAAATCATCAAGACGGAAAGATAGATGTGGTGTACCATTAGCTTCCAACTCCCTGCATACACGATCCACACCCTCTCCAAACTCTTTTACATAGTCGTATGCTTTTAAGAATTGAGCAATTTTCGGATTGCGTGAGAAGTGTGTATGACGAATGTTAGAGGGCTTAACCGTTCCTGGCAATCTGCCCGGTGACTCAAATACCAAGCGATTATCAAACATCTTAATTTGGATTTCCGTACCCTTGATATTGTAGGCACGATGGCAACAAGCATTGACAACCATTTCTTGAATCACAAACTTTGGGTAATCCCTATTGGTTACAAACTGCCCATGCTGTCCAAGAAAAGTGTGTTCCTCTACTTGGGTTTCAAGATAAGCTATCGTGGCTTTCACCTGATCAAGCATCGTTCCTTCAAAAGTTACGTCCTTAATCACGTTCATTTCTGCGCCCACTCTCTCTTCTGTACCTTTATAACGGATAAAGCGAGTACGCCCACGAGGAAAGAACTTTTGAGGATATTTACCAAACAACAGGATACAAGCTACACTAACTTGCTCCTCTCCCTTGGCATTGGTAGTTATGAAGCCATTATTCTCATGTAGATATTGATTGGCAGACTTGGTATAACCAATCAATTCTGTATATCTTTCTACAGCAGCCATATCAATGTCATCAACCATAGCACCATACACAGCCGTATCTTCATAGTAGCGTTCTCCCTTATCGTACATCAACTGTATGCGCTCTTCAAAAGACAGCCTCCTGCTTTTGTCGCCAACACGCATAAAGGCTTCATCTGCCTGATTAGTATGTAGTTCAGAACTTGCAGGAATATGCATCAATAAAATATGATTTTCGTTTCCATCTTTATCCGTGCATGGTAACAAGTCGCTGGTAATAGACACAGAAGGATTACAGAAGTCTAAGGGCACACGAAGTAACTCATTCAACTTTTCCGTATGCTGGTCAACTCCTTCTATCTTCCTTGTCTTGTCAGACACACCGATAGCGATATCACCACCGTCAGCATTAGCAAACGCCACAATGGTAATAGCTAATGCTTTCGGATCAATTTGAATGCTTTTGCAATCAAAAGTCTGATCTTCCTTGCGAGTCTGTATTTCTTGTATCTCCATATATTTTTATTTTTGCTATTATGATAGACATCAAAAAGCATGCAACAATTAAAGCCATAATCCTTATTTGAGAAAATGGGAGATCTTGCTTAAGTCAACATTCATCAATGTATTGACTATTTCACTGTAAGCCATTCCTAATTGAAGGCCAAACTTGCCAATGAAAACTTCTATATCATGTACTGTTTTCCTTCCGCTGTTTCTCACATTAAGTAGGGTAGCTGCTGCATTAATCTTGGGTATTTCACCAAAAGTGGAGATACCTATAACATTCAGTACATTGATAGCTCTTACTGAAAGATTTAGATTTTGGACTGGAGTATTAAGTAATTCCGCAACATGGGAGTTGATATCTACAACTTGATTTTTAGTCTCTCTCAAACTTTCATCCTTTACTACGCTTCTTAATCGCTGTATTTCCTCTATATAGAGTTGAGCCTGTGCATGTAGTTGCGCATTGTCCTTACGTAATTGCTCATTCTCATGAACTTCATTTATAAGAATAAACTTAATCTCTTCCAGTATTTTCTTATATAGTTGTCGTATCCTTTCTTGTGTAAGATTATTCTTCTTGGCAACTTCACTTCTAGGAACCCCGTTAACAAGATCTTGTAAGATGGAATAGTTTCTTTGCTCTATTTTTTTTTCGAAGATTCCTATAATCTCAAGGAAAAGAGAAGACAAATACTTGTTTTCAGAAAAAATGTCACTTTCATCTTTGCCATCTAAATAATCCTTAACATCTTCGTCTTCAGACAAAGGTAAATCATTAAGAGCACAAAATAAAATGGATTTGGATACAGGTTGCTTAACTATACTATCAAAACGAGACAAAAACTTGTCTTCTCTGACACTTGTGTTATCGTAGAGGATTGTTGTACCCAATGGCAACATGATTTCTGGTTCTTTGACACTTTCTATCAATCTGAAATCTGATACATTGTCTATTATATTGGATTCCTTATCTATTTGAATCAATACAATGCCATTGGCTATATGACAAAAACAATAGTCACCAACAGACAAGTTAAGTTCTTCGGAGTAAATTCTAAAATTATCGGTTTCAGGTAGGTATACCAGCTTCGGCATCCTGTTTATAAATGACTTTTCTATAGGAGTTTCAAAAACGATGTCTATATCTTCTTCTCTCGTTAATCGACAAAGAACTGTTAGGTCCCAGTAGTCACGTGTACCCTCCAGAATAGCCTGCGTGTCGTTTAGGAAGTCAGTAAGCCATTCTCCATTACAATCTGTCAGCAGGAGCGAAACAAGAGCTTTATCGCCTTTTGCCTTGCTTCTCCCATATGGGGCACAAAGAATGGTGTCTGTATTTGGAAAGTGATAACTCCTCAAAGATTTTGTGTCAACATAACGGAAGTCTCGAAAGATAGAATTATCTTCCACCTCGCTATCGATATAAACCGTTTTTACAATATCTCCTTCATGGAGCATACAAATATCACCTTCCTTAAAAGGAAAGGTATATGTTCTCAGATTATCGCTTACTTTATTTATATAATAGACAACCATCGATTAAAAAAACTTGTTTTCGGTGAAACCTTTTTGTACAACTTCAACGTGTGGCATTCGACTCTTAAACTCAGGATCGATGTTATGACATTGTTCCTTTACGATGCCACGACGATGTACCGCTGGGTCAAGACAATACATCTTAAATTCTTCCTCATTTACATCCTCGGTACGCTGCCAGTGCGGGAATAGCAGTTTCATATAAGCTGTAGCGATACGCTTCACGGCATTACTATCTCGCACATCGGCTTTTTCTTCAAAGCGGACGAGTCGATCGAACAATAATCCATAGGTATTCTGTGTACGCATTGTATGGAGAATCTCAGAAAAGTATTCCACATTGATAGTCCATCCTTTGAAAATCATGCTTTTGTCCACTCGCGGAAGAAGCCAGCCTTCAATAAAGCAGTGAAAGCGGTCGAGCAAAGCCGACTCACGGAAATTCTCTGGCAGGTTGTTGAAATAAAAAGGCGACACAGGCATGTGTTGAGCAGACAGAGGAATGTTTCCCATAAGCATCAAGCCACACTCCGAAGAGAACTCATTATTATCAATAGTAGTCTTACCACTTTCCAAATATGATTTTAGAGCAGCTTGAATCTCAGCAGGCTCTTGAAAAACGATAGTCTGTATTTCATCGAATACTGTAAAGTCATGGTTTTTGATAATACCATTCTGCTGTTTTGTTTTGTCAAAAAATAACTTAGCACGTGTCACCTTACCACCACTTACCAGCCAGCCATACTTAGAAAGATTGCCAAATACATAGCTTTTCCCAGTTCCTTTAGGAGCCAATTCTATCACATTCAGACGTGGTTCTATGAAAATGAGCAAACGGGTAAGGAACTCCAATTTTTGGGTTAGTGATATGAAACCATTAGGGTCATACTCCATGGCGGACAACAATACATCAATCCATTCTAAAGTAGTGAAATAGTGGCGTGCCTCTGCAAGATAGGAGATATCCACAGAACTATAAGGCTTGAACGGTTTATAATCTACCATTTGAATATGGTTTTTTTTTCCATCATCGTCTGGTAGTAGACAAAGTTTGATAATACCCCATTTCTCACCCTCAACAAATTCGCCAGAGTTGCGAGAATAGACATATTCTGGAATTAGCCCCTCACGTTGCTTGATGCCATAATCAGGAATGGCAAATTGACGCTCATTCTTTACAATGTCAATATACACCACAAAACGAGCCAAAAGCGTAACTTCTTCGCCACTTTGCAGTCTGTCTTTAACACTGCCTTGTTTTGCTGGAATAACTTTATCTAAAAACTGAGTGAGTGCCATTCTATCAACTTCGCCAGTTTGAATGTTCAGATAACGTTTCAACAGAAAATCCTTAACAAACGCAGGAAGGTTTCGGCCAGCAAAAAGACTACCTGTTGATGCAGGATCTTTGTAAATAGACATTGCCGAAAAATGCTGTCTTATCTTGTTGCAAATTTCTTCTTTCATAAATATTTATTTATTAAAAGTCGAACAGTTCTTCTTCTTGAACGCCTGTTGTTACCTTAATCTTCATTGGGCGAACAACTCCTCCAAGTTGAAGCGTGAAATCTGAAACATTGGCATCTAACATTATATCCTCTGTTTCATATGTATCGCCATTCAGATGATGAACATTATATTTCGCTCCATTATAAAGCACGTAAGGAACATCAGCTGACGGCATATTTTTAATTTCAAATTGTACGCGTGGATTTGAGCCACTTATTTCATAAGTGAGTAGATTGAACGACCAGTTGGTTGCCGCAGGTGCACTTGAAATGATAAAAATTGGTACTAGTACCTCTTCTGGTGTACAGCCACCATGAATACCTTGTCCCGATGGTATTTTGGCGCAAAGCGATTCATGCTTTAGTGCACACAAAGTTTTATTATCCTCCAAACGGAAATAGCTACTATCCATAGTAGATTCCGCCTTTTTGCGAATGGCAATGCGTCCGTGATGATCGCTATCAACACTAGGCATATTTTTACCATTAAGCAATTGCGATAAATAGGTCAGACCATGATCAGAAATAATCGCAATCTTCTTACCTATGTATTTCTGCAAAATTTCTTCAATGCTTCTTCGTACAACATCTATCTCTTTGATAATTGTAAATGGGCTTATATTATCAGAGCGATGAGCCAATGTGTCAAGGTCTCCGTACTTCTCCAATTGAACACCCTGAGGAAGAAGGCGCTGTAAATCTTTCTTATTTATCTCGGTCTTAGTAGGAAGAAGGGAACGAGCTATTCTTATTTCGTTGAGGAAAATCTGCTGGTCTTTTCTCTCTGCAATTATGCTTTTAATTAGAGGAATCCAATCGACCCCCAATCCGTCAATCCAATAAAAGACTTCAATGTCTCCACGGTTTTGTAGTAAGGTATATGTGGAACAGAAAGAATTGTACCACATATCAAATGAAGACTCTGAGCTGTTAAGTTTATTTATAAATTGTTCGATATCGGTTGTGTATCGATTGGCGATCTTAGCTTTCTTATATTGCTCAATGTATGGATTCACCCAGTCTGGGACTCCTGTTACAACTCCAATACCTTCAGTCATATAGGTGTAAAGATCTGGGAAGAAAGTTGCGATGTCGCTAGGCGCAATAAGGTCTTGACTCAACCAACTTACTGCAAATTCTTTTTCTTTGTGTGTGATTCCCGTAAAATATCTTAAAGTGCCTGAATAACCTATCTTTGTAGGCAAAGTTTGTAAAGATTTTGCTATCATATTTTCTGCAGCATCCGACAGTTGAATATTCTTTTGGGCAGCATAGGTAAGGCAGTATTTTCGTACTTCCATTTCTGCATCAATTTCCGTTATGTCCCCTGCTATTTTCTCTATCAGATCATTTGTACCATAGGAAGGGGTGGCATTAAGGCATCTGCATAAATAACCTTCACCATTTTCTTTACTAATATAGAAGCGTGTTAAAAGCCAACGGTTGAATACATAAGGATTGTCAAACCATAGGCGAATGAAGTCCTTATATGTTTCTATGTTATTTATGCCAAAGTATTGTTTAACATATTTACCAAAATTGAAGCCATTACTAACATCAATACTCTCTGCCAATTTATTCCAATTATCCCCATCACTTTCTAATGGCTCAATACCACCAAATTCAAGATTTAAACCTACCGTCAAAAATTGGTATGCATTACTGCAAACTTGATAAGAGAAGGCATTGTCTGGCTGTGCATACCGAGCATTAGCAAAAATAGCCTTTGATTTGCAAATTATTTGTGGTGATATTTGTTTCTTACTATCTTTCCATATATTCAACCATTCTTGGATATTGTTTACAATGGTATAATTAGCATTCAGACCACTTACACCAAAGTCTGTGTTTTTTGTAAGAATGAGTTTATATGTTAGGTTTTTAGTCTCTGATATCAATCTCCAAATATTGATTTGGCTGTCATTCTTGAAGGTATCCATTTTACCTTCAAGACCGACAAGTGGAATATAAACACGTTGGTGCTTTTCCTGAGCTTTTGGTGTCGCCTCAATTGCTTTAATAGTTTTTATTAAAGCATCAAAAGACTTTTTATCTTCATTGTCATAAAATCGTGCTAACTCAGAGAAAGGGGCAATCACACAGTCGTTAGGACTTTTTTTCTTTATATGCTCAGCTATACGAGAGGAAAGTTCCACATGGGTAATGAGTAAGTCAGGATAGTTGGTATCTATCCAATGATCAACACTTTCAACATGTATACCTTGTTCTATTTGTAGGAAATCCACAAAGTCATAACAGTCTCGAAAATTATCAAACAGTACAAATCGTATTGGATATCTATCAAGCGTAAAAGCATCAATACCTTTCGCCTGTTTATCCTCCTCAATATATGTCTTGAGGGCATCCATTTCTCTGAACGGTTCCTTATACATATCTCAACAATATATCTATAACGAAACTATCTTCTTCGGTAATCATATTTTCAATAGCTTGACGCAGATCTTCACTATTGTTTATACGGTTGATAGCTTTATTACGCTTCTTTTTTAACTCTTCAGAATTAACAGTAGGTATATCTACAGAAGATTCATCTATAATGGTAGAAGGATTAGAAGTTGATGCGGGTTGAACAATAGGCGTAACTTTAGATATACGCCAATCTTTCAATTTGTCTTTCACTTCTTCCTCTGTCCACAGTCCAACTTCACTTTCCAAATGCTCGTGGAGATATTTTAGTGCTTCTTCCACTTCTTCATCCATTACATTTACGTTGTCTATACTCTGCATATATTTGACAAAGCCTTTTTGGAAGTTGTTTGCAGATGGTATGAGTAAATTACCAAAGTCTGTTTTTAATGTATCGTATCCATTGATTGTGTTTTCTAGCAAACTTGGATTCTTCATGCTTTCGGGATCACTCACTACATGCATAAGATTGTCAATGAACTCCTTTATTTCTGGAGAACATTCTTCGATATTTTTTAATGACCAAAGTGGATAGCCTTTCTCCTTACAATACACATGAAGTACAGCCCAGCGAGCATCTTTCAGACTACTGATGTCGGAATAGCCCTTCAGTTTATTCAAGTTGAACATTCTAATAAGACTCTTGCAAACTCGACCAGCTTCCTTACTCTCGAATATAAAATTCAGTTTGTTGCTTGTCTTACCATTTTCCCATGCTTTGAATAATTCGACAACATCCTCTACAAGATGCTGAGCAGTACGCTGTTTGCCGTTAGTATCAAAGATAATATTGACATACTTGCGCATGGCGAAGGCTACCATTGCCATTGGCGCATAACTCTGGAAGAGTCCAAAAGGTGCTTCTGTTAAGCCTACGAGCTTATCACCAAGATTAAAGCTTTGATTCTTGCTAGTATGGCGACCACTGAGCCATTCATCCACATAGTCACAGACTTTCTTCAGCGGATGATTGGGAGAAATGGTGTCCTTCCATTGCAAGTTATCATCTACGCTGTCTTGTAACAAGAACTCCACATGGCGAGCGGGACCTCCACACTTATCTATAATATCTTGCTTCGTATTGTAACTTAACACGGCATCAACTGTAGCCTTCACAGATGCTTTTTTCCAGTAAGTTGCGCTAAATTTTGTTCGTATGGTTTCTAATGATTCAGGACCGCTCGTGAAAATACTCGGTGCAATACTGCCATTGATTGTGCTGGTCATCTTGCTACCAACAATGGTCATACTATCACCATTGAGATAGAATGTCATAATGTTGCTACGCATCTTATTAACCCATTGCTGTATCATTTCAGCAGCCTGCTTGACATATGTCTGATGCTGCTGAGGTAAGCCATGACTTTGTGCGCACTGGGCATTTGCTTGGTATTCGATGAAACGTTCATATTCTTTATCACCCATAATTGCCTCAATAACGACAAAAGAAATGGTAGTGAAGCGGTCATCCTTGCAATTTTTCTCTGCAATCTCTTTCAAAAGCAAAAGTTCTTGATTGTTGCGAGCTACCATAATAGCGAGAAAAACTTCATAGGGCTGCGTCTGTTTCTTCGCATTTGCGATTTGATTCATTAGGGTATACTCATTACCCTGTATGCCAAAAAAATGGAATGCATATGGGCGTGCCACTTGTGATAAATTTCGTATAAAAATATTGGAGGCTGTACTACCGAACTTAATTACTTGATCGGTAAATAAGAAACTCGAAGTTTTTAATTCTTGCTTTATCTTCTGTATTTCATCTCCTGGCAGGGCTGTGAATAGAATGGAAAAATTGCCGTTTGGCTGGCGCTGAATAATGCTTTTATCATTAAAAAAATCAAGAATGGTAGACAGATAGTCTTGTACCTTTGTTCCAGAGAAAAGATTATTGATATTCTCTTCACTAGGTGTAACTGTATCGTTGTTGGCTATATTGTTAAGAGCATTAAGTAATAGGATACCTTTGAAAACCTTCAAATAACAATCACCTTGACTTTCTACAGCTAAGTGGTGACTATTATATCTTTCAGTAACGGCACCAAATTTAGTACTATCGCTTTCAAAGAATTCTTGTACATAGTCCCATAGATAATCAGCTGTAATAGTTTGCTCTGCCTTATAGGCTTCGTCATCATCAAGGAACTCGTGCACGGCATCACTAGCCAGAAATTCAAATACACTTCTACTGCTGGATCCTGCTTCACGAGCATAATAAGTTGCAAGATTTGCTGTTGCTGGATGTAGTGGAAATAAATTTTTTATATTTTCTATCGTCTGTTCTGTATCAGTACTGGTGGTGCTGAACATCTCCAATAATTCTGGATGGATGTTAAAGAAACGATCCTGACGCATCATGTACAAGGTATAATTTACAATCTCAAACTTTTTCGACATAATTTTGAATGCCGAAACTGGTTCCATATTGTAGATTATATAGTGATAGCGTCCTTTGGTTTTTTCGCGTTCTTCTTCTTTAAGCGTATTTAGTGCAGAAGGATGAGATATAAACAAGAAGTAAGAGTCATTCTCTGCATTCATCATAGCCTCTGCAAGTTCCTGAAGTTGTACTAACAAACGGGTTCCTATACTTGAAGTCATTACTTCAGTAAATTCATCCCAAATAATCAATAAACCATTGTAATCAGTTTTCTCTCGAAGGGCATTTTGCACCTCAAATATCCATTGCTTAAGATTATTGCTCTGTAAACGAATATCATAACCTCCTATACGCAAAGCTTGGCGTACACTTTCAAGCACATCTGTATCAGCGGCTCTCAGACGTTGCTTCAGCTTATTAGTATCAGGGGCTACACTTGCAAGCTGAGCACTCTGTTCAATAAGATTTTCCCAAAATTGTGGTTGATTCTCAACATGTTGAACATACATATCAAAGTCTGTCTGTACTGTGATATCAATCTTTGCTGCTGAAAGTGCACGTTTTATTTCACGTTGCATTTGGAGGGATAGGTCCTCCTCATGAGCAATGTTCTGATAGCCATACATATTTACGGGAAAAAGACGCTTCTTCTCTCGTAGTTGTAGTAGGCTGTTGCGCAAAATATCATACTTTTCTTTCTTATATTCATCCTCCACATATTCACGAATATCTTCTATGGGGTCACACAACAGATGTTGAATAACAGCACCGGCATGGCTCTTTCCTGTACCGTATGTTCCAGCAATCCAGATCGACTTATGGTTATCTGCATCGTTGTTGCGTACGGCACTGATTACTTTTTGCAAAACTTCGTTAAACTGATCGTTAGCAATAAAAAATTTCCATTCTCCATTGCTCTCCTCCTTAATATTATAGGCGGGACGCATTTGTCTAAGCGTCACTATTTTACTATATGGCATACGTATATTATTTTAATTATTTGATTGGCTCTATAAAGTAACTAATGATGGCTTCCTTTATCTCGTTTCTTGCGCCTTCGTCTTGTAAAAGCTGCCACAAATCATCATCTAAACTTGCATACTCTACATTCTCACGAAGGGATTTCGCTGAGGGGGTCTTAGGGTAATGGCTACCTATAAGATAATAGAATTCTTCTCCTTTCAAATAGCAGTAAGGATAAATAGGTGATGTCATAGGCTGTTGGCTATATTTCTTGAAGAAAGCTTTATAAGTATTAACCAGGGGTTCTGTCAATCTAATACGATTACCAATTATACTCCTATCTTTTATTCCGTATAAGATAGATAGCATGAAGATAGGTTTGGCAAGATTTGTCTTACCTTTACGCCTATAGACTATCATAGAACGGAGCAAATTTTTGTAATATTCAGTTTTTAAGTGAGAGACCATATTTACAAAACCAGTTGTTTGAGTATATCCATTGAGCTTAAATCTTCTCTTAGTGTAATGCTATCAAGACCCATATTTAATTCTGCTATAAGTACTCGATTTGAAGCAGAATTTAATTGACGAAGCAATTTTGTAAACGTAAGCTTGGATATTGCAAATTCTTTCACAGGTCCTGTTTGACAGTCTTCAACATAGAAGTCTGAGATACGTAAAGATCTAATACCCTTGGAAGTAGCATACTTATATATAGAATAAGCAAGTGCCACTTCTGAAAGTCCTTCATGTCGTCCACGAAAATAATTCTTACCATCATGCGATTGTCCTTGGCTAAGAAAATCACCAATTGGAGAATATTTAAATATTTGCATGAAGCCCCCTATGGCATAAGTTATAGTACTCTTCGTACCATCAAATTCATTCAAAGCTAACTCATCAAGTAGTGCTTTCGTGAATTGTTGATCTGGATTTATAGTGTTGATAAACCAATTTGTAAGAACAGAACTATATGCAAAATTTATCCAAATGAGTTCCCAAATTAAGTCAAGCTCATTTTCGCGATGCTTTGTACAAAAATCACCAAATGGTGTGAGATTTTTCTTTTGGTCAATCATTTCAGCATCTATCAGCCATGCTTTAAAACTCTGTTCTTGTTTGTTTCCCAAAGAATTGCTTGTCCAAAAACCATCTGGGTCAGAAAGAAATTCTTGTAGCCACTCACTATGGATTCCGAAAGTACCTATTTTCGAGATACCTCCACCTTTTGTATTTGTTGAAGTTGTCATAATTAAAGAATTTGCAACAATGCATCCTTGATCATGAAATAACAGACATTTATGACAATGAATACATTTCGATTTATCAATTTTAATCTCAGGGTAAACAGAAAGTGCTCCAGTAGGGCATTCTACTTCACACCCTTCGCAGTTTATGCAGAAGGCACTTTTATAAATAATTCTTTTAATAAGTTGCACCAATTTAGGATTTTGCACCTCATGTAAGATGAATGTATAGTCATGTTCTGTGTTATACGTAATGTCAAAACGATAGACAGTCTTATCAAAGCGTAATTCTCCAAACTTTTTATTCCCCTCTCCCATTATATTATATTCACACAAAACAGGAAGCCAATGTTCTATGGTTTTCTGAGCATTGGAAACATTTGCTACAAATGTAGGAAACTGTTTTGGAAAGAGGACTTTTGTTTTTGAACCAATATCATTCCCACTTGCTCGCAACTTCCATTTATGTTCTTTGATGTATTCTTCCAAATTTGGGATATGACGTTGCTTTGATATGTTTACCAAGCGTGATAAGAAAGGTTTTAAATCTTGTTTATATCGTTTATTCACTATCATATCATCCCATGGAGAAGAGAATGGACAGATTAAACATCCCACCCTTGGTTTCCCAAACCGATAAGCCTCATTAAGGGGTAAATCGTGAGCAAAAAGGTAAAGAAAGATCTCTGTAGTATTCCAATTTAAGATCGGACGAGCATTGATTACGGTGTCATGCTTAACCCCTTTGCCAATACGTTCATAGTTACTTCTCATAACACTCTCTTCAGCTCTTACTCCTTCAAAAGCGAGGGCTTTAGCTTGCTTATTTGTCCCCTCTATTTTAAGGGAACGGTACAATGGTGCTGTTTTCATAATTGAACAACACCAACGATGCTTATCGCTTGGTGTTCCAATCTTATCCCAATAGTTCAGCACACTTTCATGGTTACGAGTTAGCGAGAACTTTAAGTCTGGGAAGAGTTTATGGTAATGGTCTTGCACCTGCTGATACAAATCTAACGATGGTGGCAATTCATATCCAGTATCTGAATAAATAACTTCAAACTCTGTGCTTGGTATTGCACGTGTGCAAAGGTCTAACACAACTTGAGAGTCTTTACCTCCAGAGAAAGAAGCAAGAAACTTATCAATCTTCGTAGTATGGAATACTTTTTTACCTTGTTTCTCTGCAGTATCAAGTGGCATAATCTCGAAACTATCACAATCTTCACGCACAATGGCCATCTTTTTTTTAATTTTGGCTTCCATACGTTTTGCGAGAGTTTCATAGTCAAGCTGATTAGCAGCAACTTTGGCTACACTTTTCCGTGCACCTGCATACTGAATGAATGTTTCGCGAATAAACTCTATAGCCTCACTCTCCAGCAAAAACATAAATTCAGCGTTGCGCTTCAACATCTTTTTTACATCAATGGGATTCAACTCAACATTATCCTTTCCAGGCTGGAAGATAATTGTAGCTGCATCGTAAACATTTGCACCTTTAGCCTCAAACATTAATTCACCTTGATACCAATATTGCTTGTTTATAGCCCACAACAGAGGTTCTTCTGTATGAGGATATTTCCATCCTAATTCGTTGAGTTTAAGCAAATCAAGTTCTTCCCAGAATACAGGGCGTGGAGATATGCCAAGTGTTCCATCCACAATACGTGAATGGAGTAATACACCTCCAGTTTCTTTATCCCAAGTTATTTTATACATTATTTTCTTTCATTCTTTCAGTTCGACATTTAGTAGTTTTGCTATTTTGAGATAAGACCCTATAATCGTTATTGTTAAACATTTGCATACCATATAGAGACTATAGTTGGTACACACCACAATTGTTCTACTAACTAATTATTAATTCTTTTCTTTCTCCTTTCAAGTACTACTTTTATGCGATTGATACTTTACTCCATAATGGATAGTTTATAATAAAGATACAAAAATACACAATTTTATTGAAGAAAATGCACAATACGGCATTGTTTAGCTAATAATATCAGTAAATCAGTATTTTTCTTATTATATGTGCCCGATGATAATTATAAAAGACTATGACTAACCATATAAGTCAAGTGCCTATATTTTCAATTCTGGCAAACTATTGATTGCCTCCAACTTCAACTTATCCACCGCTCGAGTATATTTCTCGGTATGCTTCAATCCGCTATGCCCCAATAGGCTAGCGACAGTTTTGATGTTAGCCCCATTATTGAGTATGTTCACGGCAAAGCTATGGCGAGCACAATGCCAACTGATGTGTTTGTTAATGCCAGCACGTTTCACCCATCGCTTTACAGATTTGCAGCAACTCTCATAAGATGGAAGATTGAATATGGAGGTATTCAAATCGTCAGGTGCCTCACCAACCAATGACAATAATCCATCATTCAGAGGAATGACCACACCACTATGTGCTGAATGCCCTTTAGTTTTGTTCTGCTCAAATTTCAAAAGACGATTAGTGTAATCTATGTTCTTGTAAGTCAAGTCTTTCACATCGCAGAAGCGTAGCCCACAATACAGACAGAAGATAAAGGCTCGCCTGACATTGGGATTTTCATTATCATAATGGCATTGAATCAGTGATTGTATCTCATCCATTGACAACACATCTTTGCGCAAAATCTGCTCATCTACTTTGCAAACCACCCCCTTGCAAGGGTCTTTCAACATCACTTCGTGGTCGATAGCATAACGCACCACTTTCTTGAAACGCTGGTAAATACTCTTTGCTCCTTCACCAACACTTCGTGATTGCAAATATTCAACAAAGTGTTCCATCATATCTTTGGTTATCAAGTCAGGTTTAATGCTAAGCTCATAGAGTGGGTATTGCTCTTTCAGAAAATCCTTAAAACGATTCAAGGCTATTTTTATCATTCGCAGGTCTTTCTTGGTATAACTGTCTATGTACGCTTGGTAGTAGTCTAAGAAATTAATATTTCTATCCTTCTTCAAACGATATCCGAGCATGCTTTCTTTAAATTCCTGTTCACGCTCAGCACGGATCTTTGCTGCTAATGCAAGTGTTTCCTTATTTTGTTGGCGTTCTTCTGGAGTGCGAGGCTTGGCTATCAAGTACAACTGCAAATTCTCTTTTCTTCTGTTATGCTTGATGTGTACTTTGGGTTTGCCTGCCATCTTTCCTGTTTCATACAAAACAGGATTACCATTATCATCCAAAACAGGCGTTTCTTCTCTACCAAGATAATACTCAAGATAAAGACTTATCCGACCGTCAGAAAGCGTATTTTGCTCCAATTTCGGGTTTTCCTTTGCTTTATTTTCTAATTTTGCCATAGTTGATAGTTATGTACCTGAATGAGTATCAAACCGTGTAAAATCATTAACTCGTTTATTTTCAGATGTTTTCTTATTTTGCAAAGATACTAAAAAGTTTGAAATATCAAAGTGTACTAAAAGTGTACTATCTAACAAAAAACAGACAAAAAAGGGCAAAATCACCAAATATAAGAAAATTGCAAATAGCTGATTATCAATATAATATATTCTTTTGGTTTCTCTTGTTTTCACGGCATTGTACCGGGTCTGGGTACTAAGCAAAAAGCTAAGTAATTGATTATTCAATACTTAGCTTTTTCTTGTTTTGCAAATGTTCCCAAATTGTTCCCATTCAACCACACAAAGCTAGCCATCTTATATTTTTAATATATTATGTGAGCCAAGAATAGTGCTAACCATTAGTCCACTATATGGATCATTATTCCTAATAATCAGATGTCACTATTACATTGGTCTCACCTTAAATTAATTATATATTATATGGTATTTTCAATACTTATTACTAATTTTGTGTATAAGAATAGTTTGTAAATATTAAAATTCTCTGTACAATGAGTAAAAGTCATCTGTTTTTAAAGAATGAATTTGGCACTTGCCCAGAATTTAAACGAACACGAGGTAGAAATAATGAGGAAGAAACTTCAGGAGAAGTTAAGAACTATCATCAGCAGAGAGAGAAACTTCTTCGTTGTCGTGCTGAATTTGAGCGAGCTATGGAAAATCGTCATAACTTAAGGTCACAAGAAATAAACGTTGATCATTTCGATATGCTATCGATTAACTTTTTGAAAATTGCTGATAGTGCTTTGATAAAAGAATATTGTGAGGTTTATGGTTTATCAGAACTTAATTACTCCAATATGAATCAGACGGTCCTGTTCGCTATAGCTGATGTAAACCGATTTAATAATGTATTTATAACTCAAATCAATTCCTTTTCTGCAGAAGATAATGACGAAAGCACGGAGTATAAGCCCTTAACTTTGATCGCTGATTTTAGCTATTAGGATAGTAATTCTATGAAGTATTCTTTTGTTATAGATGGAGATGCCAATGATGTGCTTCTTGAGTTGGTGGAAAATTCATCAAGAATGTTGAACAAACAACAGGATATAGAGGAGGCTATGGAAGTATACCTAGATAGAAAGGATATAACATACAGAAAGATAGGAGTTGGAATATATCAGATCGATTTCATAAGACAAGATGACTTGGATGTTCTATTGGATAATTTTGATATTATACAAACAATTCAATCTTTGTATAACATCCGTGTACGTCCTAATGCCTTTGGAGAATTAGAGCAAGTGCCAGATGCAACTTTGAATTTGCTAGAAGGTGCACCCACTATTGGTGTAATTGATACGGGCGTTCAGAAATTAGCCGTACTAGATCCAATATTAGAGCAACATGGCTTTGATTTGACCAGCAAGGAAGAACAGCATCCTTATGAGATTGATTTAATGTCAGATTCAACTCATGGTACTACGGTTGCGACATTGGCTGCATTTGGAAATAACTTCTACCAAGATATTAATGCTGATACCATCAATGTTGACGCAAAAATTTTTTCTATAAAAGTTCAGAGAGGTGAAACTGGATCTTTAAATATAGCCGATATAAAAGATGCTATTATTAAGGCTAATCAAGAATACGGTGTTCGCATCTTCAATCTCTCCATGTCAGTCCGTGGGAAGCTATACAATCAGAATATTTCTACTTACGCATATATACTTGACGAATTAGCTTTTGAATATGATCTTTTGATTTTCATTTCTGTTGGAAACCTTAGTGTAGAAGATATTGAAGAAATGCAGAATGTTGCTGCTGAACTAGGAACAAGTGAAAAGGTAAAACAATTTTTGCAGTATCCTAATCATTATTATAACCCATTTATAACACTGGAGGAAACTGAATGCCATGATGGTGAATGCATGAATCTCTGCGAGCCTAGTGAAAGTATGAATAACATGTCAGTTGGTGCTATCGCTGAAAACTATAATGCAAGCCAGAGGAGTCATGGATTGAGTTTGAGCAAGGAACTCCCTGCATTTTATTCTCGTAAATATTACATGGATTATAATTCTTTGATTAATGGAACTCGCTTCAAGAACAACCAAAGAAATAAGAATCTCTTCAAGCCTGATATCGTTATGCCTGGTGGTGATCAATTGGATGTTGCATCAAGAATGCTGGTCTTATCGCCGAGACGGGGTGGAGTTGGCTTGAAAATAGAACAGAACTCTGGAACAAGCTATGCTGCTCCATTAGCAGCTAATATTGCAGCTAAAATTGTTCGTAAGTATCCTAACCTTAGCATGCAATCCGTGAAGGCTCTGATGATTAATAGTTCCGACCCGATAAAAACGTATTATCTTGATAGAACAATTGATAATTTAAAAGCTTTAGATAATAATTCTTACCCAAATGTAGATCGCAACGAGAAGTCTCGTTTGTCCAAGAAATACAGTTCAGAGCGATTATCAAAGTATATTTCAGGTCATGGTGTCCCCAATATTTCCAAATGTTTAGATTCTACTGATAATCGTTGTACATTTGTTATTGAAGATAGAATAGATTTCGATAGTCATAAGGTCATAAATCTGAATATCCCAAGTTATTTACTCCAATACTCAAAGAAAGGTACATTGCTAACTTTAACTGCTACTCTCTGCTATAAGTTCAATCCTAAACGGGGCGATGCTTTATCTTATTGCCCATTTCATATTGCCTTCAATTTGGGAAACAGCATGAACCATGATGATCCAAGAAAGAATGCAGAAGAGTATGCAAGACAAAGAGCATCTGACAATAATGATAGAATGGCTATAAAGTCTAGTGTTGGAGCATGGTCTGATGATTTTTACCCAGCGTCTAGCAAAATATTTTCAAATGTACAGAAAAAGATTTTAAATGTAAGTCGTGACGAAATTGAAAAGGTTTGCAACCAGATATCAATTATTTTTCGTTGTACAGGACGTGATTTTTTAGTTGGAACAGACCACCCTTTCTCATTCGTTTTGACAATTGAACAGAATCATTCTGTTGAAATAGATGGCAATAGTCTATACGACAACCTAGAACAGGAGAATACTGTAGAAGCTATTGCTCAGGCTACTCTTCAAGCTGAAGTATAGTCTACACGACAAAAGGATTGGTATTAACCAATCCTTTTGTCGTGTAAGAGTTTTTTCCAAATATCTGTTCGGATAACATTGTTATCATATCCATCTAATACATTCCGCTTAATAGCATTAAGCAAGGCTTGTTTAATAACGTAGTAGGATAAATTGTTGCATTCTTTGTTAATAATTTCCTCTTTAGCCTTTTCATTGTCAAATTTGAACCGATCTTTAATCGTATATTGAACAAGGGAATGCACCTGTATGGGGGTTGGCAAATCTATTTTAATTGTCAAATCAAATCTCCTAATAAGTGCTTCGTCAATCATCTGTAATTGATTAGTAGCAGCTATGATGATTGTGTCTTGACTGATGAAATCAAACAACTGTAATATTGATGACACAAAGTTACTACAAAAAAGTGAAATGCGGAAAGATATAGTGATAGAATTGAGTTACAAGGGTTTCAGTTGTGCTTCCGATTATTCGTGAAGCCATCGCAATCACCCCTAAAGCCAAATCAGGACGCCGCTACGTTACTTGTCCGTAACCATGCCCGAAAAGGCGACAAACGGACACGGATAACGAAACAAGGCGTTAAGGATTAGTGAGTTATTGACAACCCACGCAACAAATCCGGTTACGGAAAAAGATTGCGCCGTTCCTCCCCGTTTTGCGTACCGGCGACGGACTCTTCACCGACTAATTTTGAACCTAAAAAAATTAAGGACGATGAAGAGTACATTTTCAGTAATCTACTACCTCAAACGTCAGGTAGTGAAAAAGGACGGGACAGTACCCGTCATGGGACGCATCACGGTGGACGGCAGCCAGACGCAGTTCAGTTGCAAACTGACCGTCGATCCCAAGCTGTGGGACACCAAAGGGGGACGTGTCACGGGCAGAAGCACGGCGGCACTCGAAACGAACCGCATGCTCGACAAGATGCGTGTGCGCATCAACAGACATTATCAGGAAATCATGGAGCGTGACAATTTCGTCACGGCGGAGAAGGTCAAGAACGCCTTTCTCGGACTGGAACACCGCTACCACACGCTGATGCAGGTGTTCCGCCAGCACAACGAGGACTACGAGAAACAGGTGGAGGCTGGCATGAAAGCCAAAGGCACGCTCCTGAAGTACAAGACCGTTTACAAGCACCTGCAAGAATTCCTCACCATCCGCTACCGCGTGAAGGACATCGCGCTGAAAGAGCTTACGCCCGCTTTCATCTCCGACTTCGAGATGTTCCTACGCACGGACAAGCACTGCTGCACCAATACCGTGTGGCTGTATGTCTGCCCCTTGCGGACGATGGTGTTCATCGCCATCAACAACGAGTGGCTCACACGCGACCCGTTCCGGGAGTATGAAATCAAGAAGGAGGAAACGACACGCAGTTTCCTGACGAAAGAGGAAATCCGGCTGCTGATGGAGGGCAGGCTGAAAAACGCCAAGCAGGAGCTTTACCGCGACCTCTACCTGTTCTGCGCCTTCACGGGCTTGTCGTTCGCCGACATGCGCAACCTGACGGAAGAGAACATCCATACCTACTTCGACGAACACGAGTGGATAAACATCAACCGCCAGAAGACGGGCGTGGTGTCCAATATCCGCCTGCTCGACATCGCAAAGCGCATCATCGACAAATACCGGGGTCTGTGCGGGAACGGCAGGATTTTCCCCGTTCCCCACTACAACACGTGCCTTGCCGGAATCCGTTCCGTCGCCAAGCGTTGCGGTATCACCAAGCATATCACGTGGCATCAGAGCCGCCACACGGCAGCCACGACGGTGTTCCTCTCCAACGGCGTACCCATCGAAACGGTGAGTTCCATGCTGGGACACAAGAGCATAAAGACGACGCAGATATACGCGAAAATCACCAAAGAGAAGCTCAACCAAGACATGGAGAACCTTGCCGCAAGGTTGAACGGCATCGAGGAATTTTCATGTTGCACCATCTAAAAACAGAGAAGCCATGACACGAGGAACCATCATCATAGAGGACAACACGGTCAGCGTAACCGGTAACGAGATATGGATGACCGCCACAGAAATCGCCGGACTGTTCCACACGGGCGTCCCGGCTGTGAACGCCGCCATCAGAGCCGTCCGCAAGCCGGACGTGCTGAACGACTACGAGGTGTGCCGCTACATGCGGCTTGAAAACGGGCTGCACGCGGATGTTTACTCGCTTGAAATCATCATCCCCGTTGCCTTCCGGCTGAACACCTACCATGCACACGTGTTCCGCACGTGGCTGGTAGAGAAAGCACTCTCGAAGGAAAAGCGGCAGGCATACGTGATGTTCATACAGAACGGAAAAGCCGGGTATTGCTGAAAACGCAGAAGACATATAATAATAAGAATAAAAAGGAAACGGACAGCCCCGTGAAGGAGTTGCCCGTTTCCTTTTTTTTCATGCAGCCGCCTTATTCCATCGGCTTGCGGTAGTTCGCCTCCAGCAGCTCACGCAACCCCGATTCGGGGTAAAGCACCTTCCCTCCCAAAAGGATAAAGGGCAGCACCCTGTTGTTGCGGTACTCCTGCAAGGTGCGGCGGCTGACACGGAGCAGTTCCGCCACCTCCCTGTCCGTCAGGTAACGTTCCCCGTCCAACGGCGGGCGGTAACTTTCCAGAAAGGCGGAGAGCCATTTCGAGCCTTTGCGCATGTTCTGCACGACGGAGGCAAGCGGCTCGTCCTCCATTGTAAACACTTCATTGTTCTCGTTCATCATCATTTCGGATTCAGTGGGTTGTGAATAATAAAAATCAAATCATTTCCCGCAGGGATAGAGCGTGCCGACAAGCGGAATGAGCTTTTTGACCTCCTCCGGCTTGTAATAGAACCTGCGGTTAATCTGCGAGTAGCCGATAAGCCGCCTGTCACGCAAGGTCTGCAACGTGCGCGGGCTGATCCTCAACTGCCCGCAGACCTCCTCGCCCGTGAGCCACCTTTCCATCCGCCCGCCGTCGCTCCTGCGCCTCAGGGCGGCTACCTTCTCCGCGAGGGCGTTGAAGGACGCCACCATCATCTCGAAGGTCTTTTTCTCGATAGATACTATTTCCATAAGCAAAACATTTCAGAGTTTGCCGCAAAGGTAACGAAGCCGCCTTGAACACGTGCCGTTTCCCACTAAAAGGCAGCTTGTTGCGTCGTCTGTCCGGGTTACGGAGCCATTATCCGTAAAAATCTTACGTGAGCCACGTAGTGAGCTGTTAAAGCCCCTTTGGTTTATTGCCGAATTTTGTCGCAGAAACATAGCGCAAGCCGAGCGCAGCACGTCAAGCTCGCTTGAACGGTATGCCGAGGCGCAGCCTATGTTCATGCAAATAAACCAAAAGAAAGGACTGAATATGAAAGTGATAACGATGGAAAGTTCCGCCTTCACCGCATTGACGGAACAGATAGCCGAGATAGCGGCACACGTGCGTGCCGTTTCCGGCGGTAGGAAGGAAGAATCCCCCGACAGGCTGCTCACCACCCGCGAGGCGGCGCACCTGCTGAACGTGAGTTGCCGCACCCTCCAGCGCATGCGCAGCGAACAGCGCATCGCCTATGTCGTGCTGCGCGGCAAGTGCCGCTACCGGCAGTCTGAAATAGACCGCCTGCTCGAAGACAGCACCGTCACGGGCGAAGCCGCGACACCGGAACAGCTGAAACGCAACCACACGCTGCGCACGGGCGGCAGACCCAAAGGAAGGAGGACGTAGGACATGGAACTGCTTACCCGCAACAATTTCGAGAACTGGATGCAGAAGGTGATGGAACGGCTCGACCGTCAGGACGAGATGCTGCTCTCCATGCAGCCGTCCGGCAAAGCCCCGAACCCGATGAACGGGATCAGGCTTTTCGACAACCAAGACCTGTGCATGCTGCTCCAAATCAGCAAGCGCACCCTGCAACGCTACCGCAGCATCGGCGCGCTGCCTTACAAGACGCTCGGCAAAAAGACCTATTACAGCGAGGCGGACGTGCTGACGTTCCTCTCCGAACATGTAAAGGACTTCCGCAAGGAAGATATAGCCTTCTACAAGGCCCGTATCCATAATTTCTTTCAAAAATAACCATTAAAACATTTTTCAGATGGCAAAGAAAAAAGACGAAAAGGACGTGCTGGTTGTCCGTGACGAGAAGACGGGCGAAATCAGCGTGGTAGCCGGGCTGAACGCCGACGGCTCCCCCAAGCGCATCCCCGCGAAAGCGGAGAACGCGCAGAGTTTCCTGCAATTCGACCGGCACGGCGACGTGCTGGACAACTTCTTCAAGAACTTCTTCCGGCAGTGCAAGGAACCCAGCCGCTTCGGTTTCTACCGTGTCGCGGCGGACCAAGCCGACAAGCTGCTGGAGGTTATCAAGGACTTGCTGAAAGACCCCGACGGCAACAAGGAACTGCTTGCGCCCCACAAGGTGGACACCTCCGGCTACGAAAAGAAAGTACAGGAGGAGCAGTCCGCCGAAAAGCAGGAACAACCGGAACAGAAACAAGATGACGAACCTAAAAAACAGGAAGAGATGGAACAGAAAAACGAACAGAATCAGGAAAGCCCGCAGCAGACGCAGGGCAACCGGGGCTACCAGCCCATCGACGAGAGCAAGATCAACTGGCAGGAGTTGGAGGAGAAATGGGGCGTGAAGCGCGACGACCTTGAAAAGTCGGGCGACCTTAACAGAATGCTCAACTACGGCAAGTCCGACTTGGTGAGGGTGTCGCCCAATTTCGGCGGAGAGGCTTTCGAGCTGGACGCCCGCCTCTCCTTCAAGAAGGACGGCGAGGGCAATGTCAGCCTTGTGCCGCACTTCATCCGCAAGGAGCAGAAGCTCGACGAGTACAAGGAACACAAGTTCTCCGACGACGACCGGAAGAACCTGCGCGAAACAGGCAACCTCGGCAGGGTCGTGGACCTCGTGGACAGGGAAACGGGCGAGATCATCCCCTCGTTCGTCAGTATTGACCGCAAGACGAACGAAATCACGGATGTCCCGACGAACAAGGTGCGCATACCGGAACGCATCGGCAAGACGGAAATCACCAAGCAGGAGCAGGACATGCTGCGTGCCGGGCTGCCCGTGCGCGACAAGCTCATCGAGCGCAAGGACGGCAGGAAGTTCGTCACCACCCTGCAAGTGAACGTGGAGCAGCGCGGCGTGGAGTTCGTGCCGGGAACCGGCAGGTCGCCCCGTACCGCCCGGACGCAGGAAACGAAGAACACCCCCGCACAGGGACAGGCGCAGGGTACGGAGAATGCCGGAGGCACGAACAAGGAGCAACGCCGCAACACGTGGACGAACGCCGACGGCAGCATCCGCCCCATCAGCAAATGGAGCGGCGTGGACTTCACCGAACAGCAGAAAGCCGACTACGTGGCTGGCAAAGCCGTGAAATTAGAGAACGTGACCGACAAGCAGGGCTTCCACGCCACGATGTACATCAAGTTCAACCCGGAGAAGGGACGCCCGTACCGCTACGACACCAACCCCGACAACGCGCAGAAGGTCGCCCCTTCCAACGAGAGCCGCACGCAGGTGGCGGTGAACAGCGAGGGCAAGACCAACGAGGCTACCAAGAACCTGAAAGAGCCGTTGCGGAAGGGACAGACCGCCCCGAAGGACACCGCACAGCAACAGCAGCAGAAAAGAAACAACAAGGGCATGAAGATGTAATCCCGTGTCCGCCACTAAATCCGAAGTAACATTTGTAAAATTCAAAACGACAGAAGAATATGAAGACAATCATTGCAGAAAAGCCGTCTGTGGCACGTGAGATCGCCCGTATCGTGGGCGCGACAAAGAGAGAGGAAGGATATTTCGAGGGAGGCGGCTACGCCGTGACTTGGGCGTTCGGACACCTTGTGCAGCTTGCCATGCCCGACGGCTACGGCATACGCGGTTTCGTCCGTGACAATCTGCCCGTCATTCCCGACACCTTCACGCTCGTCCCCCGTCAGGTAAAGACGGAGAAGGGCTACAAGCCCGACAGCGGCGTGGTGGCGCAGATCAAGACCGTTGCCCGGCTATTCAAGGAAAGCGAACAGATCATCGTGGCGACCGATGCAGGGCGCGAGGGTGAGCTTATCTTCCGCTACCTCTACCATTATACCGGATGCACCACCCCGTTCGTCCGCCTCTGGATAAGCTCGCTTACCGACAAGGCTATCCGCGAGGGACTGCGCAACCTCGAAGCGGGCGGCAAATACGACAACCTCTATCTTGCCGCCAAAGCGCGGAGCGAATCAGACTGGCTCGTGGGCATCAACGGCACGCAGGCACTCTCCATCGCCGCCGGACACGGCACGTACTCCATCGGGCGGGTGCAGACACCCACGTTGGCGATGGTGTGCGCACGCTATTGGGAGAACCGCCGCTTCACGCCCGAAGCCTTCTGGCAGCTCCATATCGCAACGGACGGCTGCGATGAAGGAACGGTGAAGTTTTCCTCTTCCGAAAAGTGGAAAGAGAAAGAGCCTGCGACGGAACTATATAATAAGGTGAAGTCGGCAGGCACAGCCACCGTCACGAAAGCCGAACGCAAGGAGAAGACGGAGGAAACACCGCTGCTGTACGACCTGACGACGCTCCAGAAGGAAGCCAACGCCAAGCACGGCTTCACGGCGGAACAGACGCTTGAAATCGCGCAGAAGCTTTACGAGAAGAAGCTCATCACCTATCCGCGAACCGGAAGCCGCTACATACCCGAAGACGTGTTCGCCGAAATCCCCAAGCTGCTCGCCTTCATCGGGGCTTTGCCCGAATGGAAAGGCAAGGTGCAGCCGAAATGCGTCCCGACACGCAGAAGCGTGGACGGCGGCAAGGTGACGGACCACCACGCCCTGCTCGTCACGGGCGAGAAGCCACTATTCCTCTCCAAAGAGGACAGCACCGTCTATCAGATGGTTGCCGGACGCATGATCGAGGCTTTCTCCGAAAAATGCGTCAAGGACACCGCCACCGTCACGGCGGAGTGTGCCGGAGTGGAGTTCACGGTGAAAGGCAGCGTCATCAGGCAAGCCGGATGGCGTGCCGTCTATAGCGTGGAGGACAAGGAAGAAACCTCCATCCCCGATTGGCGGGAAGGCGACACGCTGACGCTGAAAGGCTGCTCCATCACGGAGGGAAAGACCAAACCCAAGCCGCTGCATACAGAAGCGACACTGTTGTCGGCAATGGAAACGGCGGGCAAGGACATAGAGGACGATGCACTCCGTCAGGCGTTGAAGGACTGCGGCATCGGCACGCCCGCCACCCGTGCGGCGATTATCGAAACGCTCTTCAAGCGCGGCTACATGGAACGCTGCAAGAAATCGCTTGTGCCGACTGAAAAAGGGCTTGCCCTCTATTCGGTCGTGAAGACGATGCGCATCGCCGACGTAACCATGACGGGCGAATGGGAGAAGAATCTGGCACGCATCGAGCGCGGGGAAATGCCCGCCGAAACCTTCCGCAGGGAGATAGAGGCGTACACACGCGAAATCACCTCCGAACTGCTCTCGTGCGACAAACTGTTCGCCCGCAGGGATTCCGGCTGCAAGTGTCCCAAGTGCGGGACGGGCAGCATGCAGTTCTACGGCAAGGTGGTACGCTGCGACAACGCGGAGTGCGGGCTGCCCGTGTTCCGCCTGAAAGCGAACCGCACCCTTTCCGATGACGAGATCAAAGACCTGCTCACCGACGGGCATACGAAGCTGCTCAAAGGCTTCAAGAGCAAGCAGGGCAAGAGCTTCGACGCCATAGTCGCCTTTGACGGGGACTATAACACGACTTTCGTGTTCCCCGAAAGGAACACGAGCAGGAAATTTTCAGGACGGAAGAAATAGTATTAACTTTTGAGAAAGTAGGCTGCACCTCAACAATAGAAATAAACGGGTTTATTTCGTATTGTCTTCGATTTGCACTACCTTTGCCACTTGTTCAGAGTAATGAATTGTTCTTCGATACCGGATTACACTCATACTTTGGATTTAGTGGTGGCACTCGGAGGGATACCGAGTGCCTTTTCTTTCTCCTTTTCAGACGACTATCCCCGTCATTATCAATCCACTAAATTCCAAAGTAATGAACAACAAGAAGAAAAACGAGGGTCAGACCGACTTTTCCTATTACGGTCTGTACCTGCTGGACTACCTCCGCACGAACAGGTTTGAACAGGCTTCCGACGATGCCTTCATCCGGGAGCGTGCCGACCGTGCCGCCGAAACGTATGAGCGTGCGCGGCTCGAAGGCTATCCGCCCGAAGGGGCGCAGGAGTTGGCGATGGACACGCTCCTGCGGGGGCTTCGCTATTCCAAGTACGCCATCCTCCGCGAAGTCGTGGAAAACGAGTTTGCCGACGAAGTGCCGGGAAAGAAACGCGAAGCCTTCATCCGAAAGTTGCTGCCGCCGGTCGGCAACGTATTCTCCGCCTATGACCTTTCGGACGACAATTTCGCCCTGTCGCCCGAATACGACCTGCTCTACACGGAGCTGACGGGAGCCGCCGTCCTTTATATCGGGGAATATGGCGTTTAACCGCAAACAACGGCTGCGGGACAACATCGAGGCGATACGGACGGCATTCATCCTTG
>NZ_KK082661.1:0-30906 GCF_000599605.1 Prevotella sp. HJM029 | reverse complement strand
CGGAGGACGGCAACCGCCGAGGAACAAGCCATACTTCGGAAGTATTGCGGTTTCGGCGGGTTGAAGTGCATACTGAATCCTGCAAAGGAACTGACGGATGCCGTGCATTGGGCGAAATCGGACCTCGAACTGTTTACCCCTACGGTAGAACTGCACAGGCTGGTGCGTGAAAACAGCAAGGACGATACGGAGTACAAGCGGTACGTGGATGCCATGAAGCAGTCCGTGCTGACCGCTTTCTACACCCCGCCGGAGATAACCGGCACGATTGCGGAGGCTCTGCATGAACACGGCATACGTCCCGACCGTGTGCTGGAGCCGTCGGCGGGCGTGGGCGCATTCGTGGATGCCGTGCTGGAAAACAAGCCGGACGCGGACATCATGGCTTTCGAGAAAGACCTGATGACGGGCAAGATATTGGGACACCTGCATCCCGACCAAAAGGTAAGGGTGCAGGGATTCGAGAAGATAGAGAAGCCCTTCACGGACTATTTCGACCTTGCCATCTCGAACATCCCGTTCGGCGACGTGGCTGTGTTCGACCCGGAATTTACAGGAAGCCAAGACCCGGCAAGGCGTTCCGCACCGAAGGCAATACACAACTACTTCTTCCTGAAAAGCCTTGACGCGGTGCGTGAGGGCGGCATCGTGGCGTTCATCACCTCTCAAGGGGTACTGGACGCACCGTCCAACGCGCCCATACGCGAGTATATGATGCGTAATGCCAATCTGGTGGGAGTCGCACGCCTGCCGAACAACCTCTTCACGGACAACGCGGGTACGGAAGTGGGCAGCGACCTGATTATCCTGCAAAAGAACAGCGGCAAGAAACGGGAGCTGTACGATTATGAAGAGTTGTTCGTGCAGACGGAAAAGACACCGATAGGCAGTTTCCAGAACGGGTATGTCGGCAGCATCGGCATGATTCCCCACTCGGATCTGATAAGCGGCACAGACCCTTACGGGAAACCAGCCTATAAAGTCATGCACCGGGACGGCATCGGGCAAATGGCGGAGGATTTGCGGGAACATATGGATATTGAGCTGTATAAGTTGGACAAAAAGCTGTATGAAATGCACAGCCTGCATCCGGCACAGGGGAAAAGCACGGTAACAGAAACCATTTCCACACCGGTTGTCACTCCTGAGATACAGCCACGTCATGAAATGGCAGCGAAGCCCGAAGCGGCAACACCGCAGCCGGAGGAAGAAAAGTCGGAGATAGAGCCGCGCCGCCCCGATTATTCGGAGGGCGTGCAGCTCTCCCTGCTCGACCTCTGGGGCATGACCGAGGAAGTACGCAAGCAGGAAGCCCCCGCCAAGAAGAAAAAGACGGCGAAAAAGGAAAGCCCGGCAAGGCGTATGCCTCCCAAACCGCAGGCGCAGGTTACGCCGAAGGTTACGACTGCACCGCCACAGCCGTCTGTTGCACCACTGACGGAGAAGAGGGACAGCCATGAAACAAAGCCGGTGAGTTTCGCAGCCAAAGGCGATCTGGATGATATTTACGCCTCTTTGGATTGGGACACCAATCCGCCCATCAACGGTTTCTATGAAATGATGATGGACCTCACGCCGGAGCGACGCAAGGAACTTCGCAGGCTGGCGGCACAGCATCAGGAGAAGCAACGGGTGGACGGGACGGCGGTGAAAGCCGCTCCCGCCATTGACATGCCGGAAAAGGAAGCGACAAAACGCCCCGAAGCACAGACGGAAGTCGCAACCGTTCCCGTTACGGACAATAACGCAAGTGAGACAACAACTTCCCTTTTCCCTGAATTTGAAACGGAAAAGCCGAAGGAGGAACCTCTCGACCTTTCTCCCCGTCCGTTCAACGGTATGCTGGAGCCGCACTACCGTGACGGCTCTATGGTACTGGATGCTTCACGCAATCTCGGTTATTTGAAGGGCCTCACGCCTTACGGCGCGACATTCCAACCGCTTGACCTGACCGGCTACCAGAAGGAGAAAGCGATGTTGTATGTGTCACTCCGTGACGCATACGAGCGGCTTTACCGCTACGAGGCGGAGTATCACGATGAAGGGTCTGCGCAACGCGGAGCGTTGAACACCTGCTACGATGAGTTTGTCATGCGCTACGGCAACCTCAATGCCAAGCATAACGTGAAACTGTTGATGATGGATGTCGCCGGACGCGACATCCTTTCGCTGGAACGGGCGGAGGACGGCAGGTTCGTCAAGGCGGACATTTTCGAGCGTCCCGTTTCCTTCTCTGTGGAGAGCCATGCCAACGTAAGCTCTCCCGAAGAGGCACTCTCCGCGTCGCTCAACAAGTTCGGCACGGTCAATCTCGACTATATGCGGGAGATAACCGACAGCACGGAGGAGGGATTGCTTGACGCCCTCAAAGGACGCATCTTCTACAACCCGCTCGTAACCGGTTACGAGATAAAGGACAGGTTCATCGCCGGGAATGTGATAGAAAAGGCGGAGCGCATCGAGGCATGGATGGGCGACAACCCCGAAAACGGACGTATGCCGGAAGTGAAGCAGGCGTTGGAGGCTCTGAAAGAAGCCGAGCCGCCGCGCATCGCCTTTGAGGACCTCGACTTCAATTTCGGGGAACGCTGGATTCCGACGGGCGTGTATGCCGCCTATATGAGCCATCTTTTCGACACGGACGTGAAAATCGCCTACTCCGCAAGCATGGATGAGTTTTCGGTGGCGTGCGGCTGCCGCACCATGAAAATCACGGACGAGTTTTTAGTGAAGGGCTATTACCGGAACTATGACGGCATGCACCTGTTGAAACACGCCCTGCACAACACCTGCCCGGACATGATGAAATCCATCGGTAAGGACGAGCATGGCAATGACATCAAGGTGCGTGACAGCGAGGGCATACAGCTCGCCAACGCCAAGATTGATGAAATCCGCAACGGGTTCTCGGAATGGCTGGAAGAGCAGTCGCCGCAGTTCAAGGAACGGCTGACGACGATGTACAACCGCAAGTTCAACTGTTTCGTGCGCCCAAAGTATGACGGCTCTCACCAGACATTTCCCGACCTCAACCTCAAAGGGCTGGCAAGCCGGGGTATCAAGAGCGTCTATCCGTCACAGATGGATTGCGTCTGGATGCTCAAACAGAATGGCGGTGGCATTTGTGACCACGAGGTGGGAACCGGTAAAACGCTGATAATGTGTATTGCAGCGCATGAGATGAAGCGCCTGAACTTGGCGCACAAACCGATGATTATCGGGCTGAAAGCCAATGTCGCGGAGATTGCCGCCACCTATCAGGCGGCATATCCCAACGCGCGGATTCTCTATGCCTCGGAGAAGGACTTCTCGACCGCCAACCGCGTGCGTTTCTTCAACAACATCAAGAACAACGACTACGATTGCGTCATCATGTCGCACGACCAGTTCGGCAAGATTCCGCAGTCGCCGGAGTTGCAGCAGCGCATCCTGCAAGCGGAGCTTGACACGGTGGAGGAAAATCTCGAAGTCCTGCGGCAACAGGGCAAGAACGTGTCGAGGGCGATGCTGAAAGGGCTGGAAAAGCGCAAGCACAACCTTGAAGCGAAGTTGGAGAAGGTGGAACATGCCATCCAATCGCGCACGGATGATGTGGTGGACTTCAAGCAGATGGGCATCGACCATATCTTCATTGACGAGAGCCATCAATTCAAGAACCTGACTTTCAACACGCGGCACGACCGTGTGGCGGGATTGGGAAACTCGGAAGGAAGCCAGAAAGCCCTGAACATGCTCTTTGCCATACGTACCATACAGGAACGCACGGGCAAGGACTTGGGGGCTACGTTCCTGTCCGGTACGACCATCAGCAACTCGCTGACGGAGCTGTACCTGCTCTTCAAGTACCTTCGCCCTAAGGAACTGGAACGGCAGGATATTCGTTGCTTTGACGCTTGGGCGGCTATCTTTGCCAAGAAGACGACCGACTTCGAGTTCAACGTGACGAACAACGTGGTGCAGAAGGAGCGTTTCCGCTACTTCATCAAAGTGCCGGAGCTTGCCGCCTTCTATGCGGAAGTATGGGAGTAGAAAGCAGAAAATGGCATAAAACTCATATCTGACTGAAATACAGCGGATATTGCTTGTTTCTTCTTAGGGTTGCATCATAGGAAACAGGCAGAAAAGGGAGCGAAAAGGAGGGAGTTCAGTTACCAAATCGTTCGAAAAACGATGAAAGGAAAAGGACGGCTGAAAGTGGTAACTAAAACGGAGTTTTCTCTTTCATTATCAATGTTTTGCATCGTTCAAAGTTCCTCAAAGAAGTGTAATTTTGCAAGTAAAAAACAATGGAAAAAGAAAAATTCAAGCTGCTTTTCTACCTCAAGAGAGGTACGCAGGACAAAAACGGAAAAAGTCCCATCATGGGACGCATCAGCGCAGGACGCTCTATGGTACAGTTCAGTTGCAAATGCTCGTGTACTCCTCGTTTGTGGGACAGTCGCAAAAACCGACTGCTGGGCAAGAGTGCCGAAGCCGTATCGGTAAACAAGGAACTTGACCGCCTTCAGGTGAGCATACACAAGGTTTATGAGTCTCTTTCGGGTAAATCCGATGCTCCCATCACGGCAGAGCGAGTACGGGAGCTTGTATTCGGACTGAACAGTGAGTCACAAGGACTGCTGCATCATACAGACGAGTATATCGACCGCTTCCGTGAGCGTGTGGGCATAGACCGCAGCGAACGCAGACTAAAATGCCTGTTGCTCTTTCACAAGCATCTGGCAAACTTCGTCAGGTATCGCTACCGTGTGGAGGATATTCCCGTGCAGAAAGCCGACATCGCCTTTATCAAAGACTTGGAGGACTACTTCGCCAAAGAAAAGGGATTCAAGCTCAACACTTCGGCTGGCTATCTCTCCATGCTGGCTTCCTTGCTCAAAGACCTGCATAAACGGCACATCATTGACACCTATCCCTTCATCAACCATTCCATTCGTTGGGAAGTGGGTACTCCACGTTACATCACAAGGGAGGAGGTAGGTCTTATCGCAGCCTTGGGAGAAGATAAATTGCAAGGCTATGAAAAAGTGTCGAGGGATATGTTCCTTTTCTCCTGCCTGACGGGGCTTTCCTATACCGACGTGTATCACTTGACGGAGCAGCACGTCTTTCACGAAGCGGGAATGACTTGGATACGCAAGCCGAGAATAAAGACGGGCAACGTGTGCCACATCCCCCTACTTCCCGAAGCCACTGCCATTATCGAGCGTTATCGGGGCATTCACACGAGGGCTTTCCGACACGAACCGCCCAAGGGGTATCTGCTGCCCATACCCGGATGCGACACGGTAAACATACACCTCAAAAAGATAGCACGGCTTTGCGGTATTCAGAAAACGCTGACCTATCACATGGCACGGCATACCTTCGCATCTCAGATGACACTGTCGGAGGGCGTGTCCATTGAGAGCGTTTCCAAAATGCTCGGACACAGTCAAATCAAAACCACGCAAGTGTATGCGGAGACATCTCCCGAGCGTGTCTTTCTGGACATAGAGAAAATACTTCCACAACTCGCACATTATCAACTGACCAACTAAAACCGCAGAACAATGAAAAGTACATTTGCCATACTATTCTACATAGATAGAAGCAAGACCAATGAAGACGGACTATGCGTAATCCGTTGCCGTATCACCTGTAATGGAACGTCCTCATCGTTTTCCACGCAGTTGCAAACTTCCCCCGACGAGTGGCTTGCCCGAAAAGGGTGCATCAAGGCGACAACAGGTAATTCAAGCGGCATCAATCTGCAACTGAACTCAATAGAAGAGTGCTTGCATTCACTCTATGAACGTACATTAAGGGAAGAAAACTATATCACGGCGGAATACCTCAAGGAGCGTTATATGCAGCAAAGTCGCCCCATGCCAACACTTACGGAGCTATATCAATCCGTTTGTGAATACAAGGAGGAATTGCAGGGCAGAACATTAAGCAAGGCAACTGTCAGGGCTTTTAAGGACAGCTACAAGAGTTTTGTTCATTTCCTGCAAGTAAGGGACAGGGCAGACTGTATGCCCACAGAGGTGGACAAGACTTTGCTTGAGGACTATCGCCTTTTTATGCTTCGGGACTTGGGAAACAAGGAAAGCAGTGTCGGCAACCGCCTACGCCACTTGCATCAGGTCATTCGCAAGGCATTGCAGGAGCGATACGTTCGTGAAGACCCTTTTGAACTCATAGACATAGAAACGCCTACCTACGAGCGCAATGCACTTACGGCGGACGACCTGCAAAAACTCTTGGCTTACCGTCCGCACCGCTCGACAGATAACCATTGCAGACTTATTTTCCTCTTGGGATGTTTCACGGGGCTGGCATTCTCAGACTTAAAGAAACTCCGAATGGACGATGTTTATACATTCGGGGATGGGCGTAGGTACATATCGCTCTGTCGAACAAAGACACAGAACAGAAGTATTGTCCCGTTGCTGCCCGTTGCCGAGAAAATACTCGCCATTGTGAGCCACGGACGAAGGGAGGGGCTTTTCTTTCGAGAGTTTCCCAGCAACAGTAATTTCAATAGAACTATTCAGGAGATATGTATTAAGGCAGGACTGCCACCGCATACTCAAGCGACCTCGCACACCGCACGGCACACCTTTGCCACGACCATCTGTCTGGAGAACGGACTTCCGATAGAGACGGTGAGCAAGATGCTGGGGCATCGCTTCATCTCCACGACCGAGATTTATGCACGGGTGACCAAGAGCAAGATTGCCAAGGAAATGCAACCCCTGATGGGTAGTGAGCATACAAGGGTACTGCGTAAAGCCTTACGGCTGTGTCCGTCAAGAACACCGAAAAAGTCAAGTCCCATAATTGGGATGTAACAGCCGTAATGAATGATTCAAAAAAAAGAAGTCCAACTTTTTAACAAGAAAAACAATGAAACAGAAGAACAAAAAGGAACTTTCCTACTTCCGATTGAAGTTAAGAAGTTACATGAGTGAGCATCACCCCGAAAAGTTGCAAGATACGGAGTTTATCACTGCACGGGCAGATATGGCTCTCACAGTTTACTGCGATGCTGTAGCACAAGGCTTTACACACATTGAAGCGGAGAGCATGGCAAGCGAGGCATTGTATCAAGGCTTGCACTTTTCCAAGTACGATACGCTTATATCCGTGTTGGAAAACGAGTTTGAAAGGGAACTTCCTGCACCGCTCCCAGAGAAACTCGTACCTATACTGTTGTCGAACAAGGCTGTTCAAGCCACATTCGACAAGTTCGGTTTGACGGACACATTGGCTTCTGACGAGCAATACGGCCGTCTTTACACCGAACTGACAGGCACGATAGTGCTGCTCATCGAGAGCAACAATCTGCCAACGGTCAGACTGACGGAGGAAGCAAGCCTGAAGGCGTTGTAGGCAAAGGCGGCGCACGCAAAGTTCCTGATGCCGTTTCTTATCGTGCAAAGGTACAACGGCAGCCTGTCTGCCCTGACAAGGTCGAGTCCTGCGGATGGAGAGAAGAATCTCCACCGCAGGATTTCTCTGTTTCAAGGTGGTATTGCCATTTTCTATATCCATGCGGTCGTATTCATCTCTCCCAACCTTGCAGGGCTGGGCTGCCGTAGAGAGTATAGGCACGACAAGAATACGGCATACTCAGGCTCTTTGGACGCAAGGCGTAACAACTAACAACAGATAGGACTGACGATAATACGGACAATCTATTGTTTGTACAATTTGTTGTCATGACTATCTGTTGTCAAAACTATATATCGTCAAAATAATCTATCGATAAAACTATCTATCGACACTTCGACATCTCGATTTGTCGAACTATCGAATTATCGATAAAACAACAAGATAATAAAAGGAACGAGCCGGCACCTCATCTCATTACCGCAATAACACAGACGGATTTCCTTTGTTTTTCTATTGCTTTCTCTCTATTTCCCTGCTTATCCTCATTTCTTGCAGTGGTGCTTCCGAGGGGTTACTTTTGCACCCGAGAAGTACGGCAATGGACTGCATAACAGTTTGTTTGCTGAGTAACAATAAAGTAATCAAAACAAAATTAAGGCAATGAAACTCATTATCATCGACCGCAAAGCGTGGGAGCGACATCGCTCCGAATTTGCAGACTTTATCCATCGTGTGGAAAAACTCATCGGTAATCCTCCCAAGACCGAGCAATGGCTCGACAACGAAGCCGTGTGCAAGCGTTTAGGCATCAGCAAGCGTACCCTACAATCATACCGAGATACGGGCAAAATCCCTTTCTCCATGATTGGACATAAGTGTTATTACAAACAGACCGACATCTGTGAAATGCTGAATGCAGTCAAGGATTGAAATCAAAGAATGAATGAATTATGGCAGAGAATGAAATCATTACGCGGGAAGACCCTCAGATGCAGTTGTTTTCACAACTGATGGAAGGCACTTTGAAGAAGTTGGAGCGGTATTGCTCTACCGCCCGTCCGATGCTGAATGGTGAGGTTTACCTTTCGGGTGAGGAGGTTTGCAGCCAATTACGGCTCAGCACACGCACGCTCCAAGAGTACAGAAACTCAGGAACGCTTCCTTTCTACAAAATCGGAGGGAAGATACTCTACAAGCAGAGCGACATACAAGCCATGCTTGAAAAACACTATAACCCGATACCCAAGAAATTATGGCAAGAATAGATGAAAAAAGGAAACAACGCTTGGAACAAGCCATTAGAGATATGGGAAATTATGGCGTTAAGCTCCGCAAGCCCGAAGAGTTACCCGATTTTGACCAGCCCTTCGATTATGAAGAGGAAAAGAGAAGGTTTGAGCCTGTTGATAAAGTTGAGGAACAAAATGACAAGGAGAGTAACAAGGATTTTTCTCAACCGTCCTATCAAGAAACAGCGTTGTCGCCAACAGAAAGGGCTACTTCTACCGAAGAATTTCATCAAAGAATGGGAAAAACAAAGGACAGAAAGCAATTATCCGAGTTTCAGGGGAAATATCTCCAGCCCTTTCGCAACAGCCACCGCAAAGCCGTGTATGTATCAGAGGAAACCCAACGAAAGTTAGACTTCGTGGTGCGGAGAATCGGTGAGCATGGAGCGAGCGTTTCGGGATATGTCGAACAGGTACTGCGGGAACACCTCGACCAATACAAGGAAGATGTGGAAAGATGGAGGAAACTCTGAATTACTGCATTCCTCGAATGCAAGCCTACGCCGAGTTACTGTATTCAATGAATGCAGTAACACAGCAGGGGCTTATAATCCCATTTTCTACATCAGCAAGGTGTGTCTTTGTACCACAAATTGCCATTTGTACCACAAAGACCCTTGCCCCGAAAGGGGATTAAATCACTCCAAAGTCGTGATTAGAAAGCAATGAAGAAGCAAAAACAAAAGAAGCCAGACGGCAGATGTGCCACCTGCCCACGATGGGACAGATGGCACATCAGAATACCTAATTCCGAAGACCAGCAGAAACTTATCAGACTCTATCGCAAGTCGGGAGCAAAGACAAAGAGCGACTTTGTCCGAGCAAGGCTTCTTGGTGAATCTTTTAAGGTCATCACCCAAGACCCTGCAAAAGAACCTTACTTGGAGAAACTCTCAGAAATCGTTGCCTTGGCTCATAAGATAGGAGTTCTGTACAACGAAGTCGTGAAAGTCCTCAATACTTATCATTCTGTTGCCACTGCTCAACAACTGCTCGGCAAACTCGAAACCTATTCCCAAATTCTCATCAGACTACAACAGCAAGCAGTACAACTGACAAAATCCTTTGGGAGTAGAGAAGAATGAATGCTGATAAATCATAACACCCATACTCGTATCGTACCGCGAATGTCCAATCCCTCTTTGGATGATACAAAAGGGTCACTTTGAACGATTACATAGGACCAGTTTCAACGATTTTTCCACTCTGCCCTAATACTTTATCTTTTGGAAAGTACATTGATAATCAGATAATTATTTCAATAACTCCCGATTTGGAGTATTACCCCACATTTATTATTTTTTTATTTTGACAATTCCCGATTTGGGGCATTACCATGACCATTAACAAACACAAAGTCTGTATAATCCCCTATAACTAACGTATCTTTTGAAATTTTCCGTATTTTGTAATCAACATATGGATAGAGCTTTTCCACAGGATGTGGAAGTTTCCAATAAATAAAAACTCGCATGCCATCAACATCAAACACTTTAGGGAATAAAATGTCCTGTTGGGAAGTAAATTCTTCATCTCCTTTCTTATTATAAGCTGAATTCAACTTGCAAATGCAACAGAATTCTGATTAATAATTTGTTTAAATTTTTCGTTTGGCGTGAGGTATCCAAGTCTTTTACGAGGTCGATTATTGAGTTTATTTTCAATCCACTTAATCTGTTTGTTGGTTACTTCACTAAAGTCCTTACCCTTTGGGATATACTGCCTGATAAGCCCGTTGGTGTTTTCATTGGCACCACGTTCCCATGAGTGGTATGGTTTGCAAAAATAGAATTTTATTTCCAATTTTTGCGCAATTTCCTCGTGCTTTGCAAACTCCTTTCCATTGTCAGCCGTAATTGTGTGTATTAAGTTTTTCACTTTCCGCAGTGCCCATACTGCAATCTTAGCTACCGGGATGGCTTCTTTTCCCGACAACTTGCGTATCCAGACCCTGCTTGTTGCTCTGTCGTTAATGGTAAGAATGGCACCTTTGTGGTTCTTACCAATAATTGTATCTATCTCTAAATCACCAAATCTCTCCTTCAGTTCCACTATCTCGGGACGCTCATCAATATCCACCCTGCCTGGGATAAATCCTCGCCCTGCATTTTTAGAACCACGTTTGGCATACCTGCGACCTTGTCTGCGAAGATATTTGTGCAGTTTGCCACCCCGCCGCTTATCCTCCCAAATCCAGCGATATATCGTTTCGTGAGATACCATCGCAATTCCCTCCAAGCGGCTCCTGCCGACAATCTGCTCCGGGCTGAATCCTTTCTTCAACAGCTTTATTATCCGTTTTCTCATTGCCGGTGTAAGCACTTCCTTGCGATGTTTTTGCTGCTTGCGCCTGTCTGCTTTTCGCTGGGCAAGCTCCATGCTATAGCTACCACTTCGGGCGTCGCAATTGCGCTTTATCTCCCTGTAAACAGTGCTTTTATCTACTCCGATAGCTTCCGCTATTGCTTTTTTGCTCATCGGTATTTGCAACATCATAGAAAATTGCATACCTTTGTTCCTCGGTTATATGTTTGCTCATCTGCAACTTTTTTTTCCTTGGACGGACAATTAAAGCAAAGATAGCAAACTTTATCCATTCAGAGTGAGAGAAAGGGGGACATTGTCTCTCTTTCCTCTCTGAAAAATAAATGTTTTTATTGCTTATTATCCGCACCCAAAAAGTTGCATTTATAAGTTGAACTCAAGAAGTATTCACCTGTAAGAAGTTACTAATGACAAAAAAGAAATTGCCCGTTCGTTTTACGGGTCAGCACTTTACTATTGATAAAGTGCTAATAAAAGATGCAATAAGACAAGCAAATATAAGTAATCAGGATACGGTTTTAGATATTGGGGCAGGCAAGGGGTTTCTTACTGTTCATTTATTAAAAATCGCCAACAATGTTGTTGCTATTGAAAACGACACAGCTTTGGTTGAACATTTACGAAAATTATTTTCTGATGCCCGAAATGTTCAAGTTGTCGGTTGTGATTTTAGGAATTTTGCAGTTCCGAAATTTCCTTTCAAAGTGGTGTCAAATATTCCTTATGGCATTACTTCCGATATTTTCAAAATCCTGATGTTTGAGAGTCTTGGAAATTTTCTGGGAGGTTCCATTATCCTTCAATTAGAACCTACACAAAAGTTATTTTCGAGGAAGCTTTACAATCCATATACCGTTTTCTATCATACTTTTTTTGATTTGAAACTTGTCTATGAGGTAGGTCCTGAAAGTTTCTTGCCACCGCCAACTGTCAAATCAGCCCTGTTAAACATTAAAAGAAAACACTTATTTTTTGATTTTAAGTTTAAAGCCAAATACTTAGCATTTATTTCCTGTCTGTTAGAGAAACCTGATTTATCTGTAAAAACAGCTTTAAAGTCGATTTTCAGGAAAAGTCAGGTCAGGTCAATTTCGGAAAAATTCGGTTTAAACCTTAATGCTCAAATTGTTTGTTTGTCTCCAAGTCAATGGTTAAACTGTTTTTTGGAAATGCTGGAAGTTGTCCCTGAAAAATTTCATCCTTCGTAGTTCAAAGTCGGGTGGTCTACATCAATGCCACTGTTTATCTTCCATTGCTTACCCTTATAATCCATTCTCAGGGTGAGTTCCTGCCCACATATAGATAGTGTGTTCTCATAACTTAGGCTATCTATGTATGGTCTATTCGGTATAGTATAGTCGTAAGTGTTGCTTGTGTTTCTATCCTCTTCGTGATGCAGTCCGTACCCTGTCTGCAATTTCAACTGTTTGCCAAAAGGATGGGTATATTGCAATGATATTCTGCTTTCGTTGCGCAGGGTGGGCAGTTGTTGGCAAAGATTGCGCAACAGTAGTGAATCTCCGCCCACAGCGTTGCGCAGGTGGTGGAATTTCGTCAGTGAAAGGCTGGTATTATTAGTTTCATTCGAGTTACCGCCAAGTGTCGCCTTCACGGTAAATGATGCCCCAGCCTTGCCAATCCGCCGTGTGAGGTCGGCAGATACATGGTAATTCTTTCCATTGCTTTTTGTGTTATTTCGCAGCGTTCCCGAGGTCAGCGTGTCCGCAGCCGTATTGCGCTCATATAGGTATGTTGTGTTGTCAGTCAGGTTGTCTGACCGTCCGAAGTTTCCATTTGCACTTATATTCAGCAAAGTCTTTTTGTCTATGTTATACTGCAGATTTATGTTTGCGGCATTACTGTGATTCTTGCTCAAGGAAAGCAGCATTGATTCCCGATATTTTGTTCCCGATGAAAGATATTGCTCATCATAGTCATGATTCTCGCTTCCATTGTGGAAGGCATTGAGTGAGAGGCTTGCATTGAGCGTAATTTTCTTACCAAATTTCTTCACGATATTGCCCGACAATATGTTTTGGAAATTGTTTCCCCCAATGTTCATATTACTAAGATTGTCAGAGCGCAAAGTCAGCGAGGTGTTTTCGCCATCGGCATTGAATAGATTGCCCTGTACCTCATCCCTGCGTCTGTCGCGATTGCCGTGTTCAGCCGTTAGTGTTCCTGTCAGGCTGCCATTGTAGGTAGATTTGGTCTTGATGTCCAGCACATAATTGTCGGCACCATCATCTACTCCCGTCATTTTCTCCAATGCGCTGAGCATGTCATACAGTTTCAGTAGTTCCACTGCATCGGTTGGCATATTCTCCAACGCTGCGATAATGTCGTTGCCCATAAAGGTCTCGCCATTGATGTTTACGCCGTTCAATGGCTTTCCTTTGAATGATAGTTGCCTGTTCGCCTTGTCGTATTCCATGCCCGGAATATTCCTGATTAAGTCTTCCAAGTTAGCACCTTTCCTTACTCGAAGGCAATCAGTATTGATAAACGTGGTGTCTTTTCTTATGGAAAACAATTTCCGCTGTCCAATAACTTGAACTTCATCGAGTTCTATCGTTTTATGTAATGAAGAAACATGTTTTCGAGTAGGGTATATAGTATCACCCACAACTAAATTCAAAATAGTAGCATTAGCAGTGGGAAACAGCAGAAGTAGAATGATGAAGATTAAAAGAATTCTTTTGATTATCATTTTGCAAAATTACCATTGTTCATAGATATATGCAATACCTTAAAATGGCGATTTTATAGAATTAGAAATGTCTAAGGTTGATTTTCATTGAAAAAACAACGTAAATACTTTGCTTATATGAATTATATCGCTATCTTTGCAACATCAAACAGAGAGTTCTTTGAGACTTTGCAGAATAAAGAAAGGGAAAGAAACTCGCTCGTTTCTTAGTCGTTCACCTTATCAGATTATATATTCTGCTTTTTATTAGTAATCAGTCGATTACATTCACCCCCATTACTTTTACAACGAGATAACCGACTACCGCACGGCGGAGGACGTGGGCGTGGACCGTCCGCACAAGAACGAGATACTGCACCACATACCGCCGACGCCGGAGCAGGAGGACTTCATCCAAAAGCTGATGCAGTTCGCCAAGACGGGTGACGCCACGCTGCTGGGCAGACCACCCCTGTCGGAAACGGAGGAGAAGGCGAAGATGCTTATCGCCACCGACTACGCCCGCAAGATGGCTCTCGATATGCGCATGATAGACCCGCATTACGAAGACCACCCCGACAACAAGGCTTCGCACTGCGCCAAGACGATTGCGGAGTATTACCACAGGTATGACGCGCAGAAAGGCACGCAGTTCGTGTTCTCGGATCTGGGAACGTACCAGCCGGGCGACGGGTGGAACGTGTACAGCGAGATAAAGCGGAAACTGACGGAGGACTACGGCATCCCGGCAGGCGAGGTGCGCTTCATTCAGGAGTGCAAGACCGACAAGGCACGCAAGGGGGTGATAGACGCCATGAACGCCGGAACGGTGCGCGTGCTGTTCGGCTCCACCTCCATGCTCGGAACGGGTGTGAACGCGCAGAAACGGTGTGTCGCAATCCATCATTTGGATACGCCGTGGCGTCCGTCCGACCTACAACAGCGTGACGGACGGGGAGTCAGGGCAGGCAACGAGATTGCCAAGCATTTTGCCGGGAACAACGTGGATGTCATCATCTACGCTGTGGAAAAGTCGCTGGACAGCTACAAGTTCAACCTGCTGCACTGCAAGCAGACATTCATCTCGCAGCTCAAAAGCGGGGCGATGGGCGCGCGTACCATCGACGAGGGGGCTATGGACGAGAAATCGGGCATGAACTTCTCGGAGTACATGGCGTTGCTCTCCGGCAATACCGACCTTTTGGACAAGGCGAAACTGGAAAAGCGTATCGCCTCGCTCGAAGGGGAACGCAAGTCGTTCAACAAGGGCAAGCGCGATTCGGAGTTCAAGCTGGAAGCCAAGACGGGGGAACTGCGCAACAATACGGCGGTAATCGAAGCCATGACGGAAGATTGGAACCGCTTTCTTTCCGTTGTCAAGACCGATAAGGAGGGCAATCGCCAGAATGCTGTCAAGGTGGACGGTGTGGATTCTACCGATGAAAAGGTTATCGGAAAGCGTTTGCAGGAAATCGCCAAGAACGCCACGACGGGCGGTTTGTACAAGCCTGTCGGGGGACTTTACGGTTTTCCGATAAAGGTGGTCAGCGAGAGAATACTCAAAGAGGGGCTGGAGTTTACCGACAACCGTTTCGTGGTGGAGGGAAACTACAAGTACACTTACAATAACGGGCATCTGGCGATGGCTGATCCGGTAGCCGCCGCACGTAATTTCCTGAACGCATTGGAGAGGATTCCGTCCATCATCGACCAGTATAAGGGAAAGAACGAGGTGCTGGAAAAGGAAGTCCCACAGTTGCAGGAGATAGCAAGTAAGGTATGGAAAAAGGAGGACGAACTGAAACAGTTGAAGTCCGAACTTGCCGCGCTTGACCGCAAAATACAGTTAGAGCTTGCGCCGCCTACACCCGATGTCGCCGAAAAGGAGAACGACGGACAGGAGGTCAAGCCTGTTTCGGAAGGTGTACGGAGCATATCGCCACAACAAACCGATGATGCACCACCGATACGCAGCCCGATGGATAAACGAAGTCCGTCTGGCAATTTCATTGCCAATCATATCATTATCGGGCGTCCGGGTTTTCAGTTTAAGGATGAAAACCGATCGAAAGGGATAAAAATTTAAAATTATGAATTTTATATAAAATATTAATAGGGGCTATCCAAAAGGTCTAAAAGTAAATCTTATCCCCTCTGCAAGTATCTGTAGAAGAGTGATTGTAAGGATTTCTTTCTTTTTGGGCAGCCTCTATTAAATTTATTTATTCTTTCTTGATTTATGTTTATAAACATTATACCAAAAAATATTCCAACTAACCTTGTTTATGTTTTGTCAGCCACCATTTGCACAACCATATTTGACTCCCAAAGAGAGTGAATTCGATAAGATAACTTGCTGCATACCCACAATAAGGGGCTAAATAGAATACGAATGGGAAATAGATAACAGTACCGACAACAGATTGCGTTATGTAGTTGGTTAAACTCATTTTACCATAAAGCTGTAATGTGGAAACCGCTTTTTTGACACGTTCCTTATGACACAATAATATGAACGAGAATATTTCTACAGAATCATCAGTAAAACAGAAAAAAATACTAATTTTGTTTTTGATGATCATTTCAAAAGGAATTAGAAAAATATCTAATTCTAACTTATAGAGGAAAAAGCAACAATTAAATATTAAAGAATAAAAGATACGAAAAATATGACGCCAAAAGAGATACTACAAGAATGGATTGACTGCTTCAACGCCGCCGATGCAGTCGCTTTGGCAAACTTATACGCTCAGGATGCCATAAACCATCAAGTCGCAAACACCCCGGTTATAGGAAAAACAGCTATCCATAAAATGTTTGTAAATGAATTTGCAACCTCAAAAATGGTTTGTATTGTTGAGCATATATTCGAGGATGGAGAATGGGCTATCATGGAATGGAAAGATCCGCTCGGGTTGCGAGGATGCGGATTCTTCCATGTGCAAAACGATAAAATCGTTTTCCAAAGAGGTTATTGGGATAAGCTCAGCTTTCTCAAACAGCACGGTTTAACCGTAGAGAATAGTGATAAAAATCCAAACACATAACACCGTCCGATATGGGAATCATCATTCATTCTTTAGAGTCCGTTTCTTTCAAAGATTTGTATGCGGCATTCTCATCCGCATTCAAAGATTATGATTTCTCTTTGAATGCGGATGAATTGCGACGCATGCTCGACCGACGAGGATACAATCCACAACTATCTTTCGGAGCATTTTTCGAAGGACGGCTGATTTCTTTTGTGTTTAACGGAACAGGCATGTACAACAACATCTTGACGGCTTATGACACAGGGACGGGAACCGTACCTTCATTCCGGGGATTACACCTAACCCAAAAAATATTCACTTTCAGCCTCGAATTGATATATCAACAAGGAGTTCGGCAATATGTACTGGAAGTTTTGCAACACAATCACAAAGCAATAAAAATATATCGCAAATTAGGCTTTGAAACACAGAGAAATTTCAACTACTACTCTGCCAAACTGAGCGATATTGTTCCTGTATTGCAAGTAAACCATACTGCATGTCGCATACTCCCATCGGATTTAAAAAACTGCCTTAACCAAACGGCCTGGTTCGATTTTCATCCTTCATGGCAAAATGACAGGGCTTCACTGGAACGCGGAATCGACAATTTGGACATATTGGGAGCTTATGAAAGAGAAGAACTTGTCGGATTTGTTATCTTTGAACCGGCATCAGGCGATATTTCATCCCTCGCAGTTGCAAAAGATTACCGGCGTAAAGGAATAGGCAAGTCCTTGCTTAAAAGTGCTGTCAGTCATTTTCAAAGCGATGTACTCAAATTTACTAATGTTGATTGCGATTGTGAATCAGTCACTGGTTTCTTGTCATCATTAGGACTTACCCCAAAAGGACAACAGTTTGAAATGGTCAGAAAAATTTAACCTACATTTATATGAATAGCCCTCATCATCAAATAACAAATTAATAATACCAAATAAAAATACGTATAGATTAAAAAAGTTCTTTGTGCTTTTGTCAGGGAACTTTTTTTTCGTAAATTTGCGTTCAATTATGCGGCAGTAATAATATACATATTAATACGAGTTAAGAATCCTGTAGTTTTCCACATGCTACGAGGAGGTATTAAAAGGTGCGTTTCGGCAATGCATCTATTGTAGTATATTATTGCTTAATCAAATGAACATTATAAATTTAGGAATTCTTGCTCACATTGATGCAGGAAAAACTTCCGTAACCGAAAATCTGCTATTTGCCTGCGGAGCAACGGAAAAGCGCGGCAGTGTTGATAAAGGTGACACCATAACAGACTCTATGGATATAGAAAAACGTAGAGGAATTACTATTCGGGCTTCTACGACATCTATTGTTTGGAATGGTGTGAAATGCAATATCATTGACACTCCGGGACACATGGATTTTATTGCAGAGGTGGAGCGGACATTCAAAATGCTTGATGGAGCAGTCCTCATATTATCGGCAAAGGAAGGCATACAAGCACAAACAAAGTTGCTGTTCAAGACTTTGCAAAAACTGCAAATCCCGACAATTATATTTATCAATAAGATTGATCGTGCCGGCGTAAATCTTGAGCGTTTATATCTGGACATAAAAACAAATCTGTCGCAAGACGTCTTGTTTATGCAAACGGTTGTCGATGGAGTAGTTTACCCGATTTGCACCTCAACAGATATAAGGGCAGAACACAAAGAATTTGTATGCAACCATGACGACGATATATTAGAACTATATTTGGCGGATAAAGAAATCTTACCGGCAGATTATTGGAATGCGATAATCGCTCTTGTGGCAAAAGCCAAAGCCTATCCGGTCTTGCATGGATCAGCAATGTGCAATATTGGCATCAATGAGTTGTTAGACGCCATCATTTCTTTTATATTTCCTCCGGCATCAGTCCCAAATAGACTTTCAGCTTATCTTTATAAAATAGAACATGACCCCAAAGGGCATAAAAGAAGTTTTCTAAAAATTATTGACGGAAGTCTGAGACTTCGAACCGTTATAAAAGTCAATGATTCGGAAAAATTCATCAAGATTAAAAATCTAAAAACCATTTATCAGGGCAAAGAGATAAATGTTGATGAAGTGGTTGCTAATGATATCGCAATTATAGAAGATATAGAAGAATTAAGAATCGGAGATTATTTAGGTGTTAAACCTTGTCTGATTCAAGGATTATCTCATCAGCATCCCGCCCTCAAATCTTCTGTCCGACCAGACAAGCCCGAAGAGAGAAGCAAGTTGATATCCGCTCTAAATGTATTGTTTATTGAAGACCCGTCTCTGTCCTTTTCCATAAATTCATATAGTGATGAATTGGAAATCTCGTTATATGGTTTAACCCAAAAAGAAATCATACAAACATTGCTGGAAGAACGATTCTCCGTAAAGACCCATTTTGATGAAATCAAGACTATCTACAAAGAACGACCTAAAAAGAAGGTGAATAAGATTATCCATATCGAAGTCCCTCCCAACCCTTACTGGGCCTCAATAGGACTGACTCTGGAACCTTTACCGATAGGGTCAGGGGTGCAAATCGAAAGTGAAATCTCCTTTGGTTATCTGAACCATTCTTTTCAAAATGCCGTTTTTGAAGGAATCCGTATGTCTTGCCAATCGGGATTGCATGGATGGGAAGTGACGGATTTGAAAGTAACCTTTACTTATGCCCTTTATTATAGTCCGATAAGTACCCCTGCCGATTTTAGACAATTGTCTCCTTATGTCTTCAGGTTGGCTTTGCAACAATCAGGAGTGGATATTCTCGAACCGATGCTCTATTTTGAGTTACAGATACCACAAGTAGCAAGTTCCAAAGCTATTACAGATCTGCAAAAAATGATGTCTGAGATTAAAGGTATCAGTTGTAATAAAGAGTGGTGTCTTATTGAAGGGAAAGTTCCATTAAATACAAGTAAAGACTATGCTTCAGAAGTAAGTTCATACACTAAAGGCTTAGGCACTTTTATGGTTAAGCCGTGTGGGTATCAAATAACAAAAGGCGGTTATTCTGATAATACCCGTATGGAAGAAAAGGATAAACTTTTATTCATGTTTGAAAAATCAGTATCATCAAAATAATGGAACGATCCAGGAATTTCTATAAGACAATACGGTTGGGGTATATACTTATCTCCGTTCTTATCGGATGTATAGCATATAATAGCTTCTATGAATGGCAGGAGATAGAAGCATTAGAACTTGACAATAAAAAAATAGACGAGTTCCGAAAAGAGATAAACAATATCAATATTCAAATGATAAAATTTTCTCTATTTGGTGAAACAATACTGGAATGGAACGATAAAGATATCGAACATTACCATGCACAGCGTATGGCAATGGATAGTATGCTCTGCCGTTTCAAAGCTACCTATCCGGCAGAGCGTATAGACAGCGTACGCCATCTTCTCGAAGATAAGGAACGGCAGATGTGCCAAATCGTTCAAATACTTGAACAACAACAAGCCATCAACGATAAGATAACCAGTCAAGTACCTGTAATCGTGCAGAAGAGTGTGCAGGAACAGCCCAAGAAGTCCAAGCGCAAAGGTTTCTTGGGCATCTTCGGCAAAAAGGAAGAAGCGAAACCAACTGTGACTACCACGATGCACCGTTCCTTTAACCGGAATATGAGAACCGAACAACAGGCGCAAAGCCGCCGCTTATCGGTTCATGCCGATAGCCTTGCCGCACGAAATGCGGAACTTAACAGGCAACTGCAAGGACTGGTTGTTCAAATAGACGGGAAAGTACAAACTGACCTACAAAAGCGGGAAGCCGAGATAACAGCCATGCGGGAACGGTCGTTCATTCAGATTGGGGGCTTGACAGGGTTCGTTATACTGCTACTGGTCATATCATATATCATCATACACCGAAATGCCAACCGCATCAAGCGATATAAACAGGAAACCGCAGATTTAATCGAGCGACTGCAACAAATGGCAAAGCGAAACGAGGCACTGATAACCTCCCGCAAGAAAGCCGTACATACCATTACCCATGAATTACGCACACCGCTGACTGCAATAACGGGCTATGCCGGACTGATACAAAAAAACTTCAATGCGGATAAAACCGGGATGTATATCCGAAATATTCAGCAATCCTCCGACCGTATGCGTGAAATGCTTAATACTCTTCTGAGTTTCTTCCGGCTGGACGACGGCAAGGAACAACCTAATTTCTCCACGTGTAGGATTTCATCAATAGCGCATACGCTCGAATCAGAGTTTATGCCAATTGCCATAAACAAGGGACTTGCTCTTACTGTGACGAATCACACGGATGCTGTTGTACTGACCGATAAGGAACGCATTCTACAAATTGGAAATAACCTGCTGTCAAACGCCATCAAGTTCACTGAGAACGGTGCCGTTTCTCTGACAATGGGGTATGATAACGGTATGCTGAAACTTATCGTCAAAGATACGGGTTCGGGTATGACCGAAGAGGAACAGCAACGTGTGTTCGGTGCGTTTGAACGTTTGTCAAACGCTGCCGCAAAGGACGGCTTCGGATTAGGTCTTTCCATTGTTCAGCGCATTGTGACAATGCTCGGCGGCACAATCCAGCTGAAGAGCGAGAAAGGCAAGGGCAGCCGTTTCACGGTGGAGATACCCATGCAGTCAGCCGAGGAATTGCCGGAACGGATAAATAAAACACAGATTCATCATAACCGAACACTCCATGATATTGTTGCCATCGACAATGACAAGGTACTTCTCCTAATGCTGAAAGAAATGTATGCACAAGAAGGGATACATTGCGATACCTGTACCAATGCGGCGGAACTGATGGAAATGATACGCCGGAAAGAATACAGTCTGCTTCTGACCGATTTGAATATGCCGGATATAAACGGCTTCGAGCTGTTGGAACTGCTACGCACCTCCAATGTGGGCAATTCAAGGATCATTCCGATTATTGTAACAACCGCTTCGGGCAGTTGCAACAGAGAGGAACTTTTAGAACGTGGATTTTCTGATTGCCTTCTCAAGCCGTTTTCCATATCGGAGCTGATGGAAGTTTCCGACAAGTGCGCCATGAAAGGTAAACAAAATGAAAAGCCTGATTTCTCCTCCCTACTGTCTTACGGCAATGAATCCGTCATGTTGGATAAACTGATAGCGGAAACCGAAAAGGAAATGCAGTCGGTCAGGGATGGGGAACAACGGAAAGACTTTCAAGAACTGGACGCCCTGACACACCACCTACGTAGTTCGTGGGAGATACTGCGTGCCGACCAACCATTAAGGGAACTTTATAAACAGCTTCATGGGAGTGCCGTTCCCGATTATGAAGCATTGAACAACGCCGTGACTGCCGTATTGGATAAGGGTTCGGAGATAATCCGGCTGGCAAAAGAAGAAAGGAGAAAATACGAAAATGGATAAAACAAAAATCATCGTGGTGGAGGACAACATCGTATATTGCGAGTTTGTCTGCAACCTGCTGGCACGGGAGAAATTCCGTACCGTGCAGGCTTTCCACCTCTCGACAGCGAAGAAACTTCTGCAACAAGCCGCTGACAATGATATAGTAGTTTCTGATTTGCGTTTGCCTGACGGTGACGGCATCGACCTATTGCGCTGGATGCGCAAAGAAGGCATGACGCAGCCGTTCATCATCATGACCGACTATGCCGAAGTACATACGGCGGTTGAAAGCATGAAACTCGGTTCGCTGGACTACATACCCAAGCAACTCGTGGAGGACAAACTCGTGCCTTTGCTCCGCACCATACTGAAAGAGCGGAATATCGGGCGAAGCCGCATGCCCGTATTTGCCCGTGACGGTTCAGCCTTTCAGAAAATCATGCACCGGATAAGGCTGGTAGCTCCTACCGACATGAGCGTACTGATATTCGGGGAGAACGGTACTGGCAAAGAGCATATTGCCCATCTACTGCACGATAAAAGCAAGCGTTCAGGCAAGCCTTTCGTGGCGGTGGACTGCGGCTCACTCACCAAAGAACTTGCGCCATCGGCGTTCTTCGGACACGTTAAAGGAGCGTTCACTGGTGCTGAAAACACAAAGAAAGGCTATTTCCACGAGGCGGAAGGCGGCACATTGTTTTTGGATGAAGTGGGTAATCTCGCACCGGAAACCCAACAGATGTTACTCCGTGCCATACAGGAACGGCGGTTCCGTCCCGTTGGCGACAAGTCCGACCGCAGTTTCAACGTCCGCATCATCGCCGCCACCAACGAGGATCTGGAAAAGGCGGTCAATGAAAAGCGTTTCCGACAGGATTTGTTATACCGCCTACATGACTTCGAGATAACCGTTCTGCCCTTACGTGACTGTCAGGAGGACATCATGCCGCTGGCGGAGTTCTTCCGTGAGATTGCCAATAAGGAATTGGAATGCAATGTTAGTGGCTTCAGTTCCGAAGCGCGGAAAGTGTTACTGATCCATTCATGGCCGGGTAACGTGCGCGAACTTCGGCAGAAAATCATGGGTGCGGTGTTGCAGGCTCAGACGGGACTTGTCACGAAAGAGCATCTGGAACTTGGAATAACCGAAACAACCTCTGTTGTCGGCTTCTCCCTACGCAACGAAGAGGAAGATAAAGAGCGGATTATACGTGCTTTGAAGCAGGCTGGCGGGAACCGGAAGGTTGCTGCCGAATTGCTTGGAATAGGCAGGACAACACTCTATAATAAACTGGAAGAATATGGATTGAAGTATAAATTTGAGCAACCATAGCCCGCAATTCGCTGAAAATGGCTATCTTTGCATGACATATTAGAAGGTAACGGCGACTGGCAGAGCCTTTTGCCGCCTATATATAACATAAGACCGCAAGGCGTTTCGAGCGAAAATCTGGTAAATTGACACTACGGAGACGATTGCGTGATGCTTATGCTATGCCTACGCATAGCGTGCATTCACGTACTCTCCGTAAAAGGCTTTACCAGAGCCGTCGCTTGAAAGTAGTGTGATTTGCACGCTACTTTTTTGCCCTTGCCCAACGAAAGGAAACGATAATGGGTAAAGTACAGATTCTTGCCGTCCTCACGATAGACGGTTGTCAAAGCTCCGAGTTATATTGCAAAGCGTATAAGGAACTGCGCCTTGAAGATTGCGGCATCAATGAGATAAGGGAAAACGCCCTTTATCATATCACACCGGATTATTCCATCTCCATGCTTGACGAATGGCGGAAATCCACAACAGACATCTGCTATCTGGCGGAAGTCACTCCTGAAAAAGCGGACTACATCAACGGGCTGCTGCGTATGCGTGTGGTGGATGAAATCATACTTTACACGATTCCTTTCATTGCCGGAACGGGAAAGCGTTTCTTCCAATCCGCCTTGCCGCAGGAACAATGGACGCTGACCTCACAGAAGGTGTACCGCAACGGAGTGGTCCGCCATATCTATAAAGCGTGCGTTTGATGTCCATAAAATGGACGAATGTTCAGTAAATGAACACTTTAAGCTGAATACAATTCCTTTCAGATAAATAAATCGCGAAATTATCACTCTGAAATCCAGCACCTTGCAGAGAGCGTGCCGGATTTTTTATTTTATGGACACGCTTTTTGCCAATCATATTCATGTGCGCATACCGAAAAAACAGAGTGTAAAATTTCAAAATTGACAGGACATGAATTATTTCTTATTGACGGAAACAGAGTTCTTCCGCCGTATAAACGAAGCCGGGGACTGCAATATGGAAACGGCATACACGGCTTTCGCCACGCAAGTGATCGAACTATGCAACGGCAATGTGGACACCACCCGCACCATCATCGCGCTGGCTTACATTGAAATCGAGTTGCAGCACCATCCCGTGCGCAATCTTCCCGAAGAAAAGAGGGAGGTTGCAGCCTACATCAGCAAGGCACTCTCTTTCGTTAGGAAGATGCAGAAGTTCCTTGCCGCTCCCCAAGTGTCACCACTAATCCCCATCCGTACATCCTCCGACAACACAACCGAAAATCCCGCCTCACCCCTGCAATGGACGGGCAACGCCATCGACCTCGTGGAACTTATCTACGGCATCAACGAGATGGGCTGCATCAATAACGGCAACATGCCGCTCAAACAGCTCGCCCCGCTCCTCTACAAGATTTTCGGTGTCGAATCAAAGGACTGCTACCGCTTCTATATCGACATCAAACGACGGAAGAACGAAAGCCGCACCTACTTCCTTGACAGGATGCAGGAGAAACTGAACGAGAAGATGCTCCGCGACGAGGAAATGGAACGTTTGAGAAAATAATCCTGTACCAATGATGAATCAGGGGGTGACGTTATGCCACTCTCTGATTTTTTGTAGGTTTTGTACCTGCCGTGCAGATACATTTCGTTATCTATTCGCCCGAAAACCAGCGAAAAGCACTATCTTTGTACCCACCTTACAGAATTGTATATGAGCATAGACAACCTCGACATAGTAAAACGGCTGATAGCCGAAAAAGAATGCGGACGGGTGGAGTTCAAGGAAACCACCGGACAGTTGGAGCGTGGCATGGAAACGCTTTGCGCTTTCCTTAACGGAGAAGGCGGCACGGTATTGTTCGGTGTTACCGACAAGGAAAAAATCATCGGACAAGACGTGAGCGACAAGACCAAGAGGGATATAGCGGACGCGATCAACCGGTTGGAGCCTGTGGCAATGGTACAAATATCTTATGCACCGCTGCCGGACAGTGAGAAGAAAGTAATTGTTTTTCGTGTTGAAGATTCAAGGCTCAACCGTCCGTTCTGCTATAAAGGAAGACCATATATGCGGGTGGAAAGTGCGACCACAACGATGCCACAATCAAAGTATAATGAACTTCTTTTGCAGCATGAAAAAGTCTGGCATAGCTGGGAAACCTACCCGAATACCGATTTGAAGATTACGGATTTGGATGAAGAGGAAATCCACAAGACGGTACGTTTAGGAATAGAGTACGGACGTTTACCCGAATCGACAGGTGACGAAGTTCCTATCATACTTGAAAAACTGAATCTTCTTGAAGGCGGTGTACTTAAAAATGCAGCCGCCGTATTGTTCGCCAAAAAGAAACTGGTACATTATCCGCAGAACTTGCTGCGACTTGCCCGATTCAGAGGTACAGACAAAACCGTATTTATAGACAACAAACGGGTACACGGGAACTTGTTCCATCTGCTTGACGAGGCAATGGCTTTTGTGTTCAGACATCTTTCATTATCCGGAACAACGGACGCATTGGAGCGTGAGGAACATTTGGAAATACCGCATAAGGCTATACGAGAAGCTGTAATCAACTCCCTATGTCACAGGAGTTACCGTGATATTGGAGGTTCGGTAGCCATAGCCATCTATGATGACCGTGTTGAAATAGAGAATCCCGGTTCGTTTCCGTCCGAATGGGATATGAATAAAATCAAATCCGAACATGGTTCAAAGCCCCATAATCCTTTAATTGCAGACACGCTTTATGTGCGAAAAGTATTGGAGAGCTGGGGACGCGGCATAAATCTCATAATAGAAGAATGTCAAAAGGTTAATTTGCCGGAGCCTGAATATCAAATAACAACCAATGAAGTGAAACTTGTCTTCAGATATAAGGTGGCAGGACAAGAAACAGGACAAGAAACAGGACAAGTAGCAGGACAAGTAGCAGGACAAGTAATGTCGCTTGTATCAGCTTTGGGAAATGATATTTTGCCGTTGAAAGAAATCATGGAGCGTTTATCTTTGAGGGGACGTGATAATTTCCTTACCAGTTACCTAAATCCTGCATTGAGAGAGGGACTTGTCGAACAAACCCATCCGGAAAATCCCAAGCACCGCAACCAAAAATACAGGCTTACTGAAGCTGGAAAAATCATTTTGTCAAAAGGCAACAGGAAGGATGGCTAAGAAGAAACATAAGAAAGATTCAGATGCAGACTTGCCTGTAATCATGGATTACGGCATCGGTTGCATATCCATTTATGACCCGGTTGATATGATGCCATACAATGACCCGCCTGTCACCGAGCAAACCCGTTTCAAGAAACTCCGCAAGGAAATGAAAGCGGAGTTCAAATGGTTGGCGTCTTCTATAACAATAGAGTATTGGAAAGAAAACCGGCAGATACCTTTCGGTGAGGAAATGTCGAAACTCAGAATCCGACTGTTGAGAATCTTCGCCGAAGAATACAGCATACTACTAAAAGATGATACAGAACTGAAAAACTATCTGCTCATGCTTGTCATTACCACCATCAACAAGCATCTCCAATCTGAAAATAAAAATCCGTAACCGGTCGTCGGCTACGGATTTTCCATATATAAACGGATATACTATTTCTGCTGCAACAGATGTTTCAGATTTTCGTCACCCGCGATGCGTTCCAGCTCGTCGGCGACAATCTGTTTCACCTCCTCCTTGATACGCCTGTAATTCGCCTGCACTGTTTCCTTCATGCAGTCTTTGCCATCCTCGTCCGTGAAGTCAGTAATTACGGGTATCGGCTTGTAGGCTTTCTCCTCGCGCTTGACCTTCTCGGCATCCACGACAATCTCACAGTGGAAAATCTTCTGTTCTATACGTTCGTTGAAGTTGTCGGACACCGAACCGACAAACATTCCCTGCGTCAAGCCGGAAATCTTGCTCGGCGGGATAAGCGCGTCCATCTGCGTGTTGATGGAGGTGGAAACATCCTGCCTGTTGATGGAAATGGACTGCCGTTTCTGCAACACCTTTCCGAACCGTTCCGAGAGCGTCTTGGCGGTTTCGCCCACCACCTGACCGGAGAAAATATTGCCGACGGTGTTCATCACCACTTTCGCCTCCTTGTCCCCGTAGTCACGCACCAACTGGCTGAAATCCTGAAATCCCAGACATACGGCAACCTTGTTGCTTCGTGCGGTGGCGATAAGGTTGTCCAGCCCCTTGAAATATATCGTCGGAAGCTCGTCGATGATAACTGACGACTTCAACATCCCTTTCTTGTTGATGAGCTTCACGATACGGGAATTATACAGACCGAGAGCCGCCCCGTAAATGTTCTGACGGTCCGGATTGTTGCCCACGCAGAGTATTTTCGGCTCTTTGGGATTGTTGATGTCCAGCGTGAACTCACTGTCCGACATCACCCAATAGAGCTGCGGGGAAATCATGCGTGACAGCGGGATTTTCGCCGATGCAATCTGCCCCATCAACTGCTCGGCAGCCCCTCCGAGCCACGCGTCCATGAACGGTGAGAGATAGTTCTCCAATTCCGGGTAAGATGTCAGTATCGGGAAGATATCCTCGTAACGGCGGTTCAGGAACTCGATGGCATGGGGGAACGTGCAATACTTGCCATTTTGGAAAATTTTAAGATACCAGATGATAGCCGCGAAGAGGATGATGGGCGATTCCACAAAGAAGTCGCCCTGCTTCTGCACCCAACTCTTGTTTAAGTTGAGCATGATGGTGTACGCGCTTTCGTAAGCGTCCGTAATATCCTCCATGAAGTCCGGGTGAATGGGATTGCAACGGTGCGAGCGTCGCGGGTCATCGAAGTTTATCACGTAGAACTTCGGCTTCACCTTGTATCCCTCCGGGTGGTTGAGCAGATGATTATAGGCTATCGTGGACAAGTCGCTGAATTTGAAGTCGTAAACATACATCGAGAAGCCCTTCTCAATCTGCTGCTTGATAAAATTGTTTACCACCGCGTATGACTTTCCGCTGCCCGGCGTACCCAATACGATGGAAGCCCTGAAGGGATTCACTACGTTAATCCAGCCGTTGTTCCAACGTTTCCTGTAATAAAAGCGGGTGGGCAGATTGACCGAATACTCGCTTTCGATGAGCCGTGTTTCCTGCATGAAGCTCTCGTTCTCGTTGTTGAACACGTCATCCATGAGGTTGTGTTTCAACAGGCGGCTCATCCACAGACCGCCCATCAGCAGGCATACATAGCCCGTGCCTACGGTCAGCACGTAAAGCCCCGTCACCGCTTCAACCGGTAGCGGCAACGCCAGTATCCACCAGTTGAGGAAGAACAGTACGAACCCTGCGGCAAGAGCCGTCCAGATCCGTCCCCAAGTAATTTTCTCTCCCTTGACGCCCTTCGTTCCCAGACAGGACAGGGCAAGGAGGAGGACGGCAAACAGTTTCGTGTAGAGGATGGAACGGAACAGCCCCGCCGTGCGGTTGAAATTCATCAGGATTCTGTCCACCACGCCGATGTCCACGCTCCAGAGCCGTATGGCTTCATAGCAGAACCAGTACACGTTCATGACCACTAAAATAATACTCACGGCACGCAGAAAATCCATGATTTTCGCCAATGCCCTCAAATCGTCTTCTTGTTGTGACATAGATTGAAAAATTTTGATGTTGATACCTCGATTACATTCCCAAACCCTTGCGCCTTTTCTTTTTCTTCTTGCGCTGCATCGCCCGGATAAAGGCTTCCTCCTCGGCATCCACAGCCGGACCTTCGGGAGTGAGCAGACCGATACCTCCCGCCGTGTTCTCGTGGTCGGATGCTGTCTGTTCGCGCATATCCTCTACTGTTTCCACCGGAACGGAAAGCGGAATCGGTGGCTGTCCGGCATAAGGCAGCGTGAAGTGTTCCTGCAAAGCGTTGGCGGAAAGTTCCTTGCCCATGCGCGAGCCGTTCAGCACGCAGCCCGTGCGATGGTCGATAAACGTGGCTCCGTAGATGCGCCCTTCCTCCGTGTAGCGCAGCACGGTGTCGATACCCTTCTCCCTGAGCCGCGAAACGAACTTCTCCTTGTCATACGTGCCTTCAAGCACGGAAAGGACGGTGCGTTTTGTCATGTCGGCGAGTTTCCGGTCCTTAATCTCCTGCTTGGAACGGGCAAACTTCTTCTGCACGGCTTCATAGCCTGCGGACTTCCCGAAAAGCGAGGACTTGAACGGGTTGCCCGTCTTGTTCCCGGCATCATCGGTGACGGAATAGACCAGCCCGTGATACTCACGCCCGCACACGTTTCCCCGCGCTTCCTCCACCGTCATATTATATAAGGAAAGGAGGGCGCGATATTCGCCCATCGTCTGGAAACGGTACTGTCCACTCAGAGCCTTGACGGTATTCCCGACCTGCCTTTTCACGTCGCCCGCCGAAGCGTCCACCTTTCGCAGAGGGTTCTCTATCCGTTGATTCTTACGTTCCGCCGGGTGCAGCCCGTACTTTTGTTCCAGTTCCCGCCGGATGCGGTCGCTGCGGCGGAAAAGGAAATCCTGATTGAGCCGCCTGCCTTTCTCGTCCACATTGATTGTCACGATGTGCAGGTGGTGGCGGTCTATGTCCTCGTGCTTTACAATAAGATACGGCTGGTCCCCGTAGCCGAGTTTTTCCAGATACTCGCGTGCGATGTCCTGCAATTCCGTATCGGTCAGCACATCGTCGGGATGCGGGTTGAGCGAGATATGGAGTACCGGTTTCTCCACCCTCGTATGCTCCGGCATACAGGCGAGAAAACCCTCCATCGCCTTGCGTATGTCCACCGTCCCCGTGCCGTCATTGTAGATGCGGTTGGTGGTGAGCAGACGCCCTTTCGCCTCGTTGATCTTTTCCCCGTTGTAGGCAAGTGCGCCGTACAGCGACTTTCCTACACTGATTTTTGCGACCATTTCGCCTCCATTTCCCTTGAAAGTTCCACAATCTGACGGCTCAGTTTCACGAGTTCGACGGTCTGTTGCTCCAGCTTGTAGAGCAACGCCATTGCCTTTTTCTCGGAAAAATGCAGCCTGAGTTCCTTCACGACTTGGTTGTAGTTCGTGCCTACCGCGCGGAACTGCGCATGGAAATCGGACAGTCTGGTGTAGTAATCCACCAGCGTCCTGTCCACTTTCAGCACCCTGAACGGCTGCCCGAAGAAGTGCGCCTTGATGAAAACCGACTTGGCGTAAACGCCCGACTTCTCGAACATGGCGAGGAAACGGTTGTGTTCCTCCTCGTTGAAACGGACGGTGTAGCGGAATACCGCCGGATCAAGTTTGGGATTTCTCCCGGTCTTGTTTCTTTTCTCTTTCATATAAACTTTGGATTTAGCGGATGGACGGCATAAGCCGCCGCTTGGGGTCACAGACACCGCAGGTTTGAAAAGCTTCCCGACTTCGGAGAGGAAGCCCGCCCCCTGCAAGGGCAAGTGCTTTTCGTGGCTGCTCAAAACGTTTTGAGCGGCTGAAAAGACATCTTGAGACCTCTGCAAAACCTACCATCCACTCAATTCTCACCCATACACTCTTAGAAGAATAAATCTTTTT
>NZ_KK082660.1:7059-63569 GCF_000599605.1 Prevotella sp. HJM029 | reverse complement strand
CGCTGCGAAGGTTGCCTTATGGTGTAAACTACTCATCACTTCACTTTTTTGTTTCACGAGCGCAAAGTTAAATGTTTTTAGCGAAACGAGGAAAGATTTTCGAAATGAATTGTGCGCGTGCCTCATTATCTTGATGTAAATTCATTTCTTTCGCCTCACACATCCCCCATGCTGCGGCTATAGCTTTCGAAAATAAAGGCGCAGACTTGTGCTGGTGAGCACCATGCGCTGGCGGTCGATGGCGGTAATCGAGAATTGTTCGGACAGGGTTTGAATGCCATAGGGATGCAATGGTTGCGGTGTTTGCACAGCGATGTCGCCACTATCGCGCGCCGAAAGATAGGGATGGCTGAGCAACAAATCGTCGCCGTGTTGCGCAAACGAAAGCAGATAGTCGCCGCGTTGGCCGGGCACGTCGCGCAACTCCAACAGCCGCCCTTGGAAAGCCCATGTGCATTGCTGCGCCTCCACGTTGGCATGACCTCCCGTCTGCAATGTGTCGACCGCCGTTAAAAGCCACCAACCATCCAACTTTCCGTTGTGTGACGTTTCCAATTCGCAAGCCGAGAGGCAGAACACAAGAACGATAAGCATGCTAAGATATTTCATTTCTGCTTGGATTTAAAATTCAACATGCCCACTTTGCGCAACGTGAGTTGCAAGCCATTACACATTAATTCTTGCTTCATATTCCTTCTCCTTTTAAACGCTTTATCTCTTGATCAAAATCTGAAATGTACATCTCGTCCTGTTTGCGTCGAAAAGTTTCATATTCACACTCAGCTTTCAGCTTTGCTTCTAAGGCAGAAATGCTTCCTGCACTATTTAATAATGGACGCCCTGCTATCACTAAAAAATCATCTAACAGTTTACTCCAATCGCTCATCGTCATAGGTATTTCTCGCTCTGCACGATCTTCTGCCAAATCGAGATAGGCGGAAACCAGGCGGTTTATGGCTGCCATATGTTTTTGATCAAGATAATTTTTAGCAATCGTCACGTCTGATTTCATCACTTTTCCATCTGGAGCATGACGCCATGTCGTCAATCCCATATGTGGTTGCGTTGCATCGGCCTTTTCATAAATAATCTCAGCAGCAGTCTGTCCTGATATTGCCCAATGCAATTTATTCTGAACAGAAGCAAAGAAGTTCTGTGTTTCTGGTGCATGTTTATCATAGTCAATAGATAGCGTATAAATATCGGTTATCTTTTGATAAAAGCGTCGCTCGCTGGCACGTATTTCTCGAATATCTTCTAATAACTCTTTAAAATAATCATGCCCAAATTGATTACCTTGCTTTAAACGCGTCTTATCTAATACATACCCCTTTGTAATAAATGTATTAAGGGTCTTTGTCGCCCATTGACGAAAGTGTATAGCTTGTGTAGAATTAACTCTATAGCCAACGGATATGATAGCGTCTAATGGATAAAAAGCTACTTCACGCTGTACTTTCCGAGAGCCTTCTGTCTGAACTATCCGAAAATTCCGGATAGTTCCCTCGTGTGGTAGTTCTCCAGAACGAAAAATATTTTTCAAATGCTCATTCACCGTTCGCACATCAACACCAAACAACTCGGCCATACGCTTTTGTGTTAACCAAAAGGTTCCGTCTACATAATGCACTTGAATGTTTATATCACCATTTTCTGTGGTGTATAATAAAATGTTGCTATCCATATCAATTACCGTTTAAAAGATTTTGTTTTAAAATTCAACACACCCACTTTACGCAGCGTGAGTTGCAAGCCTTGCTGACGCCCATAGAGCGTTCCGGCATCCAAAGCAGCAGCGAGAATAACCGACCATCCTGCCCATTTCGATGCTTCGGCAAACACATAGTGCGTCTCGAGCAGCAGGTTCAGTGCTCGGCGCGGAGGATAATACAGCTGATAATAGGTGCCGAAGCCTTGTTGATAGGTGGCTAAAAAACGATAGTGCAAACGAGAAAGCGGCTCACCCATGAGGCCGATGTGCCAAGCTACGAAACGATTGTTTTTCACTTCGATGGTGTGATCCGTGTTATAAATGGGCGAACGATAGAGCGGATTGCCCATCACCATGCCCCAATGTTGCCAGCCCGAGAAGAGATGATGGTTATAAAAATTGTCGCGCCCCACGATATGTTCGGCCACGTTGGGCGTATGGTCGTGATAAACGGGGCCGCCTTGGTATTTGGAATAGACATACTCTGCCACCACCTTTCGCAGCCACGGCGTGCCATTCAGCCGCAGTTCACCACCCAAAAGCCAATCTTTAAAATCATACACAAAATAGCGTTGCCGCTGCATGTGCTGTGCATTGCCGCCCGTGCCCCACCCATTCTTGTTGAGATGAATCATCGACGAGTTGTCTTCAAAATAATGATCGGCATAAAGGCTCACACCCCATGCCGCTTGTTGCCAATTGCATCGCATGAGCCATGCCCCCAAATGATTACCCTCTTTGTTGGTAAACGAACCATCGGTGGCATCGCTCCCTGCAGGAAAAAAGGCATGCCAAAACGCACGGGGCGAGGCGCTGTTGTGCACAACCTCCATACCACCATTTTGCTTCAGATAGGATGTTCCGCCAAATTGCGTGGCCATTTCCAATCCCAATTCCACCGAAAAGGGCACCTGTCGCTCGGGGTTTCCTATCATCACATAGCCCGCTTTGCTGTGGTAAAGCGCACCTTGCGTGTAACGATGTTGCCCTTGGGTGAAACGCTTCTGCCAGCCACTGTCGGTGGGTTTACCATAAGCCACATGCCCTTTCAGGCGCAACCAGCGGTGGGTGAAGGGCACTATCCAATAGCGGGGCAGCGAAAGGCGCACCTCAGGAATCGGCCTTGCATTGATGCCTAATGCCTGATTGCCCGTGGAGAGCTGTCCATCTTTCAAGGCCATGGGCTGCGCTTTGCTGCCAAGAGTGAGCAAAGCATGTCGCCAACGCACCTCCACAAAGGCTTGCTGCACCCACAACGTGCTGCCAAAGCCACGTGCTGCGGCCAACTCTACCCCATAGCCCACGCCCCATTTTCGTGCGTCATCGTGCGCAATGCTACGCTCCAACTCTGCAATAACCGCCCCATTCGACGAGGTCAACGTGCCCCATCCATAGCGATTAGCCATCAACCAAAAGGGTGTTTGCCCATGCGATTGTGTAGTTTGTAGCGCCACGGCATAGTGCAACGAGTCGAACAAAGCGGGTCGTATTGTTGACAACTGGTGTTGCCAAGCATATTGTGCTGCGGCAGATGGCGAGTAAACCAGCCCTAACAGCCAACAAACACACGAGAAAAGAACGGAAGAGCGCACGGAGAGCCTATGCAAAGGATTATTGAATGAGTTTGGGATACACCTGATTAGGAATGGCATCTGTGCGCTCTAACAACGCCCATTCCGAGCTTTTCATATAGTCTTGCCCGGGCTGTTTGTCCTCACGAAACAAAAAGCGCGCGTTGAGATAGCCATCATTACCATCTTTAGCCACCACATAGGCATAAGCGCGACGCCGATAACCCGTCACCGCTTCGCCATTGCGCACAATCGTACTGGTCCAATCTTCCTGCGGCACTACGCTATATAAGATTTGTGCACGCGGATATTTCTTTGCAAAAGCCGCCCGCGCAAGCTTCACCATTTCTTGGTCGGCAGTCGTGTTTTTGTTCACAAACAGGTCGTAATGATACACCGGCATATAGCGCATGCCTTCTACTTCTATCAAACCATCATCCTCGGTTCGCTGCTTTTTCAAGTCATCAACACCAATCTTTTCGCCCAACTCCTTGCCTGTTTCACTCACCTGCTTCTTCGCCTTTTTCCAAATACCTTGCATCTTTTTCACCAAGGTTTCGGGCTTTGCCGTGTTGTTTTTCTGTGCCATCGTGGGCAACCCCATAGCCAGAAAGCCCAACATCAGCACCATGAATCGATTTTTCTTCATAAACTTCTCTAATTTGATTGTCCACAAAAGTAGGATAAAACACCCCAACTACAAAATAATTTCAGTTTATTTAAGGCTGCTATACCACGCTTTTCACCTGCCAAATAGCCATTTGTTTTTGCGAATGTTATCATAAAAAAGACTAATGTGCGAATCAACTTATGACGGCATTTGCTAACTTTGTCCACATGAAACGAATGAAACAGCTTTACATCACCATTATAGCACTGGCGTTTGTTCTGCCCTCCACAGCACAAATGCGCATCCACGAAGGACCTTTGCATAGTTTTGATGCACCAAGGAAGGGCTGGGTGTTGCCAGGCGACACCGTGTTCACCGACACGGCACAATATGTTTACCAAGGACATCCGCAACAAATTGCTTTCATAGAAAATACATCGGATGCTGTTCCCACACCACCCATTTATACATCTCGCTTTAATGACTACGGATGGGGGTTGCACGAAGGCCTCAACGTGTCGGCAGGTTTGTCGGCTTTTGCCACCTTTGGCAAACAAGTTCCCCATCGTGGCGGCTTCAGTCAGAATCTCAGTGCCACCTATTTAGCACCACTTTCGAAGAATCGCAAGCTGTGGTTGGCAGCAGGAGGCACGCTGCGCAACACCAATTGGGGCAGCGATAACTACCGAGAAGCCTTGCTTTATGCTGCCTTGGGCTATCGGTTTAACGACCATTGGGAGGCTTGGGTCTATGGACAAAAGTCTATTGCCAATAGTGCAACGGGGGTATTTGCCTCACCCTATGGCGTCTATCCCGGCCTTGGCTATGGCTTTTATCCCGGGCTTTATAGCAGTTTCTATGGCGGAGGCTTAGGTTTCCCGGGGGCCGACATGGTAGGGGCATCCGTGAAATATTCGGTTAATCCCCATTTTTCATTCCAGCTGAATGTCGAAACAGCTTGGTATCGTCGCCCAGCTTTCCAATATTTCGACCAATATAATTATCCTGCTCCGCGGAATTAACTTTCTCATTAACCCTCATCCTATGGGCTATAGAACCACAAAAGCGGTTGCAAGCATGATGCTTGCAACCGCTTTTGCGCTTTCACCTCTGCTCCATGACAGCGACACTACCCACAAAACAGCACAAAGATGAAACACTTACTTTCGCCAATGAGGTGGCTCAACCACACGAATCTATGTGGGATTATTTCGTTCCTACTTCATCAAGATTGGCACGTTGCGCTGTTTTCATGAAGCGGAATTGCGTGGGGGTCATGCCCGTGACGTTACGAAACTGGCTGCTTAAATGAGCCACACTTGAATAATTCATTTGATAGGCTATCTCGGTTAGCGTCAGTTCATCATAGCGAATCAGCTCTTTCACACGCTCGATGCGTTGCATAATGAAATAACGTTCGATGGTGAGCCCTGTCACTTCACTAAACAATTTGCTCAATGCGCTATAGTCACGATGCAACAGCTGCGCCAAATAGGTGCTCAAATTAAGCCCCTTATCGCCCTGATGATGATGCACCAACTCAATGATAGCAGTCTTCATGCGCTCAATTATCTGCTGCCGCTGATCGTCGAGCAGTTCAAAGCCCAAGGCCTCTAAGCGTGTTTTGAGTTGTGCCAACTGCGCCTCTGTGGGCGTATCACTTACCCAAACTTCCTCCAAATCAATGCGTTCTGGAGTTAGCTTTGTTTCCTTTAGCACCTGTTCCACGGCCATTTTGCAACGGTCGCACACCATATTCTTAATGTTTAACTGCGTTTTTTGCATGTCGTCCCCTTTGCATTAAAACCAAACAAAGAGACACCCTTCATTGGATATCTCTTTGTTGTTGTGGGTGGTGATGGATTCGAACCACCGAAGGCATCGCCAGCAGATTTACAGTCTGCCCCATTTGGCCACTCTGGTAACCACCCTTTCGACTGTGGGCGTTGACGGATTCGAACCGCCGACCCTCTGCTTGTAAGGCAGATGCTCTAAACCAGCTGAGCTAAACGCCCTCATTTTTGAGGCGTTGCAAAAGTAAAGAGATTATTTGGACGACGCAAATTTTTTATTTGTTATTTTACAACTTTTAAGAACCTCAGCCATCTTCTTGCATCCAAAAAGTACCAAAAGACAAGCTTTTGCATGGAAAAAGGACGAAGGACGCATAGACCATTCGGTTTTATTTCGTAAATTTGCCCTAACGAAAAAATACTATATGGCATACGCAGACTATATCCAACAAATTGAAATCGACTCGCTTTGGAGTGGAACCAAACACATCTTGTGGCCTTTGCACCGCCACGTCAATGTGCTGAGTGGCATCAATGGTGTGGGTAAGAGCACCATTCTCACCAAGATTATTCGCAGTTTGTCACAGAATAGTGCTCATGCCTCTCACACGCCCAAGGGAATAAAGCTCACACTGATGCCTCAGACGGCCGACGAAATTCGCTTTGATGTGGTGCGCTCTTTCGACCGCCCGCTCATCAATGCCGACGTGATGGGCAAGTTAGACCTTAGCTTGACTACAGAATTGGACTGGCAACTGTTTCAACTGCAGCGCAAATATTTGGATTATCAGGTGAATGTGGGCAACCAAATGATTGCTGCTTTGCAAAGCGGAACGCCTGACGGGGCTGCCGAAGCACAACGCTATGCCGCCCCCAAACAGCTGTTTCAAGACCTCATCGACTGCCTTTTTGCAGAGACTGGCAAGACCATTGTGCGCACAGAAAACGAGATACGCTTTAACCAAATGGGGGAAAGGCTGCTGCCTTATCAGCTTTCGAGTGGTGAAAAACAGATGCTAATGATTTTGCTCACCGTATTGATGGAAAATCAACTCCCTTATGTGTTGCTCATGGATGAACCCGAAGTGAGCCTGCACTTTGAATGGCAAAAGCAGCTCATCGACCTCATCCTGCAACTCAATCCCAACGTGCAACTCATCATCACCACGCATAGTCCAGCTGTGATTATGAATGGCTGGATGGATCATGTAACCGAAGTTACCGATATCACCCTACCCGATTAACCTCATACCACAATGGCAAAACGACTCCAACAGCACATCTCATCGGCTTATTTTGAAGCAGCCAACCAGCTCACCTCTAAGCAAGCGCGCCGCAAAGTAGTGGCCTATGTGGAGGGCTATGAAGATATCTTCTTCTGGCGTAGTGTGCTCAGCGAGTTAGAAGACGAGGAACACTACTTTGAAGTGATGCTGCCTTCACGTCAACACAAAATAGAACGTGGGAAGAAGGCTGCCATATCACGCTTGCTATCGGATGTAGGTGAAGACATGATTGCGTGTGTCGACGCCGATTACGACTACCTGTTGCAAGGCGTTTCACAAAGCTCAAAGCAGGTGTTAAGCAACCCTTATGTGTTTCACACCTACACCTATGCCATCGAAAACCTGCAATGTTATGCACCTTCCCTGCGCAACGTCGTGGTTTCGGTAGTACTCAACGACCACAACATCTTTGATTTCGAAGCCTTCATGCAACACTATTCTGAAATCATTTACCCTCTTTTTGTGTGGAACATTTGGTATTATCGCTCCACACATTACTGCGATTTCACCATGACACAATTCAATCATGCCATTGATATGGGGGAAATCGATATCAATGCTCCTCAACAAGTCTTGACAAAATTAGCCAAAAAGGTGGGACGCGTGGTGCGAGATCTGCAGGAAAAGAATCCATCTGCAGCGGAGGAATATCAGCAGGTAGCAACCGATTTGGAACGATTGGGAGTCACACCCCATAACACCTATTTATATATACATGGTCATCACTTGCTTGAAAATGTAGTTGAACCACTGCTCAACCGCGTGTGTGACCATCTTTGTCGGGAACAAGAACGTAACATTCAGTACCAAGCAAAGCATTATTTACAAATGCAAAGCGAGATGGCTGGCTATCAACATCGCATAGGAAACGTGGAGTTAGCATTGCGAAAGAATACCAACTTCCGCACAGCTCCACAATATCAACAAATTATTGAACAATTTAAAAGCAAGGAAAAAAGAAAGAGCCAGAAATGAAAAGGCCAATAGATTGCACTGAAAAAGCATAGCTTTTAGTTTTGAATATAACGCAGATTACAGCGTAATATGGCATACATTTTGAGCCTATCAAATCACAAAGCATAACAAATACAGAAGAGAAGATGAAGAAAATAAAAACAGGACACCCCTTGTCGGAGCGTGAAAAAGCATCGCTCACTGCCTATTTAAACGAAATAGGAAAAGAAGTTTTATTAAGTGATGACGAAGAATGCGCCCTCGCACAACAGATTAAAGCGGGCGGAAAACAGGCCGAACGGGCTGCCAACCAATTGGTTTCGGCCAACCTGCGCTTTGTAGTTGCTGTGGCAAAACAATACACAGGCGAGGGCATGTCGATTGCCGACCTCATCAGTGAGGGCAACATGGCCTTGCTCAATGCAGCTTATCATTTTGATGGTGCGCGCGGATTGCGCTTCGTAGGCTATGCCGAACCCTTTGTTCGTAAGGCAATGGAACAAGCGTTAAACGTGCAAAGTGGCATTATCAGACTACCGAAAAATGAGAAAAGCATACAAGAGAAAGAGAATAGCCGAGCCTTCTCTGTCGATGCTCCTTTGCAAAATGGCAAACAAGTGAGCTTGGCCAGCACCTTAAAAGACGACAGTGTGGTACGCCCCGACCAGCAAGTGTTGGCCGATTCAGTGAAAGAAGAATTACTACAAGCCATGGAAATATTGAATGAGCGCGAACAACAAGTAGTGGCTTCCTTCTATGGCATCAACACTCCCCACCTCACTTTTTCCGAGATCGGCATGCGCATGGGACTGAAACGCGAACGAGTGCGTCAGATTAGGAAGCAGGCCGTGCGCAAGCTAAGCCGCCACACCAACTCCGAAATGCTGCGCGTTTACTTTGCATAGCAAGTTGCTATTGGCAGGAATGGCAAATAACACACGCTTATAAATGTGACATTTTGTCACGTATTTATGACAATCCCAAACCACGTACCCATGTTGGCACGTGGTTTGTTTATAAGCGTATGTCTTCGGAAAACTTCCGGGACATGAAACAAGAATAATAAAAAATAAAATATATAAGAATTATGGGTAAGATTATTGGAATTGACTTAGGAACAACAAACAGCTGCGTTGCCGTTTTTGAAGGTAACGAACCTGTTGTGATTGCAAACAGTGAAGGTAAAAGAACCACACCTTCGGTAGTGGGATTTTTGAAAGATGGTGAGCGCAAAGTGGGTGATCCTGCAAAGCGTCAGGCTATCACCAATCCACAGAACACCGTATACTCTATCAAACGTTTCATGGGTGAGACCTATGAACAGAGCCGCAAAGAGGCTGAGGCTATGCCTTATAAAGTGGTTGATGACGCAGGCTATCCACGCGTAGAAATTGAAGGACGCAAATATACTCCGCAAGAGATTTCGGCAATGGTCTTGCAGAAAATGAAGAAAACGGCCGAGGACTATTTGGGACAAGAGGTGACAGATGCAGTGATTACTGTTCCAGCTTATTTCTCTGACTCACAACGTCAGGCTACAAAAGAGGCAGGACAAATCGCAGGTTTGAACGTACAACGCATTGTGAACGAGCCTACAGCTGCAGCACTTGCATATGGTGTTGACAAGGCAAACAAAGATATGAAGATTGCCGTTTTCGACCTTGGTGGTGGTACTTTTGATATCTCTATCTTGGAATTTGGCGGCGGCGTGTTCGAGGTTCTTTCAACCAATGGTGACACACACCTCGGTGGTGACGACTTTGACCAAGTGATTATCAAGTGGCTTGCCGATGGTTTCAAGGCCGATGAAGGTATTGATTTGACCAAGGATCCAATGGCTATGCAACGCTTGAAAGAGGCTGCTGAGAAAGCGAAGATTGAGTTATCGAGCTCGTCTTCGACCGAGATCAACTTGCCTTATATCTCTGCAGAGGGTGGCGTTCCAAAGCATTTGGTTAAGACATTGACCCGTGCTCAGTTCGAGCAATTGGCACACGAGCTCATTCAGGCTTGTTTGGTTCCTTGCCAAAATGCTATTCGTGACGCACACTTGCAGACTTCAGATATCGACGAAGTGATTTTGGTTGGTGGTTCAAGCCGTATTCCTGCTGTGCAGACTTTGGTGAAGAACTACTTCGGGAAAGAGCCTTCTAAGGGTGTAAACCCCGATGAAGTGGTAGCTGTTGGTGCAGCCATTCAAGGCGCCATCTTAAACAAAGAGAGCGGTGTGGGCGACATTGTGTTGCTCGACGTAACGCCTCTGACGTTGGGTATCGAAACCATGGGCGGCGTAATGACCAAGCTCATCGAAGCCAACACCACTATTCCTTGTAAGAAGAGCGAGACTTTTTCGACTGCTGTTGACAACCAAACGGCCGTAACCATCCACGTGTTGCAAGGTGAACGTCCTATGGCAGCTCAGAACAAGAGCATCGGACAATTCAACCTTGAAGGCATTGCACCCGCACGTCGTGGTGTTCCTCAGATTGAAGTTACATTCGATATTGATGCCAATGGTATTCTGAATGTAAGCGCAAAGGATAAGGCTACAGGTAAGGAGCAGAAGATTCGCATTGAAGCTTCAAGTGGCTTGAGTCAGGAAGAAATCGACAGAATGAAGGCTGAAGCTGAACAGAATGCTGCGGCAGACAAAGCTGAACGTGAGAAAGTGGATAAGCTCAACCAAGCTGACTCATTAATCTTCACGACAGAGAACTTCTTGAAGGACAATGCCGACAAGGTTCCTGCCGACAAGAAAGCACCTATCGAAACAGCACTCCAGCAACTGAAAGATGCCCACAAGGCCGCTGATGTTGCAGCCATCGATACAGCAACTACAGCCCTCAACGCAGCCGTTCAAGCAGCCAGTGCACAGATGTATCAAGGTGGTGCACAGCCTGGTGCTGACGCACAAGGCTTCCAAGGCGGTCAACAAGCACAGGATAACGGCAACAATAGTGCCGATGACATCCAAGATGCCGACTTCGAGGAAGTAAAGTAAAAGTGCTAACAAACGCTAATTAAAAATAAGTAAATCCCAGTAACATAATAAGTTGCTGGGATTTTTATTTCTTAATAATAATTAAATATCATCGTTTTTAATCGTTTTTGTGCTTATATTTGTACCATATTTGTGCCGCAACTTAATGGGAGATAAAGTGCGACTTAATTTAAAAGATAGATTGATAATCAAATATATACAAATAGTATGGCAAGTGCAAAATTTCAAATAGAGCGGAAATGCGAAATTTGCGGTAAATCTTTTATTGCAAAGACGCTGACCTCCAGATACTGCTCTAAGAACTGTTCTCAAGCTGCATACAAACAAAGAAAAAAGGAAGGACAATTGGATGCATTGAAAAGAGAAAAGGCTGCGAGAGTTCCGAAGAACCAGCCTTTTCTCTCAATAGCTGATGCAACTGCATTATTTGATATTGGACGAGATTCCCTTTATCGCTTAATCAGGAATAAACAAGTCCGTTATTATAACCTCGGACTAAGGATGATACGTATTTGCAAAGCTGATTTACAAGAACGTTTTGATCTACGTCCTTACGATGAAAGAAGAAAAGAAAAACATTCGGAAGTAAAGACTTACCGGCTTGAGCCTGAAGATTGTTATACGATTGGAGAAATAGCTAAGAAGTTTGGTATCCATGATAGTACTGTATATCTGCATATTCGCAAATATTCTATTCCAACAAGGCAGATTGGTAATTACGTCTATGCACCAAAATCAGAGATAGACAATTTGTATAAACACTAACCCGCGACATACAATGAGAAAGGAACTTGATAATACAAAGGCAACAGTACGATTGCGAAAGAGTGCCTATCGAAAAGAATGGTACCTGTATATAGAAAGCTATCCTGTGAGAGTAGCTGGAAAAGATTCTCCACAAAGAGTGCGTGAGTATCTAAACAGAACAATCACTACTCCTATTTGGGATAAAAGCAGAACAGCTCGTACTACCGAAGCGACTCAAACCTTCAAACCTAAACGAGATTTGAACGGAATTATCTTGTGCAAAAGTGAGATAGACCAAGAGGCCTGTATTTATGCAGATAGTGTTAGAAAACTACGGCAGCGTGAATATGATAATGCAAGCTTGTATAGTGACACAGAAACAGCACAAGCAGAACAGAAAGAACGATTGCAACAAAATTTCATCAAGTACTTTGATAAAGTGGCAGACAAGCGACACAGTAATAGTTCCCTTTCAATTCGAACAAACTGGGAGCGGGTACATGTTTTATTGAAAATGTTTGCTGGAGATACGCTACTCTTTTCACAGATAGATAATAGATTGGCAGAAGATTTTAAGTTTTTCTTGTTGTCCGCCCCTTGTGGTGGAAGTAAAAAAGGGACAATATCACGAAATACAGCTTCTACGTATTTTTCTATTTTTAAGGCTGCACTCAAACAAGCATTCATAGACGGATATTTGACCATAGATTTATCTGCAAAAATCAAAGGCATACAGGAACAAGAATCCCGAAGGGAATACTTAACTCTTGATGAACTGAATAAGTTAGCTAATACCCCTTGTGAACGTGATGTACTTAAACGAGCTGCACTCTTCTCTGCTCTGACAGGATTAAGACATTGCGATATTCAAAAGCTAAAATGGAATGAAATAGCCATAGAAGGGAACCAAGTCAAACTTCTCTTTACTCAGAGAAAGACAAAAGGGGTGGAGTATATGCCCATCTCAGAGCAGGCTTTTAAACTTTGTGGAGAACCAAGACAACCAGAACAACTTGTTTTTGAAGGATTACCAAATCCTTCTTGGATTTCTCGCCCATTAAGGGCATGGATTGAGAAAGCTGGTATTCAGAAGCACCTCAGCTTTCATTGTTTTAGGCACACATTTGCTACCCTTCAACTTGCAAACGGAACAGACATCTATACTGTAAGCAAGATGCTTGGGCATACAAATGTCAAAACAACTCAAGTATATGCAAAGGTTGTCGATGAAAAGAAAAATAAAGCAGCCAATGCTATTCAAATAGATATTGAAAATGATAAAACATAATTCGACAATATAATATGAATACCAAATATTTTGAACATATCGTAGTATATTTGTCTGTTCTTGTTGTTTGTGTCATCATTGCGTTGTTCGCAAGAGTGGTTGCCTTACGTTTAGGGGTTGATGAATTTACTGCACAAATAGTCTTTTGGAGTGTTGTTGCCATAGGCATCATCATTTATTCTATATTGTCTATTTTGGTAGAGGGACTATTTACGGCATTAGTCAAGTTTTTCTTTCCAAAGAAACAAGAAGATAAAACAAATGATAAAGCATCCGACGCTGAGGCTGGACAAGTAGTAGACGGTGTTGGCGGTTCATCTTCCGAACAACAGCAACAATCAATGGACTTTGACTCAATTCGGCAACAGCAACAAAAGATAATGGACCAAAAGGAACAGGATAGACGTACGATAGCTATTAAATATACTCAACAGCAATTCGCACCTTATGTTTCAGATAAAGATTTGCTCAAGCTTTGTGAATATATAGAGTTGTACTCCGCTAAGCTTCCCTTATCACACGTTGAATCAATTAATATCAAAGGTTTAGTTGCCTTAGACCTGTTTCATTTTGGTTGGAATATATGGAATCATTTTAAAGTTGGCAAACAAGATGAAATTTCGCAGTTCCTTAAGCAGGTTTTTGCCACCACATTCAAAGATGTAGAAGTTGGAAGTATAAAAAGTCATCTCCGTGATGACGAGAAGAAAGGCACTATACCCATTGTACAAAGCCTTTCAGACCACCAAATAACAGAATAACACACAAACCTATTGTGTTTTTATAGTGTTTCTTCAGTGTCTTAGGACACAGAGGAAACACTTTTTTCATTTGCACCGTAAAAATCAATAACAAGTATTATGGTACAAAATGAAATCACTTTTGAGAACTTGCCAAAGGCAGTTGCTCACTTAGTCAGCGAAGTTGCTGAAATCAAGAATTTAGTATGTAAAGGACAACCCCCTATTGTCTCTCCCAAACGTATTCCTATTGGAATAGATGATGCGTGTAAACTTATAGGGAAAGCCAAACCCACGGTTTACACCTTAGTACGTAAACGCTCACTACCTTGTTATAAGAATGGTAAGCATCTCTATTTTTTTGAAGATGAGTTGTTGGCATGGATTGAAGGAGGTAAGAAAAAGACTGTTGCCGAAATCAACGAGGAGGCAAAAGCTTTTATCTCTGAAAAGCATTCTGATTCTTCCCTTTTATAACTATATGCATTATGGAAAAGGAAAGAACTGAAGGGCGAGCCAAGCAATCTAAGAATGAACGCATAGAACAATTCTTGAAAGAACATTATGCTTTTCGTTTTAATACAGTTAAAAGTAGAACAGAGTTTCGAGAACAAGATTCTAATACTTCATTCCGTCCTCTTACTAAATATGATATTAACTCTATGCGTCGGCTGGTAGATGGGACTTTGGGAATATATACTCCAGCAGATAATATTCGAGCAATATTGGAGAGCGACTTTTGCAATAAAGTTAACCCGATTCGTGAGTATTTGTTGAATCTTCCAAAGCCTAAAGGTGAAGATGAATCTGAAATCATAAGGTTGGCAAATTGTGTTGTGGTGAGAAATCCTGATAAATGGAAACACTACTTTGTAAAATGGTTGGTTGCTGTCGTAGCCAATGCTATGGATGATTTACAGTGTCGTAATCATACATGTTTAGTTCTTACAGGTGAACAAGGAAAATTCAAAACAACTTTCCTTGATTTACTTTGTCCAGAAGAACTGAAGAGTTATCTTTTCACAGGAAAGATTGACCCACAAGGAAAAGATGTACAAACACTGATTGCGGAATACCTTTTTATCAATATTGACGACCAGCTAAAGGCACTCAATAAGAGAGATGAAAATGAATTGAAGAATCTGATAACGACACCAAGAGTAAAATATCGTAGACCATACGACACTTACATCGAAGAGTATCCACATCTGGCAAGCTTTATGGCATCTGTTAATGGTAATGATTTTCTAACAGATCCGACAGGAAGTCGTCGCTTTCTACCTTTTGAAGTTGAACACATTGATATTGACGCAGCTAAAGGGATTAATATCAACAAGGTGTACTCTGAGGCAGTTGAATTGTGGAGAGTTGACTATCATTATTGGTTCAATGAAGAGGAAATAGCTGAACTACACCAAGAGAGCGAAGGGTTTCAAGTGCAGACTGTTGAGTATGAAATGCTTCTTAAAGGCATGGAAAAGCCAGCAGCAACCGAAGAAAGTTATATGACCACTTCTGAAATCTTAAACTATTTGCGTGGATATACAACGCTTAACCTAAGTGAAAGGAGAATGGGAGAAGCCTTGAAAAAGGCTGGTTTCTTACGGAAATCCAAAAGGATAGGTGGCAATCCAATGTATGTTTACCATATACGCAAGATTGTTCCAAATCCCTTTATTCAAAGTTACAATACTAATTATTAATACTACTTTACTACAAAGAGAGATAAAGCATTGAAAGAAAAAAGGTTATACCGTAGTAAATAATGATATAAGGTATTACTACCTCATTACTACCAACCGACCATATACATGTGCAATGATTACTACAAAGATAGTTAGTACTACATATTTTTCTTTCATTGTCAATGACTTACAAGAATATCACATTGTAGTAAGTACTAAACTTAAAAGTTACAAGTATGACAATAGATGAAATTAAAGCAATATCAATTAAAGATTACTTAGGTAGTATGTCTATATACCCTATAAAGAATTATGGCTATTACGGAATGTATAAAAGTCCATTCCGAAATGAACATACTCCAAGTTTCAAAGTTGATTATAACCAAAATCTATGGTATGACTTTGCACTTGATGAAGGTGGGAGTCTTATAGATTTAGTTATGAAATTACATAATTGCAGTTTAATACAAGCTATAGAGTTGTTTAATGGCAAACAAAATAACCTACCCAAATTCTCCATAGCTAATAGCAAAACAATTTCTCCAAACCAATCACGTATAGAGGTTATTGGCTCTACCAACTTATGTCATCCGAATCTCATAGAATATTTCACACATAGAGGAATCAATCTGAACATTGCGAAAAAATATTGTAGGGAAATCCATTATAGAATTGGTGGATAGGAGTTTTTACGCAATAGGATTTCCAAATAATTCTTATGGGTATGCGTTGCGCAATCCATACTTCAAAGGGTGTTTGTCTCCTTCCGATGTGTCGTATGTTCCCAATCCCTCAGAACAAATCAATCTGTTTGAAGGTTTTATGGATTATCTTAGTCTGCTTACGATGAGTCCAGAGGAAGAGAAGAAAGCTGCACTGATACTTAACTCGATTAATAATATCAAAAAGTCAATATTTTTCCTTTCAAAGCACAAACTCATCTGTTCATATTTAGATAATGATGAAGGAGGAAAGCGAGCTTTAGAACAACTTAAAAGAGATGATTTTGCTGTTCAAGACTGCTCTTTCGTCTTCCAAAATTATAAAGACCTAAATGAGTATTTATGTGCTGAATTCAAGCATTCAGAGAAAGCAGAAAATAAGAAAATCAAAGGAATAAGACTATAACTATGGGATATGCTTCGCATAATCTATTTTCGGGGAGCAAGTTTATGTTTTGGGCATACCAAAACCACTTGCTCCACCTCCTGCCACTCGGTGCAGAGGATTATCCCGCTGGTCTCCATCAAATCAAAAAAAGTATGATAAAAACAGAATATAAAAAAGGAGGTCGTCCAACCAAGGGCGTAGCCGAAAAGAAGAAATACCGTATCACGGTGAAACTGAATACGCAGGATTACTATACGCTCAAAGGCAAAGCCAAAAGTGCAGGAGTAACCATAAGTGAGTTTGTAAGAAAAGTTCTTGATAAAGGAAATGTCATTGAACGACTGACCATAGAGCAAGCTGACTTCATCCGTAAGCTGTGCGGCATGGCAAATAATCTCAATCAGTTGGCACATCGTGCCAATGCGGAAGGATTTCATACCATTGCTCCTTTCCATAAAATCATCATTAGCAAGATAGATGAAATATTAAATCTGATACGAAGATGATAGCCAAAATTATGAAAGGTTCGGGCTTCAAGGGTGTTATCAATTACATCCTTCACCCGAAGAAAGGAACAAAACTCATTGATAGTTCTGGAGTGAGAACAGACAGTATCAACCATATTGTTCTGAGCTTTATTGACCAAACGGAACTGAATCCAAGAGTGAGAAAAGTTGTCGGACATATCTCTCTGAGTTTCTCTGTGCAGGATTCTTCCAGATTAAGCAACGAGTTCATGGTACAGATGGCTCGTGAGTATATGGAGAAGATGGGAATAAAAGATACGCAATACATCGTTGGGCGCCACTTTGACAAAGAGCACCCTCATGTGCATATAGCTTTCAACCGAATAGATAATAACGGCAAGACTATCTCTGACTGTAATGACAGATTCAGAAGTGAGAAGATTTGCAAGGAACTGACCGCCAAATACGGTTTATACTTTGCCGAGGGCAAGGAGAAAGTCAAAGAGTATCGCTTGAAAGAACCCGATAAGACCAAATATGAAATCTATCAGGCATTGAAAGCAGAAATAGCTCGGTGCAGGGATTGGACAACTCTCCTTAGTCGTTTGGAAAAGCAGGATATTGGTGTCCGTTTTAAGTATAAAGGCAACTCACAGGAGGTGCAGGGAATTATCTTTGAAAAGAACAGTTATCATTTCAATGGCTCAAAAGTGGATAGGGGGTTCAGTTATCCCAAGATAGACTTTGCTCTGCAACAGAATAATAAGGAACACGAACAGCAAACACAGGGAATGATAAACCTCATATCCAATGTTGCAAGTGTTACGAGCGAAATTACCAACAACCTCATAGAAGGAGGATTGGATTTGTTTCAAACTCATGGTACTGTCCCTGCGGAGGTTTACAACACATTCGATAAAAAGAAGAAAAAGAAAAAACGTAAAATACATTTATAACTATGGCTGATAATAATACATTTGTCCTCTTTGAGGAAATCAAAAACAAGCTGGAAACAATTTACAGGGAGCTAAAGGAACTGAAAGAAAAGGAGAACGGCTCTGTTTCCCTCCCTGTTCAATCTACACTAGCACAAAGTGATGAGCAGAAAGAACAGGAATTGCTCAATCAGTATGAACAGCGAACAAAAGAAGTAATTAACAAGTATATTGGTGTGCAAGTGCGCATCAAAGACGAGGAAGCTAAATCCATAGACAAATTGGCGGCAAGCGTCTTGACCATGTTGCACGAATGGCAGGAGAAGAAAGAGCATCCAATACCGCAGGAACATATTCACAGGCACAGCTTTGATATCAAATCGTCAAGAGTCTTTACTACTATGGTAGCAGTGTCTTTCCTTTGTTTTATTTCTTTGGTCGGCAATTACTTCTTGTGGCAAAGCAAACAACAATACAAAGATGATGCCTTGAAATTTCGTATCATTAGAGTATGGAGAGGTTGTAGCCCTAAGGAAATCCTATGGCTTAACGATGTGTTTGACATTCATCGCAATGAAAAGATTATCAAACTAATCAAGGAAAAAGCCGATGATTACGACATGGAATTGAAGCAAAAGGCAGATAGTTTGATGCAGAATAACCTGCAAAATAAGAAAAATAAATAGTGTTGAACATATAAACTTTAATAAGAGGGAAAATTCCCCTCTTATTGAGTATTTTATACAAGAAAATTTACTATATTTGCAAACAATCATATAATATTTATGGAAAGTCCAACTAATAGAATTAAAGAGGTGCTTATCGAGAAAGGGATTAAGCAAACATGGCTTGCAGAGAAACTCGGTAAGAGTTTCACTATTGTCAACTCATACGTTTGCAATCGTCGACAGCCAAGCCTAGAATTGCTATTCCAGATAGCAGAGATCCTACAGGTTAATCCAAAGGAATTGATTAATACCCCAGATGAGTAACTTTATTATGGTAGAGCATAAAAAATCTATTCGTTTTTTCAACAACCGTGAAGTTAGGACGGTGTGGGATGACGAACGCAATAAGTGGTGGTTCTCTGTGCTGGACATCATTGCTGCAATTAACGAGCAAGACGATTATCAGAAGGCGAGAAACTATTGGAAGTATCTTAAAACTAAGTTGAAGATGGAGAATAACGAACTGGTTAGTACCACTAACCAGTTTAAACTACAGGCTCCAGATGGAAAACAACGATTGACAGATATGTTGGATGGAGAAGGGGTTGTTCTACTGGCAAAAGCAATACCCAATGTCAAGGCAATGGGATTTCTTGATTGGTTTACCTACAGCGACAACACTATTGACGGACAGAGCAAGAAAAAGGCTTATCAGCTTTTTGAAAGTGGTATCTTAAAGACTGTAGACCCAGGTACAATCAAATGTTTACAGCAAATACATGCTTATCTCTTTGGAGGACTGTATGACTTTGCAGGACAAATCCGAACTAAGAATATATCCAAAGGAGGTTTCACTTTCGCTAATTGTATGCACTTCCCTGCTACGCTACAAACGATTGAAAGAATGCCAGAAAACACCTTCGACGAAATAATGGACAAGTATGTCGAAATGAACGTAGCCCATCCTTTTATGGAAGGCAACGGTCGTAGCACTCGCATTTGGCTTGACCTCATGCTGAAGCGTTTCTCTCAAACGGTGTGTAGATTGGAGTCAGATAGATAAAAATGAATATCTGACCGCCATGCGTGAGAGTGTTTCTGATAGCACGTACATCAAAGCCTTGGTACTGCCTGCACTCACTACCAAGATTAATGACCAAGAAATGTTTATGAAAGGTATCGACTATTCATATTATTATGAGCAGAATAAGTAAGCAGGTAGGAGTTTATAGACCATTTTATCCTATGAATAAATTTATAAAAAAAATATAATTATGTCGCAGAAAAAGAGTTTAATACATCTTCTTGGTTCATGTGAAAAACATGAGTTTGATAGAGTTGTGAAATCGTATTTAAAGGAGGTGTATTCTTATAATAGAGTAATAAATACGGATGGTAAGGATGATATTGGATTAGATATGAAAGTCTTAGATGCTAGTGGTTGTACGTATCAGTATCAGCTAACTGTTCAGAAATCTAGTACTGCAAAAGAAAAGAATGCATTGAAGGACAAAATATTTAAGGATGTACAGAAAGCAAAGGAAAATTGCAACGATGGGTATAAAAATATTTTGTTTTTCTTTTACTCTTATCCTTTGACTAATAAATTGAAGCGGGATTATAAGCGAGAGGCCTTGAAAGATTATGAAATACAGCTGGAAATTATAGATGCTAATCAAATAGCAGAAGAAGCAGAAGATCTGGCTAACCTTAAAAAGAGCATTTACTCTTTATCAGATATAAGTGAATTTAAAACAAGTTCTTTTGAAGATGGTAAAAAAAATCATTTGATTTATGACCTTGTTAGTTTCGGCAAGACCTCTGAAATTAAATTGGAAATTGTAAAAGCGTACATTTTACAGGAACTTTATATACGCACAAGTTTGACGAGCAAAGATATAGAGCAATCTTGTACTACTAATTTTAAATCGAGTGAGAATAATGTGTTTTACAATAAACTGTTACAAAATCTATATAATGTAGAACAGAAAATATTGTATGATAAGAAAAGTAAAATGTATTCTCTAACAGAAACGACCCGAAAGGAAATTTCTAACACAAATGAGCAAATTAATATTGAGGAGAGTCACTTTGTAAATCAAATAGGAGCGATACTAAAAGAAAACAATATAGGTATTTACAACCGATTATTACTCAATATTTTATAGATAATAAGTCAGAAATATGGTTGTTATTTTTAATTGCACATTCTAAAAGGTGAAGATTTAACGCTTTTATTGATTATTAACTCAAAAAGGACATCAACTTGGGTCGTTTCTTCTCTTTTCCTTGCTATTCGTTTCCGATATTCCACTTTTGTTTTGGTCTATCTCATATGTACTGCAAAGGTATTGATTTTTGTTTGATATTGCTCCTTGCTTGCTCCTTGTCGTAGATTAATTTTCACACAGGAATTTTTGTTCTCTTTCTATAGGGGCTTGAAACAATCCATTTATTGGAAACAATTAAAGACGGAGCTGGTTTGCCCCAGTGCTTTTTAAGAAACAGGGCAATTATTTTATCTCCACAAAGGCTCTTGTTCCCAATTATGAGGAAAGCCTAATAAACGAGTTCTTACTGATGGGTATTTCGATAAAAGCTGCTTGAAATCTGCAACAAAAGTGTTGCCCATAGAAATGGAGTTAAGCCAATACACCACATAGCAGAGTTGCGGATAAAGTGTTTGTTCACGGAACGAGAAATCCGTAATCCATGTGTTTGGCATACGCATAGGCATCATTGGCTTGACAGGAAAGACCCGATTTGACAGTCTTGAATGATGGGCGCAGCAATTACGAAGTACGGGTCTGGGTACGGATTAAAAGGCTAAGTGATTATTTCCAGTCATTTAGCCTTTTTAATTATCTAATTTTTCCCCACATTTTCCCCACAGCTGTCTATTTATATATTTTAGAAACATATTTTTCCGTAAAGTTATGTACCTTTGTCGGCAAATAAAGATATTCTCGTCAAACAAATATAAATAATATAAACATGGAAAAAAACAGAAAAAAACAAATCGTAGTTTTGAGTATAGCTTTAGTTTGCATTTTCATCTTGGTATTTTCATTGTTCCATAAATCAGCGACAAAAGATAGCGCAAATCCTCCTTTAACAAATGTTTTGACTGATAGCATTTCTCAAATTGTCTCAGCTTGTCCTGGCGAAATTGGTGTGGCGGTTATTGTTAATAACAGAGATACGGTTAAGGTCAATAATAAGAGTGTTTATCCTATGATGAGTGTGTTTAAGGTTCATCAGGCATTAGCTCTTTGTAATGACTTTGACAATAAAGGAATTTCACTTGATACCTTAGTAAATATAAATAGGGATAAACTTGACCCAAAGACTTGGAGTCCTATGCTGAAAGATTATTCAGGGCCAGTCATATCATTGACAGTGAGAGATTTGCTGCGTTATACTCTTACTCAGAGTGACAACAATGCAAGCAACCTTATGTTTAAGGATATGGTTAATGTCGCTCAAACAGATAGTTTTATAGCCACACTCATTCCTCGTTCAAGTTTTCAGATAGCTTATACGGAAGAGGAAATGTCGGCTGACCATAACAAGGCTTACTCTAACTATACATCTCCTCTTGGTGCTGCAATGTTGATGAATCGTTTGTTTACTGAAGGTCTTATCGATGATGAGAAACAAAGTTTCATTAAGAATACGTTAAAAGAATGCAAAACAGGTGTAGATAGGATAGCAGCTCCACTTCTTGATAAAGAAGGGGTTGTTATAGCGCATAAGACAGGTTCAGGTTATGTTAATGAAAATGGTGTTCTTGCAGCTCACAATGATGTTGCCTATATATGTCTGCCTAATAATATCAGTTATACCTTAGCGGTATTTGTTAAGGATTTCAAGGGAAATGAATCACAAGCGTCACAATATGTTGCGCATATATCAGCTGTAGTATATTCTTTATTAATGCAAACTTCAGTAAAATCTTAAACTGCACTTGCTTTGATAATTAATGATAAACAATCTAAAAGCACTCTAATCGTTATCGGAGTGCTTTTAGATTACTAATCAAATTGCTTCTATTATAATTTGAATCCTCTACTTTTTCTTTCTTCCTGTTGCGGCACTCTTGCTCCATATCTAAGCCTGTGCCATTGCTCCCTGAACCAGTCGGCAATCGGCTTCCTGTTTATTGTCAGGTTCAGCCTGCTTTCATCGTCAGGGTCATTTTCCACCCTTAAAATATCATCCTTTATATCAAAGTTCCGCCTGTGTTGCTCGGAATAGATTTTACCGCTACATTTCAGGGCTTCTTTTTTGACTATAAGACTTTCAGTCATTTCTTTAGAGAATCCCAGCATGGCACAAAACTTTTCCATGCGCAGCATTTCCCTGAACATCGGAAACCACCTGAAAGCCTTGTCTATGATTCTGGCGAGCCGTGACAGTTCTTTTTCTTTCATGTCAAGTTCCTGCCTGTGCATTTCTCTGAGATTGTGGATTTGCGTATCATGCTGTTTCTGCATCTGCTGTACTTGGCTCTGCAATTTTTCAATATTGGTGTTCCGTTTTGAAACCTCGTCTTGCAGTTTTTCGTTGGCACGTTCCAGTTCTTTCAGTTTTCCACTCCCGAAAAGAGAAGCAACTCCACTAGTTATGGCTGTCGCTGCCGTGGTGGCTGTCTTCTTTAACTTGTCAGTGCGTATTTCTGATTTCACCTGTTTCAGTTCCTGCTCGGCAAGATTTATCTGTTCTTCTTTGTGCCGTTTGGCTGCATCCATGCGTTGCAGTTCAGCTTTCTGCTTCTCAATGATAAAGTCGTTCCGTTCCAGATGCTCCTTACCAGTGACAGCCTTTGACTGCCCGCGTTCCATCAGCAGGATGTCGGATGCAAGGGTCTGCATCTGCATCATGTCATCGTCATTGAGCTTTCGGCTCTTTCCTGTTTCGTGGTTCATCCAGTCGAAAACGATATGGGCATGATAGTTCGGCTTGAACCATCTGTCCCCGACTTTGAAGCTTTCCCTGTCTTCCGCTTCCGGCTGACCGTTCAGCCAATGCCCTTCATCCTTGTGCAGGAAGATTTGCAGCGGTGTGATTCCCCAGCGTCTTTGACACTCCTCACCGAATTTACGCACGTCTGCCAGTGTGGTGTCCGACCTGACAAGCAGCACTCCTTCACGTATGGGGGAGCATCCCGCAATCTTGACTATTTTACCGTTCTTGCCTTTGCGTTCACGCTCCTTTTCCTGCATGGCACGTCCGGTCTTTTCCTTTACCATCTGTCTGATATTGTCATAATGCATCCGCAAATCCGGACTGCCGAAGTCGGGATTTATCCACTGTTCGTTATCGGTGGATAGTTCAGGAACGACATAGATTCTGGACTCTCCGATGTGGCGCATGTATTCGGCAGTCCTCCTGTTGTGAGCCTCGCTCGATGCGATGTTGCAGGGCTTGATATGTATGCTTGATTTTGTTGCCATAGATACTTGTTTTTTGGTTTGTACTTTATTGTTTGCTTTTCCGCTGTCCGTAAACGCATGGGGTTCTTAGGGGTGCAACCCATAAGCGGAGATTGCAAAGAGAGGGTCACTCTTTGCTCTGGGTTCTCAGGGGAGAAACGCCCTGAGTGGGTCATTAGGGTAAAACCCTAATCCCCTCGGGAGAGCCCACAACTACGTAAGCGGAGCGTGTAGTTATAGTGGGCTATATCAATGGCAAGCCATTGTCTGCAAACTCCAGCCTACGGCTTCCGCTCTCCTCCGTCAGGGAGGTTTTTCATCATCGTTGCCGATTGGAGATGCACCGACCAGCACAAGGTCTAAATCGTCTATCAGTTTTTGCAGGACGGGATTCTTCTCTATCATCCGCTGGAGGATTCTCTCAGCCTCGACCAAGTGGTTGGCTGTACTCATCACCTTGCCCTCCCGTATCTGAAAGATAATCCAATCGGCTATGTCGATATGGGCTTCTTTTTGTTTCGGGGTGGCATTCCTTTCGATGATGTCCGAAACCACCACCTTACAAAAGTACATGCTCTCGGCTCGCTGTTTCCACTCGGCATAAGCATCGGCATCGGGAAAGAGAAGCACGGTTCGCCCTGACAGTACACGGAGTTTCTCTTCTCTCATCTGACTCTTACCACCCGTAGCCAGCCATACATAATCGGGGAAGATAGCAGAACCGATAACGGCACTCTTCTCGGATTCCACCAAGACCACCACCTTGTCGGGATGCGTTTTCAACAAGTGTTCCCCGAAAAGGCATTGGGATAGTTGCCAATCCTCTGCCAACACACGCTGCTTTTTCAATATGCTGTGTATCCAGTTCACTGCCGATGTCTGTCCTCCCTTGATACGGTGTCCGTCTTCGGGATTGTACTGCATCACCTTTCCCGTGCGTACCTTGCCCGTCCTGTCTATCTGCCAAAAGATAACAGAGCCGTCACGGGTAGCCCCCAAACGGTATTCCTCCAACAACCGCTTCAACACCTCTTTCGCCTTGTCGCCATAGTAGGAAGTAAGGAGTGTGAAGAGGAAACGGAAGAAATTGCTACGCTCGCTTTGCGACTTCTCCACATAGTGAGGGGGAATATAGCCGATGGCTGTCGGCTTACTTTGCTGCTTCACTTTCTTCTGCTCTGCTCTTTGCCTGTCAAAAGAGAAATCATTGGTAGTTCTGTGTTCAGGATGCTCTTGAAAATACTCTTTCGGAGTGTAGTGATACCCACAACCGCTTTCGTGGTTACATCTGCCGACCGATGGATGCAACGGCACATTATTTTCGTCCACGTAATAGACGAAAGAATGCCTGTCTCCGCATTTGGGGCAGGTATGCCGTGTTGCCGTTCCTTTATACTTCTGTAATGAATAATTGCCCATAGCTTAGTCCGTTTTTGATGGTTGATTGTCGGCTGTCCCATCCTGTCCCATTGTCCCACACTCTAAGGGTTGGGACAGTGGGACACTTGGGACACCTGCGTTTTTACTCTCTTTGCTGCGCTGGATGATACGGTTTACGGTGGACTTGCCACAATTCACCTGTGAGGCTATCTCCCTGACGGACTTGCCCGATTGGGAGAGTTGCAGAATTTGGCAATCCCTTTGGCTTGATTCATTGTCGCCCAATTTTTTCAAGTGTTCCTTTTCCGTGGAATAGCCCCTGAACACGAACTGCAAGAAAGCATCCACCTTGTCAATCTCGTAAACGATTACATTATCCGCATCATGAGAGAACGTGCCATAGCGCACTTTAAGCTGCTTCACATAGCGAAGCCCTCCGTCTTGGGCACTTTTTCCAATGGTGAACACGCTGTCAAAGAAATTGTAGAGCCGTTTGCTTCCGGCAAGGTCGTTGGATGTGATGGGACAATCCAAAGAGCGTTTGGGCGTATGTGCTAGGACAAGGATAGAGAGCGCATATCTCTTTTTGAGATTGTTCAGCTGAATCATCAGCCGTCCTGCGGCATCGCCTTTCTCCATGGCGCAACACAGGTAGGTAAGATTGTCAATGATGAAAATCTTGCAGTCGGTCTGCACAGCCATCTGTTCAATGCCGCCTATGATAGCTTCCTCAAAGTTGGCATCCAAAAGCTGGTTGCAGTCAATAGACACCCGATAGAGTTTGTCGGGAAAGGTGTAGAGCTCTCCATGCTCGTTGGTATAGCGGAGCTGGAACTGCTTTTCGGACAGTTCAAAGTCCAGATACAGCACATTGTCGGTTCGGGCGATGCGGTCGGCTATCTGCACGGCAAGGATGGACTTGCCCACGTTGGAATCGGCAAACAAGCAGGAGAGTTCCCCCTCGTACCAAAAGCTGTCCCACAGCGCACGGGGCGTAGGCAATAACGATGCTTCAAGAATGGTTTGGTTTGCCGTCTTGATATTCATCATGCCTACACTGTCGGGCATACCGTTATGCGCTTGGGATGCTTTTGTGAGGTCGCCACGTATCAGGTTGATATAGTTCTTATCCTCTTCCATATCATTCACCAGTTACGTGGGTTGGGCTTGCGACGGTGGGAAGAGGATAAGGACTTGTTCAGTTCCTCGTCTGACAACGGTATGGGATTCTTTCGGGCGGTTTCCAGCCACTTGTCCAGTTCGTCACGGTAAAGGCAATAGCGTTTGCCGGGCTTGGTGGCAGGGATTGTCCCTTCTGACAGTTTCATGTAGAGCGTACCCTTAGGGATACCTAAATACTCTGCTGCCTCGTCCACAGACATGGGCACGTGGGTGTCCACCGTTTTGGCATTGTTCACACTGCGCTGCTCGGCGAGCAGGCTTTTCAGGCTCATCACTTCGTCTCGAAGCTGAGCGACAACCTCGGGGAGGTCGTTGAAGGTAAGAATTGATTTTTCCATTCGCGTACTCGTCTCTTTTGTAAGACTTGGCGCAAAGGACTGAAATGATATATCCGTGAATATCTCCACGACACGTCATTGCAAAATAATTCCCGAATAATTAAGCCCAGCCATAAATGACGGGTAAAATTACTCGGGAAACGATGTAAAACAGGCGGTTATGAGTTACCGGATGGTTGTCGTTGGTGTCGTGATTATCCTAATTCCGCACATAATCCTCGGGATAGTGGAAATCAAGTTTGCCGTTTTCGGGTTCATCAATGGGAATTTCCGTCTTTAACGGCTCTACCTTGAAATTCTTGATGGTTGATAAGTCTGTATCAGCAAACGATTTCGGGAAAAGGGCTTTGATGAACTTGGCACGGTTATCCCCATTGTAGTATCTCTTGTACAGGAAACGCTCAGAGATATTCCATACGAAGTGACGGAGTGGAATGTTGTTGATGTCTTTGGTAAACGGTCTTTGTATGGGCTTCGGGGTATAAGTGTTAAGATTCATCCATTTGTCCACCTCAGTACAGATGTGGTTCACGGTTTCTTGGTCGGCAATGCGAGGCAGGTAATAATGGCAATACTCCATGACCATGCGGATGCGCTCTTCCTTTTCCCGTTGCTCTCTGCTTGCGTAATTGGCACGGTTCTTTTCGTGAAGATCCGGGGCGATAGTAAGCTCTATCGGTTGTGTTTGGATAAGTGTCTCTTCTTTTGTCGGGGATGATTCGGGTACAGGCTCAGGGACTGATGTAGGTCCAGGCACAGATGTGGCTTCTTCAAGTGTATTTTGTGACAGTTCTTCCTGCACCTCTATGGCTTCGGCAATCGTTTCTTTCTTGCCGAACTTGATTTTGTAGATTTCGTATGTATCAAAGATAAGTGTCTGAAAGGAGAGATAGAGCAACCATCCCAACAGGTTACAGCATACGAATACTATCCACCTGACAAAGTTGTCTTGGTTGAAGCTGTCCGCTATTACCAGCGTGGCAATGGAAGATATTAGGACGATGGCGAAGCCGACAAAGCCCAAGATGATGTATTTGTCCTTGATTGATGATTCCATATTTCGTTGAGAGATTGAATGTTCCTGTATTATTTTGTGCAAAGTTAATGCTATTTTTCCCAATTACTGCCCGTTATTTGCGGTTAGAACGGTCTTTTTCAATGTATTTCACGAAATGTCATCATATCATACTCTGTTTCATACTCTGAGGGGCTTATAAATGGTGGCATCAAGCCAAAAACATAGAGGGGCGATTATAGCCTTGTAGCCATAACCGCCCCTCTGAATACCTGTCAATGTGAGACATTTATGCCTCCTTGCGCTTCAAGGTTATCTTGTCCACCACCTGACACATCTGCTGCGCTGCTATCTTGGAATAGATTTGTGTGGTGGTAATGTTCTTATGTCCGAGATAGGCTTGGATGACAGCCATGTCCGTTCCCATTTCCACGTGCAGGCTTCCGAAGCTGTGGCGGGTACAGTGAAAGGTGATTTTCTTGGTTATCCCTGCTGCCGTGAGCCACCGTTGGAGTGGTCCTTGCAGCATCTTGTCCTTGAAATCCTCAAAGATAAGTCCCTCGCCCCGTTCTCCCAGCAGTCCATAGGCTTCATCACTGATGGGGTTATGCACTATTTCTTTGGTTTTCTGCATACGGGTGGTAACGAACATCCTGCCGTTGGTGTATGGTTGTATCTGCTGCCACGTGAGCTGTCTGATGTCGCTCTTTCTCAGTCCCGTAAGACAGGCGAAAAGAAAAGCTTTTTTCAAGACCTCCTCCTCACAGGGTGTTTCGGCAAGCCGTATCAGTTCCTCTTGGCTCAAATGCTCCCTGATGGTGGGAATGCACTCGATGCGGTCTAAGAAGCCGTTTGGGTTCTCCTTTATCTTCCTGTCACGGTAAGCGGTGTGCAGCACGGCACGGAAAGTTGACCAATAGCCTGCTGCGGAGTTGATGTGCAGCTTTTGGTTGGTGTGGATGGATTGGGGTGCATCAAGCAGGTATTCCATGAACTTGCGGCACAAATCCACATCCACCTCCTCAAAGGTGCATTTGCCGTTCACGAACCGCTGGAAATGCTTGTATACGTGCTGCCACTTGATATTCTTGCGGTCAGCCAGTCCTTTGAAATAGGCAAGGAAATCGCCCTTCATCTTGGTCTTGTCAAAAAAGCCGTTGTTTTCATTGAAAATGGCTTCGTAGCGCTGGTTGCGCAGGATGACCGCTTTCTTCATCATGCGTGCGTTGAAGTCCCGTTCCTGCTGGTTTGCAGGTTTGGCGAAGATGTAAATTCCTAAGGCTTCACGTGTAATCACTCTCATGGTGACATTGTCACGGTAGCCGGGATAGTAGTCAAGGCATAGTGAATACTGTGTCCCGTTCTTAATCTTGCGCTTACGCAAGGTAACTGTTTTGCATTTACTCATAATAATTATGTTTTAATTGGTTGTATACATTTTGGAGTTGTATCCATGTTTCCGATGGCAAAGGAACAACGTGAAATATCCGTGAATACCTCCACGATACATCATTTTGAAATAATTTTCGATAATCCCGATTTTTCACGGTTATTTGTTCCTTTCAGCCATGACACGCTCCACATCTGAGCGCAAAAGCAGGTTTTTCACACCCACCTTTATCTTTTCGATGTGCTTCACCTTGACGATATGGCAGATGTTGGCTGACGAAAGACCATAGATTTGCTGCACCTGCTCAACGGTATAGTAGCGTTCATCGTTCACAAGGTCAGTTCTGCGGAGTTCGTTCAAATGTGATTTGGAGTAATAGGTACGCCCGTACTCTCTTTTAGTGGGTATCTTATGGCGATAGGTGTAGGCACGGAGTGCGGTCGGCTTCATGCCGAACAGTTCCTCCACCTCCTCGGTCAGTAGCCAGTCGGTAATTTCGCTAATATCAACTGCCACACCGAAAAACTCGTCAATATGCTTCTTGCTGTAATAGTTCTTTCCTGCGATACGGCAGATGGGGATATGGTTACGCTTGGCGGAAGTGTAAAGCCATGACTGCTTTACCTTAAAAAGGGACATCACCTCCTCGCCCGAATAGAAGTCCAACACTTCTTCGCTTTCCTTTTCCCTTTTTTCTCTTTTGGCAGGTAAGGAAGATGAAGATGATTTCCTTGGTGTGGAGGTGTTGCCGGGCAGGATGCGGTGATAGGGATTGCCCTCCAACATCTGCTCGATGTCGGCTCTGCGGATGAATGCCATGCGGTTGCTGATGCGTGAGGCTTTCAGCTTGCCGATGGCTACAAGTTTGTAAATGTACTGTCGGGAACAGCCCATGAGGATGGCTGCTTTGGAAAAGGTGAGATACTCCTGATGCTGTATCTCCATCAAGGGTTGGGCGACTTTGAAGAGGTTGTTCTTCTGCATCACTCTGGCTCGTTTGGCTTCTGCCTGACAAGCCTCACTGCAATATCTTTGCATACCGCTTCGGGTTACAAAGGACTTGCCGCAAAAACTGCATTTTCTGGTTGCTTTCATACCGTTTTATCGTTTAATGGTTCATTTCTTCAATCCTATATCTCTGAAATGGTAAACGGATGTGAACGGAAGTCAACCATTGTCGCTTTTCTACACAGTGTGACTGTTTCCGCATATCGGGGCGGTTATTGTCGCTTGTCGTAAACGGTTGTAAACCCTTGTCAACTGTCTGCACGGTGTGACAAAAAACAAGCCCCGCAAATTCTCCACGTCAGAAATACGTCTCAAAAATATGTGGAAATTTGGGAAGCGACAAATGGCAACCGAAAAGTGTTAAATTTTAGAATATGCTGGTAATTAAAGATTTACACTCGGATATTTCTGATTAGTTTTGGTTGTTCTATGGTTATAAATACAGTCATAAATTTTTACTTGATGATGTTCTTAAGTTATTAAAAGAATTTTATATCGCGACATTTGATAAACGAATAAAATCTTTAGATACCAGGGATTGGGAAGATTATAATGTCCCTTTGTCTTTATTGACAAATAAAGGAAAACTTTCTTCTTCAAAAGCAAAAGGTATTTTAAAATCATTATTCAGTATATGTGACGAAAATAAGTATATGCAGAAAATATGTGCAGAATGCGTATTTTCTTCAAAAGTAAATATAGATGACTTAGAGAAGTATGCGCGTGAGAAGAAAAAGGTATATATTGATACGACAATAGCCTTATATCTTTTATGTTACTATTATCAAGACACAGATGACTATAAAAGCTATTATTATAAATTGTCTAAAGTTTTTTGTCAATTTTGCAAGAAAAATAAGATTAAATTGCATATTACAAATCGCTATTTATTTGAGATAAATTCGCATATTCGTGAGGCATTTAATTTTATACCATTCTCGAAGTTGCAGTCATTTTCAAGTTTGGGAACCTCCCGCAATGTTTTATATAATTTTTATTTGCATCTTTATAGTCATGAACTGATAGATTATTCTTATGAAGAGTATTTGTCTAAATTTAAATTTGGCATATATGATGATAATACAAAGTTAAATCAAACAATATCTCTTTTTTTAGAGAATTTAGGAATAGAGGTTATTGATATCCCAAAAGAATACAAAATAGAAAGCTCATCTAAGCTAATAACTAATACTCTTGCATATAATAATAAAACTAAGACCAATTTTGCATTGACAAATGATGCTATTATGTTAGATTTTTTAGGTGACAAAGATATTGATGTGCATCCAATAGAACCCGTGTTTGTGACTTGGGATAAAATTATGTTTAAAGTTCTTAAAGACTATTTTAACGAAAACCCTAATGCTCAAAAATGGATGCAATTTACCCCAAGCCAACTTATTGATAGATATTCCTTATTATCTTTTTCTATAAATGAGGAAACTATAACTAAAGAAATGTTAGCATTACTTTCTGGAGATTTTATACAACAGACTTATTCATTAATAGATGCCTTGACTCTTATAATTAATCCAGATGAAAAAGTTGGTAGAGAATATGTTAATGCATTTGTTGAAATGAAAAATGATAATATATATACAATCTCTAAAGATCCTGACGAGGAATCTGACATCCAAGAAACTAATATAATAGATTATATTGTGCATGAGATAACTTTACATTTCAAAGAAAATCGTGCAGCATTAAAAAATCTATTTTCAATAGAGGAACTTTTTCCTATAGTATTAGACACTATAAGGGGATTAATAGAACATTACTCAAAATATAAACAATTGGAGAGCAAAGACTTCATCCCTTTCGACAATTTGATAAGTAAGTATAATCAAAATATATAGCCGATTCTTAAATTATGAGATTTATAGAAGTTAGTACATGTCTTAAACGGATGCATATCGGAAAGATTGTATCATGTAAGATTGGAGAAAGTAAGGGAGTGATATTAGGTTTATCACAAGTTAAGGTTTTTGATGGAGAAGGTATATATAAAAAAAAGTATTTTTTATTTGATAAAAATGAAAAATTCACCTTCGCTGAAGGTTGTATGGTTACATTTTTAGTAGATGTACATAAGAAAGAAGATAATGCAACTAACATAATTGATTTAAGAGAATTAGAAACTTTATATGATCATAGAGGAATATATCGTGAAGGATTAGGCTATCATGATGATGTTGTTTGGGAGCATCTTGTAGGAGGAATACCTTATATTGATTTTGAAAAAGGAAGACATGCTTGTATTGTATTGCCCATAAAACAAAATGATACAATATATATCCATGAAGGTGTATTGAGTGGTCAAGAACATATTGCGTATGAGCTATTTTATGAGTTACAACACAAATCAGACAAGAGATGGACTGACTATACTAATATGGCTCAATTCATTAAACAAGCATTAGAATATATTGATAAAATGAAAGTAGATAAGCTTATATCTGAGTATACAATCTGTCGCGAGGAATATCTAAAAAGGCGTCCAGGCCATGATGACCACTATATTATTACTAAGATTTGTAATTTGAAAACAGTAGATCCTTATTTAAATTATTTATTACCATCTAAAAATGAAATAATCTTTTTTGATGATAATTGGAGTAGCAATGTTGATGAAGACAATTCAGGAACATATTACCTTGAAGAGGAAACTCTTGCTGCACAAAGGAGAGCAAGGGAAAACTATACAAAGTTTAATCATCTTTCATTTCTAATCATGGATGAGATGAAAAAAAATAATGAGGAGTATGAACAAATATGCTTGCTAGAAAAGAGATTAGAGGAGATTTTTGATCTTGGAGATTTACAAAAGCAAGTAAATTGGAATAATAAATTACCTGATAATATTATAGATATTGTTCAACAAATTAATAAAATGGTATAGTTATTTCAAGAAGGGGTAAAATAGAACATATGTATCACACTTTATGATGCTTATATCAATAGTTAAAATGAATACGGATAAGATATGGTGCCAACATACAAGATGTTTTCTAATCAATACTACTTAAATTGAGGAAACATTTTTGTACCATAAGAATGTAATACACTGATAATCAGCGTAGGATATATTTGAAGAAGTGAAGTAAAGATATCCATCAACGATAAAAAAAGGATGTACCTCTCGTAGGTGCATCCTTTTTTGTTTCTACAAGTGGTTCCCTATTCTTAAAAAAAGCGGATGACGACTTCGAGAGTGTCAAAGAGTTTCTGCAACAATGTAATGATGTTCGGGTGTGCTCAAAACGTCCGCAGAACGTTGCAACAACACAAAAGAAACTCCAAGAACCATTTTTTTATTGTTCTCTACAGAAAGCGTTTACCATACAAGCGAGGTTTTTTCTAAACAGAAAATCGACATATCTCGAAAAGAATAATTACTTTTGTAGCTACATAAGGCTTCAACATGCATTAGGCAATGTCACAAAGATGAAAAATCTATAGGCTATTATACATCTATACCCGTGAGAATAGAAAAGAAACAACAAAAGATTGCTATCCATTTCTTCAATATTCGCGAAGAGAGAGCCATATGGAATAAGGAACAAAACTGCTGGTGGTCTTCAACAACAGATTTTGTTCATTCTATTAGTAATGAGCTTGATAAAACTAAAGCTGGTAATTACTGGAAATGGCTGAAAGGGGGGATTGGAATCAGAAAATGTTGAAGTCGTGAGTGCCACTCACAGCTTTAAATTTAATGTTTCTAGGTAATAACAATAAAGTTAACAAGTAAAAAAGTCACAGAAAATAAAACAAATGATGACGTTTGATGATATACTAAATTTATTCCGCGAATCTTCGGCAACGGAATTGGAAAAAGGGCATAAGTTTGAACAGCTGATACAACGTTGGTTCCTCTCTGACTCGCGGTTCAGTACTACCGTGAAAAGAGTATGGCTTTGGAATGAATTTCCTGCTAAAGCCGAGTTCGGAACGCACGATTTGGGTATTGACCTTGTTGCAGAGACCGATCAAGGTGAGTTTTGGGCCATCCAATGCAAATGCTATCGTGAAGATGCTGTTATTGATATGCCTAAAGTTGATTCTTTTATTTCACAAGCAACACGCACATTTACGCATCCTGACACGAAAGAAAAGATTTCTTTTTCCGAGATGATTTGGGTTTCAACGACATCGAAATGGAATCCTCATGCAGAGCAGAAAATCCAAAACCAGCTCATTCCGTTTACTCGTATCAATCAGTTTGAATTGCGAAATGCTGCGGTCGATTGGGAAAAGCTCAATAGTGGTCAACAGGGACAGAGTGCTGTGTTACCAGGGAAAAGCCCTCGCACCCATCAAATAAAAGCGATGGAATGTGCTCATCATCATTTCATGGAGCATGATCGTGGCAAACTCATTATGGCATGTGGCACGGGTAAGACTTATACCTCGCTGAAAATCGTAGAACAGGAGACCAACAAAAAAGGACTTGTCCTGTTTCTTGTGCCGAGCATTGCCTTATTAGGACAAGGATTAAATAATTGGATGACCGACACTTCTGCCATCATCAAACCAGTCTGTATTTGTTCTGACTCGAAAGCGTCTAAACTCAATGAAGACATTGATGTCAGTATTGTAGATATGCCATATCCGGCTACCACCAATATTCCTACTACTGTAAAGCATTTGTTACAATATAGAAAGAGCGATGCGTTGATTGTGGTGTTTTCCACTTATCAAAGCATTGACGTGGTAGCTGAAGCACAACGGCAAGTACTCGAAGAGACCAACGGAACTTTTGGTGTGTTCGACATGATTGTATGCGATGAGGCACATCGAACCACGGGTGCAAAGAGCAAGTATAAAGAGGAAAGCAATTTCACGAAGATTCACGATAATAACTTTATTCAAGGGCGGAAGCGTATGTATATGACGGCAACGCCACGTTATTACAATGCCAACATCAAAGAAACAGCCAAGGAAAAAGATATGCTTCTATGGAGTATGGATAATGAGGAGTTCTTTGGAAAGGAGTTTTATCGTATCGGGTTTGGTGAAGCGGTTAATCTTGGTTTGCTTACCGATTACAAGGTGCTGGTGCTGACGTTGAGTGAAGAAGATTTGTCAGAGGACATGAAAGCGAAGATCAAAGGCAACGATGAACTTACGCTGGATGATGCTTCTAAACTGGTGGGATGTGTCAATGCGCTTTCTAAACGCATCAAAGGAGACAAAGGGGTTACGGCAGCAGAAGACCCCAGCATGATGAAGCGTGCTGTGGTATTTTGTTCTACTATCAATCGCTCAAAGCGTTCTAATGGCATCGCCTCAACCGACTTTGCCAAGCAGTTCCCCGAATGGGCCAAATACTATAAAGAAAACGATGTTGATGAAAGCGAACGTAATCAAGTCGTAAATGTGGAAGCACGCCATATCGACGGCAGAATGAGTGCCGAGATAAGAGCTGAAGCCATAGACTGGTTGAAGGATGAGAGCATTGCCGATGGTCAGTGCCGTATATTAAGCAATGTGCGCTGTTTATCTGAAGGTGTAGACGTGCCGGCACTTGATGCTGTAATCTTCGCGTCGGCTCGTGATAGCCAAGTAGATGTAGTGCAGAGTGTTGGACGAGTGATGCGTAGTTTTAAAGACCCTCAAACTCAAGAAACAAAGAAATACGGATACATTATCATTCCGGTAGTGGTTCCGCCCAACACCGAACCTAATCTTATTCTTGACAACAATGATAGATTTAAGGTAGTTTGGGATATTCTCAATGCTCTCCGTGCGCACGATGAACAGTTTAATGCTACGGTCAACAAAATCAGTTTGAACAAAGAACGTCCTTCAAAGATTGTTGTGGCTGGAGTGCCAAGGGGCTCGTTCCAGATGCTTGGCGGCGACGCACGACCTACGCATGATGACAATGAGAAAGACCTTGCACAACTGTCCAATGAGGATGTGGCTACCCAACTCGAACTTCGATTTGGCGAATTGCAAAATGGCATATATGCCAAAATGGTAGAAAAGGTTGGCGACCGACTGTATTGGGAGAACTGGGCTACTAAAGTTGGTGATATTGCCAAGAAGTTTATTTATCGTATTGGGCAACTTGTTCATACTGGTGTACACAAAGAAGAGTTTGACACCTTTCTACATGTGTTGCAACAAAACCTCAATCCTTCGATTACGGCAGAACAGACCATCGAAATGTTGGCTCAACACATGATTACCCGTCCTGTGTTTGAAGCTCTTTTCCAAGAATATCATTTTGCAACCAACAATACGGTAAGCCAAAGCATGCAACGCATGCTGGAACTCTTAGAAAGTGAAGAAGTAAGCAAAGATACTTCTGTGCTTGAGGATTTCTACAGCAACGTAAGCAAATATGTCGGGAAAATCGATAACTTAGAAGGGAAACAAGCCGTCATCAAAACGCTGTACGAGAAGTTCTTTAAGGGGGCTTTCCCTAAAACGGTAGACAAGTTAGGCATAGTCTATACACCGATAGAATGTGTCGATTTTATTATACACTCGGTGAACGATATTCTGCAAAAAGAATTCAACTGCTCATTGACCGATGAGCATGTGCACATTCTTGACCCCTTCACTGGAACAGGAACCTTTGTCACTCGCTTGCTGCAAAGCGGACTGATTCACCCAGAAGACATGGAACGCAAATATCTGCGCGAGATTCATTGCAATGAGATTGTGCTACTGGCTTACTATATTGCCGATGTCAATATCGAGAGCGTATTCCATGAATTGACACAGCGTGCGGAATATCTGCCCTACAATAATATATGTCTTACAGACACGTTCCAGACCACTGAACATCGGGAACCTGTTTTTGATAAATCGTGGTTTGCGGGAAACAGCGCCAACGTAGAACAACAACTCAAAGCTCCTATACGTGTCATTATAGGTAATCCTCCTTATTCCATTGGTCAGAAGTCTGCCAACGACAATGCGCAGAATCAAAGCTACGAAATGCTTGACAAGCGCATTACTGATACTTATGTGAAAGCATCTGCTGCAGGACTGAACAAATCTACTTACGACCTTTATATCAAAGCCTTTAGATGGGCGTCCGACCGTCTCTCCATGAATAAAGAAGAAGGAGGCATTGTGGCATTTATCAGCAATGGCGCATGGATAGACGGCAATGCCAACGATGGTTTCCGCAAATGTTTAGCGCGTGAGTTCTCGGCTATCTATGTACTCAATCTGCGGGGAAACCAACGAACGAGTGGAGAATTGTCAAGAAAAGAAGGAGGAAAAATATTTGGTTCAGGTTCTCGCACTCCTATAGCCATTACATTGTTGGTCAAGAAACCTCATCAGACAGCCGACAATCGTGCTACGATCTATTATCACGACATCGGCGACTACCTATCGCGCGAAGAGAAACTAAAATTAGTACGCAACTTTAAGAGCGTCAGTTCATCGAAACTCGATTGGACAATCCTTCAGCCTAACGAACACGGCGACTGGATTAACCCACGCAACGAAGGCTTTGCAGAACTGATACCCTTGGCACCAGAAAAGAAGTTTGATGCGAAAACGCAGAGTGCGTTTATGATGAATGGACCAGCTATTGCATCAGGACGAGACAATTGGGTATATGGTTTCTCTAAAGAGACAATCGGTCAAAATATGCAAAGAATGATAGACTTTTATAATGCTCAATGCGAAGACTACCAGAATGCTTCGACCACAAATCCTAATCTATCCGTGGAAGACTTTATTGACACTAATCCACAAAAGATTAGTTGGACGGTAAACCTCAAAAGATATTTAGACAAAGGGCTTGCATTATCTACTCAAACTGATTATAGAAGTAGTCTTTACCGCCCTTTCTGTAAACAATATTTATATTTTGATGATAATTTTATCGAACGTCCCGGACTTAGTAAGAACTTCTTCCCTAAAGCAAATACGAAGAATAAGATAATTATAGTTAGTGGTAAAGGTGCAAATAAGGAGCATACCCTTTTTATTAGTAATAATATTATTGATTACAATAGTTTAGATGCTGGTGCACAATGCTTCCCTCTCTATTGGTACGAAGAAAACAAGCAACAAGGTTTGTTTACAAAAGGATGTTGTGACTATATCCGCCACGACGGCATCAGTGATTGGATGTTGAAAGAAGTAAGGAACCGTGTGGGCAATAAGAAAATCACCAAAGAAATGATATTCTATTATGTTTATGGTTTGCTGCATTCGCCCGACTATCGTGAAACCTTTGCATCGGATTTAAAGAAATCGCTACCTCGCATTCCTATTATTACGGACGAAACAGAGTGGATGAACTTCTACTATGCGGGCAAGACGTTGGCAGAGCTACATTTAAATTACGAAAGTGTTGAGCCATGCGATGTAACCATCAGCGACACCTATGCTGGGGATGACGAATACGAACATTATGCCGTGAGCAAGATGCACTTTCCCAAGAAAGGTGAACAGGGTACCATTATCTACAACGAATATCTGCGCATTGACGATATTCCCACACGCGTTTACAAGTATGTGGTGAATGGCAAGAGTGCGGTGGAATGGATTATGGAACGATATGCTGTGACCATTGATAAGAAAAGCCTTATCAAGAACGACCCCAACCTTTGGAGCAAAGAGCATGAAGAGCCGCGCTATATTTTCAATCTGTTGTTATCGGTGATGAATGTAAGCCTGCAAACTGCTGATATTGTGGAGCGATTGCCACGACTACACTTCGATGGCAGTAACGTTACTATTACGGAGAAAGGCCACGATATGCTACCCGCGGAGGAAGAAGACCCTAATACTTACAAAGGTAGCGACACGCTGAAGTTGAGCATTAAGCAAGTGTTCTTTGATCAGATTGTGGCAGGAACAAAGAAAACGGAATATCGCGAGATATCCAATGCCTACACAGCCAACAAATATCTTGCCACCGACGTGCACGGAACACCACTCTGCGACCCGAAGCATACTATTGAGGGGCGCACCTATCATCCTGATGAATACAACGACGGACACTTCCCATTTGTAGCGCGTCCTTACAAACGCATCCGCCTCTCGGTGGGTCCTTTTGGCGATAGTTGCATGGTAGAGATAACGCATGTAACCTTCAGCGTCGCTCGACAGAAAGGAAACGGCTTAGTCGTTTGGCAAGCAGAATACCATTTGGGAAAGGTAACGAATGTGAGAAGAAAACATAAGTAACGCATCAAACGGATGCTAAATGCGACCGACTGCGGATGGGGATTCTCGGACATGTTGTGGGACATCTACCACAAACATTCTGATTAGGCCTTACAAGGCGTGGCGCATGGCGAGGCAACGTCGCCGAAAGGAAAGAAGAAAGGGTTAGTTTCCACAAAAGAGGAAGCTAACCCTTAGCTTTATGATAGGTGCGTTACGAGCGGCGAAGCGGCACAAAGTATAGCAATCTCTGCACACTTGCGCGAAACACAAGCTGCGCAAGGCATGGAAATTGTGGCACGCTATGCGCCCGCCAAGCGTTTACAGTGGGTATTCGTCAAACGCATAAAGCACGGTAGAGAGATAGCGTTCGCCGGTGTCGGGAAGCAAGGTGACCACGCGCTTGCCTTTATTTTCAGGGCGAAGTGCCACACTTGCAGCCGCAAAAGCAGCCGCACCCGACGAGATGCCCACGAGCAAGCCTTCTGTTTTAGCCAATTGGCGGGCGGCAAGAATCGCTTCATCGTTGGCCACTTGCACCACTTCATCAATGAGCTTTGCATCATAGGTCTCGGGCACAAAGCCTGCTCCGATACCTTGAATCTTGTGAGGACCGCTGGCACCGCCACTCAAAACGGGCGACTCTTTGGGTTCAACGGCCACAATCTTCACCGCTGGGTTTTGCTCTTTCAAGTATTTCGCCACACCCGAAACGGTGCCACCTGTGCCGACACCTGCAACAAAAATATCCACTTCTCCGTCGGTGTCGCGCCATATCTCGGGGCCTGTGGTGGCATAGTGGCGCTCGGGATTGGCCGGATTGGTGAACTGTCCCAAGATGATGCTGCCTGGAATCGTAGCTTTCAACTCTTCGGCTGCACGGATAGCGCCCTTCATGCCTGCCTTGCCCTCGGTGAGTTTCACTTCGGCTCCATAGGCTTTCACTAAGTTTCGGCGCTCAACGCTCATCGTTTCGGGCATTGTCAGAATCAGCCGATAGCCTTTTACTGCGGCGACTAATGCCAAGCCCACGCCCGTGTTGCCGCTGGTGGGTTCGATGATGGTGCCGCCAGGTTGCAGCTCACCCGAGGCTTCGGCCGCCTCAATCATGGCTAAAGCAATGCGGTCTTTGACGCTGCCGCCAGGATTAAAATACTCAACCTTGGCCACGATGGGCGTTTCAACTCCACGCCAAGCCGAATATTTGTTTAGCGCAACCAAGGGCGTGCGGCCCACCAACTGAAGTACATTCTCTGCTACTTTTTTACTCATAGCTCAATCCTTTCTTGATTAAAATGAAATGATTATTGTTGCGGACGCCCCCTTAATAGGGCTCCCGATATTTGTTTTCGTCCTTATCATTGCGCATGCTGAGATAGCTTTGGTAGCGACTCTCGGCAATGTAATGGTCGGCTAAAGCCTGACGAACGGCGCATCCCGGTTCGTGGGTGTGGGTGCAATTGCTGAACTTGCAATCGCGTGCGAAGTGGAAGATGTCGCGGAAATAACTCGTGAGTTCTTCGGGTTCGATGTCGAATGTGCCGAAGCCTTTGATGCCCGGCGTATCGATGAGATAGCCCCCCTCGGGCAGAGCGAGCATTTCGCTGAAGGTGGTGGTGTGCATGCCCGTGTTGTGCGCGTCGCTGATTTCGGCCGTTTTGAGGTTGGCCTGCGGTAGGATTCGGTTGATGAGTGTGCTCTTCCCCACCCCACTATTGCCGCTGAGCAACGTGATTTTATCTTTCAATAGCGGCATGAGTTGGTCGACGCCTTGCCCAGTGGCAGCCGAAATCTCGTGGCACGCATAGCCGATGGTGTCGTAGAGTTGGCAAACCGCCTGCTGATAGCGCCGCTCGTCGGGCGAGAGCCTGTCGGTCTTGTTGAACACCAATATCACCGGAACCCTGTAGGCCTCGGCCGATGCCAGAAAGCGATCGATGAAGATGGTGCTTGTTTGCGGATAATTCACCGTGACGACGAGCACCGCTTGATCGACGTTGGCGGCCAGAATGTGGCTTTGTTTGCTCAGGTTTTGCGACTTACGAACGATATAGTTTCGGCGCTCATCAATGCTCGTGATGAACGCCGTCCCTTCTTGATTCACGGCAATCTCTACACGGTCGCCCACAGCAACAGGGTTGGTGCTGCGAATGCCTTTTAAGCGAAAATTGCCTTTGATTTTGCTTTCCACCAGCTGGCCATCATCGGTTTTCACCGTGTACCAGCTGCCCGTGTTTTTAATAACTAATCCTTTCAAGCGCTGCACTTAGACCGTCATAATTTCTTTTTGCTTCTCGGCCAGCAAGTCGTCGATGCGCTTGATATATTTATCGTGCGTCTTTTGCAAGTCGTTCTCGGCATCCTTTTCCAAGTCTTCCGACAGCCCATCCTTGATGGCTTTCTTGAGTTTATCTTTCACTTCGCCACGCACATTGCGCACCTCGACCTTCGTGCGTTCGCCAATCTTGTTGCATTGCTTCACGAGCTCCTTGCGGCGTTCCTCGGTGGGTTGCGGAATGCCGAGGCGAATCACCTCGCCGTTGTTCTCGGGTGTGATGCCCACGTCGCTGTCCATGATGGCCTTCTCAATGTCTTTGATGGCCTTTTTGTCCCATGGTCGGATAGCGATGGTGCGTGCATCGGGCGTAGAGATGTTGGCCACTTGATTCAGCGGCACCTTCGAGCCATAGGACTCCACCTTCACGCCATCAAGAATAGCTGTGTTGGCGCGACCTGCTCGGATGTGGGTTAACTCGTCGGCCAAATACATGGCCGCCATTTCCATGCGCTCTTGCGCGTCGCTCAGTGTTGCTTTTACGTCTAACATATTGGTAGTTTTAAAATTCGTTTCCGCAAAATTAGAGATTAATTTTTAATCTTCCAATGCTTTCCACAAAATATTCCGCATCTTTTCGGCTACGGACGAATGTGGGGCGCCACAAGATTGGTGAGCGCCACAAACTGTGCCACGCTGAGCTGTTCGGGGCGCAGCGTCATCTCGTCGGTGGCAAAGAATTGGGGTGCCGGCATCGACGTTTTATCGAATAGCTGCCTGAGGCTCACGCGCAGCATCTTGCGTCGCTGGTTGAACACCGTTTTCACCACGCGCCTGAACAGCCGTTCGTCGCAGCCCAACTGCGCCACGCCGTTGCGCCGCATGCAGATGACGCCGCTCTTCACCCGGGGTGGCGGATTGAACACATTCTCGTCGACGGTGAACAGATAGTCGACATCATACCACGCTTGAATGAGCACCGACAGGATGCCATAGGCCTTGCTGCCGGGCTGCGCGGCGATGCGTTGCGCCATTTCGCGCTGAATCATACCCGTGCAGCAAGGTATCAGCTCCTTGTAGTCGAGCATTTTAAAGAAAATCTGCGACGAAATGTCGTAGGGGTAATTGCCCGTGAGCACGAAAGGACGCCCACCGAAGACGGTCGACAAATCCATGCGCAAAAAGTCTTCCCCAATGATGTTGTCGCGCAGCTGCGGATAGTTGGCATGCAGAAACGCCACCGACTCGCGGTCGATTTCCACCGCTTTCACCTCGCGCTCCTTCGCCACCAAAAACTGCGTGAGCACGCCCATGCCAGGACCAATCTCCAAGATGGGCAGCGCGGGGCAGGCGTCCACCGTGTCGGCAATGCGCCGCGCAATCGTCAAATCCGTCAGGAAATGCTGTCCCAAGTTCTTCTTGGGCTTCACTAATTTCATATGCGTAAACTGTTGTTGATGTTGCAAAAGTAAACAATCTCGGCCAACACCCCAAGCCATCGCCCCGATTTTTATGCACCGCCGCATAGTTCCGCCCCGTTTCGCACGCGGCGGAGCCGGCGACAATGACCAAAATCGAAAAAAGATTGCCGGCGAATAGTTTGCCGCTGCACTAAAATGAGGAAGGTTGCGTGGTAGAGGGGCGTGATGGAGGTTGGTAGGGGCGGTGCCTGTGTGCCCGCCCGTGTCGCCCTGCAAGGGCGCATCCATCAGCGCAAAGCACAAACATGTTTTGATGTGAGCATACATCGTTTATGAATGGAAATGCCTTCTTTACAGGTGGGGATGTGCCCTTTGCAGATGGAAACGCCGCTGCGCGGACGTTCGGGCGGGCACACAGGCGCCGCCCCTACCATTTCTCGTATGGTTCGTGTTATAAGGTTGCCGGCGAATAGTTTGCCGACGGACTAAAACAAGAAAAGGTTGCTGGCGAATAGTTTGCCGACGGACTAAAACAAGAGAAGGTTGCCGGCGAATAGTTTGCCGACGGACTAAAACAAGAGAAGGTTGCCGGCGAACTGTTCGACGACGGACTAAAACAAGAGAAGGTTGCCGGCGAATAGTTCGACGACGGACTAAAACAAGAGAAGGTTGCCGGCGAATAGTTCGACGACGGACTAAAAACAAAAAAAATTGAAGAAATGGGCAATTTCTGCGCTCAGATTTTGGTTTTGTAAGCAGAAAAGCGTACTTTTACGCCAGTCTTTGTAATCGGCCCTGAGGAAACGATATTCGACGGACACCTTTTGCAAAAACAAACATCAGGCGCCGCTATTGGCGCAAACTTAAAACAACTAAAAAAATGGAGAACCAACAAAAAAAATCTCCCCGCTACGTGCGGGTGACAGGTACCATCACAGCGCACACCAGCGCGATGCATGCCGAATTGCATCAACAACTCTACAGCTTGGTTGCAGCGCAGGACAAACAGAAATTGCATCTGACCGATGAGCTGCTCAAGGCTTGGAACGACCTGATTGCGCAGGAAGTGGAGCTGAACAACGCCCAGCAGGACACCGAGCTTACGGCCAAGATGCAACAATTGGACGACGACCGCGACGCGCTCATCACGCAAATCTTCAGTGCCATTCGCAGCAATCGCCGCTCGCCCGTGAAAGCGCTGCGCGAACCGGCCGAACGGCTCGTGAAGTTGGTCGACTCCTACAAAGGCATTCAACGGGAGGTGTTGCAGGCCGAAAGCATGCACATCAACGGAATGTTGAAGGATTTGGGCAAGTATTCCACCGAAACGGCGGCCTTGGGACTAACAGCGGTCATCGCCATGCTGAAAACCACCAACGAGGAGTTTGAACGATTAGAACTCAAGCGCCTTGATGGCTCCGACAAATCGGGATTTACATCAGCCAAAGCTGTGCGCCCACTGACCGACGACACCTTCTATGAGGTGCGCGGCAACATCGAGGCGGCCTTCTACTTCGCCACCACCGAAGCCGACAAGAAGCTCATCACCAATTTGGTGAACAACCTCAACGCCGTGCTCGCCCGCTATGCCACAAGCCGCAAATCGAGCAAGGCGCAATTAGACATCGCCAAGCAGATGGAGTTGGAGAGCAACCACAAGCGCATCGACCCGCTGCTGCCCGCATTGGCCGCAAAGGCGGGCCACGCTGCGGGCGACCTGTCCTTCACGGGGCGGACACAAATCGTCAAGAAAGAAACGCGCTACGAGGTGCTCGCCGCCAGCACGGGCAAGACGTTGTGGACACGGCTCGTGGGTGGCGAACTGGCATTGGTTAAAACCAAGCCCAGCGCAAAAAGCAACGGCTCGGCCACGGTGAAACCTAAGGGCAAAAAGACAGGAAAAGGCGACACACCCAGCAAAGACGAGGCATCCGACAAAGGCGGCCACGCATCAGACAAGGGGAATGGCTCTGGCAGCGACGACGCCTCGGGCAAAGGAAAGAATCCTGGCGGAGGCCAAGGCGAAGCTGAGATCAAACCAAAAGGATAATTAGTTCGGAAGTATTGGCTTAATGTTATAAATAAGGGGGCGGGAGTGCGTGATGCATTCCCGTCCCCGTTTTGTGTGTGGCCAAGAGCAAAGAGGATGTGAAGGGCGTGAGGAGTAGTGACTGAGCAGGCTGTTCGCGACGGCAACTTCGCCAATGAACGCCGGTCGCTACATGCGGTTGCGCTGCGATTGACCGGCTCCGGTGCCTTTATATCGGCTGTTGGTGGTGTTGAAACGATAGCGCACGGTCAGCCAGTAGGCGGTAGATGGAAATTCGGTCACGCGCGTGGTGACCGCCGTTCCGCTGTAGAACTCATAGCTGTCCTTGCCCGTATGGAAGAGGTTGGAGGCATAGAATTGCAGGGAGAGGCGCTGGTTGAGCAACGCTTTGTAGAGCGAAAGGTCGATGGTGCACCGTGGTTTGCTGTAGAACACATTGCCTTCGTTTCCGCGGGTGCGCAGCGTAGTGAAGAGCGAAAACGTGCCCCATTTTCCATCCAGCACGTTGTTGAGTCGAAAGCTGGCCACGGGATGATTGGGCAGCGCGCCCTCGTGGATGTCGAGGTGCATCCATTGCTTGCTGAGCGACGCCTCGAAACGCGGCGACCAGATGCCCCATTTCGGGCGCAGACTGAGGGTGGTTTGCAAGCGGTTGTAGCCCGCAACGTTCTCGGGCTGGTTGAGCAGCTGCTGCGGATTGCCGCGATAAATGCGCGAGAACTCGTAGATGTCGTCGCTCACGTGGGCATACTGGGCATTGAACAAAACCCATTTCCACGACAGTGCGTAGCCCAGGTTGCGGCTGATGGTGGGCTGCAAAAAGGGGTTGCCCGCCTCGTAGGTGTAGCGGTTGTCATATTGTATGCCCTCGCGCAACTGCTCATAGTCGGGGCGATTGATGTCGGTGGCATAGGTGAGTTGCATTTCGGTGGTGCCCACAGGCATGGAAAGGGTCAACGAGGGAAACCATTTGCCATAGTTTTTGCTTTGCGCTGGGCGATAGATGCCGTGGGCGTAGTAGTTGAAATCGATGTATTCGTAGCGCAGTCCGGCCTGCAGATAGAGCTTGCCGAAGTTGCGGTTGTAGTCGAAAAAGGCTGAGGTCATGTTCTCGCGAATGCGGCTTTGCTCGTTGTCAACCAAATGTTGGGGCAGCAAGGTGTATCGGCTCTTGCGTTTCGAGGTGGAATATTCGCTGCCCAAGGTCAATTTGCCGCTGCATAAAGGCCATGCGACCACGAGCTTCGAGGCCAGCAAACGGGCATAGACGCGACGGTCGGAGTTCACCCAATCCTCGGTTGTCGGCATGCCGGTGGGCGTGTAGCGCTCGTGGTTATACATCTGACTTTTCCTGCCGCTCCAAAAGAAATCGGTGTTGAAGTCGATGCTGACTTTGCCGATTTTGCCCACATAATAGACGTTGGATGAGGCGTTTTGCGGGCGTTCGGCGGCGGAATAGTGTGTGGCGGTTTGGTCGATGGACAATTGGTTTTTCAACGAGGTGGTGGCCATGTCGCCCTCGCCGTGGTTGCGTGCGTAGCGAAAATAGCTGATGCTGGCGCCAAGGGTGTGGTTGACGCTGAAGAGATAGCTGCCGGCCAAGCGCGTGTAGTGGTTGATGTTGGTGTATTCCTGGGTGAGATGCGTGTCTTGTTGCCACGTGTCGGCTAAGAAGGTGTGTTGCGAAAAGTCTTTGTCGTTGGGTCGGTGGGTGTAGTTGCCCGAGAGGGTGGCGCTCAGTTCCCACTTGGCTTGCCGATAATTGAGGTTCACAGCCTCGGTTCCACTGGTGCGCGTCTGGTCGTTGATGCCCGCGCTGGTTTGTGCATCAATGCCCCACCCCTCGCCATAGAGCTTCTTGGTGGTGATGCGGATGACGCTTTTCACCTGCGCATTGTAGTGCACACCGGGGTTGGTAATCACCTCAATGGTTTTGATTTCGTTGGGCTGAAGGCGCATCAGCTCGTTGTTGTCTTGCATTTTTCGATTGTTGATATAGACCTCGGGCGTGCCGCGTCCAAACACTTCAAGGGTGCCGTTGCGTGCCGAAACCTGCGGAATGTTGTTGAGCAGTTGCTCCATGGAGGTTGTTTTGGCCAAGAGGCTGCCGGCAATGGTGGTCAGCATGCCCTCGCCTTTGAATTGTGTCTGCGGGCGCTTCGATTTCACAACCACTTCGCTGAGCAGCTTCGTTGCGTCGGCAAGGGTGATGTGCAGCGGCGATGTGCCGCCATAAATGGTCGTGAACGGCTCGTAACCGATGCACGACACCTTGAGCAGTTGCCCCTTCTGAATGGAAGTGAGTGTGAAGGAGCCGTCGGCTTGGCTGGTGGTTCCGCTGACGAAAGTGGAGTCGTCGGGCGATAACACCACGATGTTGGCAAAGGCAATGGGGGCATGATGCGCGTCAGAAACGGTGCCCGAAAGGGTTTGTCCGTGCACGGTCTGCGCCATGAAGAGGACGAAAAGGAGAAGCATTTTTTGCATGTTGATGTTGTGTTTGCATATTAAAACAGGCGGCTCGGAAAAAAAGATGTCGTGCATCTTCTGTCACGCGTGGCCGATAAGTCTCGCAAAGTTAAAAGAAAAATGGCACAAAACACAATAGTCCGTTATTTTTTTTGTTAACAACCTTATCATTTACCTTTCGAAGAAAGCGTTTCCTATCGCCGTCCGGCGCAGGAACCATATCGCTATCATCTTATCGTCGCCACATGGTGTGGGAACGATTTCCGGCCGGCAAATTACCAAAGCAACGGCAACAGAGTCTCCCTTTTATTTCGTACCTTTGCCCACCTGTTTAACAAAATAAAGAAATTAAAATGCTTACAGAAAAGTTTTTCGATGTTATTCGCCATGAAGGTGTCGTTTCAATCGTATCGTGGGGGCATGCAGAACCCCACCTGACGTGCACTTGGAACAGCTACTTGGTGGTGACCGATAATGAAAGAATTCTCATTCCCGCGGCCGGAATGAAGCAGACCGAAGCCAATGTCGAGGTGAACGACCGCGTTCTTCTCGCATTAGGAACACGCGACGTTGAGGGATTCAACGGCTACCAGGGCACAGGCTTCCGCATAGAAGGGCGTGCAAAGTTTCTCACTTCGGGCCCCGATTATGAAATGATGCGTCAGAAATATCCTTTCATCAGGAGCGTCTTAGCGATAACCGTAGACGTTGCCAAGCAAATGCTTTAGGCCTTCAGCCACGTCATCGCCTGCCACTTGCGCACAATGGCACGCGATGAAGAGCGGAAAGGCATCAGTTGGCCATTTCAGAGATAAACATGATGCGCACAAGACGTATCTCTTCGTCGGTGTAATCGCCCCCCAATTCGCGCACAGCCACGCGCAGATCGTCGGTCTCACTCTCGGTGAAATAGTCGTAGATGTCGTCGATGTGTTCGTCGTCCATGATGTCTCTGATGAAATATTCGATGTTGATTTTCGTGCCGCTATACACGATTGCTTCCAACTCATCCAACAGTTCGTCGAACGACATGCCCAAACTTTCAGCAATGTCATCCAAGGCTAATTGGCGGTCGATGCTCTGGATAATCTTCACTTTCGTGGCACTCTTCTTGGCCACGGTGCGCACACGCAGCTCGCCCGGACGCTCAATTTGGTTGTCACGGCAATGCTTTGCGATGAGTTCTAAGAACGGGCCGCCATAGCGTTTGGCTTTCCCCACGCCCACGCCCTGCACCTGTTGCAGCTCTTCGATGGTAACAGGATAGATGGTTGCCATCTGCTCTAACGAACTTTCTTGGAAAATCACATAGGACGGAACACCTAATTTGGTGGCCATTGACTTGCGCAAGTCCTTGAGCATGGCATAGAGTTCGGGGTCGAGTGCAACGACTGTCGGGTCGTCGGTCTCCTCATCATATTCGCCATTAAACTCGGCATCTTCGACAATCTTAAACGAGGTGGGCGCCTTGAGAAAGCGTTTTCCGGCGGCCGTGAGCTTCAACAACCCATAGTTCTCAACATCTTTGCGGAGGTAGCCCGCAATGATGGCCTGCCGAATGACGGGATTCCAATGCTTGGCATCTTCGTCTTCGCCTGCACCAAACGAGGGAAGCTCGTCATGATGATGCGACACAATGTCGTCGGTGGCACGCCCTTTCACATAGTCAATGACATATTCTTGGCGGAACTTTTCCTTCAAATCGCGCACCGCCTGCAAGACAATCAGCAAGGCATTTCCGGCTTCAATCTGCACCTTGGGATGGAGACAGTTGTCGCAATTATGGCAGTTGTCGTAGGGATATTCTTCGCCAAAATAATGCAACAGCATACGACGTCGGCAGACGGAAGACTCGGCATAGGCGGCCGTCTCTTGCAACAACTGCCGGCCAATGTCTTGCTCGGCCACGGGCTTCCCCTCCATAAACTTCTCTAATTTCTTCAAATCTTTCTGTGCATAGAAGGCGATACACTGCCCCTCGCCGCCATCTCGGCCTGCGCGTCCCGTCTCTTGATAGTAGCCTTCGAGACTCTTTGGGATGTCATAGTGGATGACAAAGCGCACGTCGGGCTTATCGATGCCCATGCCAAAAGCAATGGTAGCCACGATGACATCAAGCCGCTCCATGAGAAAATCGTCCTGCGTTTGTGAACGCACGCCACTCTCTAAACCTGCATGATAGGGTGCAGCTTTGATGTCGTTGGCCCGCAAAATCTCGGCCAACTCCTCCACTTTTTTGCGCGACAAACAGTAGATGATGCCACTCTTGCCTGCATTTTGCCGAATGAATTTAATGATTTGCTTATCAATGTCGTTGGTTTTAGGTCGCACTTCATAATAAAGGTTGGGACGGTTGAATGAACTGCGAAACTCCTTCGCATCAGCTATGCCGAGGCTTTTCTTGATGTCGCTGCGCACTTTGTCGGTGGCTGTGGCCGTAAGTGCAATGACAGGTGCGTTGCCTATGCGGTTGATGATGGGGCGGATGTTGCGATATTCAGGACGGAAATCGTGCCCCCATTCCGAAATGCAATGGGCTTCGTCCACGGCATAAAACGAAATCTTGATGGTTTGCAAAAACGCTACGGTCTCCTCCTTGGTCAAAGACTCGGGCGCTACATACAGCAGTTTGGTGCGACCACTGCGAATATCGTCCATCACTTTCTGCACAGCGGTCTTCGTAAGCGACGAGTTGAGACAATGCGCCAAACAAGGTTCATCGCTCAAACTGTTCATCACGTCGACCTGATTTTTCATCAAAGCAATCAAAGGCGACACCACAATGGCGGTGCCCTCCATCAAAAGCGACGGCAACTGGTAGCAAAGGCTCTTGCCACCTCCTGTCGGCATGAGCACAAAGGTGTCGTTGCCGGCCATCAAATTTTGAATAATAGCCTCTTGATCACCTTTAAATTGGTCGAAACCAAAATAGTGTTTCAACTGCTTTGCAAGATTAGCGTTCGTTGTCATAGGTTGCGTTTGTCTATAAGTTCATTACCTTTGATGGGTGCTGCCCTTGGGTGCATGGGGGACAATGGCGGCACCCATCGCCCCGCACGCCGCCGTTAGGCCGTTACATCTAATTGTCTTAAATGCGATTTATTCATTTGCTTCTTAGCATAATCCAACGTAACGGTGAATTTTTTCTTTCGTTCAGACGGAATCTCAAACATCGCATCCATCATCACCGATTCCACAATAGAGCGCAAACCGCGCGCACCTAATTTATATTCCACCGCCTTGTCGACAATGAAATCGAGCGCATCGTCGTCAAACGACAGGCGGATGCCGTCCATCTCAAACAGCTTCACATACTGCTTGATGATAGAATTTTTCGGTTCTATCAAGATGCGGCGCAAAGCTTCGCGGTCTAATGGGTTTAAATAGGTCAGCACGGGCAAACGACCGATAATCTCTGGAATCAAGCCAAAGGCCTTGAGGTCGGTGGGTTGCACATACTTCATAAGATTTTCTTTATCAATCTTGGCTACATTCTGCACTGCATTGTAACCCACAACGCGCGTATTCATGCGCTGTGCAATCTTACGTTCGATGCCGTCGAAAGCACCGCCGCAGATGAAAAGAATGTTGCGTGTATCCACATGAATATAGTCCTGATCGGGATGTTTGCGGCCACCCTTGGGCGGAACATTCACCATCGTGCCTTCGAGCAGCTTTAAAAGTCCTTGCTGAACCCCCTCGCCGCTCACATCACGCGTGATGGATGGGTTGTCGCTCTTGCGGGCAATCTTGTCGATTTCGTCGATAAACACAATGCCATGTTGCGCGGCTTCAACATTATAGTCGGCTACTTGCAGCAACCTGCTCAAGATGCTTTCCACGTCTTCGCCCACATAACCCGCTTCGGTAAACACCGTAGCGTCGACAATGGTGAAAGGCACTTGCAACAATTTCGCAATGGTGCGCGCCAACAAGGTCTTGCCTGTTCCTGTGGTTCCCACCATGATGATGTTGCTTTTTTCTATCTCCACCCCATCATCGTCCATGGGTTGTTGCAAACGTTTATAATGGTTGTAGACCGCTACCGACAGGAAACGCTTAGCCTCGTCTTGCCCAATGATATATTCGTCTAAATATTTCTTGATTTCTTTAGGCTTAGGGACGTTCTTCCATTCGAAAGTATCGATGGGCTTTTCAATCGTATCTTCCTCTTCAAAATCATCAATTTTTCCTCCAGCAGCACGTGTAGCAGAGCGCACAATCTCGTAGGCCTGACGCGCACAGTCGGCACAAATGTAGCCGTTCACGCCCGTAATGAGCAACGGAACTTCGTTCTCGCCGCGCCCACAGAAACTACATACTTTCTTTGCCATGTTTTTATTTCTCCCCGCCATTCGTTGTCGTTTCATTACCAACTGGACCATCTTTCTTGCGCACCAACAACTGATCAATCATACCATAGGCCTTGGCCTCTTCAGCAGTCATCCAATAATTGCGGTCGCTATCTTGCCAAACCTTCTCAAAAGGTGTGTGCGAATGTTCTGAAATAATGGTGTAGAGCTCTTTCTTAAACTTTTGAATTTCTTTTGCTTCAATCTCAATATCCGAAGCCTGCCCTTGCACACCGCCCAAAGGTTGATGAATCATCACGCGGCTATGCTTCAAGGCCGAGCGCTTACCTTCTTGGCCAGAAACCAACAAAACGGCAGCCATCGAAGCAGCCATGCCCGTGCAAATGGTAGCAACATCACTGCTCACAAACTGCATAGTGTCGTAAATGGCTAAACCGGCTGTCACACTTCCACCAGGACTATTGATGTAGATAGAGATGTCGCCCGCATCGTTTACCGAGTCCAAATAGAGCAATTGTGCCGATATAGTGTTAGCCGTATAGTCGTCAATCTCTGTACCTAAGAAAATAATTCTGTCGGCCATCAAGCGCGAGAATACGTCCATCTGTGTCACATTGAGCTGACGCTCTTCCAAAATATAAGGATTAAGATATTGTGCCTGAGCCTTCATTACATCGTCAAGCACCATACCATTCATGCCTAAATGCTTCGTAGCATATTTCCTAAAATCGTTATTCATACTTCTTCCTTTACTGATCATTTGTATAAAAAAAATAAAGGTTATCCACCTTTTTCTCTTATCTTCTTTGCAAAGACTATGCCAATGATTTCACATCGACATGGCACTTTACTCACACAAAGATAATAAAAAAAGTCGATAACCTTTCTTATCGGGTTAGTTTTTTACAAAAACTATTCGCTCATCATCTTATTGAAGTCCTCAAGAGAGATTTCTTTTTCATTCAGTTTCACCACTTTCTTCAATGCTTCGCAGAGCTTAATGTCTGAAGCGCGGTCAACTAAACCATCCACATTCTCACGTTTCTTCATGATTTCCTTGGCATAGTTCTCCACATAATCGTCGGGAACATTGTTCATGCCATATTGCGCAAACTGCACACGAGCCGTTTCTTTGGCAGCTTCCAACACGTCTTTGTCGTCAACTTTGATGTTGTGTGCAGCCACAAGCTGGTCTTTAATCAGGCGCCAAGTGAGTTCTTTAAGGCTGTTGGCATAATTCTTCTCCACAAATTCCTCACCGCGTTCCTTATTGTTGTTCAGCATGATGCGCTTCAAAAGAGCATCAGGGAATTGCAAATCACCCACTTTCTTTTCGCAATAAGCGCGAACATCCTGAATAAACTTGTAGTCGGCGTCAACCGAAAGCTGTTCTTTCAAACCTTCAGCAATTCGCTCACGGAATGCTTTCTCGCTCTTAACTTCGCCTTCACCAAACGTTCTGTCGAACAATTCTTGGTCAACAGCATGCTTCTTATAGCGCTGAATGTCAGTAATCTGATAGCTAAAGTTGCCCGTGTAGTTGCCCAACTCTTCTTCCTTCACTTTCAAGAAGGCAGCCAACTCAGCATTGTTCTCATAAGCCTCACGAGGATTCATCGTGATGATGTCGCCCTTCTTTGCCCCATTGAAAAGTGCCTTTTGTGCTTCGTTCTTAATGTAATTGGGCATCACCGATGCAGCTTCAACGGTCAAACCACCTTCTTTGGTGTTGCCCTTCTCATCGAGCTCGCGCAAATCGCCTTTCAACATGTCGTTGTCTTCATAGCTGTCAACGCTTTCAAAGCTGCCCAAACGAGAAGCGAACATGTCGACCTGACGGTCAATCAACGCATCATCAACCGTAATGGTGTAATGGTCAATCTTGTTGTGGCCATTGAGTTCGATGCTGAATTCGGGTGCCACAGCAATATCAAACTGGAACGTATAAGGTGCAGGCTTTTCCAAATCTTGGGGCTCTTGACCTTCGTGTTGCAAAGGTTCGCCAAGCATTTGAATTTTGTTGTCTTGCACATATTTATAAATCTGCTCACCAATGAGCTTGTTAATGGCATCCATCTTGGCCGATGCACCATATTGCTTTTTAATCAGTCCCATAGGAACCATGCCTGGACGGAAACCAGGATAATTAGCCTTCTTACGGAAGTCTTTCAACGCTTTCTCAACGTTCTCCTGATAATCGGCCTCTTCTACGGTGAGGGTCAACAGACCATTCACCTTGTCTGCAATTTCAAATGAAATATTCATCTTGCTGTTTTATTTTTATATTATATTTTTGTTTTCGCAAATTACGGGACGCAAATTTACGCATTATCCACGAATATACCTAATAATACGATATAAAAATACCTTATTTTTCCAAACATTACCATAAGAAAGTGATTTATGGACTACTCAAGAAATTCTTATATAAATAAAAATATAACCACTTTGCTGTAAACTCAATTTGTTAATATAACATGAGTCCGACGAATTACGAATTATAAGTAGAGACGCCTGTAAAAGTCTTTTTACACTCAAAAGCTACTATTGATAATCAATGAGTTATATTTATGATTTCGCTATCTATATGAGGTTTTGCAGAGGTCTCGTATTGTCAATTCCTAATTCTTTTCGCTTCTTTTTCCAGAAATCATTTATATTATTAAAATCTTCTCTATACTCAAAATCTTCATAAGAAGGTTCAAACCAATGAAAAACTACAGCCTGCTTGGCGATTCTGCAAACATAAAATCCTGTTTTATCCTCTCGGCAAAAAAAACATACCTCTCCTAATCTATCTTTTAGATGATTTCTCCAGTCCATTGTATTATCCCAGCTACTAAATTCCGGATTATATTGTCCCCCCTCTTTAAAGTCTTTAGTGAGATATTTTGTCTCTCTATAAAACCTATAACCATACATAGAGTTATATCTATTTATTGTATCCAGTGTTATATTCTCCCAAAAGAAAGTTTCTAAGTTTCTCTTTAATGAGCTCTTTAGGCAAGGAGCATTCGCCACAAGAATAATACTTGCTGCATATATCTTTTTCTCGTTGTCATTACCAGTACGACATTCAAGGACATAATAACTGCTTTTGTCAATCATATTGCATCTTGATATAAAAAAGACAAGACTTCCAAGGCAAAATACTAATACTCCTAAAAAGAACTTTCTCATATTCATAATCTTCCTTCTATTTCAATTTCTTTTGACATCATTGTTACGAATGGCTTATATCCTTTCATGTATTGGAGGATAAACCAAGAACAGAATCCATCAGCAGCCTCTTGGAAGAATATGTCGGAAACTCTGGTTTCGCTTAAATCGTATCCTCATTCATCCTTCGGACGAGTCAGGTGACTGAGTATTTCACCCCAAGGGGCAGTCTTGTCTCGTACATTCTCCATTGAGCCAAATTCATCAATATTTTTCATCATTCTCCATATCGTTTTTCGATTCCTAATTCCTTGCATTTTTTTATGTAGAAGCTTTTTATATCATTGAAGTCCTGGTAAGTACTTTCACTTTTAACAATATCTACAAATATATGAAATCCATAACCTGTATCATTAATTATAATGCTATAGATTCCTGTCCCATTTTTACGTTTACAAAACATAACATTTCCCAATTCATCCTTAAAATGAGATAAAATATGAAGGATTAGAGCCTTGACATAGTTGAAATTACACTACCTGATTGCGCTTTCTAATACTTAGAATCTTGTCTTCTTTATCCATATCTCAGGTTAGAAGAAGTAGTTCAGTTACTTTCGATGGAACACCAACCCAAAACTTATTTTTTTTTTGTTTCTTCTATTTAGTAATGGGCAGATTTTTATCGAACGTACTATAGCCGTTATCTCATCGCTAATTTTGAGATTCTCATACCTTTTATTATTATCTTTATAGAAGAATGGCTTATCATTGTAGATATTGAAAATGTTATTCGTTCTTTCTATATTTATAATTAATACGCATCGAAAAAGAGCTGTATCAGTGGATAGTGTTTCTTCTATCATAGATGATAATGATGGCTCTAAAAGCATTATTATTTGAGAGCGTTCGTGCTCTATAATGTTTACGATATCACTTCTATCTCCAAAAGCCTTATAATATGTATTATCTAATAATTTTACCTTTTGTCCATAAAGTTGTATGTTAACAACTATAATGAATAATAAGAGTACCCAGTAGTTAATTTTCATATTTAATCATTATTTTGCTTTATCTAAGAGATGTACGTTGTCAAGCAAAAGTGCACAACTGCAAATGTAGTTATTTATGCTGTGATTTCATTCTTTTATGCTCAGAAATTCTTTTGTTGGTTGGATTTTGCTTTATAGTTCCTCTTATTCTTTTAATTTCCTCCCCTTGGCCTAAATATACATCTCTTGGTGTAAGATTGTCCAACGATTCATGAAACCTCCTCTCATTATAGTATTTCACCCATTGGACAATAGCCTTTTCTAATTCAGAGGGACAGAAATAATACGCGAGTTCGGGATAAAACTTTGTA
>NZ_KK082660.1:0-6973 GCF_000599605.1 Prevotella sp. HJM029 | reverse complement strand
GCTATACCATTGAGTGCATCAATGAACTCTTGAAGAATAAAGCTAACCTCGTACACTCGCGACATCGCTCAATACACAACTTCATTATGAACCTATGTTCTGCCCTAACAGCCTATTGCTTTTTTGACAATAAACCTGAGGCACTACCTGTTTATGTCGAAAAATCAAAGCAGTTAGAACTATTTACATACAAAGCTTATCCCTAACTCGCGTATAATATGATAAAATCCTCAGAAAGAAGTGATATTCTCGTTTTTAATTGCTACCTTTATCATGTCAGATTTTTGTCTATTTTTTATGTTTGCTGCACCAAAATAGGTAAAAATTCTGACATATCCAAGTGTTTTGAGGACTTTGTTTCTCAGGCACTTGGATTTCTTAAAAGATTTTACGCTGCGGAATTAAGGTATCCACCAACAAGGAGGTATGTTCCCACCAAACAGGGGGTACAGAAACATCCAAAAAACAATAAAACTTAGTTCCTCCGTTTGAAAATCCAGAACGTACTGTTGTCCCATGCAGCGGTGCCTTCAGGAGCAGCACAAAGCACAAGGTGGTCATCGTCAAGCGTAAGGATGTCGAATTTATGCTGTTTTTCGGTTGCGCCATAAATGTGACCGCTCAGCACTGTCGCCCCTGTGAGGGTTAGAGTACCTATGCTCCATTGCGAGCCATCGTCAGGATTGTTCTTCGACGACGACATGTTGAACGCAAAAGTACCCTTTTCAACTACTGTGCCATCGGCAGCATAGCGCGTAAAATTAGGTCCTCCGTTAAGGTCGAACACCATATAACCGTCTTTCTCATCAACGTTGGCAAGAGCAATCGACGTCCAGTCGGGTATAAATTCTGTAAGGTATCCGCCCGTTCCATAAACGGCAGCCACCGTGCTGTCCCACGTCCACTTCTTGCCTTGCTGACCGCTTCCTCCAAACAATTCCCACTCACGGGCCACAGGATGGTCAATAGACGTAACGTTTACCTTACGTGTCGTAGTAACAGTACCACCGTCACAGAGGCCTGTAAACGTAATAGTTTGCTCGCCAAGGAATGGCAGAGACACCGTGTCGCGGTCAGCAGCCGAGCGTCCTATCACGTAATCCCAGTAGGAACCCACGCCCAGTGTGTTGTTAACCATAATGATTTGGTTGCCCCCCGGCGTTGTAGCATGAACATCAAGCTTTAGTTCGTTTTCATCAACTACATTGCCAAGCTGCTTGTCATCCATCACAGGCTCGCACGAAAACAGCAGTGCCGAGCATGTACAAAGCACTAAAAATATATATTGTTTCATTGTTTTTACTCCTATTTTATTAATACAACAAATTGTCTCCCGTCCACCCTGGGTTCTGCTTCAGCACACCATTGGAGAGGTCTATTTGCGTTTGTGGTATCTGAAGGAAGCCTCCGGTATCGGTAACGCGCTGGCGAATGTCGGACATATCCATTGTTTTCTGCTCCAGATTATCCTGCATCGGTACTCCGTTTTCACGGGCAAGCGCATCACCTGCCATATGCCAGCGAAGCAAATCGTACCAGCGAAGGCCCTCGAAAGCAAGCTCCCAGCGACGCTCATTGCACAGCGCGTTGTCGGAATACGCCGTAATGGGTGTCAGACCAGCACGTGCACGCACGGCGTTAATGCCGTTGACGGTATGCGTAAGCTCGCTGTACATCAGCAGAATATCGGCAAAACGCAGAACAACAATGTCCTGAATGTTGTTCAATTGATAGTCGGGGTCGATGCCAGGATAGAGTTTTCTCGAATAGTTTTCGTAGCTGACGTTGCCGCTTGCATCGGTAACCTTCACGTTGATAGCGCAATATTTCTTCTGCCACAGGCCAGTTTCGTTATACTGTTTGTCAGCTCCCCACACGTAATTGGGGGCTTCATCGACCACGTCGAAGACAGAAGCCTTGCGGCGTAAGTCAGTAGGCTCGGCCGTTTGCCAGTCATTAATCATGGCCGGACTGACGGGACCGAAACCCCATCCTATACCCAGAGGGAAGTTGTTTTCGGTGCTGCTGTCGGTTTCACGCGGCGAAAAGTAGAGGTCAACTTGATTGTTTCGGTGAGCGTTGCTGTCGTCCCATACGGCCTTTGAGCTATATTTAATCATGAATATAGTTTCAAGATTGGCCCCGTCCTCCCCGTACCAGCTGAGATGATTCGACGCAGCGTAGGGATAATCGGGCGCCGTATAGGGATTGGAATAAGGCCAGAGGTTGCGGAAATCGGGCATTAACTTATGCCCGCTATGGTCAATACAATCCTTCAGAAGAGCGGCAACATCTGTCTTCGACAGCGTACCATCGAGCGTTGGCAGGGCTTCTTTCTGATAATATCCAGTATAGAAAAGGAACACGCGCGCCAGAATGCCTTCAGCAGCCCACCGTGTAGCATGGCCCAACTGCGTGTCAGGAGCCACGTCAGCCTTTGTATTGGGCAGCAAATCAATAGCTTTTCTGAGGTCGGTTGCTATCTGGGCGTATACCTTTTCGGGTTCGGCCTGCGGCTCGTTACCTGATTGAGAAGTAGTAATCAGGGGAACATGGCCGAAGCTCCTGGCCAGATTGAAATAGAAATAAGCGCGCAGGAAGCGGGCTTCACCCTCAATCTTATCGTGGCTTTGCTGACTGCTGAAATGGATATTGGGCAACGATTCCAGTAGCATATTGCAACGATAAATGCCTTTGTAGTTAATTTTCCAAAGGTCAGAAAACATGTTATCGCTCGACTTTTTTAAATGATCAAGTGCCTGTGCATACCTGTCGTCGGGACCTCCACCTCCAAATCGGTCGTCGGAAAGCACCTCAGATACGATAAAAATGTTCTGTCCTTCAGCGTCATCAGTCATATTTCGCAGCATAGCATAACAGCCGGTGAGCGACTTTGACGCGTCGCTTTCGGTGCGGGGAAAGTTGGAATTGTTCTTCTTCGTAAGATTTTCCGTACTTAAGAAGTCGTTACAGCTGACGGCAATCAGCAACATGGCTGTGACAAAAATGATATGTTTTATTTTCATTTTCATTAGAATTTAACGTTAACACCAATCATATACACTCTTGGAGAGGGATAAAAGCCGAGGTCGATACCCGATGCCCATGCAGCGGTACCACCGTAACCCACCTCTGGATCCATTCCCGAATAGCCGGTAATAGTGAATAAATTGTTAGCCGAAAAATAAAGACGGAGCTGTTCAAAGGGCAGCGTTTTGAAGAGATGCTTAAAGTCGTAGCCCACGGTTACATTCTGCATGCGCATGAAATCGCCGTTTTCTACATAGAGATCAGAAATGAATTGCCAGTTGGTTGAGGTGCCCGAGGTAAGCCTTGGCCAGCGAGTTGAGGTACCAGCACCGTGCCAGCGGTCGAGAATATCGGATGTAAAGTTGTTCTTTGGGTAGTCAGCAAACGAGCGATACGACTTCATAATTTGGTTACCGAAGGCTCCGTTCATCGTAGCACTGACGTCAAAGCCGCGCCATGCCATGTTAACGGAGAAACCAAGCGTACAGTCGGGGTGCGGATCGCCAATCATACAACGGTCGTTTAAGTCAATAACGCCATCGTGATTAGTGTCTACCCATATCACGTCGCCGGGACGGGAACCGCTTAATTTAGCTTCGGTGTAATGGTCTATCTCGTCTTGTGTCTGGAAAATTCCGGCTGTTTTGTAGCCGTAAAAGTAGCCAATCGGATAGCCAACTTGTGCACGATACACCTCGTCGGTACCATTACTTAACACATTTGCTTCGCCGTGTATAATGCCTTCAGTATTGGCAATGCGCGTAACCTTGTTCTTATTATAGGCAAAATTAAGATTGGCACCGTAAGAGAAATCGCCGATATGGTCGTTCCACGACAGTGCTAATTCAATCCCGCTGTTGCGAACATCGCCTCCATTAATATAAGGAGCGTTGGTACCTGCCGTGTCTAAGATAGGAGCCTGCACTAACCAATCGCGTGTCCGCTTGATGTAATAATCGAAAGTAAGCCCCAATTTGCCCGAGAAGAAATGCGAATCAAAGCCGAGGTCGGTTTGTTCTGACTTCTCCCAGGTAATATTTGGGTTGGCTAAGATATCAGGGTAAGCACCGTTGGTTATCACCGATTTGTCTTTACCAAAAGTATAATCTATATTGGTAAATGAGATGGTAGAGAGGTATTGATAGCCCGGTATCGACTGATTTCCGTTCTGTCCCCAGCTTGCACGCAGTTTCAAAAAGCTTAACCAGTTGCGCGTTGACAACATAAACGGCTCTTCTGTAAGCACCCATCCAGCAGAAACAGAAGGAAAATAGCCCCACTGATGGCCGCGGGCGAACTTGCTTGAACCGTCAGCGCGCAACACAAATGTGGCCATGTATTTATCCTGATAATCGTAATTGACGCGCCCGAAGAACGAAGCCAATGTCTCTTTACCCCACGGACTTCCCGTCAATGTTGTGCGGGCAGTGATAGCCGACGTGTTAACAAGATAGGCATGCTTGAAGTCATCAAACTGCGAATTGGTGTTAGAACCTGTGATGCTTTCGCCAAGGCCATCGGCTTCAATACTTTGTCCAAGCAACGCATCGAAGTGGTGCTTGCCGCCTAACGTAAAAACATAATTGGCTGTATTCTCCCACATCAACGAGCATCCGGCAGAAAGGCTCTGGTAAACATTATCAGCGTCGTTCATTACATTGCTTGATAGCTTATAAACGGGGGTGTAGCTGCGATAGGAATCAACACCGAGCGTGAAACCTAAATTAGTTTTCAGCCGTAGTCCTTTGACGGGTTGCAACACAGCATAAAGCGCAGCCCTCAAGCCATGACTCTTGCTCTGGTTGTTTCCGCTTACGTTATACATCTTTGCTATCGGGTTAGGCTCTCGTATTTCCCATGGTATGGCATAATGATAGCTTCCGTCAGCATTCAGGTTCGGCAGGAAAGGCGACGTGAGAAGCATGTTGCGAAGATCGTTTCCGTAATTGTCGCCGATAGATATTCCCTGGTTTTGGGTATAGTCGTATAACAGATTTTCACCTATCGTAAATACGTCAAGCTTACCGCGTTGTATAATCTTGTGTTCGGAATTGATACGTGCCGTATAGCGCGAGAAGTTGGGTTCGCACGGCTTTCCCAGAATACCGTCCTGATAAGTATAAGATAATCCGACAGAAAATGTGGAACGATCGTTACCCCCTGCTATATTGACAGCATGATTGGTAATGAGAGCATTCTTGTTTCTTATTTCCTCCATCCAGTTGGTTCCGTTCCAATTTCCGCTTTCGATATCGCTCCAGTTGGGTACCAACGATGCAAAATTGTAAGGCGTTAAACCGTCTTGCATTCTTTCCTCGTTCATGATCATGGCATACTCTTTCGCGTTAAGCAGGTCGGGCATACGATATACATTCTGCACGCCCACGTAGCCGTCGTAGCTGATTTGCGCCTTTCCAGCCTTACCTTGCCTGGTAGTAACAAGGATAACGCCGTTGGCAGCACGCGACCCGTAGATAGCGGCCGAAGCGGCATCCTTCAATACGTCAACGCTCTCTATGTCAGCAGGGTTCAGCCCATTGATATTTCCTCCTGCCACACCATCAATAATATAAAGAGGTGTTGAGTCGCCAGTCGTACCCAAGCCACGTATATTTACCTTATATCCTTCACCAGGCATGCCCGACGATTGCGTAATTGTCACACCTGGCGTCTTGCTTTGCAGTGCTCCCAGCGGGCTTACAGTATTGAGCTTTTCAAGGTCTTTGCCGTTCACTTGCACCGTTGCACCCGTCACCAGTTTTTTCTTTTGAACGCCATAGCCCATCACAACCACCTCGTTCAACGACTTGTCTTCTTCCTTCAGAACAATGTGCAGGGACTGTGATGAAGCCTTAACATCCTGAGTCTGAAAGCCGATATACGATATTTTCAGCATTGAACCAGCAGGAACCGTAATGGTAAACTCGCCATTAATATCCGTAACTGTACCATTGCTGGTACCAGTCTGCAAAATAGTTGCTCCAACAATGGGTTCATTGTCGGAGGATAAAACACTGCCCTTTGCCGTAATCTGCTGTTGCGCGGAAACAGTAAGGCAAAACAAAACTGACAACAACAACAGCAGTATTCGCCTGCTATGCTGGGGTAGGCCAGTAAACCATGTTAACCCTTTCTTTTCCATAATAAGAGTTTAATTGTCTAAACTTTATAAGTACATGCAAAAATAATGTTTTTTCATCCACAACACAATTTTTTTAATATTTTTATACTAAAAAAGCACAACTTTATAACTATTCACCGGTATTGACCAGTCCGTATTCTCTCCTCAAAAATCTTCGTATAAAGGCTATAAAGATGCTCATTTTTCTTGCGTATTTCAGATTTTCTTTGTACCTTTATACCTATGAAAGAGCAAGTTACGGATATATCAAAAGTATTACAAGACATGACGGAAGAAATGCGATTGTTGCGTGAAACTGTCAACCAGCAGTATGCCGAGATTATCAAATTGAACCTGTACGTTGCCAAACAAAAGTGCACAACTGCAAATATAGTTATTTACTCTGTAATTTCATTCTTTTATGCTCAGAAATTCTTTTGTTGATTGAATTTTGCTTTATAGTTTCTCTTATCCTTTTAATTTCCTCCCCTTGGCCTAAATATACATTTCTTGGTGTAAGATTATCCAATGATTCATGAAACCTGCTCTCATTATAGTATTTCACCCATTGGGCAACAGCCTTTTCTAATTCAGAGGGACAGAAATAATACGCGAGTTCGGGATAAAACTTTGTTGAGCTCATGCCTCGTGTATTCTTGAGTATCCAACTCGTTCATGGCCTAAAGGCTAAAATGAAGAACAAGCTGATGCCGATGTGGGATAAGATGATGTTAAGAAAACGCTATACCATTGAGTGCATCAATGAACTCTTGAAGAATAAAGCTAACCTCGTACACTCGCGACATCGCTCGATACACAACT
>NZ_AZHT01000028.1 GCF_000599605.1 Prevotella sp. HJM029 | reverse complement strand
AGGAATTCATCGCTTCTTCCCCAATTATTTGGGAAGAGCGAGAGCCTATCTCTGATTTTGTTTTTGATGTTGAACCGCTAGTTTATTTATTCAAAGATAATTCATATATAGAAGAGAATCTGCATGGTGCATGGTATAAGAGAAACATCAAATAAAGCGCGAATGAATAGCAGTAATCCGATTTAAATCAGAAGATGCCCCACAGATACTTGTCATCCCTACTTCAGAAGATATGGATTATCCATTTACAGCACATGGTTTTACATCAGGAAAACAAGGAAGAATTGGAGCCCCTGAGTTTAAATTTAGAAACCAATTTTATGCCGAACTAAACGATGGAGCAGAGTTATATGAAGTTTTTAGCGATGGCAGAGAGATATTAAAAGCAATATTTAGTGAAAAAAAAATAAATTTATATCTATAAAGTAATTTTATGAGAACGTACAAACGAGGAAATTTTGCTATCTATCTATCACAAGAGTATTATTTTTATAAAACAGATAATCCTGATATGTTCGAATTAATAGATAGAAAGTGTCAATATGAAAAGTTGAGCAAAATAGGATTTTTGCAACAAAATAAAACAATAAGCTATAAATATGTTTCAAAAAAAGAGATTTCAAGCGCCTTTAATACAATAACCTTTGTTAAATATATGGGATTTAGTTTCTTTGTAGAAAATTCTTCAGTAGGCAAATTTATACTTCGTCCATTAGAAGAAGCAATGAAATATTTCAAAGATTTTCCAAGACAGGGATATGATCCTATGTATGAGGCGACAGAAGAGGAAATTTCTGACATTTGGGAGGAACGTACTCCAATAAAGGGCTTCAAATTTGATGTAGAGCCAATTGTTTATCTTAAAAAAGATGGCGTATGGTTGGTGGAGGTGTAAAACAAGGACATCAAGTTGCATCTTTCAAAAAATAGTTGTGTGGTCATAAGGTTCAAATCAAAAGATATTCCTGAAAATATTGTTATCCCCAAAGGTGGTACTTTGATGATTGGGATTATCCTTTTACAGCAACAGGTTTTACCTCTGGAAATAGGGGCAGATTAGGAATACCTGAATGGAATTTGTTACGAAGAGTGAAATTTAATGAAGGTGATGAAATATGGGAGGTGTCTAATGATGGCAAAGAAATTTTAAGGGCAATCTACAGTAAAGAAGATGAAAAATTTATTATCATAAAATGATGTGTTATGTTGAAAACAAAAAATAATGACTATGCTTTTTTTAAAGGTATAGAATGTCGGTTTTGGCAAGTAGAAGAAAACTTATATCGTCTTCAAACCTCTTTTAAAGAAGGGCTATTGAGTATTGGATTTAAAAGATATGAAAATTGCAAAACAAATGAGTTTTTATCAGATAAAGTTTTCATAACTCTATCCGCAGAACAGATACAAAGTGCTTTTCAGAGGGAGAATTATTGTAACTATCAGGATGGAAAATATTATTTAGAAAATATCATTTTTAAAAAAAATGATATTATATTATCTCCTGAATTAGAGACAAAGAAAAAATTAGGATTACATTTTTATGATGATAGAAGAATTCATTTACCTTATGAACTTTTTGTGAATGAAGTAACTGACATTTGGGAGGAACGCAAACCAATAGAGGGTTTTAAATTTGATGTAGATCCAATTGTTTATCTTAAAAAAGATGGCGTATGGTTGGTAGAGCATTAAAAAATAAATATGAAGGAAATTATCAAATAAAGCAAAATGAATAGCAGTAATCCGATTTAAATCAGAAGACCCCACAGATACTTGTCATCCCTACTTCGGAAGATATTGATTATCTATTTACAGCACATGGTTTTACATCTGGTAACAATGGTAGACTAGGAATACCTGAATGGAATTTGTTACAAAGGATAGATTTTGAAGATGGCGCTGAACTTTGGGAAGTTTTCAATGATGGAAGAGAAACGCTGCGAGCAGTGTATAAAGATGGAAAGTTTAATACAATAAAATAATTTTGTTATATGGTTTTAAAGGATGTTAGTTATTTAAAAAGGGGCAATTATATATATATATATGGGCATTGGTTAAATATGGAATTTAGTCAGGAGTTTGATACCCCCTATTGGAAGATTTTTACTAAAAATGATTTCTTTTTAAAATTAGGGTTTAGGAAAGAAAATAATTATTATAAGCTATATATTCCGTATGGACGTAGTTATGAGTATTCTGCATTCTATAAATATTGTTATTGTAAATATCAAGGAGGGAAATATACTCCGAATACGGTTGTGTCAGATGGTAATATCATCCTATTCCCAGATTTGGAAACTCAGACATGCTTATTAGGATTTTTAGATAATGGAGATCATTATATAGAAATCCCATACAAAAAGTTTATTGAAGAAGTAACTGACATTTGGGAAGAACGTACCCCCATTGAGGGTTTCAAATTTGATACAGAGCCAATTGTTTATATTAAGAAAGATAGAGTGTGGTTGAAAGAACCGAAGGAATAATAACCTCATGGTATGCAATCATAGACGAAGGTGCAGAACTATGGGAGGTGTATAGCAATGGACACGAGGTGCTGAGAGCTGTGTTTAAAAACAATAAATTCCAGGCAATTAGTCGCTCCTTTGGATGAAGATTCTTTTTTTAAAGTTTATCCAAGGAGAATTTGGCATAAGGGTTGGTATGACGCAAGGGATTCAAGATTTGAAATAAATGAAGAAGAAGTAAACGACATTTGGGAGAAACGTATCCCCATTGAAGGTTTCAAATTTGATGTAGAGCCAATTGTTTATCTTAAAAAAGATGGTATTTGGTTGGTGGAGGAGTAAAACAAGGACTTCAAGTTGCATCTTTCAAATAACACATGAGTTATGAAACGTAGTAGATTAATAATAATAATAATAAATTATATTTATCACGATAATATTTATTTGATGTCTCCAATTGTTGATTGGAATTTATTAGATGTGCTAAATAAAAATATTCGAAATAATTATAAAAGAATTAGACCCATTTTGTTGAAATGGCAGGAAAATGGATATATAAAATTAATAGAAGATGACGACATTGTTTTTTCTTTTATTCCAGAGAAATTACCATCAAAAGAACAACTAATAGAAGAGAACCTGAATTTCAAATAATGATTGATAAGAATGGTGAACTTGAAAACAGGTAGAACAATAACATTAAAATAATATGAAGAGAATAAAAATTGTTAGTTTATTGGCAACTTATATTTGTCATGATCGATTTGCATATAGCCCTATCTGGACATGGGATAGCTTTCCTCCAATTATATATACAGAAAGGGAAAGAATACTTCCTGTATTAAAAGAATGGGAACATAAAGGATATTTAACTTTAATATATGATGAGAAAATAGCCTTCGTCCTTAACGTAGAAAAATTACCATCAAAAGAAAAACTAATAGAAGAAAGTCGTAATGTTAAATAAAGAATTGTAGAAGTAGAAAAGGAATTAACGAAGAAAGTATGGGACTTTGCCTATAGCTGCTTTATTTGTTCAAAGACAAATCATAGATTGTATTGTACGTTGTCAAACAAAAGTGCACAACTGGGGCCTCAATTAAGTTTGGGGTTTTAGTATGAATTATATTAATAAAAAAGGTATATTTGCACAATGACAACAAAAAAGAATCTTTCAGCAGGTTCTCAGCAGAGAACATCAGAATCCTTGTTAAAGGATATTCGTCGTAACACGAAACGTATTTTCACTTCTGAACAAAAGGTTTTAATTGTGATGGAAGGAATCCGTGGCGAACAGAGTATTGCTGAACTCTGTCGTAAATATAGTATATCCGATAGTACTTACTACAAATGGAATAAGGAATTTATTGAGGCTGGCAAAGCTCGCCTTGATGGTGACATCGTCCGTGAAGCAACAAGTGATGAGGTGAAGGAACTTCGTCTGGAAAATATTCGCTTAAAGGAAGCCCTTGCCGATTTGGTAGTGAGATATGACGTTGTAAAAAAAGCTTGAAACTCATCGAATAAGCCCTATGCATGAATCGTATATACGTTATAGTGCGGAAGAGAAAGAGACTATAGTTCTGTCAGTAAAGCGTTCAGAGTTAAGTATTGTTCAGGCCCTCAAACGCTTAGGTATTCCAAGGCGTACTTTTTATAACTGGTATCAGAAATATGCCACAGGGGGAGGGTGAATGCTCTCAGAGAAACGCCTTATAGGAGGCAGACGACATGGAACCGCATTCCCGACCATATTCGACAAATAGTGGTTGAACTTTCTTTAGAGCATCCTGAGCTCACTCCCAGGGAGCTGTCCGTTCTTTTATTGGAAGAAAGTCAGATATTCGTTTCAGAATCAAGCTTTTATCGTATTCTCCATGAAAGAGGTCTATTGGAACGTATGGAGCATGATTTCGTCCTTGCAGCCGATGAGTTCCATCATAAGACTAAATTCTCCAATGAGATGTGGCAGACCGATTTTACCTGTTTCAAAGTCAAGGGTTGGGGCTGGTATTATCTCTCTACGGTAATTGATGACTACAGCAGGTATATCATCCATTGGGAGCTATGCTCGAGCATGACCTCTGAAGATGTATCCAGAACAATAGACAAGGCAGTTGAAAAGGCCGGGGTTACACTTCAGAATCCTCCTTGCTTACTATCGGACAATGGTCCATGCTATATTGCTTCCTCGCTCAAGGAGTATCTCGGTAAGGTATATAACATCAAGCATATTCATGGCAAGCCCTTGCATCCGCAGACACAAGGAAAGATAGAACGATATCACAGATCGATGAAAAATGTGATAAAACTAAATCATTATTTCTGTCCATCTGAACAAGAAAATACTAGCGCTCAATGGGTAGAATGCTATAACGAAAGAAGGTTTTATGAATCGTTGGATAATCTTATACCAAGAAATGTATATTTAGAGCAAGGGGAGAAAATCAAAAGATAAGAGAAATAATAACGCAAAATTCAATTAACAAAAGAATTTTTGATAATAAAACAATAAAATATCAGAGTAAATAACTATATTTGCAGTTGTGTACTTTTGTTTGACAACGTTACAAGGTGGTGGCACAATATGCCCTCTCAGGTTACGACCAACCAATTGGTGTGAGTGATTACCAACTATCAAAGGCTATCCCTGATAATCTAAAATCTGCTTTGCCTACGGTAGAGGAAGTTGAAGAGGAGTTGAGCAAGATTGTGGAGCAAGAATACAACTAAAACATTTATTTTATGTCCAATAGCATCAAAGATTTACTATCTCAGTTATTACCATTACATTATGCTGAACAAGAGAGACTACAGAAAGAAAAGGAGGAAGGAAAATGCTTTAATGTGTTTTCTGCGCTGAATATGTGCTCTGACGAAGTACGCTTGCATTCACGTTTACTCGCAACATTACTCAATCCCAAGGCAAACCATGGCTTGGAAAATGAATTTCTCAAATCGTTCCTTACAGCTTTGGGATTGCCAGAGGATTATATTACACATTGTAAAGAGCAGATAGTTGAACGACTTATAGGAGAAGTAACAGAAACTAATGGTGGACGTATAGATATTATTCTTGAAGATAGGGGACATGCCGTTATCATTGAAAATAAAATCTATGCAGGTGACCAGCCTAATCAACTGCTTCGATATCATAACTATGGGGTAAAAACGTTTGGGGAAAATAATTTCAAATTAGTTTATCTTACTTTATATGGTAGTGATCCTTCTCCATATTCCTTGGGAGGAGAACATTTTGAATTTATCAAACTTTCCTATGAACAGAATATACTAAAGCTGTTAGAAAAGTTGGTGAAGACCCTACCCCAAAAGCCTGTTCACAGCACCATCGAAGATTATATCACGATTATTAAACAACTTACCCATCAAGACATGGATACAAAATATCAACAAAGTATTATTGAAGAAGCCATTAAATATGACAATATTGATGTTACTTCCGAATTGCTATTGTTACAGAAACAAATCGGAGATAAATTAAGAAGCGACTATATAATTAAGCCCCTAAAAGGCCTTGGCTTTAACGAACGTCAAGATGACAATGGAGCTTTATGGAAAAGTTTGAATAGTAAAAGGAATCTTTTTATCGTTATTAAAACAGACGAAGCCTATTGGAAAGAAGCGTGGATTGCGGTTGCTTCGGAGGACAAGACTATTCCGTTGCAACCTAAATTAGATTGCTTTACAGATGAACCAACCCAAAATTATCCTTATGGTTGGAGTTGGATTTCCGATAACGAAGGTAACAACTGGCATGATATAGCTCAATATCCTGCAATTGGAAAAGAAGAAGTGTTAAAGTGGATAAAGAATAAGATTAGTGAAATAGAATCTTGTTTCAAAATCTAAAATTTAGAAAAGAAATAAATGGAAGAATTGAATCAACTTTTGGATTTTGGGGAATCATATCCACAATTTGTTGCTTATCATTGTTTCGGTGATAAAGCTACAGAGTTTCTGAGTAGTCTACAGCAGCCTTATAAGGATATAGTTACTTATAATATAGATGACTTACGCCCTTTAGAATGCCTCGCTGTTTTTGTCTTTACTGACAATGCAGAAGTATATATGTCTGAAATAGATGCTTTTATTAAACAGTATAATAGTTTAGTTGGTAGCATTTTTGTTTTAGACCTACACCCTACTTCGCAGTATAAAGTTTTCAAGGACAGGTGGAAATTCTACAATATTTTTACCTCACACTATTATACTTTGCAAGATAATATTCTTCACTTTTTGATGTTTTTCCATCATTTCATGGAAACGAAAGGAATCATAAGTATGGACTTTAATGATTTTAGGACGTGTGCTCGTTTGGCAACTTATATTACTTCTGGAACAGCTCCGTCGTTAGATCAGGCTATTTACCCAATATCCCCCATATCACATAGTGATAATATTAGAACTATAATGCTTGGATTAGAATTGCAAAGCTTAGAAGAAAATATGCTAAGGGAGGATATGAAGGTATTGGCTTCTTTCTTTGAACAACTTCCAGAGAATGTAGAAGTCAAATGGCAAATTACTCCTAAATGTGGTCAGCATCATACAGAGTATATTGTAGGTTTTGATAAAGCTCCTGTATGGTATACCGATAACCCATAGCGCCCTAATATGACAATACTTCAAATCTCAGATACCCACAATCGACATCGGCTGCTGACCAATTTACCAACAGCTGATGTTTTGGTGCATTGTGGCGACTTTACTGATATGGGTACAGAAGAGGAGGCACTCAACTTCCTGAACTGGTTAATCGAACAACCCTACCGTCATAAGATTTTTGTCACAGGCAATCACGATCTATGTTTATGGGAAGCTGAAAACATAGAAGACTTGCCCTATAATATTCATTTCTTGCAAGACAGAGGCTGTGAAATCGAGGGTGTGAGATTCTTTGGTTTGGCATACAATCATCAAGAGAGCATCATGCCGCATGGTGTAGACGTACTTATTACACACGAACCACCTGCGATGATACTGGACGAATCCAACGGAATACATTGGGGGAATCTATCTTTGAGAAATAAGGTATTGGAAGTAAAACCCAAATTTCATCTTTTTGGCCACGCTTATGACGCATACGGCACAGAACAACAAGGAATGACTACCTTTTCAAACGGTGCCGTCCTTAACGACCATTATCAGTTGTGTAACGCTCCTTTGTTGCATAAGGTTTAACTGATAGTTAATGCGTATTCTAACAGTACTAAATATTTTCTTGAAATGATTGCTATTTCTTCAAATGTTTCTTAAGCTCTCTTTGTTCTTGCTTAATCTTATCCTGTTGTAGCGACAACTCAGCTTGTCTTTGCAAGGCTTGCTCATAATCTACGACTTTCTGCTCTAACTGTAGAATGGCTTTGGGATTGCGATGTGTTAAAAATATGCTGTCAAGATGTGTAAAGTCTGAAGCGGTAGCTTTGCCATGCATACGCAGATATCGATAACGTAGGTCGTAATCGGAGGCTGTTTGTAGCTTGTTGGCTCCCATACCGAAGAACCAACAACTTACAATAACCAGCCCACAAATCAATAAGAGCAGCATACGCTCGGCTAAACGTATACTAGCAAAGAGCGAGTAATTCTTAAACACCACTGGCTTGCGTTGCTCGCTGAGGAGTTTTTGTAAGGCTTCAAACTTCGGGTCGAGTTTCTTGTTTGATTGCGAGAGTGCCTCTAAAACAAAAAGTTGGTGCTCTTTGATTTTGGCTTTCGTTTCTTGGGATAGTTGGAGATGTACAGCTTTGGAGATTTGAGTTGCATCTTGGGGCTTCGTATTTTGTTGTTCAACCAAAGCGGTGCGAAGTTCAGCCTGTGACTTCTTGATGGCTTTGCATTCTTGTTTAAGTTCTTCGAGCATATCAAGAACAGGTGCTATTTCGTTATTCATACTGATATATATTTGATGTGATTAAATTCTACGTTTGCGATTAGCTCTATTGCGAAGTTTCTTTTGGAAGCGGAGCTCATCAACATCTACGCCATTACTTGGTGTTGGCATAGAAAACACTTCACTAATTGCTTCAGATAGGTCGGTAATGAAATAGCTTTCATCTACAGAATCTACCATAGGCTCATTTTGTAGATTAGTTTTCTCTTGTTTGTGAGAATTTTGTTCTATCTCAGCATTGAGGCGAGAGAAAGAGCACGTTCGGTCTATCTTTGAGCCACTGAAACTACATCCGTCTTTTTCAAAGATGATTCCTTGAACAACATCGGTGTTGCCTTTCGTTTTGAAACGAGTGGTAATACCTTGTTGCTCTAACCCTGCAACAAAATCTTTCCAAGTCTGAGATTGAAGTAATATAGACTTAATGGTATCGAATATCTCGTATCGTAATTTATCCTCACCTCTCAATCTTGAGCGGTTTACCTCTTGCTTTCCTTCGCCAATGGTTAGACCATAACGCTCTGTCAGTTCTCTACAAATCTTCGTTGAACGATACTTTTCGTTGTGGTCGCTGATGGTTTTGCCATTGTTACCAATGCGATTGATACAAATGTGCAGGTGAGGATGATGGCGGTCACTGTGCCTTACGATAAGGCTCTGTGTGTCGCCATAGCCCATTTTATGAAGATATTCGTTGGCAATCTTCACCATTGTTGCATCTGTTAGTCGTTCTGAATCATGTGCTGAGAATGAGAGTATGGTATGACAAACTGGTTTTTGTACATTTGGACGCATAGAGGCTTGCAAGTTGAAGTCGTGTGCAATGTCATTTGGTAAAGAACTGCGTACGCCATTAGCTTGTAAAACCTTGACTTGACCTTCGCGTTTGCTGAGCATATAATTGACAACTCCACTGAAGTTTGTTCCTTTAATAATCTTGGCTATCATGGTTTCAATCGTTTCATGAGTTCGTGAATAAGTTGTTTCAGCGCATTCAATTCTTCATTGAGTGAAGAAATGCCGAAAGCATTGAGCCGATGGGCTATCTGATTGAGATTGTT
>NZ_AZHT01000027.1 GCF_000599605.1 Prevotella sp. HJM029 | reverse complement strand
CACTTGATATTTCCGTTTCTCTGATAAAGTCTTAGTGGGTCGTCCACCTTTATTTTTCTGTTCCATTTTTTATTTTTTTGATGAGACCAACGGGATTTTTATCTCCCAATGGTGGGAGCAAGTAGGTTTTGAGATACTCAAAACACAAACTTGCTTCCCTGATACACGCTATCTTCTGATGCCACGTTTCGTAGTCGGTAATCGTGGCTGTTTTTCTTTGAGTTGGGATTGAGCTACGAGCCATTCATTGATATCTTTGTGAGTTCGATAGCGAACAGAACCGTCTATGATTTGTGGGTAAAACTGCTTCAAAAATTCAAACGATTTTCGTCCTGCTTCATCATTGTCCAGAAAACTCTCAACTTGCTTGTAGCTTTTTAACTTCTCTTGAATACGTGGCAAAAGAGCCAAAGAATTAAGAACTATGGTGTCGCAAGTTGAAGAAGGATTTAGCGTTTGCCACGAAAGGAAATCCATAAACCCTTCAAAGATTTGTAAAACGTCTGTGCCTTTACTAGTAGTTGTAATTGCTTTTGGAGCTATGCAGCCTTTGAAATAAGGACTACGAATTTCCCATCCGCCAGCATCGTTTGCAAAGCCAATGGCATAGTATGTCCGATTGGTATTATTGTATCGAATTTCAGAACAGAACCTATTGGCGATACTGAGAGGTACTCCTCGTTCTGCGATGTAACGTAACAAATAAGGATTGGTAAGTGATTGCACAGATATGATTTCTAATTTGTGCTTAGAGGTTTTTCTTTCACCTCCAAAAGAAAAATCTTGATGCACTATTTGTTTTGAACCGATTAGAAGCTCAATGGCTTCGTACATGTTACAATACTGTAAAGCACGCACAAGGTCAATGATATCTCCATGTTCGCCAGTTCCAAAGTCATACCATTGGTTGCGCTCTGTATTTACTTTGAATGATGGCGTACTTTCGTTACGAAGTGGGGAGCAGTACCAAAAATGAATTCCTTGTACTCGTGCAGGTGAATAACCCTGTTGCTGCAAATAATCTGTAATAGAGATTTGCTTGATATTTTGTATTTCCATTGTGATTTTGTTTTGAAGTTTGAAAAGAATAACTCTCAGCCTTTTTCTTTTGGAGGCTGAAAGGCTTAGGATTGGTCGGACAGTCGTACACTATAGGCACACCTTTACGTCCGACCAAGTTTGTTTCTCTTTGGTCGGATTGATTCAGGTATATATAGCCTGTGTCCGACCGACCAAAGGTTTTATTGTAGAGAATTATGACTGAGCCGATATTTTCCTCGTTCTTCCTTAACCACTATGCCTTTGTTGAGCAAGAATTGTAAAAGCTCCTTGAGTTTAGTTTGCCCATAGGATAGCCCCACAATCTTAGCATAAGCCTCTTTAAGAGCTACGATAAGTTTACTATATGGCAAGACTTCATTTGTTGAGAAGACTGGTTCCAACGCTTTTCGATGTTCGTTAGTGCTTAACTCTTGGTAGGAGAAACGATGTGACTTCCGTTCATTGTCCGAATATGAGAGATCTATTTGGGGAATGCAAATATCGTCTTCAACCTCCTTAAGTCGAAAGGCAAACTTTTCAAAGGGTTTGGAACGAATGATGGAAGGTGCAACAATACTGCGTTCAGGCATAGTGTTGTCCTTTGTGATTTGAAGAACTGTTTCAGCCTTGTTGTTGAGTTCCGTCCCAATATGCCCTCGTGCGTTGTCGTCGCCCTTGTTGAGGTGAAGTACAGTTTGGATGTGGATGTTTTGCTCGCTCGTCCATTGCATCAGGTCGCCCACTAACTTGGTCGCTTCCGTTGAGTTGTTGATGTCGAGCATCAAATCACGAATGCCATCAATGACTACCAAGCCCACGTTGGGCGTGTTGTAGATGGCATAACGAATAATTTCTCTGCGTTCATTAGGGTCAGCAATGGCTCTAAGATGACTGAACTTCAAATTCTGCGGTTCCTTGTCTATTGGCAGTTTTGCCAATCTCAAAATACGTTGCATCACAAGTTGGCAATGATAAGGACTTTGTTCCGTATCAAAGTAAAGAATTGTGCGTTTACTCTCAGGAAATGATGCTTGATATTCCAACACCTGCCCATTGATAAGGGCTGCTGCAACGATGGCAATCACATTGAAAGTCTTCTTGGCTTTCGCCTTACCTGTTGATACACTGAAGTTCCCCAGTGTGCCAATAATGGCTTCACCTGCTTGTAGTACAACTGGAGGGAGCGCAAACTCATCGGTTACATGAATGAGCGACTTTTGCCAAATGTTTTCATAATCAGTTGTATTCATCATCGTCCTCCTGTCTTTCGCCCTGCCAATTCCAGTGCAAGGTCAGCATCAACAATAATCTTGCGTCCTACTTGTGTAATGGCACGATTGATTTTACCACTCTGCTTGATACGGTTAGCCGTAGGCAAACTACAGCCGAAGAGGCGTGCAATGCCAGCCAACCCGTACACATATCGCTTTTCTTCTTTGGAGGAAGAAGCCTTTGTTAATTCCCTGCTCGTGGATATATTACTGTGTTGTGCAAGGAAAAGTAATTCTTCACCAGTCATCTGCCAAACAGGCTTGTCCAGTAATTCGTTTATCGTCATAATTCAATTGTTTTGAAATGAATAACTCGCCCTTGCGCATAGGGCGTTTAGTCAGGTCTGACGATGTAAAAGTAGAGAGCTTTTAATGCTTTTCCAAGAGGCAGGGATACAGCGGGAAGTATAGGGAAATACAAGGATATCAGCGACTATCAAAAATGCTTAATATACATTCAAATAGTGGACTATTTTGGGCAAACTCATTTTGTATTTCAATCATTATTGATTGTTTAAGAGATTATTTTAGTGTCCTCCTAATATTGGTAAAATTTGATTGAAAGTAACGCGAAATGTTTTTTTTTGGAAATAATTTTGTAATTTTACAGCGGCGATAGTATATACTGTAGCCAGACATATCGATAATTAAAAAGCGTTATGCTTCGTGTTGCAAATGGAAACCTGATACTTTCTCAAAAGCGGCATCTGTACTTCTGATAGATAGAAGGGATAATAAAGACGAATAAGCTTGACAGTTTTCATATTATAACGTGAATTGTTTTGTATTATTTGACTTTTTTGTGGTCTCCATTATGGATACTGGCATACAGTGCCACGCTTTTACAATGTATGGCCCCATATTTGGCAGCTGGATGGGGGGGGAAAGAATTGGCTAAATATGGATGTTTTAAAAATTCCTCTAAAGGTAATTGACGGCAATAAAATGCAGTTGGACTTGGATTTGCAGGTTTATTCGATAGAAACGATAGATGCTGCAGCGTATAAGTTCACTGATAACTTTTATATCTTTAAGTCAGTTGAACCAGATGGTAAAAAAATAATACATTTACTTTTTGAGGCAAAAGATGAAAATGTGATAAAGGAATCTACAGTCAAACAGTTCTGTAATGAATTGTTGGATCAACAGGTACGTTTTCATGTAAATAAGCAATTCGGTCATATAAGGGATTTAATTGTTGAAGAAGCATTTAAACCAGTCAATTCATAGAAGAATGAGAAACTACCAAATACTTCCATTTCGTTTCGCTCATTTTAATGACGAAAAGTATCTCTTAACGAATGATGTAGGAGAATACATATTCTTAAATAATGACGACTTTATTAAGTTCGTCAATGAAGATATTGACCCTAAAAGTGATTTGTTTTATGATATTGCATCTAAACAAATTGCTACAACAGATAATGTTGATGATGTTGTAAAGATGCTCGCAACCAAGTTCCGCACGAAGAAGAGTATCTTGCAGGATTTTACTTCTTTGCACATGGTTGTGCCGACATTACGATGTAATTCCAGTTGCATATATTGTCAGGTAAAACGTCATGAGAGCACAGACCATTCTGCAGATATGACTAAATCAACTGCAAAGAATATTGTAAAAACCATCTTTAAATCTCCCTCTCCTTGTATTAAGATCGAATTTCAAGGAGGTGACCCCTCGACAGATTTTGAAATGGTTAGATATATTATTGAAGAGGCCGAATGGAAAAATCTGTTCAAGAAAAGAGAATTGGAGTTTGTTATTTGCACCAATTTGACATTGCTTGATGAAAAGATGGTGAAATACTTAAAAAAGCATAAATGTCTGATTTCGACATCTCTTGATGGTCCAAAAGAGCTCCATGACACCAATAGGCCACTTCAAAACAAAGAACTTGATCATCATACGATATTTGAAAAGAATTTGGAAATGATTCGCAATATTTGGTGTGATAATGAGTGTGCTTCTGCCTTGATGACGACTTCGAGATTTAGCCTTGGACGGTTTAAGGAAATCATAGACGAATACGTCAGATTGGGTTTTCGTAATATATTCTTACGCGCCTTGAACCCTTATGGGTTTGCTAAACAATATAAAGACAAGATTGCATATCCTGTAGAGGATTTTATCTCGAATTTCAAAGAAGGATTTGATTATATTATTGAACTCAACAAAAAAGGAATATTCTTTGTTGAAGGGTATGCAGCCTTACTTCTTAAAAGAATATTAACTCCTTTCGCTACAGGATTTGTTGATTTGCAGTCACCTGCCGGTGTAGGTATCGCTGGAGCAATATACGATTATGATGGTAGTGTATATGTTGCAGATGAAGGAAGGATGATGGCTCGATTCAAAAATTATTACTTCCGTTTGGGCAATGTCAACACAGATTCTTACCAATCAATGTTCAATGGAGATAAGTTACATGAAATAATACGTTCTGCTTGCAACGAATGCCTTCCTGAATGTGCAGAATGTGTTTTTCAGCCCTATTGCGGAGCAGACCCTGTACGCAACTTGTCAGAACAAGGTGACATGGTGGGGCATCGTCCAACAAACGAAATGTGTAAGAAAAACAAAGCTATCATACACTATTTGTTTGAACTATTGGATCGCAAGAATCCAGAAATTAATAGAATTTTTTGGTCTTGGATAAAATAGAGGATTAGAAATGAAACAGATAAATACATTATATCACAATAACACGCACGAAATACTCGGACGTGTTACGCTTAAAGGCAAGAATGTTTTTAACCGTTCAAATTACATTCTTGTAAGTGATAACGAAAAGGACTTCGGCAAGGGATATAAGTTTATCATCACGTCAGAAGGAAAAGACAACAATAAATACCCTCATTGTATTATTGATAGTATCTCTGCTTTTTGTGAAGGTGATGTGGTTTCTATAAATTCAAAAGGAGAAATATTTTTCCTATATGAAGTTAGATCTACTTCCAATGCTGTATTTGCAACTGCACGATGCAACCACCGATGCATTATGTGCCCACAACCTCCTGTAGATCAGGAAAAAGATCGCACTAACTTTAATCTCGAACTGATAAAATTATTCGACAAGAATACGCTGGAAGTAGGGATTACAGGAGGAGAACCGACTATGGTTGGCGATAGATTGTTTGACTTGATACGGCAAATTAAGAAATCATGTCCAAAGGCTGCAATCAGTATACTTTCTAATGGAGTGAAATTTGCAGACATTGATTATGCCGCCAAACTTGCGGCTTGTAACCACCATGATTTGCAGATAGACATACCTATCTTCTCCGATATAGCAGCTGAGCATGATAGAATAGTTGGTGCAAAAACATTTTATAAAACGGTACAAGGGTTATACAACCTTGCTCGATTCGGGCAACCGATAGGAATACGTATTGTGGTTCACAAACAAACATATCGACGTTTGGTGCAATTGTCCGATTTTATCTATCATAATTTCCCATTTGTGGTGCAGGTGGCATTTATGCAAATGGAAACAACAGGGTTGGCTGAACGTAATTTACATGAGCTATGGATAGACCCTTATGATTATAATCATGAGTTAAAACAAGCAGTGCTTTTGCTAAATGATAGGGGTATTACTACATACATATACAATGCCCAGTTATGTGTACTCTCTCCGGAATTGAGGCCATTTGCAAAGCAATCAATCAGTGAATGGAAAGACGTATATCTTCCAATATGTGAAGGCTGTAGCTTGAAAAGTGGATGTGCGGGCATATTCTCAACCAACAACGGAAATATCAGTGCGCACATACAGAAAATAGAATGTGCAGATTCCTGTACAGAGTGAATCGTTAACAATATTGTTTAATTTAAAAACGGAGGTATCAATGAAGAGACTCATGTTTTTGTTTGTGTCTGCATTTATTGCCACAACAAGTTATTGCGCCAATGTTTCTGAGAACATTGCAAATGTATTTAGAGGCAATGAGGAAACAGCACAAATTGAGAAACAGAAAAGGCAGCCCCTAGTATTACAAAAGGCTGTTGACATGGTGAAGAGTTCCCTTGCAGGGCACTATTCTCACAGTTCTCACAGTTCCCACAGTTCTCACAGTTCTCATCGTTCTCATTATTCAAGCAGATGATGAAGTGAATTTAGTTAGAGTGTGTCAATTTAGTAAAACTCTTGATTAGGCTAATGCGACACACTCTTTAACAATTGATAGAAATGAAAACGATAGGATGAATTCAACAAGCAAGTGAAAATTTAGACGATCTTTTCATAAAAGCATTGACTCGGTGATGTGAAATTCAATTTTTCTCTTGGTCTGATGATAATCTTGTGCATAAGTTTGGTTATTTGCTGATATAATACCCTGCGAACGAACTGGACTTTGGTATGTTTTGCCGTATCAGTCTATTCTCGTTTTCGATGGTTCCTTTCTGCCACGAGGAATACGGATCGGCAATATATATTTTCGTATCAAGTGCCTTGCTTATCATCTCATGACAGACTAATTCCGTCCCATTATCGGTTGTTATGGTTTTGATGTATGCCTTGTACGGCATAAGCCTCCTGACTACCGTTTTTGCCAGAGCCTTGGTATTCTTCCCCTAGTCGAGTTTTCTCATGAACAGCATGTAGGTACTCTGCTCGATGATAGTAACTATTGCCCAATGTCCGTCTTTTCCTATGATGGTATCCATCTCGAAGTCTCCGAATCGTTTGCCATCAATCTCCATGGGGTGTTCGACTATGCTTGTCCTGTCCGGGATTTATATACGCTTCCCTACCATGGTTCGTTTTCTGTGCTTTAGGCGGTGGCGGCAGTGCTTGTATAGTTCTCCTCCGTTTTCCTTGTCCTTGTATATATTTACGCGAGTTCGGGATAAGTTATTTCTAAAATAGTTTTAACCGTCTTTTGTCTTCAATGGCAACAGGCAATGCATCAGGCTTGTTCTCAAAGAAACAGTATGTCGCCAATGCTGAGCAAAGGTTTATAATGAAATTGTGTATTGGCCTGTGCTGTGAGTGCACAAGATTTGCCATGTTTTTCAATAATTCGTTGATGCACTCGATGATGTATCTCTTTCGTAGCATAATCTTGTCCCACATAGGCATGAGTTTGTTCTTCATTTTGCTTTCAATCCGTGCACGAGATGTATTCCCCGGTCAAAGAGTTGACCCGAAGAGTTCCTTCTTGATTTATCCTCTGTGTGCAATAAATTTGTCTCAAAAGATTTTAAATAGCGACATCTTGGGTGTAATAAAGGGTGCAAATCACGTAACTCGTTGATTTACACCCTTATTTGCGGAGAGAGAGGGATTCGAACCCCCGGTGCCTCTCAGCACGACGGTTTTCAAGACCGTTGTAATCGACCACTCTACCATCTCTCCAAAGGAATTTTGTATAGAATATATCTGAAAAGCGGTGCAAAGGTAAAAGAATTTATTTGAAGGGACAAATATTTTATTAAGTTTTTTAGAGATGTGGTTGTAAATTCTAGTAAGAAATGCTAAAAGTTTCTTTGTTAGAAGACAGTAAGTCCCAGTAAGGAAACAAAGTCCTTTATTAAAAAGTAGCAATGAAAAATTATTAGGAGATGTGGTGTTGCTAAGGAACTGAAGGTAGATGATGTCAGAGAACAAGTGTTATTCTCTAAAATATGTGCTCTATAATATGTCTGGAGTGGGGGATAGCGGCGCTGCCTTGTTGGGTGTTGTTCCCAAAATATGTATTCCATATATGTCTTTTGTTAGTCTAAAGTGCATGAAAGTAAATAATTGTGTATGCAGAGAATGATTATTAAAAAGAGCCAAGTAATAATCTTCTGCAACAAAAAATGTATACCTTTGTAATGGCAATGGCAAGAGGAAACTCTATAGGGAATAATTAGAGTAGCCTGTTATGATTTAGTAGAATAGTTTTTTAATGATAGATAATAGATGTATAAGATTGCACGATATCAGAAAATCTTAATATTGTAACAATTAAATGATGAATCAAGAATGGAAAAAAATGTTGTGTGGTGAGCCCTATCATGCGCTCGATCCCGAAATATTATCGATGCTTTTTAAGGCTAAAGATGCCGTTTGGGCCTACAATCAGCTCAAACCTTCGCAGTTAGAAGCACGCGAAACCTGCATCAAACGCATTCTGGGATATTGTGGTGTGCAGCCTATGGTGAACTCTCCTTTTCATTGTGATTTCGGGTGTAATATTCATGTTGGTAACCATTTCTTCTCCAATTTCAATCTTACCATTCTCGATGAGGCGCGAGTGACCATTGGTAATCATGTACTTATTGGCCCCAATGTGAGCCTTTTTACGGTGTGCCATCCCACTGATCCTGTAGAAAGGCGTGTTGGAACAGAATGGGCTAAGCTCATAACGATAGGCGATGATGTTTGGATAGGGGGTAATGTGACAATTCTTCCCGGAGTGACCATTGGCCATCGATGCACCATTGGTGCTGGGTCGGTGGTAACAAAAGATATTCCAGACGATTCGATAGCTGTAGGAAATCCGTGTCGTGTCATCAAAAAGCTTACATTACAAAATGAAAACAATTGCGATTGATGCCTGTTTTCAGTCTGAAGTACAGCAAGTGGTGTGTGCTATTCCTCAGGGGTTTGTACTCACCTATGGTCACATCGCACGTCTCATTGGACATCCACAACATGCGCGGCAAGTGGGATTGGTGCTTAAAAGGATTGGAGAGGCACAGGTTCCTTGCCATCGTGTAGTCAATAGTTCTGGGCGATTAGTGCCCTCGTGGGACAAACAGGGAGAGTTGTTACATCAAGAAGGTGTGAAGTTTAAAGCTAATGGATGTGTGGATTTGCAGCAATCGCTGTGGCAACCCTATGATATTCAGAACGAATAACCTTATTCGTCGTCAGGTGTTTTGCTCATTTGGTAAATTCATCTGATTTTATTATCTTTGCAACGTTATTGATTCACGAGGCTAAGGACAATTCATTTATTTTTATGATATTAACAATTATCACGCTACTGGTAACCATTGCGTTTTTTATTTGGGGGCGTGTGCGCAGCGATATTGTTGCCATGGCCGCACTCATGGTGCTCACGGCTTCAGGTGTTTTAACTACGCAAGAAGCCCTAAGGGGTTTCTCCTCGCCGATAGTCTTGATGATGATTGGACTTTTTATTGTCGGAGGCGCAATCCTACAAACGGGGCTTGCCCAATCAGTTGGTAATAGCATCGCACGCTTCTCGGGTGGTAACGAGACGCGTGCTTTTGTGCTTGTAATGTTGACAACAGCTGTTATTGGTGCTTTTGTGAGCAATACAGGAACTGTAGCCATTATGATGCCCATCATTATGAGCATGGCTGCTACATCGAATATTCGCACTTCCCGTTTGCTCATGCCTGTTGCTTTTGCTGGTAGTTTAGGTGGAATGCTTACGCTTATTGGTACACCTCCCAACCTTGTGGTTAGCGAAACGTTGCAGCAAGCTGGGTTCAAGCCATTAGGATTTTTCTCGTTTTTCCCTACAGGTGTAATCGTAATAGTTATTGGAATCTGTGTGTTGCTACCTTTGAGTCTGTGGCTTATCAAAGAAGTTGATGGTAAAAAGCGACGCAAAGGGCAATCACTTTCAGCCTTAGCAAAGCAATATCATCTAACAGAAAAGATTTATAAATATCATGTGGGCAAAGACGCGCGTGGACTAAATGGTATGCGTGTGAAAGAACTCGATTTGCAACGCCGTTATGGTCTGACGTTACTTGAGATACGAAGTGAACGAAAACGTGCGTTTGGTAAGGTTATAGATCAACATATGGCTTGGGCAGATAGTGTGATTAGCCATGGCGATATCTTGTTTTTTTATGGCGATCATGCAGGTATGCAGCGATTAGCAGCCGACTATCAGCTACAGAATTTGCGTGGTTCTCACCTCGATTTCTACGACATTGGCATATCAGAAATAGTTGTACTTCCCACTTCTCGTCTCATTGGTACACGTATCAAAGACTCGCGTCTGCGTGAGGATTATGCCCTAAATATCTTAGGTATTCGTCGAGATGAAGAACATATCACAGACGATTTAGGGAACTATCGCTTGCACAATGGTGATATATTGTTGGTGCAAGGCAAATGGGATACTATTATTCAAATGAATCAAGAAAATGAGAATTGGGTAGTACTTGGGCGTCCCGACATGAAGGCAGCTAAGGTGATTTTTGATTATAAGTCGCCCGTTGCCGCCATCATCATGTTATTGATGGTACTCACAATGGTCTTTGATTTCATTCCCATCGCACCCGTAACAGCCGTATTGATAGCTTCGCTCTTAGTAATTTTAACGGGTTGTTTCCGTAGTGTCGATGCAGCCTATAAAACAATTAATTGGGAAAGCGTTGTGCTTATTGGCGCGATGATGCCCATGTCTACGGCTTTAGAGAAGACGGGTGTATCTCAAATTGTTTCTGAAACGTTGGTTAATAGTTTAGGTGCTTTTGGACCTTATGCGTTATTGGCAGGCATTTATTTCACCACTTCGCTGCTCACGATGTTCATCAGCAACACCGCAACCGCCGTGCTTATGGCTCCCATTGCTTTGGTTGCTGCCCAGCAAGTGGGTGTTAGTCCCTATGCATTCCTTTTTGCAGTGACGTTAGGTGCCAGCATGTGTTTTGCTTCTCCGTTCTCTACGCCACCCAATGCTTTGGTGATGAAAGCCGGGAACTACACTTTTATGGATTATGTGCGTGTGGGATTGCCCCTGCAACTCATCATCGGCATCGCAATGACCTTTGTGTTGCCGTTGCTATTCCCATTCTAAAGGAACAAAGAAAAACTTCATCTCACGGCTTGTTTGTTTTGATGCCACAATGTGGTTAATCCGCATGAGGTATTGGCTCTTTTATCCTTCTTCTCCGTTCTTCTGCCCGCTTGAGGAAGAGGGGATAACCAAATGGCTGTTGAGTGTTGTGTCTTATAGATCATGTGAAGTTTGGTATTCAAGTTGCTTTGGATGCGTATGTAAAGGTAATTATTAAATAGGGAACTCAGTATCATGGTTTTTCCTTATAAACTTTTCAGCGAAATAATCTGTAACCCTTTTGTAGAAAATGATCTTAGACTATTTCTTTTTAGATTAAAAAGCGAACTTTCTTTAGAAACTTTTATAAGCAAAAGAATTCAATCTAAGTAAAAAAGGTTATCTTTGCAAGCGAGTATTCCTATTAGTTATTTATTCTTATAAAAAAGATGAAATAGTTTTTTAGGAGGGCTTTCATCAATAAAAGTCGCAGCATATCTAAATAAAGTGCTCTATTGATTACCCATTCAATGGTATGATGTTTATGAAATGGTATAAAAAAAAGGTTTTCTGTTGCTTGATAACTATTGTGGTGCTTGTGTCTTGTCAGAGTTGTCAAGGAAGATTGCAGCAACACTCGATGCAGAAAAGTCTTTTAGATAGTCTCAATCGGGTAGATACAACGCAAATGAAATCGGCTTTCTTGGAGCGCATACATCAATATATTCAAACGAAACCAAATGTGAAAAGTTTCATATTGCAATGTTTTTATGTGTACGAAGATCGGGGAATACTATCGAACGGGGTAAACATCAACAATGATATATTCATGATTATGCCTGCTTACCAATATGCTTTCGAAGGTGGTGAGTGGTCAATCGACGATGTTTATCCCAATCATTATTTTCTGATGAATGATAAAATTATTTTCGTATGCTCGCGATGGGATGCGTGCTTCCAGCAGCAAAATGCTCGCAAGATTTATGAAAAGTTAGTGCCAACTCCTAAAATTCTATATGGTGATGAGGCAGCCTTTATTATGGTTGAGCATGAACAAGATTGTGCAAGTTTTTTAGCTGATTTCAAAAAATTTAATCTTGAACCGCTGACGAAACTCAGAACACCAGTAAAGTTTGATCCTCCAAAACCTTAGAAATAATCATATAGATAGACAATATAGGCTTCAAAGCAGAGCCATATATAAACAAGAAAATCGCCATAACTTCAATATGTTACGGCGATTTTCTTTCTTTTGTGAAGCTATAAAAACGCTTGTTCAGAGTACATCGAGTGGAGCTGGTGGGATTCGAACCCACGTCCGCACAAGGAAATCATACGCTTTCTACACGCTTATTTCAGCCTTTGGTTTTCGTTCTGTAGCAAGACCTGAACCACCAACTACAGACTTATCCTCTAAAAGTGTCATCAAAGTTGCGAGGCCAACCTCAACTATTTCCGATTTACCTGCACCGCTGAGTCTTCAGATTCGGAAAAACATCCTTGGAGCGGTGTCTCGTTGCATCACCTTGTGACGCAATTAAGCCAGTAATCTACTATGCTTCGATTAGGCAGCGAGAGCGTAATTGTTTTCGCCAATTAATTTTCTGATTGCTTTGATTAGGGAGAAAACAACCGAATCTCCGCGTGCTTACATACCATTTCATCTCGCCGTCAAATCCAGTCAACCCCGAGATATAGTCGTGCAAAGTTACAACTATTTTTCTATAAAAAAATGTTTTGCCATGATTTTTGTCTTTTTTAGACAGCATAAGTCATCTTGTGCGATGAGTGAATGTATGGGCTTGCTTCATAAAATGGGCTATATTGCGTCCTAATTTCTATCAGTTTTGTTGCAAAAGTGGGTGATATTAGGTGGTAAACGCCACCATTTTATAGAGCGGTGAGCTTTTCATGTTGAAACAAGGTCTATGGACACTGTTTGATGAAACGAGTAAATCATGAGTCTTTTTTTCATTGTTTTTCGTTATCCGTTTTAAACTATATCGTATGAAAATCCTAATAAATGAGGATGAGTAGTGCAAGAAAAGCCGCAAAATGTATAATAGAAGTTAATAAGTGCTATGAAAATCACTAAAAATGGGGATTGCATGGTGTTAGAATTAGTTTTATTTTTGCACAAAATTTTTAGACTTATGAATTTTAAATTTGTTTTTAAATCCTTTTTAGCACTTTGTGCTTTGGTCTTGTTTTCTTGCAGCGAGAAAGACAATGCGCCATCTTTTAGTTCGCAGGCATTGCAAAATGCTGAGTTAATAAATGTTTTGAAAGCGAAAGGGTTTACCTTTAATGAGAAGGGACAACTGGAACTTAACGACTTAGCTCAAAACACCCGGTCGCTTGATTTAAGTGGAACAAAGTTGAAAGACCTCACCGGGCTTGACGTGTTCCCCAATCTTCACGAGTTGAAACTCGCCAATAATGGCTATGGCCCCGTGTTCGACTTTGACTCCATTCCGGCGAAAGTCATCGCCGTTGATCTTACAGGTAATGAGATTTATGACTTCCATCATTTGGTGAAGGTGGATGTGGCTGAGAACGGAGAGGAAACCGTTACGCCCCAACATTCCATCAATAAGCTCTTGTTACCTGCCACAGCACGTTTCAACAGCCGTGATTTAGTACCTTTCTATCGTCACAACCAAAATGATATTGCGGGTGGAAAGGTTGAAATGAAGATGGTCGATGAGCACGGAAAGGTACAGCCTTATAACACATTGCGCACCATACCTGATGTAGCTGTCCTAAAATATATCAAGGAAACGTTCCCATCAATTATGGCTTCTGACGGACAGCATGTTGACTTGAGCAAGCATTTGAGTTTAGCCGACAAATCAAAAACGTTCTATTTGATTGCAGGAGCTACGATAGCGCAACAACCAACTTCAGTCGAAGGGATACAATATATAGTTTCCAATCCATCTTGGGAGGGCATAGATTGCAGAATTATACTCGAAGAAAAGTTGCCATTGCCTTATTTTTATGTGAGCAGTAAGCTACAGAAACTCTTTCTACAGAATGTAAAGACATCCATCATCAACACACAAGATGCACATGACTTGTACGAGATGGCTGTGAGAAAAGTTGATGGTCTGCGTGATATAGACCTTTCAGTAAGTACGCTGTTTGGCCAACGCGACAAGGATAAAGAAATGAGTGACATGGTAGGATCTTTTGTAGAGATTATAGACTGTCCTGATGTTGAAAATTTGAAGCTCCCTAATAAGACAGACTTACATGCTTTGCATCTGGGTGTCTTAGTCGCTCCAAAGCTAAGAGCCCTTGATTTTTCGAATTTTATAGGTATAAGTACCATTGAGTTAGGACGCTTAAATCCTGCTTGTAAATTAACCTATCCCACAACCTTGAAGCATTGGTATGATTATGGAGGCTATGTGCCAGATGCCGATTTGAATACGACTTTTGTGATTACTGAAGATGTTTTCAACCGACAGGAAACAAAAAGTTTCATCAAGAAGTTCTATTTAGACCGCACGCCACAGCGCCTTTCTGATTACGATGCCTTTTTGTATGGTGATTTGTTCAAACCTGAAATACGAGGGATTTTTTGGACACATGAAAAATATATCTCACAAATTAAGAAATAAAGACTAAGGAAATGAAACAGAAATTTTTCTCAATACTTATTATCTTTACATGTTTATTTGGTTTTATTGCTTCTGCAAATGCTGGAAATTATGTAGGAACGCTGTCAAATGTAACGATGAATGGTAAGCATTTTAATGATGTTGCCAATACGGTTTTTTCATTGACTGATAATGGAGATGGAACTTATCTGTTGCAAGGAGAAATCCAAAAAATAGGGAAAATGCCAGGAACAATCTCTATCAATGTTCCCGTGTATATCATAAATGGCACTATTTCTCCAACAGCTAAAAATAGAGAAGCGGGGATTCTGAAGACTGCTTTTATGAAACAAAAAATCAAATTGCGTAATATTTCAGGAAGTTTGCAAGGAGGGTTATTACATTTTGTTATCGAAACTTATGCGGGATGGGACATTTTTCCAATGTTTCCAGCTTCTGTGACTTTTGATGGAACGAAGTAATAAAGATATGAAAAGAGAATTTAAATGTCTATTGTGGGGCGGCCTATTCATGGCCGTCTTCACCCTAATGGGGTGCAGCAGTGACCACAATCTTGACGAACGGCCTGTAGATGAGAGTAGCATTGAGACTGCACATCAGATCCTTGATGGTGACATTATACTTTCAACAAAAGCAACACTCAACGGCGATGACAAGACTTTGTTGCCCGAAGGCTGTCCCACGAAATTCAGATTTGCGTGGGAGGATGCTAAAACTTTACGCTTGCAGTTACTTAACTTCACCGTAGGCAATATGCCACTAAAGATTACTTTCACCTGCTTGTGCAAGTTTATGCAACTTAATTCATGGGAGAAAGACGAGTACAGTGGTGACGGATGGTTGAAATTTAAAGGAGTTGATGGCGTGGTTTCTGCCGATGATAAGGGTACGGGTGCTGTTTCAAAGGGTAGCGGCGCCAAGGTTGATGGTTATCTCAACGTGAAAACTCATCAGATAAACTTCATCGTTAACTATAACATGATGAATGTGCGTTCAGAGTGTTTCCTGCAAACCATTGACAAAAATCGCATTAAAACCTACGAAAAGGACTTTAAGAAATATGAGGAAGACCTCAAGAAATATAAAGAAGAGCATGGATTGTAGCCCGCATAGCAAAGCCTTGTAACATTGAAATGCGGATTAAGTAAATGTTATCCGCATTTCTTTCCGCATAGAAGAAACGTAGATGAAAAGAAAAAAGCTATTCCTCACCTTGTTGTTCTGTTGGGGTTGCATGGCGTTATGGGCGCAACAGCAACTGAAATTCAAAGTTGAAGAGCAAGGAACGCAGCAACCTTTGGAAGGTATTTATATCTCTCTCACTCCAAATGGTAGCACAAAGGCGGCCTATACAGCCGTGACCGATGCTGCGGGCGAGGCTGTTTTCAATCTTGAAAAACAGGGCATTTACCACTATCAGATTATTGCTGTGGGCTATGTTACGGCTTCAGGTGAGGTGCAACTGCCTCAAAAAGAGACGGTAAAGATTACCTTACGCGAGGATGTGATGCATCTGAATGACGTGGTTGTGACGGGTTCACGCACCGAACGTCCTGTGAAACTCTCGCCCATCACGACACAAGTGTTAGGTGGAAAGGCTTTGGTTGATGCAGGATATAGCGACCTTCAACATGCGCTCCAGCAGGAAACACCCGGCATGAACATTCAAAAGGTGGGCTTTGGCAACGAGATTTCGATGCAAGGGTTGGATGCGCGGCATGTGCTTTTTCTGCAAGATGGCGAGCGAATGACAGGCGAAATGGCCGGCAACTTAGATTATGAGCGGTTTAATTTGCACGCTATCGACCGCATCGAGATTGTGAAAGGTGCCAGCAGCACGCTCTATGGCAGCCGAGCTTCGGGTGCAGTCATCAACCTCATCTCAAAGAAAGCGGCGAAACCTTTGGATATTCAGGCTGGCTTTCGCTGGGGACAGATGAACGAACGCAACTACAAACAGCCCTCAAAGCGCGACTTTCTTTATATGTTTGAGAAGAATAGCGACCGCCCCAACCTGCAAGCGTGGGTGTCGGCAGGCATGAAATATAAGGCGATTACCTCGCAAACCGATGTTTGGTATAGCTCGAGTGATGCGTTTTATCTTTACCAGGCCACGCACGATCAAAAGGTTTATACGAAAGAAGCCAATCCGTTTTTGCCGCATGATATTGTTCTCAACAGCGTCGTTGCACGGCCACCGATGGGCATTGAGGGCACCGAGCATGTGTCGTTGGCACAAAAATTCTACATCGACCCTGTGAAAAACCTCTCGATGCAGGTCTATGGCACACTGTTTTTTATGAATTCCTACGACCTCATTCAAGACCTTAATTTCACGCAGAGCCGTGATTTCATGACGGGCTTCAAAGCAAAGTATGATGTGAAGAATTGGTTCTCGGTGCAGTTGAGCTTGCATGGTGATTTCTATCAGCGATTTAAACGACACGAACGAATCGACGAACGCAAGGTGGTTTATAAGAGTCAGATTTTAGAACCGCGCCTCTCGCTGACGAGTAATTATTTCAATCATCACAGTTTCATCTTCGGAATAGAGCACACCAGCGACGATTTAACGAGTGACCGCTTTGTCAATCGCAAGATGACCACACGCGCGCTGCGCGAAACCGAATATTTCTTGCAGGATGAATGGACGCCCACAACGCATTGGATGTTATCCTTGGGGGTGCGCACTAACTTTTCAAAAGCTTTTGGTTTTATGTGGATGCCCAAGCTCGCAGCCAAGTACTCGCTGAACGAGCAATGGGCCTTTCGTGCCAATTATTCCATGGGCTATCGGGCACCGAGCATCAAAGAGCTGTTCTTTAACTGGGATCATCTCGGCATGTTTCAAATCCGTGGCAATGAAGAGTTGCGTCCCGAGAAAAACCATTATGTATCGGTGGGCACGGAATACAGCACCGATCGTTTCTTTATGAACGTGAATGCTTATGGCAATTTCTTTCGGAAAAAGATTGAAGGCGTGTGGCACATCTACGACATGCAGTATAACTTTGAATACACCAACCTTCGCAATCAACGCATGTTGGGCGTTGAAGCAATTCTCAAATGGCATTTCATCGATGGGTTTACACTCAACGGAACGTATAGCTATGTGAATGTAAGTAAGCAGCAAGGCATACAAGTTAACACCACATCGCCCCACGCTGCAACGGGAAGTTTGGACTATACGCTGAACCGAAAGAACTATCGTTTGAAGACCATTTTCAGTGCGTCGCTCATGGGGCAGAAGCAGTTTGACGTGCAAGATCGCGTTTGGGTGGACGAACACCACAAGAGTTACGATGCCTATTTTCGTTGCACCCTGCCCACTTATGTGCTGTGCAATTTGGCCCTGGTGCAGACCTTCTATAACAAAGTGAAGGTAACGCTCGGCGTGGATAACCTCTTTAACTATGTGCCTCACACGTTGGGTTCGGGCATTACGATGTTCAACGTGCCGGCAACATGTGGCGCAAGGGGCTATGTTCAAGTAGAGTTTTTGATGGATGAAATCGTGAAATCCCTAAAACATAAGCGATGAAAGCAATACAATGTTTATGGCTGAGCTGCGCGATGGTGTTGGCTTCGTGTGTGCATTATGATGCCGAACCTTTCAATGGAAAGACCCTTCCGCGCATCACGGGTTATTTAACGGGTGTGAGCAACGACTGGTTGTATATCAATTTGCGCACAGGCGAGGTGTTTAATCGCTATATGCCTGGCAGCGATATCAAGGAAGGTGAGCAACATCATCGTTTAGATTGGGATGTGGCTTTCTGTGGCTATCGGCTTCGAACCAACAGCGGTACGTCGGGCGAAGGGCAGGGGGGAGCAGCCGATTTGGGCTATGGCAACTACGATAAGTGGCAACATGTGGCGCAGTTGCCGGCCGGTTTGCAATGGACTGTCGACGACCATTCGGTGTCGATTACCTATTCGCGCAACGATTGGAACAAGTATCTCATCGCCCATCATCTTGACTTCAACGAAAATCCTTGGTTTGACCCCAACCACGGGCCAGCCACATTGAAGACCGATGCCAACCCCTTGTTGTCGCAAGCGCTCACCTTCTCGGGACCACCTCCCGTCTATGCGCCCTCGTTTCACACCTATGTTGTGCGCACGGCCGATGGACAGCATTATTTTAAACTGCAAATCATCAGCTGGTTTAAGGGCGATGTTGAGTTGGGAGACACGGGTGGACAAATCAGTTATTATTGTGATGAATTAAAATAGCAGCGTGCAAACGCTGTTCTAAAACCATTTGAATCATGAACAAAGAAAAAGAATCCTCCTCGCAATGGTATGTGAAACAAACCCTCGTGGCGTTTCTCTTGGTGCTTTTTGCCATGCCTTTAGGTCATGCCGCGATGATTTTAATGGAGAAATTGATGAGCGAAGGCAGCGTGCATGTGGCCGGCTTCTTGCTCGGATTGTTAGGCTTTGTGCTCGTTATCATCGGCGTGTTTGCTCGGGGTGACACGCGACAAACGCTGTGGGGCTTGTTTGGTGGTCTGCTGTTTTGGACCGGCTGGGTTGAGTTTCTCTTTATGTATTATGCGCGGCGCTACGGTGTTCAGCCCGAGATAGAGCATGGTGTGGTGGTGACAAAACCCGAATATCTCATCCTGCCCGCCACGTTTGGCATGTGGATGATGACGATGTTGATGTATGTTTTCAGCACGCGCAACGGCTGTTTGTTTATCACCTGGCTGCAAAAGGTGCTGTTCAGAGGACGCAGAAACCAAATCGTTGTGCGCCCGATGACGCGCCACACGTCCATCGTTACCTTTATGGAGGTCAACATGATGCTGTGGGCTTCCTATCTGCTGTTGATGTTCTGCTATGACAAAAACTTCTTAGGCGACCATCATCCCGTCACGTTCTTGGTGGGGTTGGGCTGTTTTGTGGGTTCTGTTTTCATGCTCAAACGTCAGTTACACCTTGCCGCTTGGGGTGCCAACATCCGCATGGCCATCGCCACAGTGATTGTGTTTTGGACGCCGGTAGAAATTCTTGGGCGCATCAATTTCTTCAAAGAATTTTGGGTGCAACCCGAGAAATTTGTGCTTCCCATGCTCATCATTCTGCTGGTTTTTATAACTTTGGGGCTCTATTTGTGGGTCACGAGCCGTTCTCGTCATTCCAATTGAGCTTGCAGACGGCAACAGCAGCCCCCACGCTAACGTTATCAACGCACACAAAATGAAAAAATCCACTTGGCGGAAGCATCACAAATGGTTGGGCTTGATTTGCGCCTTCTTCCTCATCATGTTTGCCTTGTCGGGCTTGGTGCTCAACCATCCCCGACTGTTTGCTTCGGTGAATGTGAGTCGAAGTTTACTTCACACTTCTTATCGCTATGCACAATGGAACCGCGGACTGCTAAAAGGCACGCTGAAATGGCGTGGAAAGGTGTTCATCTATGGCAACAACGGCATTTGGATGACCGACAGCACGGGCGCTGGCTTGAAAGATTTTAACCGCGGCTTGCCCACAGGGGCTGACTATCGGCAAATCAAACGCCTTTGTCTTACCCCGCAACAACAACTCTTTGCACTGGGACAATATGGGCTCTATCGGTTGCAGGACGATGGCATCTGGCACGAGGTGGCATTGCAAAACGATGGTAATGAGCGGCTGGTGGATATGAGTTTGCAAGGCGATAGCCTCGTGATTACCAGCCGATCGATGCTCTTCTGCGCCGCGCCTCCTTACAAGCAGTTCCGCACCATCACCTTGTTGCCGCCACAAGGTTATGATGGGCAGGTGTCATTGTTTCGTTTGGTGTGGCTGCTGCACAGCGGCGAACTTTTTGGGATGGTTGGCGTTTTGGTGGTTGATGCCATCGCCTTTGTGCTCATTTTCTTGTCGCTGACGGGCGTTGTCTATTTCTTTTTGCCGCGCATGCGTCGCAACAAGCATCCCAAAGTCATGCGCTGGCTGTTGCAATGGCACAATCATGTGGGCAGGCTCTCCATTGTCTGCACGCTGTTGTTGAGCTTCACGGGTTGGTTGTTGCGCCCACCCGCTTTGATAGCCATCGTCTCGTCGCGCGTGCATCCATTGCCTTTCTCGACCATGGACAGCGAAAATGCGTGGCACGACAAGCTGCGGTCGTTGCAATATGATGCTGCACAGGGCGATTGGTTGCTCTATTCGTCGGAAGGATTCTATGCTTTGAAGACCTTGAGGAGTACGCCGAAGCCCGAGCCAGTGCAACCTCCTGTGAGCGTGATGGGCATCAACGTTGAGGAGAAAGACGCGCAAGGCCGCTGGCTCATTGGCTCGTTTAGCGGCATGTATCGCTGGGATCGTGCGCAAGGCTATGCGACCGACTATTTTGATGGCGGCCCCATGCAGCCCGTTTCTGGTCCACCAATTGGGGCAAATGCCGTGGCGGGCTATTCGAACGACTTCAAAGTGGGCGCGCTTGTGGCCGATTATAACGTGGGAACCGACCGTCTGCCTATGCCGCAGTGGATGCAAACGTTGCCCATGTCGCTGCGCAATGTGGCGTTAGAAGTGCACACCGGCCGCATCTACACCTTCCTGTCGCTGCTCCAAGTGTTCTATGTTTTCCTCATCGGCCTAAGCGTGATGTGGTGTTTGTGGAGCGGGTGGAAGCTCCGCAAGCTGAGCAAGACGCCATCTTAATGCCCTCCGAGCAGGCATAACCTTATGCTTTCGTCAACCGAAATGGGGAAGCGCTGTCATAACCTTATGCTTTGCTCACCCGAAATAAGGAAGTGCTGTCATAACCTTATGCTTTGCTCACCCGAAATAAGGAAGTGCTGTCATAACCTTATGCTTTCGTCACCCGGAATAAGGAAGCGCTGTCATAACCTTATGCTTTTGTCAATCGGAACAGGGAAGTGCTGTCATAACCTTATGCTTTTGTCAATCGGAACAGGGAAGTGTTGTCATAACCTTATGCTTTCGTCAACCGGAACAGGGAAGCGCTGTCATAACCTTATGCTTTTGTCAACCGAAACAAGGAAGTGCTGTCATAACCTTATGCTCGGCGCAAGGCATAGCAGATGTTCTCATCTTGATTGCCTAATAGAACCAAACTAAAGGAAGTGGGGCAGTTAGGAATTGGTTTTTGTTTAAAAATTATAAAAGATAACAACAAACCCTTAACGGAGGGGTAATTTTTAAGCGTTAAAAATAAATCAATACCTTTGCAACTCATTTTAAGGTAAGATAGGTTTAGTGCGAAAGCATTTTTTGAATGGGCGAACATCGCATGTGGCCTATCATTTGGATAACAAATAAATAATGAGTGAAAGTTTTATGAATGATGCATTTAGTACGCCTTTACAGTGTGAGGGAATACAGGAAAATGAAATGAAGAAAAAGAAGTATGTTGCACCGATGTCGCTTATTGTTAGTATGCAGATGGAATATATTTTGGGTACGTCTGTGTCGCACAATGCTGCAGCCTCGCAAGAAGAGGACTGGAACGAGCAGGAGATAGATGGTGGTGAGATTGATTTATAAGCAGAAAGACATGAACAAAATTACACAAATCCTACAAGCTGTAGCCATGATGGCTGTGGTTGTGTTGGCTGGAGCATGTGCCAATCACGACGATGTAGACAATATTGAAGCACGCATAGAGAAGGGCATCACCATTCAAGAAGAAAACTTTGCTGCGAACAGAGAACTTACACGCGCCGCATTGCCTGCACCACAACAAATTGATTTGGGTGATGGTGTGATGGCCGAAGTGACGTTTGAGCGCAACAACGATGAGGCTAAGAAGGGTGGTACGCGTGCGGCCATGTCTAATGAGCATTACACCATCTATGCTTTTGATGGCAGTGGGCATTTAAAAGGTAAACTCGCTGGTGTGGTGAGTGGTGGCGGTTTTATTCGTGATGCCAGCACACAGGTGTTGGAGTTGGAATCAGGCACCTATACGTTTGTTTGTGTGAATGACGCCGTTACCTATCAGAATGGGAAGTTTGAAGTGACTAAGCTCACCGAAAATCCAATGATAGATAAGGTGACCAAAACACTAACGACGCCCCATCTTGAACTCTCGTTCGTGATGAAGCATCAGGCTGCTCGCATTAAAACGAAGATAACGTCCTACACCAACGAGGGAAAGAACATTAAAGCTTGCGTGAGTGCCACGGCTGTTCAACCCAAAACCAATTTCTATGATGTGGATGGTACTACGCTGCTTAGCACCGACAACGAGGCTATAGCCGCCAATAGTAATGCGTTAACTGTGGCCGAATCGCCCGTCACAGCTTCGTCTTATGTGCAAACCATTGTGCGCGAAAGTGGTTTCGAATATTTCTTACCGCAAACCAATGGTGCCCAACTGACCTTAGGCTTTGCAGCAGGTAGCAAGATTTATGGAAAGGACTTGTCGACTAAAACCATTAGCCTTGCAGGCTTGGGCATGCTCAACAAAAACGATTCCTACACGGTGAATCTGAAGCTTAAAACCTTCCCCTATTATCTTTATCAGGATGGAACTATCGGCGCTATTGGGGATAAAGGAACAAGAACGCCTATCGCACTTGTGATTTCAGAGAAAACACAAACAGAAAAAGGATTGGCTGTAGCGTTGAAAGATGCATTTAGCGAGACTGATGCTTATGATTTCTTTTACCATTACGGAGGTGAACTATGGTTAGATGCGGGTCCTAGTTTCCTGACAATGGATGGTTATGAATCGACGTGGACGACGAAGGATTATAAACCTGGTGCTACTCCTCATGGACCTGGTGATTATGACGATATTTTCAACCTACATAAAGCTCCAGCTGATTTAGACTTAGATTTAAATATAGTGTTGGGGTCAGGAGCTTCATTGGGTGCTTATGTATATGTTGGACATTATGAACCAGGTGTGGCCATTACAGGTAGTAATATTAGTAAATGGTTCATGCCCAGTTTAAGGGCATGGGTATTATTTGCGAAAACATTGGGTAAGGCAGATGTATCAACATTCCCGACTATTTACGAATATAGTAAGCGGCATGAAAAGAATTTTGATTTTGGCGTAGCAAATACTATGGTATCTCATCCAGAGAGTGATGACCCATATCAGATTGTTTGGGATAGTTCAAAGTTGGTAGAATATTTTACACAAGCAGGTGGTATATTTTATTTAAACGAATCATATGCATCGACGGGTACGGCTACTGATTCTGGAAATATAAGATATGGTATTTTTATGAATGCTTTAAGTAATTGCATGTATTTTTCTGCATCTAATATATATTTCCACCCAACCAAATTACGTTCCTTCGTCCATTTCTAAATCATTTTTATCATTCATTATCTTCAAGCGTTGCAAGATGCCGAGCATGGCACCTTGCAACGCTTTTTGTATTTTCATCATGCGAAGTTAGGGAATATCCTCCGCACGTATAGGGAAATGGTTGTAGGATTATTGTAGTGTGGTGTTTAATTTTGTGCGTGATGGTGTGCAAGAAGTATTTTTTTATTCACAAGAAAAATGGAGGAATAGACGATGAAGAAATGGATATTATTTTTGGTAATGAGTTTCGCTGCGACGTTTTCTGCTGCGGCTATGAGCTATGAACAAGTGCGTCAGCAAGCACTTTTCCTCACCGATAAGATGGCTTATGAACTGAATCTTACCGATGAACAGTATGAAGCTGCTTATGAAATAAACTTCGATTATTTGATGAATGTTCGCTATCGTGAAGATCTCTATGGACCTTATTGGACACAGCGCAATATGGATTTGAGTTATGTGCTGATGGACTGGCAGTATCGTAGCTACTGTGAAACGGAGTATTTTATGCGTCCCCTCTATTGGGATGCAGGCTATTGGTGCTTTAGAGTGTATGCACGCTATCCACGCCGTGACTATTATTATTTCGGTCGGCCAAGCTTTTATGATGTTTATAATGGCGGACACAGTTGGCGTTTGAATGGAGGTCGCAGTTGGTATAGTGGTCGTAGCTTTGGGCGATGTGAAAGACGTGGATATTATGGAATGCGTGATAGCTACAATCAAGGTCGTTATGGCAGGGGTGTTGATGAACAACAATATATGGATGGTGTTCCCAATTGGCGTACGTATGGTGGCGCGTTTAATCGTCGTCCCAGCAGCACACGGATGTTATCACCACGTGAAGGGCACCGTTTAGAGACGTATCGTGGAGGTACTTTCGGAACAAACTCTGGCTCTATTCCCATGAGGGGTGGCGTTTTTGGCTGGCGTCGTTAGTCCATTCCAACTGCGAAATGCAGATAATCTTTTAAAGCATCTGTCTTTTAACAAAATCTTTGTACCTTTGTGGGCGGCAGTTGTTGCTTGTAATGCGAGTGGCACTGGCCTTTTAACAATGCTGCATGCTTGTATCAGCACAAATAAAATATCCAACCCTTAACAAAAGTAGATGAAGACAGACCTTGAAATTGCGCGCGAATGTCGGTTGAAAGACATCAACGACATTGCGCAAGGCTGTGGTATTCCCACAGAGAAACTCGAGTATTATGGGCGCCACATCGCCAAAGTCCCCGCCGAGTTGATAGATGAAAACCGCGTGAAACAAAATCATTTGATTTTGGTGACGGCCATGAGTCCCACGAAAGCGGGCATAGGTAAAACCACGGTGAGCGTGGGATTGTCGATGGCTTTGAATCGTTTAGGGATGAAGTCAGCCTTGGCTTTGCGCGAACCTTCACTCGGACCATGCTTTGGAATGAAGGGCGGTGCCACGGGAGGCGGCTATGCACAGGTGGTACCCATGCACAAAATTAATTTGCATTTCACGGGCGATTTCCATGCTATTACCGTGGCGCACAACATGATTGCAGCGTTGTTGGACAATTATCTCTATCAGCACCACCGCGAGGGCTTTGCTTTGAAAGAGGTGGTGTGGCGGCGTGTGTTGGATGTAAACGATCGCAACCTGCGCAACATCATCACAGGTTTGGGTGGCAAGAGCAACGGACTGATGCGCGAAAGCGGCTTCGATATTACTCCTGCCAGCGAGCTGATGGCCATTCTTTGTCTGGCTACCGACATGAACGATTTGCAGCGTCGCATTGAAAACATCTTGTTAGGTGTAACTTTGGACGACAAACCCTTTTGCGTAAAAGATTTAGGTGTGGCGGGTGCCATCGCAGTATTGTTGCAAGATGCGCTGCAACCCAATTTGGTTCAGACGTTAGAAGGCACACCTGCCTTCATTCATGGTGGGCCTTTTGCCAACATTGCGCATGGCTGTAATAGTATTATGGCCACGAAATTGGCCATGACGTTTAGCGATTATGCTGTTACCGAGGCTGGTTTTGGTGCTGATTTGGGTGCCGAGAAGTTCTTGGATATTAAATGTCGCAAGGCGCATATCCATCCCCAACTCACCGTTTTGGTCGCCACCATTCGTGGATTGAAAGAGCATGGGGGTGGCACCATCGACACACCTACCAGCGAACAGTTGGCTTGTGTGGAGCGTGGGTTGGCTAATTTAGACCGTCATGTGAGCAATTTGCAGCGCATGGGGCAAACAGTTGTGGTGACACTCAATCGATTTGATAGCGACACCGCCGAAGAACTTGCGCTTGTAGCAGCGCATTGTGCTGCACAAAATATTGGCTTTTCTGTGAATGAAGCCTTTGCTCGCGGCGGTGAAGGCTGCGAGGATTTGGCGCGCTTGGCTGCCGAAACTATAGCCAAACATGCCTCTTCGGGAGTGAAATATGGTTACGATGAGGCTGACGATGTGCAAGAAAAAGTGTGCAAGATAGCCAAGATTGTCTATGGTGCCGATGGTGTTGTGTTCACAAAGCAGGCTTTAAACATGGCACATCAGATAAGACAATGGGGCTATGACCACTTTCCTGTGTGTGTGGCCAAGACGCAATATTCTTTCAGTGATGATGCCTCGAGGCGTGGAGTCCCGACTGATTTTGCCATTACCATTCAAGATTTCGTGATCAATGCGGGAGCCGAAATGATTGTAGCTATTGCAGGAAACATCATGCGTATGCCAGGATTGCCGCTTCATCCGCAAGCCGAAGCCATTCATTTTGAAGAGGGTGAGATTGTAGGTTTGTCCTAATGGGCAAGTGGCTTTTAGAGGATTGTAACATCATAAAACCACTTGTTTTGAATATTTTTCTTCAGAATACCTCAAGAGGAATCTCTTCTTGAGGTATTTTTGTTTGCTTATTCCAAGAACTTGCTTTTTTCATTGCAAGTATTCTTGGTTATATCTATAAGGCTCTAACCACGCGGATGCCTAATTGTGCACCGCGTTTTCGAAGGTAGTCGGCCAGTAGTTGCTTGTCCTCCACCACACGTTTTTGTAGTAAACTCGCGTTGAGTAGATGGAGGCCATCCTTGTGCCACACGGCAATGCCCACGTGAGAAATGTCTAATCCCGATTTATTGGTGACCAATGCCAGGATGTCACCATCGTGAATTGCTTCGCGGCAAGCGGGCGTATTGCTGATAATTTGCGTGGGAATGTAGCGTGGCGTGAGGGTGTTCACCTTTTGTTCGCGTTGAGCAATGGGGCTAATCCACTCGGGATGTTGCACGAGCATGGGGTATTTTTCGGCATGCGTGCTCATAAAATCTACTTTGATTTGCTGTTGAGCTGTAAAAGGGGGATTGGGTGTTTGCACCTCTTTTACGAGCCCAATGCGCTCATTGTCGGCAATCCATTCTGAGAAATAGTGCAGCCGATGCGTGTAGTGCACTTGATTGTCCTCATAACGAATCTTTTGTAAATAGTGACAAAAGTCTTCAAAACGTTCGTGCCCATGCTTGGCACAGAGTGCGAGTGCCAAAACATTTTCAACGTATGTGGTGCAATCTAATTGGCGCAAATTGATAACAAGGCGCTCGTTGGCGTGGATTTCCAATGTTTGTGCCACGTAGGGCAGACCTTTAAGTTGGCGTGCATAGAACAGCATGAAGTTGGTGTTAGCAGGTTGTTTGTGCCCCAACTTGAGCAGATGTACCACACGGAGGCTATCCGTTCGCGTGTAACTGATGGATTGTGCTTTAGCTGTTGAGCCCATTAGGCAGCACACAATGAAGAGTTTTAAAAATTTCATAAGCTTGAGGATTATAGTCGGATGATTTGCTTCACACCCTTAACAGTTTTGAGTTTCTTGATGAGCAGGTTGAGCTTGCTGTTGTCTTCGATAAACAGCACCACGTTGCCACTGAAGAGCCCATCGTGGGAATCGATGTTGATGGAGCGCATGGTGAGCTTGTCTTCCTTGGAAATGATGTTGGTGATGTTACTCACAATGCCGATATCATCGTGCCCAATGATGCGCAGGGTGATGGCATATTGGCTTGTTCCCTTGCCACTCCATTTGGCTTTCACCATGCGATAGCCGAAACGTTTGCGCAGTTCGGGCGCATTAGGGCAGGTGGTGCGATGGATAGTGATGCCGCCACTCACGGTAACGAAGCCAAAAACATCATCGCCATAGATGGGATGACAGCATTGTGCCAGCTTGTAATCGATGCCTTTGAGGTTTTTATCAATCACGAGCACGTCGCTGTTGTTTTGCAGTAACTGCTCGTTAGGGTTTTCATATTCAAAGTTTTCGGCACTCTCTGTGGGCTTAGTATTGCTCTCGCCATTGCGCAATTCAAGATACTTCTCAATCACAGTGTTGGCATCTAACCGCTCGTCAGCAATGTCTTTATAAAAATCGGAGGTTTCTTTGTAGCCCATTTTCTTGATAAGCTGTGACATAAGACTTTCTTCCACCTCGATTTTCTTGTTCTTAAAACGTCGCTCCAACAATTCTTTGGCGTAGAGACTATCTTTAGCTTGCGTTTCTTTCAATGCGAGACGAATTTTCGCTTTCGCCTTGCTTGTCTTCACAATGTTGAGCCAATCGCGCTTGGGGCATTGGTTGTTTTGGGTGAGTACCTCTACGGTGTCGCCCGAATGGAGCACTTCTCGGAAACTCACATTCTTGCCGTTGATGCGGCCTCCCACGCAACTGCTGCCCACATTGGAATGAATGTGATAGGCAAAGTCGAGCAGCGTGGCACCCTTTGGAAACTTCAGTAGGTCGCCTTTTGGTGTGAACACATAAACCTCATCTTCGTAAAGATCGAGCTTAAATTGGTCCATAAGTTGCAAATCGTCGTTGTTTTCTAACGCCGATCGGATGTTGGCCAACCATTCATCAACGCCGCCTTCGCTCTTCACACCCTTATAACGCCAATGTGCAGCCAAGCCATGTTCGGCAATTTCATCCATGCGTTCTGTGCGAATTTGCACTTCCACCCATTTGTTCTCTGGCCCCAAAACGGTGATGTGCAGGCTCTCATACCCATTACTTTTGGGCACACTGAGCCAGTCGCGCAACCGTTTTGGGTTAGGTTGATACATGTCGGTGATGATAGAATACACCTGCCAGCATTGCATTTTCTCTTTCTCCAACGGCGCATCTAAGATGATGCGGATGGCAAAAAGATCATAGATTCCTTCGAATTTGCAGTGCTGTTTTTTCATCTTTTGCCAAATGGAGTGAATGCTCTTGGTGCGCCCTTTCATGTGAAATGAGAGGCCTGCGGCTTTGAGTTTCGCTTCAATTGGGTCGATAAATCGTTTAATATAGGCATCTCTCGATGATTTTGTGGCATTCAGAGCATCTTTGATAGCATAGTAAGCATCATGCTCCAAATATTTTAGACTAAGGTCTTCAAGTTCGCTTTTCAGCTTGTATAATCCCAACTTATGGGCAAGTGGGGCATAGAGGTAGCTGGCTTCCTCGCTCACTTTCTGCTTGGCTTCCACAGCATCGGTGTCGCGAATTTGCCGCATGATATTTACGCGGTCGGCTATCATGATGAGGATGACACGCATATCTTCAGAAAACGAGATAAGCAGGTTTCTGAAGTTCTCGCTCTCGATGATGGGATTCTTTTTGTAGAGTTCGTGAATCTTTACCAAACCATGGATGATGTGCGCCACACCATTGCCATATTTTTGGCGAATATCCTCCAACGGCAGATGCCCATCGATAACCAAAGTAAAGAGGATAGTAGCCAGCACACCATCGCGCTTCAGCCCAATCTCATTGACAGCTATCTGTGCTGTGCGTAGCGATTGCAGTACAGGGTTAAGTCCAAACACATCGCGTTGGATTTGTCCATTAGCGATAGCTTGTGTTAATTGCTCCCGCAACAATTCCTCATCGTTGGCGTTAAGCGTCTCGCCAATAGCGTTTTTGAGTTGGCCGAGCAGCTGCTTGGTTTCTTCAATTTCTTCGAGTGTGAATTCAATCTTTTCTTTCTTCATTGATGTTCCTTCCGTAATAAATCGTTCACTGTTTTCACAGGATTAAAAGTTTCTAACGGCACTTCCACAAACATGGTGTTCCATTGGCTCATGGCACCATTCCAAAGGCCTGGCAATTCCAAGGCTTTTAATTCGCGTCCATCTTTGCTTTTGTGGCTAATGAAGCCTGTTTGTGGGTCGACATATTGTTGCAAATTAAAGGGGTGACCTTGGTAGTCGCGTAAAGCGCAAACCAAATCGACAGGATTGAAATGCGTGCCCTGCTGGAACATAGCCACTGCTTCGGGGTTGTTGTCGTCGATTTGCGTGCGTTCTAAGATTTGCAAGCTCACGCTTCCATCGGCGTTATAGCAAAGGAATGGGCCGCCACCGGGTTCACCAACATTTCTCACCATGCCACAAACGCGCATCGGGCGGTTGAGTTTCTCGTGCAGATAGTCTGCCAAAGCCTTGTCGTCTAAGTTGGCAACGCCCTCCTTTTGGCAACACAAAGTTTGTTCTACAAAGCGAAGCATTTCGAGCATTTTAGGACGTGTGGGTACGCCTTTGTCCAATTCCCGCAAATAGGCGAAGGCCTGTTGCTGCTGTGTCACCAAATAGCCAGCCAAAAGTTGTTTGTAGAGGGTGGTGGAGGCTTTCAACTTATCGGGTACCACATTGTCGATATTCTTAATAAACACGATGTCAGCTGCCAAGGCTTGCAGATTTTTGAGCAATGCACCATGCCCGCCAGGACGAAAGAGGAGCTTGCCATCGGCTGTTCGAAAGGGTGTGTTATCTAACTGCACTGCAAGTGTGTCGGTGGCCAAACTTTGTTCCGAAAAACTGATATCATAGTCCATATCTAATTGTTTGCTGAATTGCTGGGCTGCTTGTTCGGCCTCTTTTTGGAACAAATCGAGGTGTTGATGGCTCACCGTGAAATGTATTTTTGCACGTTTTCCGCAGGCGGCATATTGTGCCGCTTCAACCAAGTGTTCGGCCAATGGAGTGCGTGCTCCATCGGGGTAGCGATGAAACTGCAGCAAACCTTTTGGTAAAGTGCCATAGTTTAGTCCCTTATTCAGTAGCAAATTCTCAACAATTGCTTTGTGTTTTCCTGCCGCTATGAGTGCATCAATGTCTTGCCCTTCGTTTTTGATGCAGGCCGCATTGAGTGCATCGTAGAAAGCAAACTGCTTGATTTGCGCAAAGAATTGCTGTTCATCGCTTGTTTGTGGTTGCGCATAGGAGGCTGAAAGAAAGGCAAAAAGCATTTTAAACATGCGACTGGCTGCACCGCTGGCCGGCACAAATTTCACGATGTCGTGTTGGTCTGCGCAGTAGTCTTGCCATTTCGACAGATAGATTTCCATCGCCGCGCCATGCAGTTGCATAATCCCTTTGCCAATGGCCGCGGCAGCTTTGAGTTTTAAGAAAGGAAAACCCTGTTGGAAGTGGTGCAACTGCTCGTTAACTTGTGCCTCGTTCATACCCTGATGGGCTAATTGCTGTTGATCTTGTTCTGTAAATGCCATAGTTTCGTTTGCTTATATTTTAAAAGTAATGATAGGAAGTTTCTGTTGCTTTATTTTATTTTTACGCTGCTCTATTACTATTTTTAAGTAATCGGGCAGATTGATTTGTATGCAAATGTACGAAAAAAAACTGATGCTCGCTGGCCTTTAAGCTTAATTAATGTTGTGGCAAGCATCGGCTTTTGTTCATAGTGTTAGCGTCACAACATAATCGATATCGGTGGGTGTTTGGCCGAGATGCAGGGTGATTCCATCGCCTGTCGGTGTGAATTTCAAAGCTTTTCCAGTGGAAAATGCCATAGCCCGTTTCACTTTTCGCCCACCGAGCGGAATGAAAAGGCTTTTGTCTTGGCAATCGAGAATGTGGATAAAGAGTTGGTTGCCGCGCTGCGTGCTCACGCCCCAATCATGGGGTGCCACGAGTCCTCCGCGCGTGTTATAGATGGTTGTTCCATATTGTTTGAGCCATTCTCCGATGGCATGAAGGCGGTCGAGTGCCAAAGTGGGTAAGTCGCCATTGGGTTCAGGTCCGATGTTGAGCAACAGATTGGCATTTTTTCCGGCTGCACGTACCAGCATTTGGATAAGCTCTTTGGGCGTTTTATAATGGTTGTCGGTGATGGAATAGCCCCAATGGTCGTTGATGGTTTGGCACGATTCCAAGGGTAGTTGCCCAATGCTTTGCCCCGAAAGTCCCGCCTTATTTTCGCCCGGAAGGTCGCGCTCGAAAATCTGAATGTCCTCGCCTGCATAGGGTGTTTGATGGTGGTTGTTGCCGATGAGACATTGCGGTTGCAGCTGATGAATGAGTGCATATTGCTCGGGCAGTTGCCAATCAAAAGGTTTTGCGTCGCTATCGTGATCCCACCAGCCATCAAACCAGATGGCACCCACAGGCCCATAGTGCGTGAGCAGTTCGGTGAGCTGTGTGTTCATAAATTGATAATAGCTGGGCCAGTTGGCTTTTGTCTTGTCGCGTCCCGTGCCATTGCCCGTTCGGCCTTGCGGATAGTCCTCACGTCCCCAGTCTAAATGCGAATAATAAAGGTGAAGCTTCACGCCATATCGCGCACAGGCCTCGGCCAATTCTTTGATGATGTCGCGCTTGAACGGCGTTCCGTCCACACTGTTATAAGTGCTGGTGGCGGTTTTGAAGAGCGAAAATCCATCGTGATGGCGCGTGGTGATGGTGATATATTTTGCGCCACCGTCGCGGATAGCCTTCACCCATGCGTCGGCATTGAAGCGCGAGGGATAGAATGCCTGCGCCAACTTGGCATATTCCCGGCAGTCGATATCCTCATTGTGCATCACCCATTCGCCTCGGGCGAGCATGGAATAGAGCCCCCAGTGGAGGAAGATGCCAAACTTCTCGTCTTGAAATTGTTCGCGTGCTTTGCGATTTTCAACCGTGGGTTGATAGGATGTTTGTGCCCAACCTGTGTGGCTCAGCCATAGCAGGGTTAAAAGGAAAAATACTTTTTTCATTGCGTTATTGATTGGTTGTTATAGATAGATTGCAACGTTGCTTTGTTTAAATGTTGCCCTTCGATGGCGCAAGCCAATAGGGTGGTGCTTGAATTGCCGTGTGTAAAGGTAGTAAAAGTTGGGTAGGAAATCGCTCTTTGATCCCAATATTTTGTCTTGTGGGCTTAGTTTTGCCATTTGCATAGGCTATGCAAGCGTTGTTTTTCGTGTTTTGCCATTTGCATAAGCTATGCAAGCGTTGTTTTTCGTGTTTTGTCATTTGCATAAGCTATGCAAGCGTTGTTTTCCGTGTTTTGCCATTTGCATAGGCTATGCAAGTGTTGTTTTTCGTGTTTTTCCATTTGCATAGGCTATGCAAACGTTGTTTTTTGTGTTTTGCCATTTGCATAAGCTATGCAAACGTTATTTTTCGTGTTTTGTCATTTGCATAAGCTATGCAAACGTTGTTTTTTGTGTTTTGTTATTTGCATAAGCTATGCAAACGTTGTTTATCGGTGGAAGGGTTGGATAGCGCACTGCTGTTGGTATGTTTTACAGCAACTTTAGCCTTACAAGTTCGATTTTTGTGAGCGTGCTCTTTACAATTTTAAATTGGAAGTGCTCGATGGTAATTACCTCGTTAAGTTTTGGGAAACTTTGGTAGTGGTGCAGAATAAAGCCGCCGATGGTCTTATATTCCTCACTTTCGGGCAAATCAATTCCAAACATCTCATTGACTTTGTCAATCTCTAAGCGCGCCGATAGCAGGTATTCGCTATCGCCCACGGCCTTCGCAATATATTTGTTGCTGTCGTGTTCGTCTTCAATATCACCGAAAATCTCTTCCACAATGTCTTCCAAAGCCACGATACCGCTGGTGCCACCAAATTCGTCGACCACCACACCGAGGCTCTTTTTGCTTTGCAGAAAACGCTTCATGAGCTTTTGTGCCGTCATCGTTTCGGGCACGAAAGGCATGGTTCGGATGGATTGATGCCAGTCGTCTCCGGTGTTTTTAAACATTTCGGAGGAGTGCACATAGCCCTCGATGTGGTCTATATCTTCGCGGTAAACAATGATTTTGCTATTGCCGCTTTCCACAAATTTCTGCATTAGTTCGTCCTTAGGGCAGTTCATTTCTACGGCATTAATTTCGGTGCGAGGCACCATGCAGTCGCGCACTTTGGTTTCAGAAAACTCCAATGCGTTTTGAAAAATCTTCACCTCGTCTTCAATCTCTTCGCCTTCTTTGGCATTGTTGATGCTGGTGTTCACCAAATAGTCGAGGTCTACTTTGGAGAATTCTTCATCGCCCACTTCTTTCTCAATGTGGATTCCCACAATGCGGAGCAGCATTTTTGAAAGGAATGTGGCAATGCGGCTGATGGGCCACAGCACGATATAGAACAAAAAGGCTAACGGCGAGAACACAATCATGAGCCGATTGGGGTTGCGGCGGAAGAGCGTTTTGGGCAGAAATTCGCCCGTGAAGAGCATGATAATGGTTGAGATGATAGTGTCGGCTGGAACGGTGACGGTGGGGGAGGAGCCTTGAAAAATCGTGTTATCGAAGAAACGTGCGATGAGAATGCCATAGACAACGAGCACCGCATTGTTGCCCACCAACATGGTGCTCACAAAGTCGTTGCCTTGCCGATAGAAAAAGTTAACGAGGTGGTTGGCTAAACCATTCTTCTCTTTGTCCATCTCAAACAGCATGCGGTTGCTGGTGACAAAGGCCATTTCCATGCCCGAGAAGAATGCCGAAAGCACCATGGTAGCCACAATGCCAATGATTAATGAAATATCTACAGTGTCATTCATTTTTGTTATTCAATCTTAATGCATCAACGGAATGGAGGTATTGCGGCGTTGAGGTGTAGCCAAGGGATGCATGCTACGCATCATCGAGTCTTGCATTCGGCGCGCCGAATCGCTCACTATGGTGCCACTTTCATTGGGTGAACCATCTAAATCGCCGCGTATAAACGAGCCTTTCGTGTTGGATACATAATATTTTGTCATCTTTTCGTCGCTGCGGAAATAAGCTCCTTGCAGGGTGCGTTCTGGCGTAACCAAACGCGAAAAGACGTGTGAATAGAGTTCATGTCGGTTCTCGTCCCAAAACAATTGGTTGCTTGAAAAGTGCAAACCATCCTTCGTGAGAATGCGCACACGTGATCGAAGTTCCCACAATTTCAGTTGGTCATAATAGTAGGCCGTGTCGCATTGAATATAGGCTTGCACATGAAATTTCCCATCAAACTGTTGCAAGAAAATGCCTTTATTAAAAAGCCAGCGCGAAGGATTGAGGTTAGTGTTTACATCCCATTGCTCAGTTACGATGCGATATTTCGCTACACCCGAATCGGATATGAGTGTATTAACACCATAACTCACCATGACAGCTACCGAATCGCGTGCATGAATGGCTGGTGCTGTGTGTTCGTGCTGGTCTTCACAAGCCAGCAATAACATTGCCGTTAGCCATAGGATGCTAAAAATCTTGCTTTTCATTCGCCGAAATCGTTGCTGCAATATGGGGTCACAAAAGCGCTTATTTAAATTTCCATTTTGCGAACCACTGCTCGTTGAAAGTCAAACCCAACGTGAGACGGAAGGTGTTTTCTTTCAATAAGTCTGTTGCCTCACGACGAACCCACGATGCACTGATATTAAGTGCTGTACGATTTTCGATGGAATTGACAATTGGAATGCCTACTCCAGCACTCACACTATATTCTTTTGGACCATCCACCCCGTTCACCTTATAATAAGGAGTCACATAGGATGCTCCTAAACGATAGCGTAAACGGTCGGTGAAGCGGCGCCCATATTCGTTCTTACAAAACTCTCCGCCCAAAGTAAACTTGTGGCGATCTTGATAAACGTCGTTGCGCAACGTGTATTGTTGCACATGATTCACCACTTGATAGTCGGCATAACCCACCTTACTATACTGCATTAACGTGTAGTCGACACCTACACGCCATTTGTTGTGATGCTCGTACATCAATCCTACACCATAGGTGGTGGGTAGCTTAAATGCATCTTTAATAGTCAATGTTTCTGTGTTCGAAACACCTGTTTGCGCATTTCTTGAAACTACTTCGCAGGTGGCATCGGCCCCCAATTTATGGCTCAAACCATAGGTTACCCCCAAGGTTAGCGCATCCTTTTTCGAGAATTCAGCTGTATATTGTGCACCAAGATCCAATTTATAGTTATTGATGGTGGCAGCATAGTATTTCGATAGCGTGTTAATGGATGCATCACTATAGGAATTAACCACAGAACGAGTCATGTTTCCCCATAGGTATCCAATATTTGCACCAATCGAAAAGTTGCGCAGAGGCGACCACCCCCCACCCAAATACACAGCATGCAAGCCGCCACTACCTTCATAAGTGTCGGTGGCTGTTTGATGGATAGGCGATGTGATTGCATTTAAATTGCGTGTGTAGGCATAGTTATAGCCAATGGTTGTGAGGGGAACGACACCGAAACTCACCCCCGCATGTTTGGCTACACGAAAACCTGCTGTGGCATAGTCAAACACAGCATTCTTCGCATTGCGCGAAACGCCATTTGCTTTAAAATTGGTAAGTTGCCCTGAAAAGCCTACATCGAAAATAAACGACAGAGAGTCTAATGCAGCATAAGACGCGGGGTTACCCACATTCACTTGGTTGTGGGTGTGAAACCCCAATCCTAAACCATTCATACCACGATTAAAGCCTGTCCCTTCGTCTGCGATTAAGCCCATGCCATATTGGCTATAGGGAGAGTTTGTTCCGCTTTGTGCCCACAGCATTGATGCAGGTAAAGCTAAGAAAACCATACTGAGTATTTGTTTCTTCATTTTGAAAAGTAATTGCGTGCAAATTTATTAAAAAAAAGAGAAACACTTGTATCATAACTCAGAAATATAAGCTATTTTTGCATTGTGATACGGTTTCAAGAAACATTCAAAGCGAGTATATTGCTTTTTTTATTGTCTTTAACATCCCTCGTTAAAGCTGCAGAAACGCCAGATACAATCTATGGCGATTCGCTTCAAATCAGTTTGCTCACTTGTGGCCCAGGCAAGGAGGTTTATTCGCTCTATGGTCACACGGCCATTCGTTTTCATGATGTGCGCAATCAGCAAGACTTGGTCATCAATTATGGCATGTTTTCATTCGCACAAAAGAATTTTATTTTGCGTTTTATCTTCGGACTTACCGATTATGAAATGGGTATCGTCCCTTTTGATGCTTTTATGGAAGAGTATAAACGTGAGCATCGCTGGGTGATTGAGCAGGTGCTTAACCTCTCTTCTGCCGACAAACGTAGCATAGCTATGGCCATTGATGCCAACTATTTACCCGAGAACAGGGTGTATCGTTATAATTATTTCTATGATAATTGTACTACACGCGCACGTGACTTGTTAGCGAATAACATTCAAGGAACGGTCGTTTATAAAAGCACGCCCAACACACAAGCCACATTTCGTAGTGAAATCCATCAATGGAATCAGCTACAACCATGGGCAAGGTTTGGAAATGACTTGCTATTAGGCATTGGAGCCGATCAAAAGCTCACGCCCGAAGAGCAGCAATTTTTACCCGATTCGCTCAGAAAAGATTTCCAAACAGCCATCATCCGCTATCAAAATGGAAAGGAGCGTCCGTTGGTTGCTGCAACGCATCTTCTTTATAGTCCATGCGGGAAAACTGTTGATTTCTCATTGACAAGTTTTCTTTGTTCGCCATTTGCGCTCATCGCTTTGCTTTTTCTTATCACAATGAGTGCGTGGCTGTTGCGGAAACGTGTACCAAAATCTTATTTCCGGGTGGTGCAGGCTGTGCGTTTGCTGACGGGCTTGTGTGGTATTCTGCTCACAATGATGCTCTTTAGTCAGCATCCCACCGTGCGTCTCAATCTGCAAATCCTCTTTCTCAACCCGCTTAATCTGCTTTTCTTTGTCCCTAGATTGCGGCAAAGCAAGCGTTTTAACCAAGTGATGGCAGGATGTTATGCCTTGGCTTGTGTGGGCGCTCTTTTTCAAACTTATGCCGAGAACGTCGTCCTTGTGGCATTCATTTTGCTATTTATCCAAGTGACAACGATGAAAGAACGTAATCTTATTGCACGAACATAGCATGGCCAATAAATATATCGCCCTTCTCATTGCCGCATTAACGACGGCCGAAGTACAAGCTTCAACGCTTGTACCACGCTTAGTCGTGAATATTAATATTGATGAATGGCGCGGAGAGTATTTTGATTCTTTCCTTCCTTTATTTCAAGAAAACGGACTGAAAAAACTGTCTCGTGAAGGACATGTGTTCGATGTAGCATCGGCTCCTTTCGATTTTGTCAATGCGCCGGCTGCGATTACAACGATTGCTACAGGCACAACACCTTTCTATCACGGCATCATTGGTGCACAATGGCTCAATCGTTCCACCTTGCATCCCATGCGTTGCACGGAGGATAAGCGTTACACTTATGCACCTTCTAACGTGAAATGTTCAACCGTTGGCGACGAGTTGAAGATTGTCACCCATGGGAAAAGTATTGTTTATAGTCTTGCTGCTCATGTAGATTATGCCATTTTGTCAGCAGGACATGCAGCTAATAATGCTATTTGGTATGATAAGCGCTATAGAAGATGGAACACAACAACCTATTATGGTGCTTCACCTCAGTGGCTCAACACACCGCTTGCACCATCAGCAATCACCAATGTTGATATCGGAAACAAGGCCATCGACATTGTCAACCAAGAGCAAATGGGTAAGGACAATATTCCCGATATGCTCACTATCACACTCTCTGCAGCGTTAGATGATAACGAATCGTTGCGGCAACAAGACCAGGCCGAACAGCTGATTTATCAGCAAATCGACCAAACTATTGCGAAGCTTGTTACAAGTATTGAACAGTCGGTGGGGAAGGAACATGTGCTTTTTGTCGTCACCGGCACCGGAACGAGCGACGAAAGCGAAAACGATTACAGTCTTTATCGTGTGCCTACGGGCAATTTCTATATCAATCGTACGGCCAAACTGCTCAATGTTTATCTGAGTGCACTCTATGGACAGGGCACTTATGTTGATGCAACCTGGGGCAATCAGATTTATTTAGACCGCAAAACCATGGAGCAAAAGCATCTTCGTTTGCAGGATGTGTTGGTGCAGAGCCAAAATCTTTTGTTTCAAACTGCAGGCGTGAGTGATGTCTATACGTGTGAACAATTGTTTGCAAACAATGCCGCTGTCTCTCGTGTGCGTAATGCTTTCCATCCCAATCTCAGTGGCGATTTGGTGATAAAGGTTGCACCGGGATGGAAAATGACCAATGAAGACTCTCAAGAAAGCTATACGAGTCGTGTGGCTGTAGCCCATTTTCCTATTATTTTCTATGGAAATGGTGTAGCACCCAAGCACGATTTCACTCCCATAACCACCGATTATATTGCACCAACGCTCTGTAAGAGCATCCGCATTAGGGCGCCTAATGCTTGCGCTGTAAGTCCGCTTTTCTGATCCAAAACAAGTTCTGCAATGCTCTGATTTCCAGTTGTGTGAGCAAAGGGTATGATTAAAATAAAAGAGGTTAGAAAAGGGGTGCGTTGTACAGTGTTGCATTTTGTGTCATCATTCCATAGAGATTGGTTGCAAAAATAGCCCACTTTGTGTCATGATTTAATAGGTATTAATCCCCTCATTTATTGACATTGACAACGCAACATCGCAGGATAAGTCCGTCATGCACATGAAGTTTCAATCAAATTGCATGAAGGTTTCAATTAAAAGTGTTACTTTTGCACCACTATTCAATAAAAAATAACAACATAAGATAAAATGAATTTCAATAAAATTCTTAAGTCGCTTTTTGGAGATAAGTCCACACGCGACATGAAACTGATACAACCCCTCGTAGAAGAGGTGAAAAAAGTGTATCCCGAGATACAGCAGTTGAGCAACGATGCGTTGCGTGCAAAAACCAAAGAGCTGCAACAATATGTTCGGAAGGCTGCCGAAGAGCAAAATAAACAGATTGAAGCACTCAAAGAAGAGGTGGAGAAGACACCTATCGACCAGCGTGAAGAAATCTTTAATCACATCGATAAGTTAGAGAAAGAGGTGCTCGACCGTTATGAAGTAGCACTCAATGAGGTGATGCCAACCGCATTCAGCATCATCAAGGATACGGCCCGTCGCTTTGCTGAGAATGATGAAGTGGTGGTTGAGGCAACCGATTTCGACCGTGAGTTGGCTGCCAATCCCGCCAACGATTTTATTACGATTGATGGCGACAAGGCCATTTACCACAATGAATGGACAGCCGGTGGCAACAAAATCAAGTGGAACATGGTGCACTATGATGTGCAACTGTTTGGCGGTATTGCACTCCACCAGGGAAAAATCGCCGAGATGGCCACGGGTGAAGGTAAGACTTTGGTGGCAACGCTGCCGGTATTCCTCAACGCTTTAACCGGAAACGGTGTGCATATGGTCACGGTTAACGACTATTTGGCTAAGCGTGACTCGGAGTGGATGGGACCTCTTTATATGTTTAATGGGCTTTCTGTAGATTGTATCGATAAGCATCAGCCCAACTCTGAAGCGCGAAGAAAAGCCTATCGTGCCGATATTACTTTCGGAACAAACAATGAGTTTGGCTTCGATTACTTGCGCGATAATATGGCTTTAAACCCAGCCGACTTGGTACAACGCAAGCATAACTATGCTATTGTCGACGAGGTTGACTCGGTGTTGATTGACGATGCCCGCACACCTTTAATTATATCTGGACCTATTCCAAAAGGTGATGACCAGATGTTTGAAGAGTATCAGCCCTTAGTTGAGAAACTCTATGAGGTGCAACGTAAACAGGCTACGGAACTTTTGGCTGAAGCAAAGCAAAAGATTACTGAGGGACAAAGTAAGAATGATAAGAAGATTCTGGATGAAGGTTTCTTGGCTTTGTATCGCTCTTATAAAGCTCTACCGAAGAATAAACCGCTCATCAAGTATCTTTCTGAAGATGGAATCAAGGCAGGAATGTTGGCTACAGAGGAGGCTTATATGGCTAACAATAACAGAGAAATGCCGAAAGCCATTGCACCCTTGTATTTTGTTGTTGATGAGAAGCTCAATAGTGCCGACTTAACCGATAAGGGAGCAGCCTGGTTAGCAGGTCAAACCGGGCAGGAAGATCTTTTTGTGTTGCCCGACATCACAACCGAACTCTCGGAGTTGGAGCAGCAAAAAAATCTCTCAGAAGAGGAAAAATTAAATAAAAAAGACCAACTCATGGCACACTATGGTGTGCAGAGTGAGCGTGTACATACGTTGCAACAATTGCTCAAAGCCTACACCATGTTCAATAAAGATGATGAATATGTGGTGATGGATGGTGAGGTAAAGATTGTCGATGAGCAAACAGGTCGTATCATGGAAGGCCGTCGTTGGAGCGATGGATTGCACCAAGCTATCGAAGCAAAAGAGCATGTTAAGGTGGAAGCAGCTACACAAACCTTCGCAACCATCACACTTCAGAACTACTTCCGCATGTATCATAAACTGTCAGGTATGACAGGTACAGCAAGTACTGAGGCTGGAGAGTTTTGGGATATCTATAAGTTAGATGTCGTAGAAATACCAACCAATCGCCCCATTGCACGCCATGACTTAGACGATCGCGTTTATAAAACGGCACGAGAAAAGTATGCTGCTGTCATCGACGAGATAGAAACGATGCGCAATGCAGGACGTCCTGTGCTTGTAGGTACGACATCTGTGGAGATTAGTGAGCTGCTGAGCAAGATGTTAAAGATGCGTAGAATTCCGCATAATGTGCTTAATGCAAAGCAACACCAGCACGAAGCCCACATCGTTGCCGAAGCTGGTAAGTCGGAAAATGGTTTGGGTGCTGTGACGATTGCTACCAATATGGCTGGTCGTGGTACCGATATTAAGCTTACTGATGAAGTGAAAGCGGCCGGAGGTTTGGCTATTATTGGTACCGAACGCCATGAAAGTCGCCGTGTAGACCGTCAGCTTCGTGGGCGTGCAGGTCGTCAAGGTGACCCAGGATCATCTGTATTCTATGTCTCACTTGAAGACAAACTTATGCGTCTTTTCGCCTCTGAACGCATAGCAAAGATTATGGATCGCTTAGGCTTCGAGGATGGAGAACGTATCGAAAGCCCCATGATTTCGCGCAGTATTGAGCGTGCACAGAAGAAAGTTGAGGAGAACAACTTCGGTATTCGTAAGCACTTGCTCGAATATGACGACGTTATGAACAAGCAACGTACGGTGATTTATGAGAAACGTCGTCACGCTTTGATGGGCGAACGCATTGGTATGGACATCACAAATGTGATTTGGGATCGTGTGTTTAACATCATTGATAAGAACGATTACCAAGGTGCTAAGGAAGACTTCCTCAAGGTATTAGCCATGGAATTGCCCTGTACGCAGGATGAATTCGAGAATGGTAATCACGAAGAGATTAAAGAACGTGCATTTGAAGCGGCTATGGATTCGTTCAAACGCCACACTGATCGTATTCAAAGTGATGCCTATCCAGTCATTAAACGTGTACAAGAAGAGCAGGGAGCAATGTATGAACGCATCCTTGTTCCTATCACCGATGGGAAGGGAATCTATCAGATTCCAGCCAATTTGCAAGAGGCTTACAACACGGAAGCTGCCAGTGTGGTAAAGGAATTTGAAAAGACAGTCATGCTTCGCATCATTGATGAAAGTTGGAAAGAGAACCTTCGTCAGCTCGATGAATTGCGTCATAGTGTGCAAAATGCATCTTATGAGCAGAAGGACCCGCTGCTTATCTTCAAATTGGAGAGCGTAAAGCTGTGGGATAATATGATTGATGAGATGTATAGTCGCATGGCCAGCGTGCTTATGCGCTGTCAAATTCCTGTTGTTCAGGAGGTACAAGAGGCCGCACCCGAGCAACATGCACAGCGTTATCAAGAGCAAAAGGTTGATCTTGACGACGAACGCGATCGCCAATTGCAGCGGCAAGCCATGCAACATGATACACGTGAAGGAGCGGAACAGGTAAATCATACGCCTTATGTAGCTGAGCATACTCCACGTCCCAATGACCCTTGTCCTTGTGGAAGTGGTAAGAAGTTCAAGAATTGTCATGGACGGAACCTGTAATTTCCATTTAAAGTAGATTTAGTCTCGTGCTCATCGTCTCCATTGGGTGGACGATGAGCACCTTTTTCATGTGTGTTTGTTAGCTTATCTCCTTGCTATTCTTATACATTAAGTTATGTTTAAAATGGGTATTTCTGTAAGATTTTGCAACTTCTCTATGGTTTATGGATAGCAAAACCACACTAAAAAATCGGAAATTTATTTGGTTGTTCTTTAAAAAAAATATACCTTTGCACACGCAATTCGCAACATGCCAGCCCCATGTATTTGTAAATGCACCCTTAGCTCAGTTGGTAGAGCAACTGACTCTTAATCAGTGGGTCTAGGGTTCGAATCCCTAAGGGTGTACAAATAGAGGTGGTTTTTGCAGCATTTGCATGCACCCTTAGCTCAGTTGGTAGAGCAACTGACTCTTAATCAGTGGGTCTAGGGTTCGAATCCCTAAGGGTGTACTTCTCAATTCATAGAAAGTGCTTTTGCCATATTGTGGTGAAAGCACTTTTTTTAATACTATAATATGCAAGAAGAGGAACAAAATTTCAGTAGAGAGTCATCGCCTTTGGTTGTAGATATTGCTGTGGTTGGTGCAGGGGCTGCAGGCTTCTTTGCTGCCATCACGGCGAAACAAATGCAGCCACAAGCACGTGTTTGCTTGTTTGAGCGTGGCAATCATCCACTAAAAAAGGTTGGATTGACGGGCGGTGGGCGCTGTAATCTCACGAATAGTTTTGCTGCAGTGACCAATTTAAAACAGGTTTATCCGCGAGGGCATCAGTTGTTGAAACGTCTTTTTAAAAGTTTTAACCATGAAGATGCGATGGCCTGGTTTCAAAAAGCAGGTGTACCTTTAGTCACTCAGGCCGATCATTGTGTGTTTCCACAATCTCAAGATGCGCAAACCATTGTGAGAGCGCTCATGAAAGAAGCTGAGCGTGTGGGCGTGGAACTGTATTGTCGGCATACGTTTACAGGACTTTCTCCTATGGATGGTGGCCATTTGTTGCTTGCTTTTCGTGATGCAAAGTCTGTTATTTGTCGACAAGCCATCATCACAGTGGGAGGTTCTCCTACGCAGAAGGGGTTAGAACCCTTTCTCAAAATACAGCATCAGATAGAAGAACCAGTGCCTTCGCTCTTTACGTTCGCCCTAAATGAGCCTGCACTCACGCAGTTGATGGGTGCTGTAATCCCTCATGTGCGCTTGGCTATTCCTGCAACAAAGCTGTGTAGTGTAGGCATTTTGCTCGTCACCCACTGGGGTGTGAGCGGCCCTGCTACACTGAAATTGTCATCCTATGCGGCGCGTTTTCTGCACGAACGCCATTACCATTGCCCGATTTCCATCAATTGGACAGGCGAAACCAATCAGCAAAAGGTGGCTGAAGATTTGCTCTATCAGCAACATCTGCATCCACAAAAACAGATGAGTACTACCAAAGTTTTTGAGCTCCCCACGCGGGTGTGGCACTATTTGTTGCAGCGTTCCACCCTCAATCCTGACACACGATGGTGTGATTTGAGTAAAAAAGCACTACGTAAGCTCGTTGAGGTACTCACGAATGATGGTTATCTTGTGGCGGGGAAAGGAGCTTTTAAGGAAGAGTTCGTTACTTGCGGCGGTGTGAGTTTGCAGAGTATTCATGTGAATACCTTGGAGAGTAAGGTTATTCCAGGCCTTTATTTTGCAGGTGAGATATTAGATGTTGATGGTATTACGGGTGGATTTAACCTGCAAGCCGCATGGACTACTGGTTATGTGGCAGGAAAAAGTGTCGCGAATGCTTTTAGTCGAGAGTGAGAATGGTAATACATTGTAGAACAAATGGTTAGGAGCGTGAAAGAAAAAACTATCACTTGGCGAGTTAAAGTAGTGCAGATGAGGTGGAAAAATGCGCTATATTGCCAAATAAAGTGCACTATATTATAATGTGTAATCGCTGCGAATGGTGATGAAGAAAGAAAAAAACATTTTTTTTTGCTATTCCAGTGGTTTACATTATCTTTGCAATTCAAACAAAAAGCAACAAAATGAATCTTAAAATCAGACTTTCTGTGATGAATTTCTTAGAGTTCGCCGTGTGGGGAGCTTATCTCACTTGCATGGGAATTTATTTAGGAAATATTGGTATGGGAGCGCATATTGGGACGTTCTTTGCCATGCAAGGCATCGTATCTATCTTTATGCCGGCGATCATGGGCATTGTTGCCGACCGCTGGATACCTGCACAACGCCTTTTGGGCTATTGTCATTTGGTGGCCGGATTATTGATGTTTGCCACAGCATGGTATGGCCATCAAGCGGGCGGTGCCGTGCAGTTTGCTCCTTTGTTCACGCTCTATTCGCTCAGTGTTGCTTTCTATATGCCTACGTTAGCTTTGAGCAATTCAACAGCTTATTCGGCATTAATTCAAGCAGGGCAAGATACTGTGAAGGATTTTCCTGCTATTCGTGTGTTTGGAACCATCGGGTTTATTTGCACGATGTGGTTTGTAGACATCATGGGTTATAAAAGCAATGAGTTACAATTTGTAGTGAGTGGTGTGCTTAGTATAGTGCTTTTTCTCTATACGTTCACATTGCCCAATTGTCCTGTCAAGCCTACAACGACGCATACCAACTTTGTAGAAGCATTTGGATTAAGGGCTTTCACCTTGTTTAGACAAAAGAAGATGGCTATCTTTTTCATCTTTTCAATGTTGTTGGGTGTGAGTCTTCAAATCACCAATAGTTTTGCAACGCCATTCATTGAGAGTTTTAAAAGCATACCGGAATATGCCAATACCTTTGGTGTGAAATATCCCGTTATCTTGTATTCGATTTCACAAATCAGCGAAACGTTGTGCATTTTGATGATTCCTTTCTTTATGAAACGTTATGGCATCAAGAATGTAATGCTCATCGCCATGTTTGCTTGGGTGTTGCGTTTCGGTCTCTTAGGCGTTGGAAATCCTGGTAATGGGGTATGGTTGTTTGTTGCTTCGATGATTATTTACGGGGTGGCATTCGACTTTTTCAATATCTCGGGTTCCTTGTTTGTCGATAAATCCACCGACCCAGGGCTACGTTCCAGTGCGCAAGGGTTGTTTATGTTGATGACCAATGGTATTGGTGCTACGGTGGGTTCGTTTGCGGCTCAGGCTGTAGTCAATGCACATACCGAGGGGAATGTGACCGAATGGTCGTCGTGCTGGTATATTTTTGCCAGTTATGCGTTGTTGGTAGGCATTAGCTTTGCACTGATGTTCCAGCCTACAAATCAAGCAAAAGCTTCATGAATCGAGTTAAGTTGCGTTTCCATGCAATTTCACAAATCGTTGGTTCGATTGGTGTTGGGATTATCGTCTTGACAGATGAGACGAAAGAACGTCAGATTTCTGTTGTCTGTGATGCCGAGATGACTGATGCGTTGTGCAAGCGTTTGCAGACGAGAGATGGTGAAGATGTGCATCTTGCAGGAGCCTTGAGTAGTTTTTTTAAGCAGAATGAAACGCAGGTAGAAGTGTTCATCTATGGTATTCAAGATGGGCAATATTGTGCGATGTTGCTGGATGCAGATTCATTGGTATCGGTAAAACTCAAAGTTTGTGATGCTATTCTTTTTGCGTTGTCGGGTCATTGGCCAATTTATATTGATGAGCAGCTCATGCGAACACAATCGGCTTCTTTTGATTCGAAACAGGAAGATCGTGTGGCTATGCCTCTCAATGTGCTCAATAAGGATATGTTGAAGGAGGCTTTGGCGCGGAGTATAGCTCAGGAGGATTATAAGATGGCTGAATATTTGAATGCAGAATTGAAGCGGAGGGAAGAAAAATCATGAAGGAAGCAAGATTTTTTTATGCACCCAATGCCGAGGATAACGACCGCTTACCGCCCGAAGAAGCCGCACATGCCTTGCGCGTTTTGCGTTTGAAGGCTGGTGATGAAATATTTTTAATGGATGGGAAGGGGCGTTTCTTCCGAGCAGAGGTGACGCTCACCTCGCGGCAAGATTGCTGCTATCGCATCACAGAAGAATTGCCACAACAAAAGACTTGGAATGGAAATATTCATTTGGCTATTGCGCCAACCAAGCATATCGACCGCATAGAATGGATGGTAGAAAAAGCTACTGAGATAGGTTTCGACGAGTTAACCTTTCTGCAAACGGCTTTTACGGAGCGGAAGAATATTCGTGTTGACCGTATAGAAAAGATTGTGGTTGCTGCCGCAAAACAAAGTAGGAAAGCGTGGTTACCCGTCGTGAATGAATGCATGAGCATGGCAGAATTTTTAAATGCGTCACATCGTGGCATGAAGTTTATTGCCCATTGCTACGATGATTTTGAGAAAGTTGATTTGATGACAGCGCTGCAACGAGATAGCAATGTGAACGAAGCTGTGGTTTTAGTGGGGCCTGAGGGTGATTTTTCGCATGAGGAGGTAGCGCAAGCATTGACGAAAGGTTTTCTGAGTGTGTCGTTGGGCAATAGTCGGTTGCGCACAGAGACCGCAGGACTCATGGCCGTAACGATGGCACAATTAACATATAGACGATGAAAAAGATTGGCATAGCACTTTGTTTTTGCTGTGTGATGGCGCTGTTTGCCGCCTGCACAGACAATAGTTATTTAAACGCAGTACCGCGTGAAAGCACGGCATTGTTGTCCATTGACCCTGTGAAGATGAGTGGCTTGAATCATGTTTCTGTGCTTAGGACGCTGTTGCAGGCCACTAACATCAGTAAGAGTGGCATTGATGTGAGCCATAAGATTATGCTTTTTGAGGCACCTGATGGCAATTTGGGTGTTTGCGCAAAGGTGCAAGATGAGGATGAATTGACACAGACTTTTGCGCAGTTGGCCACAAAGAATGTTTGTCCAGCACCCATCAAACGGCGGGGCTTTCATTTCACGGTGTTGAAAGATGCGTGGGTTGTTGGGTGGAACAATACTGCGATGTTGGTGATGGGACCTGTAACTGTTGAGGCGCAAAGCAGTCTGCAACAGCAAATCGCACAATATCTGAAGCAAGACGAAGCGGCAGGGATTACCCAAAGCAGACTGTATGAAAAATTGGATTCGCTTGAGGGTTCGATGACTTTAGTTGCACAAGCCACGGCCTTGCCCCAACAGTTTTTGGCACCACTCACCTTGGGTATGCCCAAAAAAGCTGATGGAAGCGAAGTGATTATTGCTGCAGAGATGGAGAAGGAACAGCAGGTGATGCACATCAAAGGCAGAGTGTTCTCTTTGAATGCCACGGTCAACCAGTCGTTGAAGCAGGCTTATCAGTTGTACCGACCCATTACAGACCGCTATCTTTCGGCGACGCCTCGTGATGCCATGTTGAGCATGTTCTTGAACGTAGATGGGCAAAAGTTCCTGCCAGTGATGCAGAACAATGCAGGTTTCCAAGCCTTGTTGACGGGCATTAACACGGCCATTGACATGGATAATATCCTGCGGAGTGTGGATGGAGATTTGGCTTTGGTCACACCTTATTATGACGAGCACCGGCTATCGATGCGGATGATGGCGCAATTGAAGCATAAGAATTGGGTGAAAGATGTAGACTATTGGAAAAAAAGTTGCCCTGCTGGTGGACGAATTGTGGATTGGAAACCTAATGCATGGTATTATGCGAGTAAGGAAACCACATTTTATTTTGGGGTGACGCCCCAACTACAATTCTTTAGTGGCAGCACAGCCGAGGAAGCTTCACAAGCGTTTGCGCCAGCTAAGCAGCAACTATCGGCAACCGAAAAGAATTTGATTAAAGGACAGAAATTAGCGTTGGTCATCAATATGAATGCATTGCAGGGTGGAAAAACGGGTGCTGTGACGGCCATGCTCCAACCTATTTTTGGTGACGTTCACACGCTGATTTACACATTGAAATAATGAACATTGACAGGATAACATTTCAATCGGTGGTTCCACAGGTATTTGAAAGCCAAAAGGAAGCACTGCATTCTGAGGTTTGGAATCGCGGACTTACCTTTGAAAAGGGTAAGCTCTATCTGATAGAGGCTGCATCGGGGCGCGGAAAAAGCACCTTTTGCAGCTATGTTTTGGGCTATCGGCACGATTATAGTGGGCAAGTTTTGTTTAACGATGTGCCGACTTCCACGTTTAAAGTGCGCGACTGGGTGGAGGCACGTCGCCTGCATATCAGTCATCTTTTTCAGGAGTTGCGCCTTTTTCCGGAGCTCACGGCATTCGAAAACATCGTGATAAAAAACAAGCTCACGAATTTTAAATCGCAAGAGCAGATAGCGATGTGGTTTGAACAGTTGGGTATAGCCGACAAAATGCACGAGCGAATAGGGCGCATGTCGTTTGGACAACAGCAACGTGTAGCACTCATTCGTGCACTTGTGCAACCCTTCGACTTCCTGCTTGTAGACGAGCCTATCAGCCATCTTGACGACAAAAATGCCGCAGTGATGGCCGAAATGATGATGAAAGAAGCGCGCGAACAGGGCGCAGGCGTATTGGTAACGAGTATAGGTAAGCACATGGATTTGCCATACGAAAGGGTAGTGAAGCTATGAATTTGGTTTGGAAATTATTGCGTCAGCACCTCAGCATTCCGCAGATGGCGGGCTTTTTCTTTGCCAATCTCTTTGGCATGATCATCGTTTTGCTGAGTGTTCAGTTCTATCAAGATGTGATTCCGGTGTTCACAGCCGAGGATAGTTTCATGCGAAGCGACTTCTTGATTGTGAATAAAAAGATAGGAACGGCCAGCACGATCAGTGGCAGTTCAAACACTTTTAATCAGACCGAAGTAGACGATTTGGCGCAACAGCCCTTCGTTTCGCGTATGGGTAAGTTCACGAATGCCAATTACAAAGCCGACGTGAGCATGCGTGTGAATGGGGTGTCGGTACTCAATAATGGCGAGATTAGCTTCGAAAGCATTCCCGATTCGTTCGTCGATACGCCGTTGCGCAATTGGAATTATCAGCCGGGTGAGAAGACGATTCCCATTATTCTGCCGCGCATTTATCTCACGATGTATAATTTTGGTTTTGCGCAGACCCACGCTTTGCCGAAGCTTAGCGATGGATTGGTGGGCATGATTGATTTCCATATCTTTGTGCATGGGCAGCACCAGGAGGCACAGTTCAAGGGGAAAGTGATTGGTTTTTCCAATCGTTTGAGCTCGATTTTAGTACCACAGGCTTTCATGGATTGGAGCAATGACACCTTTGCACCCGGCGAAACGCATGCACCCACGCGTTTAATTGTGCAGGTGAACAACCCCAGTGACCCACAATTCACAAAATATTTGGACCAGAAGGGCTATGAGATAGAAAACGACAAACTCAATACCGAGAAGACAACCTATTTTCTACGGTTGTTGGTTACGATGGTTGTTGGCGTAGGGTTGGTGATTTCGGCCTTGAGTTTCTATATTTTGATGCTCAGCATCTATCTGTTGGTTCAAAAGAATACGCACAAATTAGAAAACCTATTGCTCATTGGTTATCGACCCGCGCAAGTAGCTTTGCCTTATCAAATGCTGACCATAGGGCTAAACTTGCTGATTTATGGGTTGGCGCTCCTCGCCATCTTCTTTGCCCGAAGCTATTATATGGATTTGATAGAAACACTCTTCCCCAACATCGAAGATGGTAATATGCTCCCCGCCATCGCTATCGGAGCCTTGCTCTTTGTGTTGGTGAGTCTGAGCAATTATGCGATTATCGCGCGAAAAATAGTGCATATTTGGAAGCGAAAGGATGCATAATGCTGGGTAAAGTGGATGGTATTTCATAGAGAAAGGCTACACAATTAGCAATGCCACATGGAGTAGCGAAACGACGACAGGTATTGAAACCTATGATCTTCATAAAGACGCAAGGCGTGTACATGTCGTGTTAGTACATGTTGCTGAACATATTGTGATAACGCCAGGCATGCTACGCTGGATATTCATCGAAAATAGGCAAAGTCATACTCCTGTTTATATTACAGCCGGGACATACGAAACGGCTGCTTTATATGACGAGATTGTAAAGACTAATCCGCAACTTAAGAAGGTGGCTACGGGACTTTACCAGTTGGTTTTTGATGAGCGCTGACAGTAGGAGAGAAAGTCATATTCCCATTCATCAACTGTTCCGAATGCTTACGCTTCAGCGATGTGCAATAATGTTATAGTCGCAAACAAGGCTTCGACGATGCACTGCAAGCGATGTATAGTCGCAAAAGAGGCTTCGACGATGCACTGCAAGCGATGTATAGTCGCAAAAGAGGCTTCGACGATGCACTGCAAGCGTGTATAGTCGAAAACAAGGCTTCGACGATGCACTGCAAGCGATGTATAGTCGCAAAAGAGGCTTCGACGATGCAATGCAAGCGATGTATAGTCGAAAACAAGGCTTCGACGATGCACTGCAAGCGATGTATAGTCGCAAACAAGGTTTCGACGGCGATATAGATTCTAATTGGGTGGCAAGCCAAGCAGGGTTACTTTCTTCTGCCGAAGTTGAAGCCCACATAGACATTGACATTGCCGAAGATGTTGTTGGTAGAGAACGTTTTTTCGTGGTAGTTATAGGCGTGGAAGATAGCACTTGCACCAGTATACCAACGCGAAGTGTTGTAGACAAGTCCCATGCGAGCGATGCCATCGATGGTGAATTTGTTGAAATTAAAATCGTCGAAAGTGGAAACTTTTGTTTTTGCTGTCTCACTAATTGTATGCAAGTAGGCGAGTGAAGCGGACAGCGACACGTTTAAAAGAAAGTTTTTCGCAAAAACCCAATTGTAGGCATAGCCTCCCGAGACAGAGAAGTTATCATATTTCACATGCGTTTTTGACCAGCCTGTTGAGTCGCTTCCCAAAACCTCTTTAAGCACGGTTCTCCCCATTTGTTGTGCAATGATGTTTTGCAATACGACCCAATCCATGTCGAGTTTTTGATGCATATAGCCAATGCCTAAGATGGGAGAACCCACGCTTCTCAGTTGTCGGGTGCTTTGGCTGTAGGCTGCAGGATAGGAGAAGCGTTTGTGGTTGGTGATATAATAGAGGTTGAAACCACGAATGTTGGCTTCGAGTCCGTTGTAGTTTAATCCACGCAAGGGTGCGAAGTCAATATTGGAGGCTGTGGTTGCTGTGAAGCGTTGTATGTGATAGTCGTCACCCGTTGTGCGATAGAAAAGGTCGATGCCCAACTGGTTACTATATAAACTTAGATCGAATTCTTTGCGTTTGTTGCCGCCTTTGAGATGGGTGACGTCGATGGTGTAGCCGAGGAAAATCCATCGCCAGCCAAAATAAGGTCCTACACGCCAGCCCATGCGTGGAGAGAGTTGTAGTGTTTGGTGTCGACGATTGGAAATGCGATACATCTCATAGGTGTTGGTATTTTGGAGCATAGCGGCATAGTTATAGCGTTGAGGTTCGATATATGCCGTGTCAATTTGTGAGAAGCGTTTCACAACCGTGTAGAGTTTGTTCCACAAGTTTTGATGCGTAGCAAGCGAGTCTCCTGCCCAACTCTCGATAGAAAGCAGTAGTAGAACGAGGGAAAAGAGGACCTTGCGTAGATTCATTATAACTTTCCTAAGATGCGATCCATTACCCAATTCACAGGAGTAGCACTCACCGACGTGCAAGTGCAAACACCAAAGCCCTGCAAATCGTGAATGACGGCTTTGATAATGGGTAGTTGCACGAACGAAGGATTGGGCACTTCAATTTCCGTGGCGCCCTCGCTTGTGATGAGCTTGATGGGGTCGTAGTTATAGACCGAGAACGACAATGAGCCTTTGTCGCCAATGATTTCAATGCAATCTTCTTTGGCACTCTGATGGCCGACGAAACACCAGGAGGCACTTCCGGGCAATCCATTCTCAAACAAGAAGCAAGCACTGATGGTGTCTTCGGCTTGATAGAGGTGTGCACGATTGGCGCAATAGCCGTGGGCACGTGTGATGACGCCAAAGAGGTGTTGCAGAATGTCTAATTGATGGGGAGCCAAATCATAGAAATAACCGCCGCCGGCGATGTCGGGTTGCAAGCGCCATGGCAACTGTTTAGCGCACGATGCATCTAAATCGCGTGGCGGAACAGAGAAGCGAATTTGCACGTTGATGACTTCGCCAATGAGCTGTTGTGAAAGAATGTCTTTCACCTTTTGGAAATAAGGCAGATAGCGCCGGTAATAAGCCACGAAACATGGTACGCCTGTTTGCTCGCTGATGCGGTTGATGCGGGCACAATCTTCATAGCTTGCCGCTAATGGTTTCTCCACATAAACCGGTTTTCCTGCCTTCATAGCCATGATGGCAAAAGTGGCGTGGCTCGAGGGTGGTGTGGCAATGTAGATAGCATTGACTTCGGGATCGTCGATGAGTTCTTGCGCATCGGTATACCATTTCTTGATGTGATGTCGTTCAGCGTAGGAACGTACCTTCTCTTCGCTGCGACTCATCACAGCTTCCACATGCGAACCTTCAACCTCGTTGAAAGCCGGTCCCGATTTTTTCTCGGTCACTTCGCCGCAACCTATGAATCCCCAACTAATTAGTTTCATACGGATATATGCCAAATTTGGAATGCAAAGATAATATTTTTGTTGTATCTTTGCAAACAAAAATAAATTCGAGCATGGAGATAAAGAAGTCGGCATTTGTAGTCTCTGCCCCAACAGTGAGCAAATGTCCTAACGATGACAAGATAGAGTATGCCTTCATTGGGCGTTCAAATGTGGGGAAATCAAGCCTCATCAATATGCTCTGCAACCATAAGGGACTGGCCAAGACGTCGGCCACGCCGGGGAAAACCCTTTTGATTAATCATTTTATCATCAACGACGAATGGTATTTGGTGGATTTGCCGGGCTATGGATATGCCAAGCGTTCGAAAACGGTGCAGCAGAAGTTGGAGCAAATGATTTCGGGCTACATTTTGCAACGCAAACAATTAGTGAATGTTTTTGTGTTGATTGACGTGCGCCACGACCCTCAGAAAATCGACCGTGAATTTATCGATTGGTTGGGTGAGAGCGGTGTGCCTTTTGCCATCATCTTCACCAAAGCCGACAAATTGGGGCCGGGGAAGGCCAAAATGAATGCCCAGCAGTGGATGAACACATTGAAGGATCGATGGGAAACGCTGCCACCTTATTTTATCACCTCGTCGGAGAAGAAACTTGGGCGCGACGAAGTGCTCGACTATATCGACACCATTAACCACACACTCTGATGGCACAAATTCCTTATTTAGACGTGCAAAATCTGTCGAAGCGTTTTGGTGCGCAGGTTTTGTTTGAAAACATCTCGTTCTCTATTGCTGAGGGACAGTGTGTGGGGCTCATTGCACAGAATGGCACCGGAAAATCAACTTTGCTCGCCATGCTCATCGGACACGAAGGTAAGGATGGTGGCGAAATCGTTTATCGCAATGGTTTGCGCGTGGGTTTTTTAGAGCAGTCGCCCCAATTCGAGCCTACCGAGAGTGTGTTGGATGCTTGTTTCAACCACGAAGGCAATCCCGACAAGATTTTGAAAGCCAAACAGGTGTTGACACAATTGCACATCACCAATCTGCAACAGCCTATGGGCGAGCTTAGCGGTGGGCAGCAAAAGCGTGTGGCTTTGGCTAATGTGCTCATCACCGAGCCCGATTTAATCATCCTCGACGAGCCTACCAACCATCTTGATCTTGACATGATTGAGTGGTTGGAAGGCTATTTAAACCGCGGCAACAAAACGCTGTTGATGGTGACCCACGATCGGTTTTTCTTGGATCGTGTGTGCAACATCATCCTCGAGCTCGACAATCATACACTCTACACCTATCGTGGCAATTATGCTTACTATTTGGAGAAGCGGCAGGCGCGCATCGACAATGCGCGTGCCGAGTTGGCGCGTGCCAACAATCTTTATCGCAAAGAATTAGAATGGATGCGCCGCATGCCACAAGCACGTGGACACAAGGCGCGCTATCGCGAAGAGGCCTTCTATGATTTAGAGGCTAAGGCCAAGCAGCGCATTGAGGAACGGCAGTTGCGACTCAAGGCCAGCAACGTTTACATTGGTTCGAAAATTTTTGAATGCCAATATGTCAGCAAGGCTTTCGCGCCCGATAAAATCATTCTCAAAGATTTCTATTACAACTTTGCGCGTTTCGAGAAAATGGGCATTGTGGGCAACAATGGCACCGGCAAATCAACATTCATCAAGATGTTGCTGGGACTTGTGCCGCCCGATAGCGGTCGTTTCGACATTGGCGAAACGGTGAGGTTTGGCTATTTCTCGCAAGACGGATTGCAATTTGATGTGCAGCAAAAGGTGATTGATGTCATCACCGACATCGCCGAAGAGATTGACTTGGGTGGTGGGCGGCGGATGACAGCCAGCCAGTTTTTGCAATATTTTCTCTTCACCCCCGAGCAACAGCACAATTTTGTTTATAAGCTCAGCGGCGGCGAGCGGCGCAAACTCTATCTTTGCACTATTCTGATGCGCAATCCCAACTTCTTGGTGTTGGACGAGCCTACCAACGACCTCGATATTCAGACGCTGCAGGTGTTGGAAGAATATTTGCAAGATTTTCCGGGTTGTGTCATCATCGTGAGCCACGATCGCTATTTCATGAATAAGGTGGTCGACCATTTGTTGGTGTTCAAAGGGCAGGGCGAGGTGCAAGATTTTCCGGGCAACTATGAGCAGTATCATGAGTGGTTGGCGCTGCAAAGCAAGACCGATGCGCCTGCTGCGGAGGCCAACAAAGGCGCAAAACCCAAAAACGATTATCATAACGACACGCGCAAACGGCTCTCGTTTAATGAAAAACGGGAGTTTGAGCAGTTGGAGAAAGAGATTGAAGCGCTCGAAACCGAGCAGAAACAGCTTGAGGAAGCGCTTTGCTCGGGGCAGCTCAGCGTGGACGAGCTGACGGAGAAGAGCAAGCGTTTGCCTGTCATTAAGGAGTTACTCGATGAGAAAGGCATGCGCTGGTTGGAGCTTGCCGAGCGTGCCTGATGTTTTTTTTAGTGTTTGCTCATGTTGAGCAAGCTTCAAAAAGTTTCATTTGCCATCTGCTCAGTTGTTAGCAAGCCTCAAAAAATTATTTTGGCGTTTGCTCAGTTGTTAGCAAGCCTCAAAAAAATATTTTGGCGTTTGCTAAGTTGTTAGCAAGTCTCAAAAAATTATTTTGGCGTTTGCTAAGTTGTTAGCAAGTCTCAAAAAATTATTTTGGCGTTTGCTCAATCGTTAGCAAGTCTCAAAAAAATATTTTGGCGTTTGCTAAGTTGTTAGCAAGGCGTTTTTATTTTCTTTAGCCCATGGTGTTGCTGCTGAGCACAGGGAAGGGGGCGGAGTCTGCCGTCAATTTCTTTGATGCAGCACAAGAAAAAGCGAGGCAGGCACAGCCGGTTGGCATATTTTTGCTAACTTTGCGGCTAAAGATTTTAAGCATATGAAGTTTTTACGCAATTTTATTTTCCGCGCCAGTTGTGCCATAGCCATTGGCGTGTTGCTCATTGAATATCGCGAAGAGATTGTGCGCTGGATTGTCATCACCATCGGCGTGTTGTTTTTTCTTGCCGGCATCATTGCCTTGGTGGGCTATTATACCGCCTCGGCAGCTACACAACAAGTTTCCGACGAGGTAGAAACGTCGGCGCGCGACACTTCGAACACGCTTCAGCTCACCCCTTTCGTAGCCGTGGGTAGCATCATTTTGGGAGCTGTGTTGGCTTTGCTGCCCGACACATTCATCACAACCTTGGTATTTATTTTGGCTGCATTGCTCATCATTGGCTCCATCAATCAGTATGCCAACCTCGCTGCCATCGCCAAGGTGGTCAAGGTGGGACTGTTTTATTGGCTCATGCCATCCATTCTTCTCATCATTGGTGTGGTGGCCATCGCCTATCCGTCGGCCGTGGCTTCGTCGCCCTTTTTCATCGTGGGATGGTGTTTGTTGCTCCATGGGGTGATTGAATTGATTGATGGATTGAAGATTTATCGTTGTCGCAAGGCCATAGCTGCTCGTCAAACCGATGGAGCTACAGCTCCCGAACAGACTTTGCTCGAGGAGAAGCACGAGGACGACGAAGCATAACACCGCAGCGCATAGAGAACAATGGTTGATTTTTCACATTTCAATGCTACGGGCGAAGCGCGCCGCGAGGAACTGATTCGCAGCATTGAGCACGCTGTTGAGCAGTTGTCGCAAGGCGAATTAGAGGCGCTCTATTATGACATGCTCACCAAAGGTTTAATCGAAAATTAGAATGAAACACGAGAATAAACACGTCATGCACGAGCTCAAAGACTATCTCTCCATAGCCTTAGCCATGGTCATCGGCAGTTTGGGATGGGTGGTGTTTCTCTTGCCCAACCACATCACCATCGGCGGTTTGCCAGGTATCTCGTCGGTAGTTTATTGGGGCTTTAACATTCCCGTGCAATACACCTACGTGGCCATCAATATTTTATTGCTGGCTGCATCGTTGAAGACGCTGGGGTTTAAATTCTGTTTGAAAACCATTTATGGCGTGGGTTGCCTGACACTTTTCACCACATTTTGGCAGGCGTTGATTGGTGAGAAGATATTTTTTCAAAACGATCCGTTCTTGGCTTGCGTCGTGGGTGGTTTGCTCATGGGCATTGGCTCGGCTCTGAGTTTGTTGCACAACGGCAGCACGGGCGGCAGCGATGTCATTGCGGCCATGATCAACAAATATCGCGACATCTCTTTAGGCCACATCATTCTGGCTTGCGACTTGTGCGTCATCACGTCGAGCTATTTCGTCACCCATAGCTGGGAGAAAGTCATCTATGGCTACATCGTGCTCGTGGTGCTGTCCTACACGGTCGACAAGGTGGTGAATGGTTTGCGCCGGTCGGTGCAGTTTTTTGTTATTTCCGACAAGTATGAAGAGATTGGACGCTTGGTGAACAACGAGGCCGATCGTGGTTGCACCATCATCGATGCGCGAGGTTTTTATTCGGGCAAGCGTGTGGGCATGCTCTTCATCATAGCCAAACAGAACGAAAGCCACAACATTTTTAGCATCATCGAACATGTTGATCCGCAAGCATTCGTCAGCCAGAGTGCCGTTTCGGGCGTTTATGGTTTAGGTTTCGACCGCATGAAAGTGGGGCGGAAACGCATCAGCAAACAAGCAGGAAACAATGACGCATACATCGAAAATCGATTATAACGCACTCGCTGCGCAGCCCGTTGCACTGCTCCTCTCGGGCGGTGTCGACAGCAGTGTGGTGCTCCACGAGTTGGTGAGCCATGGCGTGAAGCCCGATTGCTTCTACATCAAGATTGGTCCTGAGGAACAAAGCGAATGGAATTGCAACAGCGAAGAGGATGTGGAGATGGCGACAGCCGTGGCTCAACGCTATGGCTGCAAGCTCGAAATCGTAGATTGTCACCGCGAATATTGGAACCAAGTGACGCGCTACACCATGGAAAAGGTGCGCGCCGGCTACACGCCCAATCCTGACGTGATGTGCAATAGGCTCATCAAATTTGGCGCTTTCGACGAGAAAATGGGCCACGATTATGCCTTCATCGCCACCGGACATTATGCGCAAACCGAATGGATTGACGGCTGCAAATGGCTCACAACAAGCCCAGATCCTGTGAAAGATCAAACCGATTTCCTCGCGCAAATTTATAGTTGGCAACTGCAAAAAGCCATCTTTCCCATCGGGCATTTCGTGAAAGACGAAGTGCGCGAAGTGGCCGAACGCGAACATCTCATCAACGCACGCCGCAAGGATAGCCAAGGCATCTGCTTCCTCGGCAACATCAATTACAACGAATACATCGAGCGCTATCTTGGCGAAGCGCCTGGCGACATTGTGGAGTGGGAGACCCACCAGCGAATTGGGCGGCATCGTGGGTTGTGGTTTCACACCATTGGTCAGCGCAAAGGCTTGGGCTTGGGCGGCGGACCATGGTTTGTGGTGAAGAAAGATGTGGCGCAAAACATCCTCTACGTCAGCCACGGCTACGACCCCGAAACGGCCTATCAGCAGCAGTTCAAGGTGCACGATTTCCATGCCACTACCTATTGTCCCGAAGGCACAGCGCAGCCCACATTGCCCGCTCGCATACGTTTCAAAATACGCCACACGCCCGACTATCTGCCGGCGCGGTTAGAACCCACGGGCGAAGGCTCCTTCATCCTCCATGCCGATGCAAAGATTCACGGCGTAGCCCCCGGCCAATTCTGCGTCATCTACGACGAGCACCACCACCGCTGTTTCGGCTCGGGCGAGATTACATTATAGTCTCGGTGATGAAAAAAAATGGGGCGAAAAGGTTATTGTTTTTCAAAAAGTAAGTAACTTTGCAGCCGTTAAGATGCAAGTTTTGAATATGACAAAGCAACAATTCCAGGTAGCAATTCCGGCACAAAAGAATTTCACTTTTGCCCCATTTTTTATGCCTATTGATTTGGTCAATTCAAATAATTGTGTAAACACACACACACACACACAGGGCGAGACCAATATAAAGGTACACGCAACGCGCGCGTAATATACAACAGAAACACTGATAACCAAAGGGTGTGCATGAAGTTTTTTCAGAGCTTCGTGCACACCTTTTTCGTGTGGATAAATGAACTCTTTAAAACAACAACATACAAGGATTAATAAAATAATAAGATGATGGAAAAAAGGAAACGGCTATACATAGCCCCGAAGATTATCGTCTATGCGCTGCCCCAAGAGTCTTTATTGGCAGCGGTAAGTGTTACACCCGATGCAAGCAACTCTACCAACGAACATTGGCGGCAGGATGAAAACATTGGCTCAACCGTTGTCGTGGGCGAGCAAGGTTTCGACAGTGAAAACTTTGCTCCAGCGAAGAAGCAGCAAGATATGTGGGACGATGAAGATTGAACGAGTCTTAAACTGGAAAAAAACAAAGGTAGAAAGGAAAAACAAACGATGAAAAAATATATTCAATATGCTTTGGTGAGCATGCTCAGTGTGTTGATGTGGGCATGCAGCAGCGACGAGACCGGCGATGGTGTGCAGACCCGAGATGGGAAAGTGGCGCTGGCCAAGGCCGTGACATTTCATGTGAATTTTGCAGGCTACAATGCCACGCAGGAAGTGGGAACGCGTGCAACAGCGGCCAACAATATGGTGACACAAAAGGCTACCGTGCTCGACAATGGCATTGTGGCTGTGGCAACGATGCAACGCGACACCACGCAGCAGGCACCAGCAGCCAAAACGCGCGCTTTAGACAACGGCACCTACACCATGCTGGCCTATCAGGGCGGCGTGTTTAAAGGCGAAGTGAAAGGCCACATCTCGGGTGGCACCTTTGCCTATGCCGACAACAACGCCATGGAATTGCAGCCCGGCACCTACGACTTTGTGCTCATCAACGACAAAGTGACGCGCGCGGGCGACAAAATCACGGTGAAGAAGGACGATATGGAGCAAGGGCTCATCGCACGCACCACCTACACCGTGACAGCCACACCCCAGCACCAGCAAGTGACGTTTGAAATGCACCCCACGGCGGTGCGCCTCAAAGTGCGCCTCTTAGGCTACATGAATTTCACCCTCAGCGGCAGCGATGTGGGAAAACTTTCTGTTGATGCACCAGGACAAGCACCCACAAAGGTTGAATATGACATGGCCAACAACACCTGGGCTACGGTGGCCACGTCGACAGATGGCTATCCGAAGACGCTCACTTTCCCCACAGCAACACAAGATGGGGTTACCTATAGCTCTACCTGCACCGACTATGTTTATTATTTGCCGGGCGCACAGGTGAACCAACACTTGCAAGTGGGCAACTTGAGCATTTACGACCGCGCCACCACCTATTCTTATTGGGACATCAAGCAAAAGATGGCAGCCTCGGTGGAGCCTGGCACATCCTATCTGCTCACCATCAAATTCATGATGCCCGCCTACTATCTCATGAGCGACGGCACCGTGGGCAAAACCAGTGAGACCACGGCGGCCGGCGGCACCAAAACGCCTATCGGCGTGGTGCTCAGCCGCAGCAAACACCTCGCCATCGCCTTGGAAGATGCCGGCAAAGGCGCAAAGTTTAAATGGTATAAGGAAGCAACTGTGCAAGTTATGGCGAATAGTGCTATTAATCTCGGAATGCAGCCGAGCGACTATGTTTTAATGAGTTCAGACTATGATGGCTACCATTACACTTGGGAGGATTGTGGATTTGGTTTTGACGTGCCTACGCGCAAAGGTGATAACAAGACCGATTTCCCCGCCTTCTATGCCGCTGGGCATTATGGCGATGAATTGGCTGCCAAAGTGACGTTGACGAACGGCATGGAAAACAAAAAATGGTATCTCCCTGCTGTGGGAGAATTGTGCTATGTGTATAGTGTCTTGGGAAAAGGTAATGTAAATCATTTGATATTTCCTGGTCAAGGCTATGCATATAATGATAAATTAATAACATCCGTTTTCACACAAGTAGGTGGGGGAACCATGGTAGAAGCACCTAGCCTTACTGCAGGTTATTGGGGAAGTTCAGAATGTAGTGCTCCTTATCTTAGTACTTCTAATTATCCATATGGCGGATATGTACAGTTTTTAGGTGAGTTAAATTATGGCTATATGGAGAAGGAAAAAGATTATAAAGTCCGCGCCTGCGTTAAATATTAACCGCGGTTTGCCTCTCGCATCATAGATGGTATGCGGATGGGCGGCGCGCTGTTGCTTCTTTGCGAGAAAGCTTCTTGGGGAGAAAGCACAGCGCGCCGCTTTCGTTGTGCTTTTTTGAAAACCATCCCAACTACACCCTGTATTTGGGCGTCTTTTTTGAAAACCACCCCAACTACACCCTGTATCTGGGCGTCTTTTTTGAAAACCACCCCAACTACACCCTGTATCTGGGTGTCTTTTTTGAAAACCACCCCAACTACACCCTGTATTTGGGCGTCTTTTTTGAAAACCACCCCAACTACACCCTGTATCTGGGCGTCTTTTTTGAAAACCACCCCAACTACACCCTGTATCTGGGCGTCTTTTTTGAAAACCACCTCAACTACACCCTGTATCTGGGCGTCTTTTTTGAAAACCACCCCAACTACATCCTGTATATAGGCGTTTTTTTTGAAAAATCCCCCAACTACATCCTGTACTGACATAATTTTTTCGGCGTTAAGTTTGTTTTATTTACAGATAATGTGTATTTTCGTAAGCGATAAATCTGAGGGCGGAAAACACTTTCCAACTGAAGAAATCTAATAATTAAAAGGTAAAAGTTATGGTAATTAAGCAATTTGGAAAACGGTACCTCCAAAACATGGAGCACCTTGAGTTTACAAACCACGTGTTGAACATGGCAAAGACGGCCAATTTGGAAAAAATGAATCCGCTCATTGCGCCGTTGGAGGCGGCTTACAAGGCCGAGAATGAGGCGCTCAATCAGCCGCGGGCGTTGGACGGAACGGCGGATTTGGTGGAGCTCGACGAGGAGCGCGATCGGGCGTTTCGCATGTTCCAAACCATGTTGGATGCGCGGAAGTATGAAAAAAGCAAGGATTTGGTGAAGACGGCGCGCGCGGTGCAGAGCATTGTTGACCGCTATCCCAACTTGGCCGAGGCCAATTATGACAAGGAGTCGGCCATGATCGACAATCTCATCGACGATTTAAACGGAGCCGAGGCCAAGGCGTGGGTGACGACGCTGGGGCTGACCGAGGCCATCAAGCGGTTGGACGAGGGCAACAAGGCGTTTCGCGCTCGCACGCAACAGCGGCTGGCTAAGGGCGAGGCTTCGGGCTCGGTGGATGTGAAGCAGCTGCGCCAGATTACAGATGCGGCGCTCAATGCGGTGCTGCGGCGCATGGATTCGTTAGACGACCTCTTCCCATCGGCCGAGGTGACGGCGCTCATCAAAGCCTACAACGCGCTTGTCGACGGCAAACAGTTCTTGCTGGCCAAGCGCAAGGCGACGAATGAGGCAGCCACCGTGCGCAAAAAGGGCGACTGGGGCAAGATGCTTGCCGAGCACTATGCGCTGTTTGAGGTGGAACACAAGTTGTCGCAGGGCAGTCTGTCGTTTACGGGCAACACCGTGGGCTCGAAGGAACAGCGGCTCTATGAACTGGCGGTTGCTGATAGCGAGAAAACAATTTGGGTGCGTCTGAAACGTAAAAAATTGGTCGAGGCTACGGCCGACGAGGTGGCGAAGGCCAAGCAGGTGCAGAACAGCAAGCACAAGAGTAAGCACAAGAGCGGCGGTGCGCAGGCTGGTGCCGGCGGCGAGCATTCGGGCGGCACGCAAGGGTCGGCCACGGTGACGCCAAAGAAATAGCTTGCTTTAAAACAGATGGGCATCATCTCGATGCCAGTTTGCATACACAACTTGTTTTAAAGAATGGGGGCGGGAGTGCGCGATGCATTTTCGCCCCCGATGTGTGTGGGGGGTAGAAGCTGTGTTTTCATCGGGCTTTACGTCAGCTTTTGTGGGCGAAAAACAAGGTTTTGTTTGGCCGAATAACCATTTTTTGCTAATTTTGTGGCTATCGCAAAAATAGCATTCCAAAAAATCATTTCCACATGGACGACGAGATAAAAGACAAGGACCTCAACCTCGAGGACGAAACACTCACCCCCGACACCCATTCTGACTATACGCCAGCCGACAAGTTTGATGCTTCGGCCGTGCACCATTTGAGTGGTATGTATAAGAACTGGTTCTTAGACTATGCCAGCTATGTGATTTTGGAGCGTGCCGTTCCGCACATTGAGGATGGATTGAAGCCTGTGCAGCGCCGCATTTTGCACTCGATGAAGCGCATGGATGATGGCCGATATAATAAGGTGGCCAACATTGTGGGGCACACAATGCAGTTCCATCCTCACGGCGATGCGTCGATAGGCGATGCGCTGGTGCAGATGGGACAGAAGGATTTGCTCATCGATTGTCAAGGCAACTGGGGCAATATCTTGACGGGCGATCGTGCTGCGGCGCCGCGTTATATTGAGGCGCGGTTGTCGAAATTCGCGTTAGACGTGGTGTTTAATGCCAAAACCACCGATTGGCAACTGAGCTATGATGGGCGCAATAAGGAGCCTATCACGCTGCCTGTGAAGTTTCCTTTGCTGTTGGCACAGGGCGCAGAAGGCATTGCTGTGGGCTTGAGCAGCAAGCTGCTGCCCCACAATCTGACGGAGATTTGCGAGGCCGCCATTCACTATCTGCGTGGCGAGACGTTTGCACTCTATCCCGATTTCCCCACAGGAGGTGCCATCGACGTGAGCAAATATAACGATGGGCAGCGCGGCGGTGTGCTGAAGGTGAGGGCAAAGATTGAGAAGTTGGACAGCAAGACGCTCGTCATTCGCGAAATTCCGTTCAGCAAAACCACCACGACGCTTATCGATAGCATTCTGAAAGCCGTTGACAAGGGGAAGATTAAGGCCAAACGTGTGGACGACAACACGGCGGCTGAGGTGGAAATTCAGGTGCATTTGGCACCGGGCGTTTCACCCGACAAGACCATTGATGCGCTCTATGCTTTCAGCGATTGCGAGATTAATATTTCGCCCAACTGCTGTGTGATTGAAGACAACAAACCTTGTTTCCTCACGGTGAGCGATGTGTTGCGCCACAGTGTGGACAGCACCATGGGCCTGTTGCGCAAGGAGCTGCAAATTCGGCGTGGCGAACTGCTCGAGCAACTCTTTTTCGCCAGCTTGGAACGCATCTTTATTGAGCAGCGCATCTATAAAGAAAAGAAATTCGAAACGGCCGACACGATGGATGAGGCCATTGCTTTTGTCGACGAAAAACTCACGCCGTTTAAGCCCGAATTCATTCGCGACGTGACGCGCGATGATATTCTGCGGCTCATGGAAATCAAAATGCAACGCATCTTGAAGTTCAACAAGGACAAGGCCGACGAGCTCATTGCGCGCATCAAAGCTGAGGTGGCCGAGATTGAAAACGACCTCAACCACATGACCGACGTCACCATTAAATGGTTTAACTTCATCTTAGAGAAATACGGCAAAGCGCATCCGCGTCGTACCGAAATCCGGAGTTTCGACACCATCGACAGTGCCAAAGTGGTGGAGGCCAATCAAAAACTCTACATCAATCGTCAGGAAGGTTTCATCGGAACGGGGTTGAAGAAGGACGAGTTTGTGTGCAACTGTTCGGATATTGACGATGTGATTATCTTCTATCGCGATGGAAAATATAAGGTGTTGAAGGTGGCCGACAAGATTTTTGTGGGCAAAGGCATCATTTGGTTGCAGGTGTTCAAGAAAAACGACAAACGCACCATCTACAATGTGGTTTATCGCGATGGCAAACAAGGCTTTTACTATATGAAGCGTTTCAACGTGACGGCTATGACGCGTGACCGCGAATACGACTTGACGCTGGGTACTCCCGGTTCGAAGGTAGTTTATTTCACGGCTAATCCCAATGGCGAAGCCGAGCGCATTAAGATTACGTTGGATGTCGATCCCAAGAAAAAGCGGCAGAACATTTTCTTGGAACGCGACTTTAAAGATATCCTCATCAAGGGGCGTGCGGCCAAAGGTAATCTGCTCACCAAGCAGAGCATTCACCGCATCGGCCTGAAGAGTCACGGCCATTCAACGTTGGGCGGGCGCAAGGTGTGGTATGATGCCGATGTGAAACGCATCAACTACGAAGAGCATGGACGTTTCTTGGGTGAGTTCTATGATGACGATCGCATCTTGGTGATTTTAGACAATGCCGATTTCTATCTCACGACATTCGATGCCAACAACCACTATCCCGACAACATCATGCGTTTGGAGAAATGGGATAGCGAGAAGGTGTGGACGGCAGTGTTGCGCGATGCCGATAATCAAGGCTACACCTATGTGAAACGCTTCACGATGGATGCCACGAAAAAGGAACAGAATTTTGTGGGCGAAAATGCCGAAAGTCAGCTACTATTACTCACTGACACAGTTTATCCGCGCTTGGAAGTGACCTATGGTGGAGCCGATGCTGTGCGCCCGAAGGAAGAGATTGATGCCGAAAGTTTCATCGGACAGAAGAGTTTTAAAGCCAAAGGTAAGCGTCTTTCAACATGGGAAGTGGCTAACGTGCAAGAGTTGGAGCCGCTTCGTTTCCCAGAAAAGCCAACAGATGATGAAACTGATGACGAAGAAATAGAATCTGATGAAAATTTAGATCCCGATGCTGGTAAAAGCCAACAGCAGGTGATGGATGAGATGACAGGACAGCTAAACCTTTTCCCCGATGAAACAAACGATAAAACCTAAGTGCCTCAAAGTATTTGCTGTTTGTGGTATTTTGAGCGTCAATAGCATTGCGTTGCATGCCCAAACTGATGGCCAGTCCATTCCGCAACGCATCACAACCAATAGTCGTATGGTGGGAGTTGGTACCACCAATATCTTAGACACTTATTTGAGTCCTGAGGAATATCACGGGACAGACATTCGCTATATCAGTCACACGTTGCGCCAACGCGAGGGTAAGCGCATGTCGCAGGAGATTGTCCATCAAGGCAATATTGCCTATGTCGACACGCGTTCGAGTAGCGGAAAAGAGTTGACGGGGAACTATCGCTTTCAATATGGTTGGCATTATGCTTGCCAGTCGTGGCAATGGGGACAGCAAGAATTGCGCTTAGAAGCGGGTGTCAATATGGAGTTGGCTTTGGGCTTTCTCTACAATACTCGTAATAGCAACAATCCTGCACAAGCCTATTCTTCATTGAGTGTGCTCCCTATGGCTGCAGCTGAATATCTCTTCCCTAATCCATTTCATAAAAATAGTCAGCAAAGGTGTTGTCTTCGTTATGCTTTGGCAGTGCCTATTGCAGGTGTAATGTTCTCGCCAAACTATGGACAAGCCTATTATGAAATCTTCTCGAAAGGGAACTACGACCACAACATCGTGCCTACTTATCCTGGCAATGCACCTTCTTTGACGCATCGGCTGACCCTTGATTTTCCACTGCTCCACACTACTTGCTGCATAGGCTATCAAGGGGAATATTTGCAATCACATGTCAATGAGCTGAAGCGGCATAGTTACACGCATACACTTTTGGTGGGCATTGTAAAAACATTCAAGCTAACTAAAGTCAACCGATGAACGCAAAACATTTTTTCTCTTTAGGTTTGCTCGCATTACTATGTGCCGTATTGCTGGATAGTTGCGTGAAGGAAGATACGTATGCCGATAATCCACAAGGCAATTTCGAAGCCCTATGGCATATCATTGACGAGCACTATTGCTTTTTAACTATCAAGCAACAAGAATATGGATTGGATTGGAACGAAGTGCATGCGCGCTACCAACGACAGATCAATGCACAAATGACTGAAGCGCAGCTTTTTGAAGTATTGGGCAATATGCTTGCTGAGTTGCGTGACGGACATGTTAATTTGTATTCGAGTTTTGATGTTGCACGCAATTGGTCGTGGCATGAAAACTATCCAGTCAATATGTATGATACGCTTATAACACGATATTTAGGTCGTAATTTCCGCATAGCCAGTGGCCTGCGTTATTGTCTGTTAGACGATAATGTGGGCTATCTTCGCTGTGCAACATTCAATCAAGCGTTGGGCGAAGGCAACTTAGATCAGATTTTTTCCTATTTTCTCCCTGCACGCGGATTGATTATTGACGTGCGGAGTAATCCAGGTGGGCTCATCTCAAGTGCAGAGCAGTTGGCAGCACGTTTCACCAATGAGCCGCTGCTTGTGGGCTATATGCAGCATAAAACGGGCCGCCGACATGATGACTTTTCTGCACTCCAGGAACAATGGTTAAAGCCCAGTCGGGGCATACGTTGGCAAAAGCCGGTCGTTATTCTTACCAATCGTGGCGTGTATAGTGCCGCAAATGAGTTCGTAAAATGTATGAAATGCTGTCCTAAAGTGCATGTAATTGGTGACAAAACTGGTGGTGGTTCTGGACTCCCTTTCAGCAGTGAGCTTCCGAATGGTTGGAGTATTCGCTTTTCGGCTTGTCCTGTGTTTGATAAAGATAAACGAACAACCGAGTTTGGGATTATGCCCGATACACAAATAGGCTTGCAATTAAGTGATTTTTTGAGTGGAAGAGACACACTTATAGAATACGCAAGAACTCTTTTTGAATAAAAAAAGGAGAAATTCAAAAATCATTACAGGTAGTGAAAATACTTTTTGTAACTTTGCGATATACATTAATTCGCCTTTCAAAAAGGTTATAAGTTTTTTCACTATGAGTAATCACACAGTTGTCGCTGATTCTAATTTTAGTAGGATCGGGAATGATGAGTTGAAAGACTATGCTGTCTATGCATTGTGTAAAGCGGGGTGTTGTACATTTATTTACAACACAGTGCCGTTTGAAATTAAAGCAAATGACCTCTTAGTCATTCGAGAACAACAACTCATGCAGCATATAAAAGCTGATGCAGCATTTGAGGTATTGGTGCTTTATATTCATTTCCCATTTGTAGAAAAGTCTACGCCCGATGTTAATTTCGATGTCCGAAGTGAGCTCTTGCTTACAGCCAATCCAGCATTACAGCTCAATCCCAAGGAGTTTGAGCGTGTAACGGACGATATCCATGTAATTATAGAGCGGGGGAATGACCATGAACACCATTTCCAAAAGGATGTGCTTAGTGCTTGTTGTCTTCTTTTTCTCTTGGATATTTTCGATGTCCAAAATCGCATTTATGGCTCATCTCATGTATCAGTGCGCTCATCTCATCTCGTAACAGCATTTATGGAAATGTTGAAAAGTGGTGAATATAAGCAGCATCGTGAAGTGTCTTATTATGCCGATAAATTGTTTGTTACAAGCAAACATCTGTCAGCCGTTTGCCGAATGGTGACTGGGAGGACGGCCAATTACTGGATAAATCATTTTGTAAAATTGGCTATCCATCAACAGCTTCGTAGTGAACGATTGTCCGTGGTTGAAGTTAGTGAAATGTTTAACTTCTCATCTCCTGCCCATTTTAGCCGATATGTGCAGGCTCAATTGGGAGAACCACCAACTGCAATCCGAGAAAAATAAAAGAAGAAAGTATATTTTTCAATTTAGCCATTCAAGATAAAGGTGTAAAATCTTAATAGTTGATAATAAGAAATTGCACATCTATCTTGAATTGTATATATGGCGAACACAGATTCTTTCTGATTTTTCATTGTATAGAGCAAGAAAAATAGGAACAAGATATTTTGTTTGGTTAAAAATTAAATTGTACCTTTGCAATCCATAAAGGCGCTTGTGGCGAAATTGGTAGACGCGCTAGACTTAGGATCTAGTGGTTATGCCGTGTAGGTTCGAGTCCTATCAGGCGCACATTTTAAAATGCTAAATAGTTCATGGATGGCTATTTAGCATTCTTTTATTTATTAAAACTACTTCTATTTTTGCCAAGAAGGAGGGGAATGATGGGGGTGGAATTTTATGCGAGGGTGTTTATCTTACGGTGAGGTGAAAGCACCCTTGATGTACTTCGTATTTTATGTGACAACGATTTTGTTGTCGTAAGTCATTGAGAACTTCACTGAGAACCCATTTTAAGGTGTCATTACGTACTTTTCGACGTGTTGTTTTTGCTGTTTCTACTGTTTTGTAGCGATTATAACACACATCAATGGTTGTGCCATAGAGGTGACAACTATTTTGTGTTGCGTTGCGATTGTGATTGCGTAGCTTTTGAACATCCTCTTTTGAGCGCATCACACTCGTAACAATAATTTTGTGCAATGGGATTCCTTTTATTTGTAATGAATCGAAAAAATTACGCCCAATGTCTTGTAGTAAGATGGCTGCACGTGGTACTAAATAGGGAATACTTGATTTCAAATTGTCGACATAGTAATAAGGATTACTCCCAATATAGGTGAGTTCACCTTTGCGATGTTCTGCTTCTTTACGGTTTTGTACAGGACTGACACCATATTTCTTTGCAGAAATGAGTTGTACATCATTCTGGTCAGGGAACGCCTTTCCAAAATTGGGTACACTATAAATGCGATTCTTTACTAAGCTGCCATCTGCACGAAAGAAGTTAGAATAGGCTAATTGGTTTTGAGTATTTTGGGCGTCAGTGCATTGTTTATCGGGAGATTGCTGATTAGAACCATCTTCTATCTCAATAGTTTTTGCATGCGTCGGTTCTGTATTTTGTTGTTTAACAACATGTGGAGAAACGCAACGTATAACTCCCAATGATATAATGACAAATCCTGCTCCCAACAGAAATTTGTTTTTTGAAATCTTCATGCCTAAAAAGGTTCTTTTTTCAGTAGACAAAGGTAGATTAAATATTTGGTACTCTCAAAAAAATAACATAAATTTGCAGCTAAATTTTAGTAGCAACACTTTGATCGAGAAGCATATTATTTTAGAGGATATTGACCCTGTTATTTTCTATGGCGTTAATAATAGTCATCTGCAAATGATGAAGTCGTTGTTCCCCAAACTGCGTATTGTTGCACGCGATAATGTTATCCGTGTCTTGGGGGACGAGGATGAGATGGCTAAATTTGAAGAGTGTGTGGAAAGTATGCAACGTCATGTACTCAAATATAATGCGCTTACCGATGAAGATATCTTGGATATTGTTAAGGGACGCAAAACAAAAAATGACGCCGTGAAGGGCGTTTTGGTTTATAGTATCTCTGGGCGTCCTATTAAGAGCAAGTCAGAAAATCAACAGAAATTGGTTGAGGCTTATGAGCATTGTGATATGGTGTTTGCTGTAGGTCCTGCTGGAACGGGAAAGACTTATCTGAGTATAGCTTTGGCTGTGCGTGCACTTAAAGATAAGGTCGTAAAGCGTATTATCTTAAGTCGTCCTGCTGTAGAAGCGGGAGAGAAGTTGGGCTTTTTACCAGGCGATATGAAAGATAAGATAGACCCCTATCTACAACCTCTCTACGATGCGTTGGAAGATATGATACCTGCTGTGAAATTGCAAGATATGATGGAGAAGCATATCATTCAAATTGCGCCATTAGCTTTTATGAGAGGGCGTACTTTGAGTGATGCTGTGGTAATTTTAGATGAAGCACAGAATACTACTCCACAACAAATTCGGATGTTTCTTACACGTATGGGATGGAACACGAAGATGATTATTACAGGAGATATGACACAAATTGATTTGCCACGTGAACAGCGAAGTGGTCTGAGAGAAGCTCTCCATATCTTGCATGATATAGAGGGAATAGGGGTGGTGAATTTAGATAAAAAGGATATTGTACGTCATAAGCTTGTTACACGCATCGTTGATGCTTATGCAGCATTCGATAAACAACATAATGCAACAGGGAGAGGCGACGCTAATAATAAGCAGAAGGAAAATTCTGACAGTGATGACGAACATTATACAACGTTCATAGAGCATTTAGACAACGATATAAATTGATCATCAAGATGAGAGCATTAACAACAACAGATTTCCATTTCAATGGACAAAAGAGTGTGTATCATGGGAAAGTGCGTGATGTCTACAACATTAACGACGATCTTATAGTGATGGTGGCAACCGACAGAATATCAGCATTCGATGTTGTGTTACCCAAAGGTATTCCTTTTAAAGGACAAGTGCTTAATCAAATTGCAGCGAAGTTCTTGGATGCTACAGCTGACATTTGCCCTAATTGGAAGCTTGCTACGCCTGACCCTATGGTCACAGTGGGCTTAAAGTGCGAGGGCTTCCGTGTGGAGATGATAATCCGTTCTATCCTAACAGGTAGTGCTTGGCGTGCCTACCAAGAAGGATGTCGTGAATTGTGTGGTGTAAAATTGCCCGATGGAATGCGCGAAAATGAGCGTTTCCCAGAGCCTATCGTAACACCAACGACTAAGGCTGATGAGGGGCATGATCTCAATATTTCGAAAGAAGAGATTATTCGTCAGGGACTTGTAAGCAAGGAAGATTACGAAGTGATAGAAGATTATACCCGACGTCTATTCAAACGCGGGCAAGAGATTGCAGCTAAGCAGGGATTGATTTTGGTTGATACAAAATATGAGTTTGGTAAACGTGATGGGAAAATCTATCTTATTGACGAGATTCATACACCCGACTCCAGTCGCTATTTCTATGCAGAAGGTTATGAAGAAAAGTTTAAAGCGGGGCAGCCACAACGGCAACTTTCAAAAGAGTTTGTGCGTCAGTGGCTCATAGAGCATAACTTTATGAATGAGCCTGGACAAAAGATGCCCGAGATTACCGATGAATATGCTAATAGTGTGAGTGAACGTTATATAGAGCTTTACGAACATATCACGGGTGAAAAATTTGATAAGACGGCAGAAGAAGGCGATATTGCTGCGCGCATAGAACAGCATGTGACCGCTTATTTGCAGTCACGTTGATTTCGCTCATATGAGAAATATCCCGCGAATGTATAAGCAAGAAGAAATAAAACCCTACGGGAAGGATACAGAAAAAGGAAAGTTGGTGGAAGAGATGTTTGATAACATCGCTCCCACCTACGACACCCTAAATCATCGTTTGTCATGGGATATAGACCGAGGCTGGCGGAAAAAGGCTATTCAAGAGCTCCAACCTTTCGCCCCTAAATGTATGTTAGACATTGCGACGGGTACGGGTGATTTTGCTATTTTGTCCGTAAAGATGCTTCATCCGCAACAGTTATGGGCTGTAGATATCAGCGAGGGGATGATGAAAATAGGGGCACAGAAAGTGGCAAACGAAGGGCTTGAAAGTATCATCCAGTTTAAAAAGGAGGATTGTACAAGGCTTACTTTCCCCGATAATCATTTCGATGCTGTTACTGCTGCATTCGGTATTCGCAACTTTCAGGACTTAGATAAAGGATTGAGCGAGATGTGTCGTGTGCTTAAAGTAGGAGGGCATTTATGTATTATAGAATTGACACAACCCATATCCTTTCCTATGAAGCAGCTTTTTACGATTTATTCGCATACCTTTTTGCCGCTTTATGGCAAACTGATTTCGAAGGATTCCAGTGCATATAGCTATCTCACACGCACCATAGAGGCTTTCCCACAGGCAGAAAAAATGGTTGAGATTCTTAAAAATGCAGGTTTCCAATCTGCATCTTTCAAGCGCTTAACAGCTGGCATTTGCACACTTTATTTAGCAACAAAATAATTTTTTGCTCATAGTAATGGAAACATTTGGACTAATAGGCTACCCCTTGGGGCACTCGTTCTCTATAAGTTTCTTTAATGAGAAGTTTGCTAACGAAGGTATTGATGCACAATATTGTAATTTCCAAATAGAGAATATTGCTTCGTTACCCGAGATTTTAGCACAGAATCCTACCCTGAAAGGACTCAATGTCACATTGCCTTATAAGGAGGCAGTCATCGGTTTCTTGGATGATATAACCCCTGAAGCACGTGCCATTGGTGCTGTAAATGTTATCCGTGTGGAGCATAAAGGTGGTAAGACGCAGTTGAAAGGTTTCAATAGTGATGTAATCGGTTTCACAAAGAGTATAGAACCCATGCTCGAGCGCTTCCACAAAAAGGCACTTATCTTAGGTACTGGTGGATCGGCCAAGGCCATTCATTATGGTTTAAGGTCATTGGGCTTAGAAACTATGTTTGTAAGTCGGACGCCAAAGGAGGGTGTTATTACGTATGAAGAAGTGACGCCCGAACTCATTCGTGACTATCATGTTGTAGTTAATTGTACTCCCTGTGGCATGTATCCTAAAGCAGATGAGTGCCCCCCACTTCCTTATGACGCAATGGATAGTCATCATTTACTTTACGATTTAATTTATAATCCTGATGAAACGCGCTTCATGCAAAAAGGCATTGAGCGTGGTGCCTTGGTGAAGAATGGTTTAGAAATGCTGCTTTTGCAAGCTTTTGAGAGCTGGAACTTTTGGCATCAGTAATAACTTCATCCATTTAAACAACATTATCAATGGACAATCGTTATATGCAACGCGGTGTTAGTGCTGCGAAAGAAGATGTGCACAATGCCATTAAGCACATCGATAAAGGAATTTTTCCACAAGCTTTTTGTAAGATTCTGCCCGATATTTTGGGTAACGACCCTGCTTATTGCAACATTATGCACGCCGATGGGGCAGGCACAAAGTCGTCATTGGCTTATTTGTATTGGAAAGAGACGGGTGACTTGAGCGTCTGGAAAGGGATTGCGCAAGATGCTATTGTGATGAATACTGACGATTTGCTTTGCGTAGGTGCAGTAGACAATATCTTGGTTTCGAGCACTATTGGGCGTAACAAGTTGCTCGTTCCAGGCGAAGTAATTTCTGCAATTATCAATGGTACTGAGGAACTCTTGGCTGAGCTACGTGCTATGGGCATCGGTATCACGCTTACTGGTGGCGAAACGGCTGATGTGGGCGACTTGGTACGCACTATCATTGTCGACTCAACCGTCACATGTCGCATGCGTCGTGCTGATGTAATCGACAATCGAAACATCAAGCCTGGTGACGTTATCATTGGGTTGAGCTCCACAGGACAGGCGACTTATGAGCACCATTACAATGGTGGAATGGGAAGTAATGGCCTTACGAGTGCACGACATGATATGTTTGCTAAGTATTTGGCTGAGAAATATCCAGAGAGTTTCGACCACAATGTGCCCGAATCGCTGGTTTATAGTGGACAATATGCGCTCACAGATAGTGTCCCAGGTACATCACTTAACGCTGCTCAGTTGGTACTCTCGCCTACAAGAACCTATGCTCCTATTATCAAACGCATGTTAGATGTACAACGAAAAAGCATACATGGTATGGTGCATTGTACGGGGGGCGCACAGACTAAGGTGCTCCATTTTATAGGAGAAGGTTGTCATGTCATTAAAGATAACCTCTTTATTGTCCCACCCCTATTCCAGGCTATTCAAGAAAGTTCAAATACTTCGTGGCGTGAAATGTATCAGGTGTTTAACATGGGGCATCGCATGGAACTTTATGTGGAACCTGAGATAGCCGATGAACTCATCAATATTAGCAAGAGCTTTAATGTTGATGCACAGATTATAGGGCGTGTGGAAGCTGGCAATAAAACGGTTACAATAAAATCACCTTATGGAATATTCGAGTACAAGTAGAAGAGAAAGATTAATAATAGAAAATGAAAGGTAAAAAGATATGCCCGATAACAATAACATACTTCAAAAATTAGATGGCTTAGAGAGTCGCTTCGAAGAAGTGAGCACGCTCATTACCGACCCCGATGTGATTGCCGACCAGCGCCGTTATGTAAAACTTACTAAGGAATGGAAGGATTTAGGTGACATCATGAATGCTCGCAAGCGCTATATAGCTTGCCTCAATGCCATTCGTGAAGCCAAGGATATTTTGGCGAATGAGAATGATAATGATATCAAAGATATGGCTCGTGAAGAGCTGAATGCCAATGAAGCTTTACAGCCACAATTAGAAGAAGAAATAAAATTGTTGCTCGTTCCGAAGGATCCTGAGGATGGTAAAAACGTGCAAATGGAAATTCGTGCGGGGACAGGAGGTGATGAAGCTGCACTCTTTGCTGGTGATTTGTTCAATATGTATAAGCGCTATTGCGATATAAAAGGATGGACACTCAGTGTGACAGATGTCTCTGAAGGTGCTGTGGGCGGTTATAAAGAGATTGATTTTGCGATTAGTGGTGTCGATGTCTATGGCACAATGAAATATGAAAGTGGTGTACATCGTGTACAACGTGTTCCTGTTACTGAATCGAATGGACGTATGCAGACCAGTGCAGCGACAGTAGCTGTGCTACCTGAGGCCGATAAGTTTGAGGTTAATATTAATGAAGGTGACATTAAATGGGATACTTTCCGCTCGAGTGGTGCTGGTGGACAAAACGTTAATAAGGTAGAATCGGGTGTGCGTTTGCGCTATCCCTGGCGGAATCCCAATACGGGTGAGGTGGAAGAGATACTCATTGAATGTACCGAAACACGCGACCAGCCTAAGAATAAAGAGCGTGCACTGAGTCGGCTTTATACGTTTATTCACGATCGTGAGCACCAGAAGTATGTAGATGATATTGCTAATCGTCGTAAAAGTTTGGTTTCGACAGGTGATCGTTCAGCTAAGATTCGCACGTATAATTTTCCACAAGGTCGTGTAACAGACCATCGTATAGGTTTTACAACTCACGATTTACAAGGCTTTCTCAATGGAAATATTCAAGAAATGATAGATGCACTCACTGTTGCTGAGAATGCAGAAAAATTGAAAGAAACAGAATTATCATAAGAAATTAAATCATAAAAATAGCATAAAATGGATATAACACCTAAAAAACAAGATAGCAAGTTTAGTATTAATGAGCGTTATGACTTCTTATTTGCCACGGCTCTTTCCAAACCAGTACGCTGGCTTTTGGTTTTACCTGTTGCATTCTGTGCGATGGGCGCCATTCAGTTTTTGGGCAGTGCACTCATTAAGCTGCTTTGTAATCTCTTTGGAGATGGTGAAGCTGTTGTCGTTTTACTTAATAGTATACTGTGTACTATTAAGTATATGCTATTTATTATAGCAGCTGTTGCTACTACTCCCGTGGTAAAAAGGCGTAAAGTTATGATGGCACTACTGGCTTTAGTCGTTGGATTATTGATTTTAGGAGCAAGTAATGCATTGCTCGTTGCTGTTGTAAGAGAGTTCGATATGACGATGCTCATAGCGACAACGGTATGTTGTGTTTTGGGAATGGTTATAGGTGTTATTTCTGTTTATGTGAAAACGCGGGAAGGCTCTGTCACCAGTATACAGCAAAAGCAGAATGTAGGAGAATAGAAGTGTGTAACTATATTATAAGGTTATTGATTCATCACAATGAAAAAGAATATTTTAGCTACCCTTTCCTTAGTAGCTCTTACAGTGTTTTCTGCAGCAGCACAAACAGATGGACAACACTATCGCAGTGTCAATGCACAACTTTTTGGACCACCCAATGTCATTAGTTTAAACTATGATGCTCGCTTCAAGCAAGGCTCTCAGTGGGGCTACTCTGCAGGTTTGGGCTTCGGTTATTATCAAACCAGCTATTTTCTTGCTGGCGAAGCTTCTACACGGATGTATTCGTTGCCACTGAACATCAATTATTTGGTTTTTAAACACCGACACACGATGGAATTGGGCGTCGGGGTTGTTCCAGGCATTCATAATGAACATACCTATGCAGGAGAGGTTTTACCTTCAGGACAGGTGCTGCTAACTCCTGTGCGTAACAATGTGTTTAATGCGATGGCTACCTTCAATGCGGGCTATCGTTTCACGGCAACAAAAGGTTTTCAGCTTAGAATAGGAATAGCCTTAGGACACACGCTTACTCATGGTCATGAAGTAGATTACAAACTTTGCTTTGCCCCATATTTTAGTTTTGGTAAAGCTTTTTAAAGTTATATCGTCCATTGATGAGTATCACAACATAAAAAGCGCCGAATTCACAAGTTGAATTCGGCGCTTTGATGAATGTTGTAAATCTCTTTATTGATTAATAAACTGAATACGTTTATTAAGTTTATCGAGCTTGTTTTGAAGTTTTGCGATTTTCTTTTCATACTTTTGCAGGCACTTTTGACTTTTAGCCAATTTCTTATTGGCTTTCTTTACATCTTTAAGCTTCTTCATTGTTGCGCTGGCATCTTTCACTGTGTTCGAAGCATTCGAAGTGTTGAAGTCGGCTGTAGCTGCGTTGGCTTTCGCATTTAACTGGTCAACTTCTTTGATGAGATCCGCATACTTCGCTTTTTCCTTTTGATAGTCGAGCTGTGCTTCGTTCAGTTGTGTAGTGATTTTCAGTACCTCTTGGCGCGCTTTTAGCGTGTCAATAACTGATTTCTGTGCATGGGCAGAGATGCCTAAAAGCATCATCATAGCCACAAATAATAACTTTTTCATACGTTCTAATGCTATTTTAAATACAATCTAATTGATGTGGCAAAGATAGAGAAAGGAAAAATAGCATGCAAAGAATTTTATTTTTTTTAATGGTTCTACTATCATAATTGATATAAACTTAGCCTTTATGCCCATCGTTTGTAGACACTTTTGTATATTGTAGCTGGATTGTGTGAGTAGAATTTCGTTTGTCCACATTTTCTTATTACCTTTGAACAAAACTCGTAAGCGTATGAATAGACAAGAACTTATTACTCAGATTTTTCAAAAGAAGTCGTTTCTCTGTGTCGGTTTGGATACCGATGTGGAAAAAATCCCCGCACATTTGCAGGCATCTGACGACCCTATCTTCGAATTTAACAAGGCAATTATCGATGCAACGGCACCTTTTTGTGTGGCCTATAAGCCCAACTTGGCTTTTTATGAGTGCTATGGACTGAAGGGATTGCAAGCTTTTGAACGCACTATCGACTATCTAAAGGTGCACTATCCAAAGCATTTCGTTATTGCCGATGCCAAGCGCGGCGATATCGGTAACACCAGTACGCGCTATGCCAAAACATTTTTCGAAACCTATGCCGTAGATGCGTTGACCGTGGCACCCTATATGGGCGAAGATAGTGTGAAACCTTTCTTGGGTTATCCTGGAAAGTGGGTGATTGTGTTGGCGCTCACCAGCAATCCGGGCAGCAAGGATTTTCAATTTGCGCCGCTCACCACGGGGCAGCGTTTGTTTGAGAAAGTGTTGGAAACCAGTCAGGCGTGGAGCTCGGATGAGCATCTGATGTATGTTGTGGGGGCCACGCAAGGCAAACTGTTCGAAGACATTCGCCGTGTTGTTCCCCATCATTTTCTGTTGGTTCCCGGCGTAGGTGCGCAGGGTGGAAGTTTGCAAGAGGTGTGCAAATATGGCATGACGAAAGATTGCGGTCTGTTGGTCAACTCCTCGCGCGGCATTCTTTACGCCGGCACCGGTCACGATTTTGCCGAAGCGGCTGCGGCGGCTGCCCAGAAATTGCAGCAAGAGATGGCGCAGGCATTAGCGCTTGTGCAACGTTAATGCCCACTGCTTTTGTGCGGCTCGCCCTTCAATTCCAAACGAAATGGGTGAGCCACACGAAAGTTTCAAACATGAAAAACACAACTAAGACCGCTTTATGGCTGAAAAACAATCGGAATCGCAGGTAGTTTCGCAGCACAAAACGGGTGTTGAAGCAGGCATCACTAAGGAGTGAAAACGTGTAGACCATCATCGCCGGAACGATGAAGAGCAGGTTGAGGTTACTTCTCAGTGCTGCCAGCACATGTCCTTGTACGAGCAAAAGCATGCCGCGTGTGGTGCCGCATGCCGGACAAGGGAGCGAGGTGATGAGCCGAAACGGACACACCACCACATGAAAATGGCCTATCGCTTGTGCGATAAGCCATAAAAAAGCTGCGCAATACAGCATGAAGAGTATGCGCAGCTCTTGTTTGATATTAAACCAATGCAAGGAGCTTTTGGAAATTCTTTTCACGAACAGCGCTCATGATTAAGAACCAATCGATGATGCTCCAAATGCCTAATCCACCACAGGTGAGGAGTTTGGCAATACCCAATCCAGTATCACCAATGTAAAAACGGTCAATTCCTAACCCACCGCCTAAAAGTGAGATGATGAGACTTATAGTGGGATCTTTAAATTCAGCCATGGCAAGGGTTGCTTGTTTGTCCTCGCTCATGTTCTCAAGAATGGTTTTTACATCGGCGAAGCGCTCCTGAGGGAAGTACTTTCCGTAGGTTGATAATAATAAATTTGCATCCATATTGCTTATAATTTAAATGTGAGTAATTTTTAGAAGAATAGATAACGGTTGTCTACCACGTTGGCATTAAGGTAGAGTTCATTCATAAAGTTGCCTGCATTCTGCAATGCTTGTTGACGCAGTTTCTGCTCCATAACATTATCATTAAACTTGCCAGGACGCATAGCTTTATTGGTTACTTGGAACACGTAAACGGCGGCATTGCCTTGCACAGGTTGTGTTGTGAATTTACCTTTAGCCGTAGCATAAACGGCACCGCTCAAGGCTGGCTCGCTCACTCCTAACGCTGTAACGAAGACCGGTGCAGCGAAAGTGATTTGGTTGATGTCCATCACCTGACCACCTTTTGCCTTAGCCGCAGCAATGCTGTTCACACCTTGCAACTTTTGTTTGAGCATGTCGGCCTTCTTGTCCTTCAACACCTCGGCGCGCACCACGTCTTTCACTTGCGCGTCGTCTAAATCGCGATAGCCCACAGGATTGATTTTCGTGAGCACTGCAATGAGCAAGTGGTCGTTGTCGCCGCATTCAAACATTTGTGAAGCATCTCCTTGTTTGGCTTCGAAGAGCCATTTCAGGGCATCACGTGTACCATGGATGTTAGCCAAATAGTGGGTCGATGTGGTGATGTCGCGTGCCTCTTGCACCCGATAGCCGCTCTTTGCCGCATTCTTCAACAGGTCGTCGGCCTTTGCATTGGCACTCACGAATGCAGAGAACTTGTTGAAAGCCGCACTATAAGTGGCCTTTGAGAACTCAATCTGCTTCTTGATAACGGCTGCGGTATATTTCTCGGTCATGCCTTTGCGTGTGAGCACCTGCACAATAATGTTGCCTTGTGGCATAGCAATGTTCTTTATTTGATTTACGCCCATGGTGTTGAGTGCCATGAGATAATTGCGCGTGTCGTTGTCCATCGACGGTGCAGCTTGATATTGCTGACTGGTCAACCAGGTCTTTTGCCCTGTTTGTCCGTATTTCTTTGCGATGACTTCGAAGTCAGCACCAGCCGAAAGCGCGGTGTAAATGGAGTCTGCTGTTTTATGTGCTGCGTCGACGTTGGCACCGCCCACTTGAATTTGGCGGTATTCAATGGAGTCGGGCAATTGCTGTTTCGCCAGCAAACGCACAAGGTTAAGCGTGTTGTCCATCTTGTTCTCGGTTACAGCCGTGGTTTGTCCAACTGACATAGAATCGAGCTTAGCCGCAATATCGGCGGGGTAGGCTGCCTTGGTGAGTGGCAATCCCAGATAATTCACTAACGAAGCACTCTTGCGTACAACGTTGGCTGGGTCTTCTGCTGTAGCCAAATCATGGGCATAGCCTGCAAATTCTTTTTGCAAAGCAGCGCGGTCGGCCTGTGAAGGTGTCACCTGAATGTCAATGTATTTGATGTCGCGGCTTTCCACATATTGGCGGAAACGCGGCTTTAGCTCATTGTATTTTTCTTTCAAATCGCTGTCACTGATTTTCACCTTATCGTCTTGAATGGTGCTATAAGGGAAGGCAGCCAATTGAATTTGGCTTTCCTGATTTTCTTCGTTGAATGCCATCTTCGCTGCCACAGGGTTCGACAAGATGCAATGTGCTAACAGTGCCTGATATTTTTGTGCCAAGAGTTGCTGGCGCAATGTCTTTTCAATGAATGTCCAATATTTGTAGATGGTTTCATATTGTTGTGCCATCTGCGGATTGGCATTGCGTTGCGTGTCGTATTCAGCTAAGAACTTCTGCAATGCGTTGGCATCGAAACGACCTGTCTGTTGGTTCACAAATGGTGTCTGCATCAGCATGGGGTTGGTGCCTTGTTTTAGTACATTTTGTAACTCTTCATCGGTGACGCGTAAGCCCAATTTCTTTGCTTCGTTCTCCACAATCTTGGTTTGGATATAGGTGTTCCAAACCATATCTTTTACTTGGTTTAGCTGTTGATCATTCAATGCATCTGTTCCCTGTTGCATTTTGATGACGTCGGTATATTCATCAACTAATTTCTGGAAATCGTTTACATTGATTTTCTCACCTAAAACTTCGCCGATTTGCTGGCGTTCGTTATTGCGAGACGACTCGCACGAACGGAATGCTTCTTCGGCAATGAAGGAAAACAAGCCCAAGCCGATGATTCCCATCAGCAAGGCACCTTTACTTCTGATTTTTCCTAATGCTGCCATTTTAATTTATTCTTTTTTTAGTTATTTTCTTTGTATGCTGTTCAAATTGGGTACAAAAATAGTAATAAAAATATTATTTCGGCCATCTTTCGTCAAAAAACATGCTCGCGTACCTTTATCTATAAGAGATTTTCGTAGAATTTGCGCTTGTTTGTGTTGTTAACTAATAGATATTGGCTTGTAAAAGCGCCCATTTTTGTAATTGCGGAATAGGCTTGTTGCTCTTTTTACAGCTCAATGTTTGCAGATAGTGCGTTTTCTATGAAAAAACGAAAAGGATTTGGATGTGGATGGGAGCGCAGATGTTCAGAGCAGCTTGCATCTATGCCTTGACAGGTTTGGAACTTCAAATATGCAGAAAGTGCTCTTCGAGCTTATCTTGAGGGATGTTGGTTGTGGGATGGTAATACAATGTCTCGTTCACGCAAGCGATGTGCTTGGCATAGTGCACTGTTTCGGCAATGTCGTGACTTACCATTATGATGGCACATTGCTGATTGAGGTCGGCCAACATCTGATACATCTGTTCTTGAAATCGCTTGTCTATATAGGTGTTTGGCTCATCAAGAATCAGCACATCGGGCTTTTCAACAATGGCACGTGCGAGTAACACGCGCTGTATTTGGCCGCCACTGAGCTGGCCTATGGGGCGTTGTTGCAAGTCGGCAAGTTCCATTTGTTGCAGGGTTTGCAAGGCTTGCTGCCGTTGTTGCGCGGTATAGCTCTTGAAAAGTGGTTTTTTGACGCCCGAAAGCACTGCGTCATTCACAACAATGGGAAAGTGCTTGTCGATATTGGTGTATTGCGGTAGGTAGCCCATGCGGATTTGTTTGACGCATTTCCCTTGTTTGAAATAGGTGATGGTTCCGCTCTGTGGTTTCATCATGCCCAAGATAAGCTTCATGAGCGTGGTCTTTCCGCCGCCATTAGGGCCTATGATACCTAAGTAATCGTCGTCGTAAATGGTGAGCGATACATTGCGGAGCACGGTCTTTTGTGCATAGGCGGCCGTGAGTTTTTGGATTTGGATGATGGGCTGACTCATTGTAGGGCTTGTGCGATGTGGCGCATTTCTTGCGGCCATTGGTAGGACAGTGGATTGATTTCAACGATTTTAGTGTGGGTGCTCTCAGCTACAACGTGAATATTTCGATTGGCAAACTCTTTTTGCATGAAGAGCACGCGAGGCTTTTTCAAGTGCGCTGTCTTAATGAGTTGTTGTAGTTGCAGGGCGCTGGGCTCGCGTCCTTCTTCTTCGATGGTGAGCTGTTGCAGACCATATTCGTGGGCAAAATAGGAGAGTGAAGGATGGTAGATGAGGAAGGTAGAGTGCTTGCCTTGCAGCATTGCCACAAGGGTTTGTTGAGTTTGTGTAATCGTTTGTTGCAACTGTTGAAAGTTCTTTGCAAAATAGCTGCTGTCTTTAGGCGAGCACTGGATGAGTGCTTGTAGCATGTTGCGCGCAATGATGTTTGCGTTTTGACAACTCATCCATGTGTGGGGATCGCTGATGCCGTGTCCATGTGCTATCAGTTTGATGCCATTGGAGGTGTTGACAAACGTTGTTTGAGGAGCGTTTTGCTGCAATCGTTTCGACCAGGTGCGTTCGAATCCAATCTCACCTACCATGAAAAATAGCCGACTCTCGTTGAGCGCAATCATTTGTTGTGCGGTGGGTTCATAGGTTTCGGGATTGCTGTTTTGAGGTATCATCGTGGTTACCTGAAAACGATTACCAGCTATTTCTTCGGCGAAATAGCGTAGTGGTTCAATCGAAACCATCAGCGTTTGTGTAGACTTGGCTGTGGGATTTGTGCAGGCAGTGAGCGAAACTGTTGACATGGCCAACAGCACATAGCGCAGGAATTTTCCTGCAGTGATACTGAGTGTCGATAGTAAAAGGTTGGCACGCATCAGTCCTAACGCAATGGTGATGGCACTTCCAATGAATGGAAGGAAAGCAAAAAAGCCCATCAGTGCACCCCGTTCACCCATGAATCGTTGTGCACGTTGCAACTTCTCGGGTTTCACGTGCAGGTATTTTTCAATCCAGTCCAATCGCCCTTGTCGCCCTATGGCATAATTAAAGAGGCCTCCAGCCACGTTTCCCACGGTGCCATAGAGGATGAGCGGCCATGGATGTACACCTGCAGCCAGCAGTCCTAACATGACTGCTTCACTGCTAAAAGGTAAGAAACTGCCTGCTAAGAAGGCTGAAAAGAGCATACCCCATGCTCCCCAATCAATTAAAAAAGTAATGATGGAATCCATAAATTATAAATTGTGAGGAGGAGAAGCAAGACTACAATGGCTTGGAATGCAATGTTGGTAAACCACGTGTGAGTTAAGCTTAGGAAGTGAGCTATGAGAATTGCAGTTGGAATCGTCATAAGTTTTAATCCCAATGTTACGTATTCGGGCAACAAGATAATGAAGCCGATGCAACCCAATTGAATTATCATGAAGGCTTCATAGAGCATGCGTGTTTTGATTTTGTCTAAATAACTGTTGCGCAAAAAATGTATGGTGCCCACGATGCTCAAGAGCGTAACCACAGCAAGATTCACCCATTGGTGCTCGTTGATGATGGTGTAATGGAAGAAATCTTTAGTTTGTACTATCGCTGTGATGTGTGATATAATCTGGGCAGGTGTACCTTTATAACAATAGTAGCCTGCAAGAAACCAATAAGGTAGCAGCAGACCTAAGATTGAGGCGATGAAAGTGCGGAAACTAAAAGCCAGGATAAAGACGATGAGAATGAACCAAAATAGGGGTACAAAATAGAGAATTTGAGGACAGAAGATGCTTGAAACACCGATAAAACTAAAGGCATAGAAGATGGTTCCAGCCTGTTGTCGGTCTTGGTAGGCATTGAAAAGAATAAAGAAAAAGGCCGCGAAACACACCGGGATGATGCTCTCGGCTAAGCCGAATGGTTCTTGCAAGAGCATCATCGACAACACTAAATAGGCAATAGAAACCATACGGCTATACACGCGTAGCAGTGCATAGCGGTTGTTGAGTGCGAGCATGAAAAGGGTTGTGGATGCAATGCTGAGCCCTTGCATCCACATTTGTGGCTGGCTATTCCACATTAACGCTATGAGAAGGGTGCTATAAATCAAGATGATGGGGAATAGCAGTCGGCTGTTAACGATCTTTTCTTGTCTTCTTTTCTTTACCATTTACAAATCTTTTCCAATATCACTTCTGAAATATTTGCCTTCAAACGTTATCTTCTGTGCCGTTGCAAAGCTTTTCTGAAGTGCCTCTTCTTTATCTTTACCATAGGAGGAAATGGCCAACACGCGCCCACCATGGGTTACTATCTCGTTTTTTTGTTCGGCCGTTCCGCTGTGGAAGATGACACTTTCACGAGTGTCTTTAAGTCCGTGTATGGGAAATCCTTTTTGATAATGCCCTGGGTAACCTCCACTTACAAGCATCACACAAACAGCTGCACGCTCGTCAAAGGTGAGTGTTCGTGTATTTAAATTGCCTTCGGCCACACCATTAAACAAATCTACTAAGTCACTTTTGATGCGCAACATCACGCTTTCTGTCTCAGGATCGCCCATGCGGCAGTTATATTCTATGACCATTGGATTGCCCTTTACATTGATGAGCCCGAAGAATATAAATCCTTTATAGTCGATGTGCTCTTGCTTCAGACCAGCAATCGTTGGGCGAATGATGCGCTCTTCCACCTTTTGCATCCAGTCTTTTGTGGCGAAGGGAACTGGCGATATGCTACCCATTCCTCCTGTGTTTAGTCCTGTGTCGTGTTCGCCAATGCGTTTGTAGTCTTTTGCTTCTGGCAGGATTTGATAGTTTTTTCCATCAGTGAGCACGAAAACACTGCATTCTATACCACTCAAAAACTCCTCAATCACTACGTGGGTGCTGGCATTACCAAACATGCCTTCGAGCATTTCGCGCAGTTCCTTTTGTGCTTCTTCTAATGTGGGCAAGATTAAAACGCCTTTCCCCGCGCACAAACCATCGGCCTTTAGCACGTAAGGAGCTTGCAACTCGGAGAGGAATTGCAGGCCTTCTTCAAGATTGTCTTTGCTGATGGTTTTATATTTTGCGGTGGGAATGTTGTGGCGTTGCATGAAAGCTTTTGCAAAATCCTTGCTACCTTCGAGCATTGCACCAGCTTTTGATGGTCCAATTACGGGAATGTTTTTTGTGCGTACATCAGCTTTGAAGTCATCATAGATGCCATTTACTAAAGGATCCTCAGGTCCAACGACAACCATATCAACCTGATTATCGACGCAAAAGGCTTTCAACTTTTCAAAGTCGTTGACGGAAATGGGTACGTTCTCTCCGCAATTCTTCGTGCCAGCATTGCCTGGTGCAATATAAAGTTTATCACATTGTGGGCTTTGAGCCATTTTCCAAGCTAAGGCATGCTCGCGGCCTCCTGCTCCTATTAATAACAACTTCATGATAGGGTTATTTTAAATAATCAAAGAAATATTGACTGATTCGCTCGTGGAGGTGCACACTTTGGTGGCCTCTCATGTTATGGGGCTCACCGGGATAGACGAAAAAGTCGGGTTGTGTGCCGTCTTGAATACAAGCTTTTAAGAACGAGAACGCATGTTGAGGAACAACGACAGGGTCGTTCAAGCCGATGATAATTTGCAGCTTTCCTTTTAAGTTCTTAGCCTTTGGCAACAGACTGCATTTAGCATAGCCTTCGGGATTGGTCTGTGGTGTGTCCATATAGCGCTCGCCATACATCACTTCATACCATTTCCAATCAATGACTGGACCGCCGGCTACTCCCACTTTAAATACATCGGGATAGGTGGTCATGAGGTTGATGGTCATAAATCCACCGAAGCTCCAGCCATGAATCCCCATGCGATTAGCATCAACATAAGGCAGAGATTTTAGGAATGCCACACCTTGCATTTGGTCTTTCATCTCTTCTTCGCCCAATTGTCGGAACGTAACTTGCTCGAATGCCTTTCCTCGATGTTCGCTTCCACGGTTGTCTAAGATGAATAAGAGGTAGCCTTTTTCGGCCATATAGGTCTCCCATCCACGGCTTCCATAGTGCCATCGTGCATCCACATTGTGGGCATGTGGACCGCCATAAACATAAACGATGGTGGGATATTTCTTATTGGGATCGAAGTTTAAGGGCTTCACCATGCGATAATACAAGTCGGTTACGCCATCGGCAGCCTTGATTTTACCCAGTTCATAGGTGGGGACAGTGTAGCCTTGCCACGGATCATTAGCCGAAAAATAAGTTGTATGTTGGCGAATTTCTGTATTAACAATTGCTATCTTGCGTGGAGTTGTTGGCGTTTGATAGTTGTCAACCAAGTAAGTCCCACTTGGAGAGAGTGCTCCTGAATGCCAACCAGCACCGTTTTCATCTATCATAGTGCGTTTTCCTGTGTTGATAGCAACGCTGAAAATATTCTTTTGTATGGGGCTTAGCTCGTTGCTTTCAATGATGATGGCTTTGCGTTTGGCATCAAAGCCCAAAAGATTGAGCACCACCCATTGCCCCTTGGTGATTTGTTTCAATTCCTTTCCTGCAGTGTTATATAAATAAAGGTGTGTGTAACCATCTTTCTGACTCCACAGAATAAATTTATCTTTATCCCAAGGTAGGAAAGTAATAGGGTGTTGTGGTTCTACATATTTGCTGTCGGTTTCGCGGTATACCTCTTGCAATTTCTGCCCTGTTGTAGCATCGTAGCAAATGAGTTGGCAATCGTTCTGATCGCGATTGAGCTCAAAGAGATAGATATTTTTCCCATCAGGCGACCACGAAAGGTTGGTGAAATAGCGGTCAACAGGATTAGCTGTTTGCAAATAAACCACCTTTTGTGTCTTCACATCATATACCCCTATGGTCACTTGATGCGATGTTTCGCCTGCCATGGGGTAGGGATCAGGGTCTAATGTGGCCATTCTGCTCTCTCCATCCTTGGGCTTCCAATCGAGTTCGGGAATATCAACTTGTGGATAATCGGCCACCATAGATTGATCCATGCGATAGAAAGCCAATTTTGTTCCATCGCCATTCCAAAAGAGTCCGCCGTTGATACCAAACTCATTGCGATGCACCGACTGGCCATAAACAATGTTTTTGCTGCCATCTGTTGTCAGTTGCCGGTTGTTTCCTTGGGCATCCAACACATGCAATTGATGGTCTTTTACATAGGCTAAGTTCCGTGAAACAGCAGAAAAACTTTCGGCTTGCGCATGTTTTGCTTTTTCTAAATCACTTTGCCAGAGTGTCTTTTTCGCTTTCCAATCAAACAGACGACGATGCTTTCCATCATTTATCCACACCCATGTCTTGCTTAGTTCGGGGAATTGTAGGTTGTAAAGATGTCGGAGTTCCGAGCCACTCCAAGCATTGAGGTCGTTTAGAGAAAAGAGTTTTGTCTCTTTTCCTGTAGTTTTGTCGACCACAAAGCAATCTTCAACATCTAAGCGCACCAGCACATCGCCCCACCAAGTGGTGTAGCGATTTTGCGGAATCATGCGGTAATAATTCTTCCCGCCGAAGTTTAAATCTTCTAAGGTGAGCGGTTTTAAATCCTGTGCTTGCAATGGTGTAAATATCGATAGCAGGGTGAAAATAAAGGTAACAGCTTTTTTCATTTTACTCGTCTTCTTGAAAATGATTGTTTCTTTCGTTGGCTCCGCCACGCTTTCGCTCCGTCTTTGTGCGTTTGCGATCGCGCTTTTCGTAGCGGTGGCCTAACAGTTTATATTTTTGATTGTTTTGTTCTTGCACATCAGCATGGTCCTCACCTTTATGCGAGCGGAAGGGTTTTCGCGCGTCTTCACTGCGCACATCCCGTTTCGCATGTTTGAAATGCGAGTGTTGGTTGTCGGCCTGTTCGCCGTCATTATCTAAGTGTTGTTTAAACTCTCGGTTCTTTTTGAAGCGATGTTTCTGTGCCATCTCACGCTTTTCGCGCTCGCTTTTCACCACACCTCCTTCAGCCCTGAAGGCTTTCATCTTTCCATCGAAGAGGGCATATTTGCGGAACTCACATTCCAAGCTGCCGTTGTAGAGTGGGATTTTGATGCTGGGTTTCAATCCGATTTGTTCGAAACATTCTTCGCGATAGCTCAAAATCCAGGCTTCGTTGCCGCCAAACTCATGCTTCAGACGTTCGCCAATCATCTTGTAGGTGCCTAAAAGGTCGGGTGTAGAGATGCGCTCGCCATAGGGAGGGTTGGTCATGATGATGCTCTTTTCGGTGGGCTTTTTAAAGTCTTTGAAGTCTTGTTGTTCCACTATTATCGTTTGGCTGAGACCTGCAGCTTTCACATTGAGCCGCGCTGTGTTCACGGCTTTCATGTCGACATCATAGCCATAGATGTGGTGGGCGAAGTCGCGTTCTTGCGAATCATCGTTGTAGATGGTGTCGAAGAGTTCTTGATTGAAGTCGGGCCATTTCTCGAATGCAAAGGCTTTGCGAAACACACCGGGATTGATGTTGCGTGCGATGAGTGCAGCCTCGATGAGCAATGTGCCCGAGCCGCACATGGGATCAATGAAATCGGTGTCAGCTTTCCAGCCGCTCATCAAAATCATTCCAGCCGCCAACACCTCGTTAAGGGGGGCTTCAACGCTTTCTTGCCGATAGCCACGACGATGCAAACTCTCGCCACTGGAGTCTAAACTCAGTGTGGCTTGGTCTTCGGCAATATGAATATTCAGACGGATGTCGGGATTGCTCACGCTGATATTAGGGCGGGTTCCGGTGGCTTCACGAAACTGGTCGACGATGGCATCTTTCACTTTGTAGGTGACAAAGCGAGAGTTGCGAAACTCTTCGGAGTAGACCACCGAGTCGACACTGAATGTTTTTCCGTGTTCAATATATTGGCTCCAGTCAATTTTCCTCACTTCATCGTACATGTCTTCAGCCGAGCGAGCTTTGAAATGCGCGATGGGTTTCAAGATTCTGATGGCTGTTCTGAGTTGGAAGTTCGCCCGATACATCATCTCTTGATTGCCTGTAAACGCCACCATGCGACGCCCTATCTGTATGTTGTTGGCTCCTAATTGCGTGAGCTCTTGTGCCAAAACGGCTTCAAGTCCCATAAATGTTTTGGCAATGAGTTCAAATTCCTGTTCCATTGTTGTATTGAATGTCTAAACTATCCTTTTTAATCTTTTTATATTTCTTCGTCTTTGGGCGCATATCATCCTGCACCCATGTGTTGGCACCAATCACGCAATCGCTGCCAATGGTGATGCGTCCCAGCACCGTTGCGTTAGAATAAATCACCACATTGTCGCCGATGATGGGATGGCGCGGAATGCCTTTTATGGGGTTCCCAGCTTTGTCTAAGGGGAAACTTTTCGCGCCTAATGTCACACCTTGGTAAAGTTTCACGTTGTTGCCGATGATGCATGTGGCACCAATCACCACGCCTGTGCCGTGGTCAATGGTGAAATATTCGCCAATGGTTGCTCCGGGGTGAATGTCAATGCCTGTTTCGGAGTGGGCCTGTTCGCTCATCATGCGCGGAATGAGTGGCACTTCTAACAGATATAGTTCGTGTGCAAGGCGATAATTGATGAGTGCTTTGAGTGCTGGGTAGCAGCAAATAATCTCCACCAAGCTCTCGGCCGCAGGGTCGCCGTTGTAGGCCGCTTCGATGTCTTTTCCCAACATTTCGCGAATGGCAGGCAGGCGCATCATGAATTTTGTGGCAAGCATTTCAACCTTTTTTCGGCGTGCCAAGGTCACCTCGGCATCAATCTGTTCCGAGCAATCAGCAATGCAGAGTGCAGCAAAAATCTGTTCTTCGAGCAGCTTTTGCAGCCGTTCCATGTTCACGCCAATATGATAGGAAATGGTTTTTGCATTGATGGTTGACTCGCCATAATAGCCGGGAAAGAGAATAGCACGCGCCAATGCAATCATTTCTTTGAGCGTTTCGCCCGAGGGGAGGGGATGACTATCGCGATGTTGCAGGCACAAACCATTGAGCGAGTCGCTTTGCGAAAGCACTTTAACGGTTTCGGTCAGCGTCTGTGTAAAATAGTCTTTCTCCATCTGGTGTCTATCCTCAATATATATAATGTGGTGCAAAGTTAATAAAAAAACTAAGGAAGGCGCGGGCTATCTCAATATTTTTCAATCGAAAAGTGACGCAAAACGTGTTCGGGCGCGCCCGAAGCCATTTTGCAAGGATGTAATGGGTGATTCGGCGTGCCCGAAGCTGTTTTACAAGGAGGAAACAGCCCTTTCTGCCCACCGAATGGGAATATGCGCGATGTAAAAGTCCCTTGCAGACCCTCCGATTGGGCGTCAAATTTTGAAAACAACCCTCGCAGACCCTCCGAATGGGCATCTTTTTCGGAAAACAACCCTTGCAGACCCTCTGATGGGTTATTTAATTCTGAAAACACCCCTATGCAAAAGGGCATGGATTAAGGTGTAAAAGCGGCGTTATTCGAATGCAAAGTGGTGTGGATTGCGGGGCAAAATGGCATGCTTTTCGGCATAAGGGTGCTGCGCATGACGTTTGAAGGCGGGCGAAAATAGTGTGAAAAAGGTGTGCAATGCGTGGAGAGAAGCGGGATGACCGCTCTGATGGAAAACAAAATATCACAAAAGGTTTTCGTGATGTATTGATTAATGTGTACCTTTGTGCCGATAAACAGTATTTTCATTCCACGATATGAATTATGCAATTATTGCAGCGGGCGAGGGCTCGCGCTTAGCAAAAGAAGGTGTTCAGGCACCCAAACCTTTGGTGAGCATCCATGGTGAGCATCTGATAGACCGGCTCATCCGCATCTTTATGGCAAACGATGCCGAGCAGATAGCCATCATTTGCAACAACCTGCGTCCCGAGGTTGAGCAGCATCTTGCTCGGCTTCGCCAGCAGGGGTTGGATGGCATGACGTTGCCTTTGCACTATATCGTGCAAACCACGCCCAGTTCAATGCATAGTTTTTATGCTTTGAGCCAGACGATGCCGCGCGCGCCTTTCGTGCTGACCACTGTCGACACTATGTTTCGTGAGGATGAATTTCGCGACTATATCGATGTTTTTCGGCAGCAGTTGGTGGCTGGCTATGATGGGGTGATGGGTGTGACCGATTATGTTGACGACGAAAGCCCGCTCTATGTGGGAACAGATGCCGACATGAATGTGACGGGCTTTTTTGATGCAAACACCGCCCATTTTCAATATATCTCGGGGGGCATTTACGGTCTGACGGCCGACGCCTTTCAAACCCTTCACGGCTGCATGCAGCGTGGAGAAAGCCGCATGCGCAATTTTCAACGTGCGCTGATTGCCGATGGAAAGCGGCTCAAAGCCCATGCCTTTTCAAAGGTGATGGACATTGATCATGCCTCGGACATCACCAAAGCTGAAGCATTTTTGAAATGAAAATTGTTGCCATAGCCCGTGATAGGTGCTTTTCGCCCCATTCGGTTGAAAACGATTATGCTATTCTCCAGGCCGTTGTCGAGGGTTTGCAACAGCCCGTTGTGTGGGTTACTGAGGAGCAGGTGCGGATAGCAGGTTTGCCTCCGGCCGACCTTTATCTCACGATGGCGCGTAGTGCTGCCGTGTTGCAACAGCTGGCCGAGGCCGAGAAGGCCGGCAAACGGGTGGTGAATGCGGCCGAGAGCGTGGCGCAGTGCGTGCGCAGCGTGTTGCATCGCGCGTTGCAAGCCCATGCCATTCCGCTTCCGCCAACTGAGGGCAATGCGGGCTATTGGCTGAAACGCGGTGATGCTTCGGCGCAGGAGCAAGGCGATGTGGTGTTTTGTCGAGATAAGGAAGCCTTGACCATGCAGCAGCAGCTTTTTGTGCAACGCGGCATCACCGATTGGGTGGTCGAGGCCCATCTTCCAGGCGACTTGTTGAAATTCTATGGTGTGGCGGGAGGTTTTTTCCAATATTTCTATCCGTCGGATGATGGTATTTCGAAGTTTGGCGACGAGCAACGCAATGGTTTGGCGCATCATTATGCCTTTGATGCCGCACAACTGCAAGCCATGGTCGAGCAGGTAGCTGCGCTGACGGGTGTTGAGGTCTATGGTGGCGATGTGATTGTTGCGCCTTCGGGCAATTTCTTTTTGATTGATTTTAACGACTGGCCCAGCTTTTCGCGTTGCCGGGAAGCAGCAGCAAAGGCTATTGTTGCGTGGGTGAAAGATAACTATTTAAACGAAACGAAATGAGCGAATTTAAAACCTTGTTGCAGGCATCTTTCAAATCAAACGATACCGAGGAGTGGCTGGATGTGCATTTCACGCGTCCCATCGGCTTGGTGTTTGCATTGTTTTGGAACAAGTTGGGCGTTCATCCCAACGCCATCACCATCCTTTCCATCTTCTTGGGTGTGGGTGCGGGCTGCATGTTCTATTATGAGGATGTGGCGCATAATGTCGTGGGTGTGGTGCTGTTGATGTTGGCAAATTTCTGCGATTCGACCGATGGTCAGATGGCACGTCTCACGGGTAAAAAAACGTTGATTGGGCGAATGCTCGATGGTTTCTCGGGCGATGTGTGGTTTTTCGCTATTTATGTGGCTATTGCATTGCGGTTGTATCACCAAGACTTGCCTTTCACGCACGAGCCATGGGGCTGGTTGAGCTGGGTGTTGTGCTGTGTTGCCGGATTTTTGATGCATGCTCCGCAAAGCTCATTGTCTGATTATTATCGGCAGATTCATCTCTTCTTTTTAAAAGGAAAAGCAGGTAGTGAGTTGGATCATTCTGCACAGCAACAAGCGGTGTTGAAAGGTTTGCCGAAGAAAGGTGCTTTTTGGGCACACGTATTCTATCGCAACTATGCCAACTATTGCAAGAGCCAAGAGAAGCGCACGCCCGCTTTTCAGCAGTTCTTTCAAGCGTGGCAGCAGAGCGATAAGCCCGAAGCCATTCGCGAAGCATTTTTGCAAGGGTCGCGCCCCCTGATGAAATACACCAATTTGCTCACGTTTAATTTGCGCGCCATCGTGTGCTATGTGGCTTGTTTGACCAACGAAGTGTGGATTTATCCGCTGTTCGAAATCTCTGTTATGCAAGGCATGTATGTCTATATGCACCGCCGTCACGAGCTGCTTTGCCGTGCATTGACAATACAATTGAATGCTTTGCAGCAAAACAATGGCGCAACAAAGGAATAGAAGGATGATAAAAGGATATATTTTTGATTATGGTGGCACACTCGATACCGAGGGACATCACTGGGGAAAGGTGTTGTGGCACGCTTATGAGCGGCAACAATTGCCCATCACCGAGGCGCAGTTTCGCAAGGCTTATGTGCATGGTGAGCGCACGTTGGGTAGCACGACGCTGATAGAACCCAACTTCACGTTTCGGCAAACACTCTCGGTTAAACTGCAATTAGAGCTCGATTTTCTGCGTGAGAAAGCCTATTGGAGCGTCGATGAGGCCACTCTTCAACAGGCTCACGCACAGTTGTTGCATGATATTTATGCTGGCGTGTTGTGCACCACGGCGCATAGTCGTGACGTGTTAACGCAACTCCATGCGCACTATCCCATGGTGCTGGTGAGCAATTTCTATGGCAATGTGAACACCGTTTTGCGAGAGTTTCAGTTGAATCATCTCTTCAACGATGTGGTAGAGAGTGCCATGGTGGGCATTCGAAAGCCCGACCCACGCATTTACAAGATGGGTGTTGACTGCTTAAACCTCTCGCCATCCGAAGTGGTAGTGGTGGGCGATAGTTTTTATAAAGACATTGAGCCAGCGAAGAAAATTGGTTGTCAAGCCGTTTGGTTCAAGGGCGAAAGCTGGACCAATGAACAGTATGATGAGACCTTTCCCGACCAGGTGATTACCGATTTGGCGCAATTATTATAAACCAAGGCACAACAAGTGTATGCACAGCAAGTTATTCAGGATATACATTCTTTTATTATTTCTATGGCTTTCGGCAGCAGCTCAAGCCCAAATCACAGGCGTAGTGACCGATGTACTGACGGGCGATACGATTGCTTATCCCAGCGCTTCCTATAAAGGGCACCACATGGCCGTGAGCGGCGATGCACAAGGACGTTTCTCGATTGAGCATCATGAAGGGTGGGTACTCACCGTTAGTGCGGTGGGTTATCAGAGCAAAGAGTTCACCGTGAAGGCGAATTCTACCCTTACGATGGCCGTGAAGCTCAAACCCGACACGCGCACGTTGAAAGAAGTGGTGGTGAGAACCAAGCGCAATCGTTATAGCCGCAAGGATAATCCGGCGGTGGAATTGATGAAACGGGTGATTGCTGCGAAGGAGAAAACGGATTTGTCTAATCATGATTTCTACCAATACAACAAGTATCAAAAGATTACGTTGGCGGTGAACGATATTCAAAAGGCCGACATCGACAGTGGTTTTTTTGCCAAAAAGCAGTGGCTCACCGATCAAATGGAGACGAGCCCCTATAATCATAAGCTCATTCTGCCAATCTCGGTAGACGAAACCGTCACGCAACATATTTATAGAAAGAATCCCAAAAGCGAAAAGGATATTGTGTTGGGGCAGCAAAGCACAGGGCTCAACCAGTTGTTTGAGACGGGCGATATCCTCAACAACGTGTTGAAAGATGTGTTTACCGACGTCGATTTGTACGACAATCAGGTGCGCCTGTTGCAATTTCCTTTCACCAGCCCCATAGGCAAAGACGCCATCGCGTTTTATCGTTATTACATCGAAGACACGGTGTATGTGGATCACGACCTTTGCTATCACCTGCAATTCCTGCCCAACAATCAGCAGGATTTTGGCTTCCGTGGTGAACTTTATATTTTGGCCGACTCGACTTTGCATTTGAAGCGTGCCGAACTTTCCATCCCCAAACGCAGCGATGTGAACTTTGTTGAGAACCTCAGCATCACGCAAGAATACACCCAGTTGCCCAATGGAGAATGGGCGTTGAGTGTGGATGATATGGTGGTGGAGCTGAAAGTAACCAACTTTATGTCGAAGGCTTTGGTGGTGCGCACCACGCGATTGAGCGACTATGCCTTTGACGAACTGCCCAAACAACTTTTTAAAGGGAAGGCGACCACGCGGCGCGAAGCCAATGCCATGATGCGTGACGACAGCTTTTGGAATCAATATCGCACGGTGGAACTCACGAAGAGTGAGAGCGAAATGGATGCCTTCATTCGGCGCGTGCAACAGCTGAAAGGCTTCAAATACATCATCTTTGGTGCCAAAGCTTTTATCGAAAACTTTGTTGAAACGGGCGACCTTAACCATCCAAGCAAGGTGGACATCGGCCCCGTGAACACCATATTTACCTCGAATTTCATCGATGGCTTCCGCACACGCATCAGTGCTCAGACCACGGCCAACCTCAATAAGCATTGGTTCTTTGCGGGGTATTACGCCCATGGTTGGCGCAGCCACAAGAACTATTACAATGCCGAAGTCACCTACTCTTTTAATAAGAAGGATTATCTGCCGCGCGAATTCCCCAAACGCACACTCACCTTTAGCTCCACCTACGACATCATGTCGCCCTCCGACAAGTTTATGGGCACCGATAAAGACAATGTGTTTACGGCATTTAAATGGTCGAAAGTCGACAAGATGATGTTCTACAATCGGCAGAAAATCACCTTCGAATGGGAAACGGAATGGGGGCTTCGCACCATCGTGGGGCTGAAAACCGAAGCCAACGAGGCCGCAGGCACCCTGTATTTCCCTGTTGGAACGTTGCGCACCACCGAATGGAGCCTGAATTTTCAGTTAGCCCCCGGCCGCACTTACGTCAACACCAAACAGCGTCGTTACCCCATCAACATGGATGCCCCCGTGTTTTCGCTGGGGCATACCATGGGAATGAAGTTCCTCGGCGGCGACTATCGTTACAACTTCACCGAGGCCGGCATCTACAAACGCTTTTGGATGAACTCGTGGGGCAAGATAGACGCCCACGTGAAAGCTGGTGCACAATGGAACAAGGTGCCCTTTCCGCTGCTCATCATGCCTGCAGCCAACCTCAGCTACATCAGACAAGACGAAACGTTTAACATGATCAACAACATGGAGTTTCTCAACGACCGTTACGCCTCGTTGGATGTGGCTTGGGACTTGAACGGCAAAATTCTCAACCGCATTCCGCTGCTGAAAAAGCTCAAATGGCGCGAATATATTGGCGTGAAAACGCTGTGGGGCAAGCTCACCGACCGCAACAATCCCATGCTTTTGGCCAACGCCGCCGACCCCATGCTGTGGGCTTTCCCCGTGGGCAGTTATGTGATGGATCCGAAGCGCCCCTATGTGGAACTCATTGCCGGCGTGCACAACATCTTTAAAATTCTGCATGTGGAGTTTGTCCACCGTTGCAACTACACCCATTTGCCTACTGCCAAGCGCAATGGCGTGCGGTTTATGATGCGCGTCACGTTCTGATTTTGGTCAATTTCAATGCAATGTGATATAAAATTGGGCGCAAAGGTTTGCTACTTCCAACGAAAGTTTATACCTTTGCGCCCGATGTTCGTTACGAGCATGATTTAAATAACAACTCGTGTTGGTGTGAAAATGAAAAAAGAGAATCAAAATATTTCGATTTTTAACAACTTTTATTTGGTAGAACCAAATAAAAGTGTAACACACACATTCTCTCTATCTATATACAGGCCTCTCTTCTAAGCAAGAGGAATATGTTGCGTGCGTAGTCAACAATAGGCTTATTCAGGGAGAAGTCTGCATAGCATTTTCTATCAATGCTGTGCAGGCTTCTTTATATTTGTGCTCTATCTCTTCAAATTGTCGATATTCCGATTTGATTTTAAATAACTTTCAAATGTTTCCTAAATGAGAAAAAGATGAGGAAAGCTCTAAATGCACGGAGGCTTTATGTGCCCCCCACGACAGCAGTGATTCCCCTTCCTGGTGATTGTATGATGCAGCAAGGCTCAAGGTTTCAAAATCCAGGCGGTCACAATTCCGCCGAAGATGAGGACTTTGTACCATCAACTATTGCTGGTGGTGGTCACACGGCTGCCGAAGACGAGGACTTTACACCTTCTTCGCAAGGATGGGGTGGCCATACCAGTGCCCAAGATGAAAACTGGTAAGAACAAAGTAGTTAATGAATAAACAAGCAGATTAAGCAAATGAAAATGATGAAACGATTAGTGAGTAGCCTGTTGCTTGCATCAGGTGTAATGACATGGGCAGCATGTTCGACCGATGAAAATGTACCCCAGCAACCTTCGACTGGCAACAAAACGGCTTTTATGATGAATACTTCTCCAACAGCCAGCGCAAAATCGCGTACGGCAGGCACACACACAGGCACGCAGTTAGATTTCTTTTGGACAGCTGATGACAATCTGTGGCTCAATAATCCTGCAGCGACTCCCGCACTCATTGCTAGTTCGAGTTCGGACATTGCAGAGCACGTTTCGCCCACATCGCCCAAGGTCGCAACTGCCAAGTTTTGGTTTGAAGGTACCTACACAGCACCAAATTATGTAGTGCGCTACACTGGAAAGCAGAGTACGGCTGGCGATAAGGTGAGAATTTCCCCTGAACAAGTGCAAAAGCTCCCTGCTGAGCCTGCACTGATTGGAGAATATGGCGATTGTGGGACAGCTATCGCCACACGCAATGGTGACCACTACGATTTTACGCTCGACCACAAGGCTGCTTATATCACGTTTACACCTTTCTGCTCGGTGGGCGGTGGCAATGTGAAAATGACGCAAGTAAAGGTTACCGCAGGTGGCTTGCCAGTACCTGCAATTGCTGGTACATTCGATTTCACTGATACGGGTATCAATACGGCTGTAACACCGCAAACTCCTTCCTCTGAAATCACACTTCGCACATTGGGTGCCGATAATACAGGCTTCACTGTGCCTACCTCGCCCTCTTATGCCACCAATTCATGCACTATGGTATTGGCACCAGGCACTTATAGCAGCTTGACCGTGGAGTACTTCGTAAGCCACCCCATCAGCCACATACCAAGCCCTGTGAGTAAGGAATATACTAATGTGACGCTCACGCCAGGTAAAAACAAGAAATTGGCGTATGATGTTCCAGAAGCTACTGTGTCTGGTGTGCGCTATCTTTTCCAAGATGGTACCACTGGTACGATTGCCGAAAAAGGCACTCGCACCCCCATTGCTATCGTTGTGGTTGACAAAACAGCTACAGAAGATGGGCTGGCTATGGCATTAAAAGATGATGCGAGTGGTGGTGGCATTGCGGGTCGTCCTTATGCCGCAGTGAAATGGGGTGGACCACAAGGGGTACCCAATCAGCAGTTCAACAGCGATGTGAAGGCCAGTGTAACAGATATTGTGGCCGACATGGATGGCTATAAATACACGTGGGATGCAACAAGTAGTATTAATGGGGCTGGTGTCAAAGGTAGTAATACCAATATGGATGCTTTCTACAAGGCTGCCAATCATGTTTCGCCAGCACCTATTACTTTCAGTGGTGGCAAGCGTGGAAAATGGTTCTTACCCAGTGTGGGGCAATGGGTCTTGGCATTGAAAGTGTTGGGAAAATGCAGCGCGTTGCCTACGAATATGTCGCGTCAAGGAACCTATGCAACAGTTGGTACTTTTGATCGCAATTATATGAATAGTTTGTTCACAGCTCCAGGTGTTGGTGGAGAGACGTTAGACAATTATTGGTATTGGACCAGCACACAATATTATACACTCTATGGTTGTTCTATAGGGATAGATGGTGTGTCAGGTGGTGTTGCTAGTCAAAATGCGTTTACATTCATTGAAGATATGATAGGTGATGTTGGTGAGAGTGTCCGTGCTTTCATCTATTTCTAAGCATCGGTGTTTCTGAGGCGGTGACGTGATTCCGCCTTCGCGTTGTGCGTGGGAGAGAGTACCCCCCAAGGGGGTAGCTTTCTCCCACGTATTGTTACCCGGGGTAGGCTGCGTTGCACTGGCCAACCCCGGGCTTTCGAGTGTATAACCGCTACGCGGTAGGGGACACACCATGAGACGTAGGATGCGAAGGGCAGGAGGTGTAATCGCGCCGAAGTTACTACATGGAAAGAGTGTGCGGCGTAGGGTACGCTGCACACTCTTTTGGCTAGTTCTTCGCGGCGTAGGGTACGCTGCACACTATTTTGGCCAGTTCTATGCGGCGTAGGGTACGCCGCACACTCTTTTGGCTAGTTCTATGCGGCGTAGGGTACGCCGCACACTTTTTGAGCCAGTTCTTCGCGGCGTAGGGTACGCCGCACACTATTTGGGCCAGTTCTTCGCGGCGTAGGGTACGCCGCACACTATTTGGGTCAGTTCTATGCGGCGTAGGGTACGCCGCATAGTTTTAGTGTTGTGTTTGGGATGGGGTGGGGGTTATTTCTTCCGTCTCACGTCGCGCCCTTCGTATTTGCAAATGGCTTCAATCCATTCTTGGGGCATGGGGATGGAATGGTTTTCGAGCAGGTCGTAGGCCACCATGACGGTGCGTCCCACGCATTTCACGTCTTTCGTTTGGCTGTCGATGAGTTGTTGTGTGAGCGTGAAACTCTTGTTTCCGATGGCTGTGATGGCTGTTTGTACTTCCACTTGGTCGGTGCTATAGACTTGTGCGATGAAATCGGCTTCGACGTGTGCTGCGAAGATGGCATAGCGCTCGTTGGGGATGTTGCACACTTTGCGCACGTAATCGATTTTTGCGGTGTCGTAGTATTGAAAATACGCTGTGTTGTTGATGTGTCCGAATTGGTCGGCATCGGTAAATCTGAGCTGAATGGGTAGGCTGTGGTGAAATGTTATCTGTTCCATAGGGTTTTGTTTGCGTCTTTTGTTGATGAATAATGTTTGACGGGGTTGTTATTGTTTGACGAAGACGAGGCGGCGTGGCATCTTTTGCCATTTGCGGTTGATGGCAAATTTGATGGTGCTGCCTTTTCCTTGTTCGAAGACGAATGTGCCGTCGGGCAGTGCCGTGAGTGTGGCTTCGAGGTCTTCGCTGCCATAATCGTTGGTCACCAAGAGCTCGGCGGTGTGGTTGTCTTTGAGTATTACGTTGGTGAAAATCCATTTTCGGCTGTCTAAATCGGCGCCGAAATAGCCCGCCACCTGTCCGAAGAGCTCTTGTCCGGGGATGAGGATGTTGTTTTGATAGAAATTGATGTGGAGATAGACTTTGTACTCCTTATTATATAAGTGTCCTTTGAAAGGCTCGTTGTTGTTTTGCGCCCATGCCCATGTGCTGGCGAGCGTGATGAGGATTGATAAAAGCCATCGTTTCATTATGCGCTATATTATAGTTGCGTGCAAAGGTATAAAGTTTATGTCAAGGAATGAGCGGTTTTGGGCAAAATAGTGTGTGCTTCATTTGCTTTTTAGGAATTTTATGCTATCTTTGTCGCTCAAAAAAAGGTTTTTCGTATGGTTAAAGCGCAGTGTGTTCCAGATTATATTTTTGAATCGAGTTGGGAAGTGTGCCATATGGTAGGCGGCATTTACACGGTGTTGTCGACACGTGCCAAGACCATGCAAAAGCTGTTTGCTGACAGGGTGTTTTTCATTGGTCCCGATTTTGGCGACGATGTCGATAATCCTTTGTTTGCAGTCGATGAGAAGCTGTTTTCGGATTGGCGTGCGAAGGCGCAGCAAGAGGGATTGCACGTGCGTGTGGGGCGCTGGAATGTTCCGGGAGAGCCGATTGCGCTGTTGGTGGATTTCCGTCCGTTCTATGCGCAAAAGAATGAAATCTATGGTCAGATGTGGGCCGATTTCCAGGTGGATAGTCTGCATGGCTATGGCGATTATGACGAGGCCTCAATGTTTTCCTATGCTGCGGCAAAGGTGGTTGAGAGTTTCTATCGCCATGTGCTGCCAGCTTCGGCCAAAGTGGTTTATCAAGGCCATGAATGGATGACCTGCTTGGGCTTGCTCTATATTCATAAGCATGTGCCTCAGATAGGCACTATTTTCACGACGCATGCCACGAGCATCGGGCGCAGCATTGCTGGCAACATGAAGCCGCTCTACGAATATCTTTGGGCCTATCGTGGCGACCAGATGGCCGAAGAGCTCAACATGCAGAGCAAACATTCGGTGGAGAAGCAGGCGGCAAAATATGTGGATTGCTTCACCACCGTGAGCGACATCACAGCTGTGGAATGTCGCGAACTGTTGGATAAGCCTGTGGATGTGGTGCTGCCCAATGGTTTCGAAGACGATTTTGTGCCTCGCGGAAAGGCTTTCAATGCACAGCGTTCTGCTGCGCGGAAAACTTTATTGCAGGTGGCCAATGCTTTGACAGGCGATTGTTTCGACGACCAAACGTTGATTGTTTCGACGAGTGGGCGCTACGAGTTTCGCAACAAAGGCATTGATGTGTTTATTGAAGCCATTCATCAATTGCGCCGTGCTCCTCTGCCACAAAAGGTGGTTGCTTTTATCGAAGTGCCGGGCTGGGTGGCTGGTCCGCGTGAAGATTTGCAAGCGCGTCTGCGCAGCGGTCAGACTTTTGACACGCCTTTGGACAATCCCATTTGCACCCATAGCTTGCACGATGCTGCAAACGATCGCGTGTTGGGCATGATGAACTATTTGGACATGCACAACGCTTTGGACGAGCGCGTGAAACTCATCTTTGTGCCTTGTTATCTAACGGGGCAGGATGGCATCTTCAATCAGCCTTATTATCATTTGGTGGGCGGCAACGATCTCTGCGTTTACCCATCCTACTATGAGCCTTGGGGCTACACGCCACTCGAAGCCATCGCTTTTCATGTGCCGTGCATCACAACCGATTTGGCTGGTTTTGGTCTGTGGGCCAACCACACTGTGGGGCATGTTGCGACGTTAGCAGATGGCGTGTGTGTGGTGCATCGTGATGACAACAACTATCAGCAAGTGGCTACAGCCATTTGCCAAGCCATAGCGCACTATGCGAAGGCCGATGAAACGCAGCGCAAAGCTTGCCGAAAGGCAGCTTGGAACCTGTCGAAAGCAGCGCTGTGGAAGCACTTCATTCCTTATTACGAAAAGGCTTATGCTCTTGCATTGCACAAAGCTGCTGCACGAGCGTAACAACAATATTTTAAAAACATTATCATTCAAGCGGTATGAAAATCAAAGCTGATTATGCAAATGCACCCCAATGGCGGGAGCTAAATGTGAAATCTCGTTTGCCTGAGCAATTGAAATGCTTGGACGAGTTGGCACACAATCTGTGGTGGGCCTGGAACTATGAGGCGCGCGACCTTTTTAGTAGTCTCGATGCCGACCTCTATGAGGCTGTTAATTATAATCCTGTGTTGTTGCTCGAGCGCTTGAGTTACGACCGTAAGGAAGCCATTGTGAAAGACAAGGCACTCATGAAGCGTGTGAAGGATGTTTACACAAAGTTCCGCGATTACATGGCTGTGAAACCCAATAAGAAGCGTCCCTCAGTGGCCTATTTCTGTATGGAGTTTGGCTTGACGCAGGTATTAAAAATCTACTCGGGCGGTTTGGGCATGCTCGCTGGAGACTATCTGAAAGAGGCTTCCGATAGCAATGTCGATATGTGTGCAGTGGGGTTCCTTTATCGTTATGGCTATTTCACGCAGAGCCTCAGCATGGACGGACAGCAGATTGCAAAATATGATGCGCAGAATTTCAATTCTTTGCCCATTGAGCGTGTGCTCGATGCCAACGGCAACCAAATGGTGGTCGATGTGCCTTATATGAACTATCATGTGCATGCCTTGGTGTGGCGCGCCAATGTGGGGCGCATCAGCCTCTATTTGTTGGACACCGATAACGATATGAACTCCGAGTTCGACCGTCCCATCACCCACAGCCTCTATGGTGGCGACTGGGAAAATCGCCTCAAACAAGAAATTCTTTTGGGTATTGGCGGTATTTTGACGCTGAAGAAATTGGGCATTAAGAAAGATATTTATCATTGCAACGAGGGACATGCTGCGCTCTGCAACTTGCAGCGTTTGTGCGATTATGTAGCTGAAGGACTCACCTTCAATCAAGCTATGGAATTGGTGCGTGCCTCTTCGCTCTACACCGTGCACACGCCCGTTCCGGCAGGTCACGACTATTTTGACGAAGCTCTCTTTGGGAAATATATGGGTGGTTACCCCGAAATGTTAGGCATTTCGTGGGACGAATTCATAGGAATGGGTCGCGAAAATCCCGATGATCACAACGAGCGTTTCTGCATGAGCACTTTTGCTTGCAACACCTGTCAGGAGGTGAATGGCGTGAGCAAGCTCCACGGATGGGTGAGCCAAAAGATGTTTGCACCTTTGTGGAGAGGCTATTTCCCCGAAGAAAACCATGTGGGTTACGTCACCAATGGTGTGCATTTACCCACTTGGACTGCCACGGAATGGCGTCATATCTATGACAAGTATTTCGATTCAAATTTCATGCTCGATCAAAGTAATGAAGCCATTTGGCATGCTATCGAAGATGTGCCCGATGCCGAAATCTGGGAAACGCGCATGGCGCTGAAGCAAAAGCTCGTCGATTATATCCGCGAGAAATTCAGCGAGTCGTGGTTGCGCAACCAGGGCGACCCAGCACGTGTTGTGTCACTGTTGCAACGCATCACGCCCAATGCGCTGATGATTGGTTTTTGTCGGCGCTTTGCCACTTACAAACGCGCTCATTTGCTCTTCACGGATATTGACCGCTTGGCCAAGATTGTGAACAATCCCGAGCGTCCTGTGCTCTTCTTCTTCTCGGGAAAAGCCCATCCAGCCGATGGTGCAGGGCAGGGACTCATCAAGCGCATCTATGAAATTAGCCAGCGTCCCGAGTTCTTGGGAAAAATCATCTTCTTAGAAGACTACGATATGCAGTTGGCACGCCGCTTAGTGTCAGGGGTAGACATTTGGATGAATACCCCAACGCGCCCCTTGGAAGCCTCGGGAACATCGGGAGAGAAAGCCGAAATGAATGGTGTGGTCAACCTCTCGGTGCTCGATGGTTGGTGGGTTGAAGGCTATCGTGAAGGCGCTGGCTGGGCTTTGCCACAGAAGCGCACTTACGAGAACCAGGAATATCAAGACAAGTTGGATGCTGCCACCATCTATGGCCTGTTGGAAAACGATATCATCCCGCTCTACTATAATCGCGGTAAGAAAGCCTATAGCGAAGCATGGATTAAGGTGGTGAAGCGCTCTATCGCAACCATTGCGCCTCATTACACCATGAAGCGTCAGTTGGACGATTACTTCGATAAGTTCTACAATCGGCAGGCATTGCGTTTCCACGAATTGAGCAAAGACAATGACAAGTTGGCGCGTGGACTGGCGCAGTGGAAGGAGTGTGTGGCCGAGCGTTGGGATGCCATCCACGTGGTGAGCCGCGACACCTCGCTCTTAGACGAAGGTGGCGAAACGGGTAAGAAGCACACCATGACCTATGTCATCGATGAGCAAGGGCTTGATGATGCCGTGGGTTTGGAACTTGTGGTGCTCAACAACCAGGCCGATGCCGATGGGCGCGAAGTTTATCAGGTGCACCCATTCAAGGTGAAACATCATGAAGGCAACCTCTATACCTTCGAGGCTGTGATAGAGCCCGACGAGGCTGGTGCCTTCAAGAGTTGTGTGCGCATGTATCCCAAGAATGCCAATCTGCCCCATCGTCAGGACTTCTGCTATGTGAAATGGTTAGATTAAACGGCGATTAATCGTTTATGTAAAGGCAGGCTGTTGTGGAATGCGTTTCCCGGCAGCCTGCTTCTTGTTGCATGCTGTGCAGGGATGAAGCGGAGCCGAAAAGCCAGAATGGTTTTCGTTGTTTTTTGTGAAAAACCTGCTTCCGAGCCGTTTGCAAGGGTGTTTTCCGAAAAAGATGCCCAATCAGAGGGTCTGCGAGGGTAGTTTTCAAAATTAGTCACCCATTCGGAGGGTCTGCAAGGGATGTTTTCAAAATTAGTCGCCCGTTCTGAGGGTCTGCGAGGGTAGTTTGGGAAAAAAACATACTTCCCAACGTATTTTTTCTTGGGTTGTTTTTCAAACTATCCCCTTCGCGCGTTGTTTTTCGGGGGCTTTTTTCCAAATCACCCCTTCGCGCGTTGTTTTTCGGGGACTTTTTTCCAAACCATCCCTTCGCGCGTTGTTTTTGGGGGACTTTTTTCCAAATCACCCTTTCGCGCGTTGTTTTTCGGGGACTTTTTTCCAAATCACCCTTTCGCGCGTTGTTTTTCGGGGACTTTTTTCCAAACCACCCCTTCGCGCGTTGTTTTTGGGAGGTTTTTTTCCAAATCACCCTTTCGCGCGTTGTTTTTGGGAGGCTTTTTTCCAAATTACCCCTTCGCGCGTTGTTTTTGGGAGGTTTTTCTTCAAAAACAGCATTCCCATGTGCTTGGAAATGCTGTTTTCGTTGGGTGGCATGTTGCTCGTTTGGATGTGAAAAACGGCAAGGCTCACCGCGGCTTATTCTTCTTGTGTGGTCTTTTTCAAAGCTTCGCGTCTCAGCTTTTCAGCCATGTAGCGCGCTTTCACATTCACATCATTGATGTCTTTTTTGCGATAGTAGCTGCGTGACGAACCTTCGCTACTCAGCACCAAAGAGTCGGTGCCTAAATAAACGATGTCGCATGTGTCGATGCGTGGATTGATGGTTTGGATGGTGTTATCGTTTTTAAAGATTGGTGTAGCACTGAGGATAATCACCTTACCATTCCAAATGCGCCAGCCCGTGAAATAGCCCAATTGTGGATAAACCACGGGGCTTTCTTGCTCTAAGGCCGATTGTTCGCTGACGTAGCCCACACTCTGTGCAGCCCACTGCCGCCGCAACCAGAAGCCATATTCGCGTGGGATGAGGTAGGTGCGTTTCACCGAGTCGGGCATGTCGCGCATCATGCGCATCTGAAGCTTTTTGCTCATATATTCATAATCGCGCATCTTGGGCATCACCACGTAGCACCAAATGCCTTTCAACTGATCGAGGTTCACTACCTCGTCGGCAATGCGCTTGTCGTTAGGATTGGCCACAACGCCAATCCAGTCGCCAATCTGTATGTCGCCCAAAATGCGTTTGTTCCTTCGTGCATCCACTACATCGTAGGTTATGGGGTCGCTACCATCGTTAGGCAACAACACGATTACCGAGTCGTTACATCCTTCGCACGCCAGTCCATAAATGGTGCTGTCGCCAATGGATTGATAATCGTCTTTAGCCTTTTGTTGTGCTGTTGATTTTTTGTTGGTCTGCTGCCCACACGCTACAATACACGCGATAGATAAGCCAAGCACTGCGATTGATTTAAACTTCATGTGCGTTTTATTTTGTGCAAATATAAGAGAATAATCACAAAAAAAGGGGGTGAGGCGGGCGTTTTTGATTTTTTTTATCTAATTTTGCAAGCCGACGAGTTGCCGTTCTCGCACTATTTTACGCATTCCAACGACGCAGCTCGTTCGCTTTTAAGGATATCAATACAACAAAAATATAATGGGAAAGAAAATTCAGTTCAGTCTCGTATATCGAGATATGTGGCAGAGCTCAGGAAAGTTTCAGCCACGCAAGGATCAACTGGTGCGCATAGCTCCCGTCTTCGTGGAAATGGGTTGCTTCGCCCGTGTAGAAACCAATGGTGGCGCTTTTGAGCAAGTGTGCCTCTTGGCCGGCGAAAATCCAAATGAGGCCGTTCGTGCATATTGCAAGCCTTTGCATGAGGCTGGCATCAAAACCCACATGTTGGACCGCGGTTTGAATGCGCTTCGCATGTATCCTGTGCCCGATGATGTGCGTCAATTGATGTACAAGGTGAAGCACGCGCAAGGCACAGATATCACGCGCATTTTCGATGGTTTGAACGATGTGCGCAACATCATCCCTTCGATTAAATGGGCTAAAGAGGCCGGTATGACCGCACAAACGGCACTCTGCATCACCAATTCGCCTATTCACACGTTGGAATATTACACCAAGATTGCCGACGAGCTCATAGCAGCTGGTGCCGACGAGATTTGTTTGAAAGATATGGCCGGCATAGGGCAGCCTGCCTTGTTGGGCAAGCTCACCAAAGCCATCAAAGATAAGCACCCCGATATCATCATCGAATACCACGGCCACTCAGGTCCAGGCCTTTCGATGGCTTCGATTTTAGAGGTGTGCAACAATGGCGCCGACATCATCGATACCGCCATCGAACCATTGTCGTGGGGCAAAGTGCATCCCGATATCATTTCTGTGCTCAGCATGCTGAAGAACGAAGGCTTCGATGTGCCCGAGATCAACATGAATGCCTACATGAAGGCGCGTGCGCTGACGCAAGAGTTTATCGACGAGTGGTTGGGCTATTTCATCAATCCTTCCAACAAAATTATGTCGTCGTTGCTGCTCGGTTGCGGTTTGCCCGGCGGTATGATGGGCTCGATGATGGCCGATTTGGGCGGCATTCGCCAAACCATCAACAACCTGCGCAAGAAGAAGGGCGAAGACGAACTCACGATGGACGACATGCTTGTGAAGCTCTTCAGCGAGGTAGAATATGTTTGGCCGCGCGTGGGCTATCCTCCATTGGTTACGCCTTTCAGCCAATACACCAAGAACATCGCCTTGATGAATCTGCTCACGATGGAGCAAGGCAAAGGCCGCTTCGTGATGATGGACGAATCGATGTGGGGCATGATTCTCGGAAAGAGCGGCAAGGTGCCCGGCGCTATCGATCCCGAATTGGTTGAATTGGCTAAGAAACAAGGACGCGAATTCACCGATGCCGACCCCCACACGCTGCTCACCAATGCGCTGGATGACTTCCGCAAAGAGATGGACGAGAATGGTTGGGAATATGGGCAAGACGACGAGGAGCTCTTCGAATTGGCCATGCACCCCGAGCAATATCGCAACTATCGCAGCGGACAGGCGAAGAAAAATTTCTTGGCCGACTTGCAGGCTGCCAAAGATGCCAAGCTCGGTGCCAAGGTGAGCCCCGAAGAGGCTGCGGCCTTTAAGCACGCCAAGGCCGATGCCATTGTTTCGCCCGTGAAAGGACAAATCTTCTGGGAGTTCCAAGGCGACGGCGAAGCGCTCACGGCGACCGAACCCTTCATTGGCAAGGAATACAAAGAGGGCGATGCGTTCTGCTACATCTGCACACCGTGGGGCGAGTTCGAAACCATTCCGGCTGCGCTCGGCGGACAGTTGGTTGAGATCAATGCCAAGCAGGGTACCAAGGTGAATAAAGGCGATGTGATTGCCTACATTCAGCGGCCCGAGGCTTAACCCTCAGCGCATGGACTATCAACAGATTATCGACAAATATTATCCCGAAGCCAATCGACTTCGGGATATTCTTATCACCCACAGCACGCTCGTCATGAAGCGTGCTGTGTTGGTTTGTGAGTGCCATCCCGAGTTGCAGCTCAATCGGCAGTTCCTCATCGAAGCCGCCATGCTCCACGACATCGGCATCTTTCGCTGCCATGCGCCCGGAATAGCATGTTTTGGCACCGAACCCTACATCTGTCATGGTCGCATTGGTGCCGAGATACTGCGCAGTGAAGGCTATCCACAGCATGCTCGCGTTTGCGAACGCCATACCGGTGCGGGCCTCACGAAGCAAGAGATTATCGCGCAGCATTTGCCTTTGCCCCACGAAGACTTCCTGCCCGAGACGCTCGAAGAGCAAGTCATCTGCTACGCCGACAAGTTCTATTCGAAGAGCCATCCCACTGACGAGAAACCACTTGCTGCCGTTGAGGCCACCATGGCTCGCTTTGGCGCAGACAGTTTGCAGCGCTTCCGTGCTTGGGACGCTCGCTTCAGTTAAACCCCAATCGGTCGTCTTACGGCAGGGGAGTGCTCTTTTGCGCATGGAGACGCCTCCTTTTCGGATAGGGGACATGCCCTTTTGCATGTGGAAACGCCGCTGCGCGGACGTTCGGGCGGGCACACAGGCACCGCCCCTACCATTTCTCATGTGGCTCCGTGTCCTAAGGTTGCCAGCGAACAGTTTGCCGACGGACTAAATCGAAAAAGGTTGCCGGCGAACAGTTCGCCGACGGACAAAAACAAGAGAAGTACGCTGGCGAACAGTTTGCCGACGGACTAAAACGAGAAAAGGTTGCCGGCGAATAGTTCGCCGACGGACTAAATCGAGAAAAGGTTGTTGGCGAACAGTTCGCCGACGGACTAAAACGAAAAAGATTGCTGGCGAATAGTTCGCCGATGCACTAAAACAAAAAAAAGTTGCCGGCAAACAGTTCGCCGACGTACTAAAACAAAAAAAGGTTGCTGACAAAGGCTTGGATGGCGGCATAATGCGCTGATGCCCACGTGGGGATTAATCATCTTTTAACGCCGTGGGTTGGACAATCTACAGATTAATTGCTAACTTTGCAACCCAATGAGAAGATTTTCGTTTATTGCAGCTTTTCTCCTTGCCGTGCTAATGGTCATGGCCGGCATTAACTATCCCTTGCTCAAAAAGCGCAAGAAGGGTGGGGCGCAGACGGCTGCAATGAAAGATAGTCTGCCGGGGGATAGTGTTGCGAACATGGCTGTGGACACCACCAAGATGGACTCACTGCAACTTGCCATCTATCGCCATAACCAAGCTATCGACGATTCTATCCATCTCGATTCGCTCAATCGGCAAAAGAAGAACGGCATCGAAGCGCCCATCGACTTCTCGGCCAACGACTCGATGGTTTATGATGCACGCAATCGGACGGCCTATCTTTATGGTTCGTCGAATGTGAAATATGAGAACATGAATCTCAAGAGCGAGCGCATTCATGTCAACATGGATAGCAGCGTTATTCATGCAACGGGGGTGCGCGACACGGCTTCGAAGAAACTCACGGGGACGCCTGTCTTTGCCATGGGGAAAGACAATTACGAGAGCGACACCATTGCGTTTAATTTTAAAAGCAAAAAAGGACTCATCCGCAACACCTACACGCAGCAGGAGGAGGGCTATCTGCGCAGCGAATTGGCGAAGCGTGACTCTTTGGGCAATGTTTATCTGCAACACGGACGCTACACCACCTGCGACCTCGACCATCCCGACTTCTACATAGCCCTCTCGCGCGCCAAAGTGCGGCCCGGCAAGGATGTTGTCTTTGGTCCCGCCTATCTCGTGGTGGCCGATGTACCCTTGCCTTTGGCCATTCCTTATGGTTTCTTTCCCTTTACCAAGAAATATTCCAGCGGTTTCATCATGCCCACCTATGGCGACGAAAGCACCCGTGGCTTCTATTTGCGCGACGGCGGATATTATTTTGCCATGAGCGATAAATGGGATCTCAAACTCCTCGGCGAAATCTATACGCGCGGTTCATGGGGACTCAGCGCCGCCACCAACTATCGCAAACGCTATCGTTATAGTGGTAGCTTCTATGCCAGTTATCAAGATACAAAGACAGGCGATAAAGGCATGCCCGACTATACCAATCAGCAAAGCTTCAAAATACAATGGAGCCATCGGCAGGATGCTAAGGCCAACCCCTATAGCACCTTCTCGGCCAGTGTGAACTTTGCCACGAGCAGTTACGAGCGCAACAATCTCGGAAGCCTCTACAATCCGCAGACGATGACGCAATCGACGCGCACCTCATCTGTGAGCTGGAGCACATCGTTCTCGAGCATTGGACTCACACTCAGCACCACCGCCAATCTTAATCAGAACATGCGCTACGAAACCATTGCACTAACGTTGCCCGACCTTAACCTCAATCTTGCCCGCTTCTATCCGTTCAAACGGCGACATGTTGTGGGTGCTGAGCGGTGGTATGAGAAAATCTCCGTCAGTTATACCGGGCAACTCAGCAACTCTATTGACACGAAAGAAAGTGAATTGTTTCACTCTAATCTGGTCAAGGATTGGCGTAATGGAATGCAACACCGCATCCCCATCAGCGGTAGCTTCACCTTATTTAATTATGTCAACATCAATCCCTCGTTCAATTTCACCGACCGCATGTATAGCAACAAGACACTTCATTCTTGGAATGTGGCCACGCAGAAAGAAGAAAGCGAACAGGTGAATGGCTTCTATAACGTCTACAACTGGGACTTGAGCCTCAGCGCCAGCACCAAGCTCTATGGCATGTTCTTGCCCAATCGCAAGCTCTTCGGCGACAAAATACAAGCCGTGCGCCATGTGCTTTCCCCGCAAGTGAGCTTCAGCTATGCGCCCGACTTTGGAACCTCGCGCTATGGCTACTACGCCACCTATCAACGCACCGACCCTTCAGGTGCGGTGAGTTTAGTGGAATATTCGCCATTCCAAAACAATTTGTATAGCGCACCAGGGCGAGGAAAGACGGGAAGCGTTAGTTTCTCGTTGGATAACAACATCGAAATGAAAATTAAGTCGGATAAGGATTCTACGGGTATCAAGAAGATTAGCATCATCGACAACCTGGGTTTCCGCATGTCCTACAACATGGCCGAGAAAGAACGTCCATGGAGCGACCTCGGTGTCAACCTTCGTTTAAAGTGGTGGAAGAATTACACATTCAACCTCGATGCCGTCTTTGCGTCCTATGCCTATGAGCTTGATGCTGCAGGGCGTCCTTATGTTGGCACACATACCTATTGGGGAATGGGCAAGATAGGACGCTTTCAAGGCATGTCGCAAAACATTTCTTTCACCCTCACGCCCGAGAAGCTCAAGCATCTCTTCGGAGGTGGACCAAAGGACGAAGACGATGGCCTGCGCAAGCATAAAGACGCTGAAGGAGTCGACACCGACATCGAATCCAATGTCGACGACACGATGATTGAAGGGCAGCGTAATGCACGTCAAGATAAGACTGCGGCAAAGGCCAAGACCGACGATGACGGCTACATGTCATTCTCCATGCCGTGGTCAATCACCTTTGGCTACGGCATCACCATGCGCGAGAACACCGACATCGCCAAGTTCAATTACAACACCATGCGCTATCCCTACATGTTCACGCAGACCCTCAACGTCAGCGGCAACGTGAGGCTTAGCGAAGGGTGGAACATCAGCTTCACCTCGGGCTACGACTTCAATAATCACGCTATCAGCATGACCACTGCTAGCCTGCAACGCGATTTGCATTGCTTCAACATGAGCTGCTCGGTGGTCATCGCTCCCTACACCAGCTACAATTTCTCTTTCCGTTGCAACGCCAGCACCCTGACCGATGCACTCAAATATGACAAACGAAGCGGCTACACCAATGCCGTGCAATGGTATTAAGCATAGACAATGAGCATCGACCAAGTTTCACCACAGAGCATTGCCTCGGCCTATTGCTTCTTCCATCAGAAATGGCAGGTTTATGCTTTCTCGCATAGCGAACGCCAGCGCGACGACATCGAATATGCCATTAGTGGCTATGTCAACGAGATGGATTCGCAGCTCTACGAAGCATTGGCCCGGGGCAGAGAGGGCTTTCTGCTCACGCATGCCTCCTTTGCCGCCGACATGCAAGAGGCCATCGCAACGTTGGATGCCCATCTGCAACCTTAGCATCACTTTTAATTCCAATCATATAAAATGAAAAAAGCATCATTCCTGTTCCTCTTTGCCATCATGGCGGTTACAGCCGTTGCACAAAACATTCAAGTGCATTATGATTTAGGCCACTCGCTCTGCAAAGATCTCACCAATCGCCCTTCGCTCACCACCACACTCGAGCTGTTTAAGCCCGACAAATGGGGAAGCACATTCACCTTCACCGACATCGACTATCAGCGCGATGGCGTGGCAGGCGCCTATTGGGAGATTGCACGCGAGTTTAACGTCTCGCGCAACAAGCAATGGGCTGCGCATGTAGAATATAATGGCGGCTTGGCAAGCGATGAAGACACGTGGCAAGCCAATCGATTTCAACATGCCGTGCTCCTCGGCGGTGCGTGGAACTGGCATAGTGCCGACTTCTCGAAAACCTTTTCGGTGCAGGCACTCTATAAATATTATTTCAAAAATCGCCACTATGGTGCCCATCCGTTCAGTGGCTTTCAGCTCACCGAGGTATGGGGCATCACCTTTGCAAAAGGCCTCTGCACGTTCAGCGGCTTTTGCGATGTGTGGTATAATCCCGATGTCAATGGCAAACTCATCGTCATGTCCGAACCACAGTTTTGGGTAAACCTCAACACCTTGCGCGGCATGCAAGGCGTCAACCTGAGCCTTGGCAGCGAGGTGGAGCTGAGCAACAACTTTGTGTGGAACAAGCGCGGCGAGCACAATCGTTTCTATGCGCTCCCGACACTTGCTGCCAAATGGACATTCTGATGGCTTAACGAGTCTCGCTGAATAGCAGTGCTCACGTTACTCTTTTTGATGACGTTCAACACAAAAAAGCCAAGAGCAACGCTCACCATCAACAAAGGATGCGCCGACACCAACCTGTCGGCGCATCCTTTTGAGCGTTATATAAAATTCAATGACTAATACCCGGCAACTTGAGAGTGTTCTCGATCATATTTTTCTATCCCTGGTTGTATACCGAATAGTCCCAAACTCGTCTTTGAGAAGTATAGTGTTTCATTCATTTCTATACATTGGTACACAAAGGTATGAGCTTTATCCTGCAAAGAATAGCAATAAATTTTTCTCTTGTCGTATTTAGATTGCCCGTGTTGCATCAACAGTTTTTCTCTTTCATGATTGAACATGTGAACAAACTTCAACATTTCATTATAGACAGTATTACCTCCATTCACAAAATCAAGCTCCTTTATCAGTTTTATATTCACGCACATCTTTGGAGTCTTTATATAAAACTGCTTATACTTTACATTGCCGAGATAGTTACACTGATATTCAAGTATCGTGTCATTGCCGCAAATTCTGTCATAAGTACGAGCTGGCTCTTCGAGACTACTTTTAGTTATGGGCTGTCCCTTCTTCCAAAGTTCCAAATTTATATGATTACACCATCTATTTCCCTGTCTATAATATACTTTTACATTAGACATATCATTTGATGGGATTACAATAATAGTGTCTCTCGTTTTCTTAACGTAAACGAATGGTGTCATTTTGGGTTTGCCAACACCTCTCATTTTAAACTCATTGAAAGTTTGATAACTCAAAAACTTATTCAGGTTATATTTAGTCTGCGAATAATGCAAGTTACTATAATGAAAAGTCTTTGAGTAATTTGTGATAGGTTGCTTTTCTTGCAAGTCCTTTTGCTGTAGATTCGTTTTCGGACTATTGCAGGCAGAAAGGAGTGAAAAGCACAACAGAAATATAAATTTCATACAAATAATTCTAAATTTTTGGTACTCACAGTTGGGACTGCAAGGCTTAAAACAAAATTTATCTGTCAATGGGTTCTATTGATTTATTCCCATTCTCCATCATATCAATGCAAAAATATATTCTTTCTTCATTATCTACCGACTATATTTATATTGTCCTTAAAGATTTCATAAGACAAAGATAATATTTTCAATTGAGTTTTCTATCGCTGTCCACACGATTTGTTATAAAACCAAGATTTTTAGTGCTTGCGGAGCTTCCGCAAATGTCAAACCAAATATTTTAGTGCTTGCGGAGCTTCCGCAAAGGCCAAACCAAACATTTTAGCGCTTGCGGAGCTTCCGCAAATGTCAAAACAAACGTTTTAACGATTGCGGAGCTTCCGCAAATGTCAAACCAAACATTTTAATGCTTGCGGAGCTTCCGCAAATGTCAAACCAAACATTTTAATGCTTGCGGAGCTTCCGCAAATGGCAAACCAAACATTTTGGTGCTTGCGGAACTTCCGCAAATGGCAAACCAAACATTTTAGTGCTTGCGGAGCTTCCGCAAATGGCAAACCAAAAGTTTTAATGCTTGCGGAGCTTCCGCAAGCGTCCCGGAAAAAGAATTAAACGAAAGACGGAGCTACGTGCTCACTTCTGTCCCGTACCTTTGGATATGCCTTTTCTTCAATACAGTTTTCCGACTCTTTGGAACGAATGTCTTTTTCAAGAATGCTTGTTCCCAAATTCTTAAAATATAGCTCATACAAACACATGCTTAGTTTTACCATTTGTCGAAGCCAAACAGTTTAAATCGTCGTAAGCATAACTATGCTTGAATGCTCCACCAAGCTTTTTATCGCCATTAGCGTTGTCCCACGTCGGGTCTATGGTATTGGTAATACCTAAGATATTATCCACCGCATTGTATTGATACTTGTTGGTCATCATCGCCGTGCCTGCTATCGTGAGGTTCACTCTTGCAGAAGATGACACGGCCTGTCGTAAGTATAGACTATTCTATTTATAATGTCCTAACTTAAGTATTGCTCCATTGACCTTACTTACTTCCATATAAAATCCTCCACCTTGCAAAGAATTCACAGAGCCAGTAATATCCCATACATCTTTCTTCTCATATATATTTAAAGGCATTTGTCTATATATTTCTTTCCCATATAATGCCTTTGCAATTAAATAACCGAACTGTGCAGCAGTCTCTTCTGTTGAGATAATATTTCCTTTAGGTAAGAAAGCAGCATTATGAGGAATCCGATCGTCTGTAATTTTTATATAAGACAACACTGTATCTTCTTGTATGGTTTTAACTTCATTCTGTATTTTCTTAAAATCATCGATATTATAACTGTCCTGAGATTTATGAATCATATACCCTGATAGGAAAGAGATCATGATTAATACAAAAACTAATAGGAATTTGATTACTTTCATTGTTTTGACACTTTTTCTATTGGATGCAAAGAGTTGATGATATGTGTCTATTGTGCGTTGTCAGACAAAAATGTACAACTGCAAATGTAGTTATTTATGCTGATACTTTTTTCTTTTATTCTCATTTTTTTTGATTAAATTTCGCTTTATTGCGTAGCGTCAACCGACAAGTGCGAATATACCTGATATTTTTGAAAAACATTTCCATGGGTATCATGAATTTTAATTTAGCGCGCAATCTCCTTATATATCTGTGACATTAGTGAAGTGCCAAGATATTACTTCCTTTTCCATTTGATACTCAATCTATCTAAAATATCTTTTTCGAAAATCTTTTTTACCTTTTCATTTTCTTCGTTTGTAAAATCTTTGGTGTTTATATGTTTAAAGGTTCTATAGTCCAAAGGAGAGATTCTATCTAATAGGATGATAGCAGGATTTGAAGGGTGAAAAATGACACTATACATAATTATCGAGGAATCTTTTGTGATAGGAATTTTAAAGTTCAAATATTCGAATCTCTCATTGTAAGAATCCATTTTTACGATACTGTTTGAATCGTTTTTTATCCATACTTCTAAATTTACCCTTTTCTTTTTCAGGCCTTGAATTTTACCGATAAGTTCATTGCTCGTTACGTAGCATTCATATTGTTGCGCATGCGGATAACTTCCAGAGAGGATTAAATCGCAAGATACAAGCATTAAAATAAGCGATAATATAAATGGGAAATAGGTGATTTTCATAAATTCTTTATGTTATAAAAGATGGTGCTGCTAATATGAGTGCTTGAGCTTTCATGAGATTCCATTACAACTTTCCGCCATGTATGATAGATTTAACAAATACGATGGGGGATAAAAGCTCCTGCTGTTACGTTGTTGCCGCTGATGCCATAAACATTGCTGAACTTGCCTACACCGAGTTTACTTGCTACACGTTTATCGCCAATAAAGTAATGCTTGGTGAAGCGGTTCTTCGTCACAGTGATCATCGGGGCGGGATAAATAGTGTAATTTTCCGTTTCGTGGAACTTCGGTGTAAGTCGAATGCAAAGCATACTTACTTGTTTTGCTGAGACGTAGACTTGAAGTCAGTGATGCCACTTGGCATCGAGACTGTCATTCTCCACCAATGTGCGATTATCTTAGCACCGTATATATGTTTGTGTATAGTTACTTTTTTTGAACATTCTTCCTCCAATCCTCTATTTTGATTATAGAATCTGTCATTGTATCATAAAAAAAAACGCTACCATTTTTCGGTGAAACATAAAAATTATATATTGGTTCAAACCGATATGAAGTAGAAAAGCCTACTTGAATCCAAAAATAAGGAGTCTCCTTATTGGGGGATTGCATTAGTACAATAGCTTTTCTTCCTTTTACCTTGTAATAACGTTCTAACTCTATTACTTCTTTTAATTTGCTAACAATATTCATAGCCTCATCTGCTCCCAAACAATCTACTACGATAGAAACAGAGTTGTATTCCCTGTCTGTATCATTATTCTTTTTGTAGTGTGTTTGTAATCGTATACCTTTCCCATAACAAGTAAATAATATACAAAATATGCCTATATACACAAATATGAACTTTTTCATAAATATAATACATTTAAATGTACGTTGTCAAACAAAAGTGTACAACTGCAAATGTAGTTATTTATGTTGATACTTCTTTCTTTTATTCTCAAAAATTCTTTTGTTGATTAATTCATAAATTCTTTATGTTGTAAAAAATGGTGCTGCTAATATGAGTGCTTGAGCTTTCATGAGATTCCATTACAACTTTTCGCCATGCATGGTAGATTTAACAAAATATGATGGGGATAAAAGCTCCTGCCGTAACGTTGTTGCCACTGATGCCATAAACATTGCTGAACTTACCTACACCGAGTTTACTTGCTACACGTTTATCACCAATAAAGTAATGCTTGGTGAAGCGGTTCTTTGTCACAGTGATCATCGGGGCAGGATAAATGGTGTAATCTTCCGTTTCGTGGAACGTGATTCCCTGTGGCGCACCATTGATATATACCCCTTCCAAATCGCCGTGGCTCTTGATGATACGCTCGCCGGCGGCATTGTAAGTGTAACGGCAGGTCTTGCCGTTATCCGATAATACCATCAGCCGGTTATCCTCATCCCAATACATTCTCCGCCCGGTGTTGAGGCTGTCGTTCTCCACGAGCGTGGGATTACCGTTGGCATCGTAGGTGTAATGCTCATGCCCTATCTGTGTGGGAGCCGTGGGATGGTTGCTGTCCTCGTACTTATAGGTGAAGTCGTAAGACTGTGCCGTCTTTGTAGAATCCACCTTTTGCACCTTGGTAAGCGGTTCGCTCATGCGTCCAAAAGTCATCTGCATGCTGTAACTTGCCTCTGCTTGGCCTTACCTCTGGCATATACCTTTTACTACACATTTTTTTAATATTGTTTATGAGCAGATATTATGGTGTATGAAATCCCATTCAGCAAGGAATATTGGATTAATCCTTTTTCTTTATCCCATATCACACTCTTTAGGCCAATGTGAGGTTGATCTCCTTTATTTCGTTCCATTTTCTTGATATTCATGCTAAAACAATTTTTAAAGCATTGTCCCTGTATGTTTATGGCACTTACATGTATTTTTTTATACATCCAACTCCATTCACAAAAATTACAGCTACTTCTTAATGCCCCCAATTTAGCTATTCGTTTTATCTCGAATCCTATAAAAAAGGTATCTGTAAAGTGTATTAGTGATAAATCAACTTTGGCAAAGCCATAAAACTCATTATCCCCTTCTAACCAATTTTGTCCTTCTGTGTCGAATATGAATGTATTCTTTGGATTACATATTTGAACATCTTTCACAATTACGGTATCTATATTATTCTGATTGGAGAGATAATAAATTGTGTCGTTTGCTTTAAAATGATTAATCCACAACAAGTCATCTTCTGTTAATTTCACTTTTTTGCAGTATGGCAACCCACAAGCTACTAGTAATAGTAGCAATATAAAAAATAAATATTTCATCATTTTGAGGGATAATAGTAATTGTAAAAATTATCAATTGAGTGACCAGCAATGATGCTCGTATATACAGGTATGGATGTACCTGGAGCTTCTATCCAGAATAGCCTTTGCCCTATTGTAACAACATCTCCTCCGATACTTATTGTAGAAAGACGACCTCCTAATAATAGGCTATAACCTATAGGAATTGATGTTGCAATATAATTTGTCACATTACTTGCATTACCTTTTAACGTAGAGCTAACAATAGCTGCAGGATTAAATGTTTTAGCTTTATGTCCTGTCGCCATACTAGCAACAGTAGCTAATCCCCCACCTAAAGAATGCCCTACATAAGTGAGATCGACATTCTCACCATATTTATCTTGCAATGCAATGGAAATAACTTCAGCATTAGCAACAGCTTTCTTATATTGTTCTGGAGTTTCCCCTATAAATTGGTGATAATCATCTTTTACATCTTGCCAATCGTCTGTACCTGCAAAAGCATAACAAAATTCAGTCTTTCCATTAATTGTTCTTTCATAAAATTGGGATTTAAATCCCTCCTCACTATTTGAGCCTAAATCTATATCATCAAATATATGGGATACTTCCCAGCCAGATTTTTTCAAGTTATATTGAGTTTCCGAAGCATCCGTTCCCCCATATACATGCTTTGAAATCATAGCAGCTTCTGCTTCTGTTGGCTCAAAGCCACGTATATCTTGAAGTTTTGCGGGATTCCCCGCACAATAAACATACCCGCCGATACTCGGATATTTCTCCGTTAGTGCATCCACCCCATACCACAAACTCGTCATAGGATTCATATACCTCGCGCCATAGTAGTAAAGTCCCGTCTCTTGATCGAGTTCCTTACCATTGAACTTATACGGCATTTCTTCTGTGGATGTGTGTTCATCCACAAGTAGTTCGCCATAAGGTAAGTACGCATCGAACTGCGTGATGTTGGCCTTGGCGTCGGTGATATATGAGGTACTGCCGAGGTGGTCACTATGATAGAAGAAGATTTCCTCGGTGTTGGTGGTATCCGTTGGGATATAGCCATAGCCCGGCTGCACATTATCCGGATCTTCGGGCTTCTGCCATTGAATGGGCGGGCCAGGAACATCTCCCTTTTCATTGAACTTCGGCCGTTGCACCCAACCTTCGGGCACGGAGTGGTCGCCCAAATCTCCGATAATGTCGTTATAACTGCGCCCCGTGTTATCGGGATCAGCCGTGGTAGTGCGGCTTCCCTCCTGTGTGCTTGAGGAAATGAAGCGGGTAATGATTTTTATTTGAGAAGCCGAAATGGCGACACCCACATTTCCAAAATGGAACACCGATGAGGAGATACTCTTGCCCAAGTCTGCATCATTGATGAGGAGAATAGTTATCATTAATTTATTGTACTTGAGTTTGATATTATTTAGTTAACTTATGAAGAGCTTGCATGCATTCTCTATTACCTTTATTTGCCCCCCGATGAAGGAAGAACATAGCTAACTGTTGCGTGTTCTTATCTAAAGCTGTAATCTCTCCATAAGGTTTGATTAAAGCTTGATATGCATCGTAGTTCGCAGGAGCATATTCATATTGAATAGCCATAAGGAATGCATAATAAAATATAGAGGAAGCATCATCTCTTCCCTTTGTATACAATAAGTATTTTACAACCTTTTTATATGCTTCTACATCTCCATCGCTTACAATAAGTTTTTTTTCTTTTAAAAAAGAACTATTAAGCGTTTCCCAACCACTATTCGATTCAATAGTGGGTTCTAAATTTTGATAATTCAAGACTAATCCTATCAAAAAGAGAACTATGAAAATAACAATATTATTCCTCATTTATATAATTTTTATTGAGAATAGTATCTATTTTGGGATTGTAATATACAAAACTATCACGCTTTACCTCATCCATAAAAGAATAAAATTTTTGTGGACACACCTCAAGGCCTCGCTTTAGAAAGTCTGTATACATATCGTGTATTATAAATTTTGCATCTTTGGTTGTAACATCTTCTTTCATAATATCTTTCAACCTTCGGAGTGTAAAGATATACCCTTCATCTATATTAAACCTGTTGGCTGCAATAATACAGAAATATATCATTTCCTTATTAAATGGATAACCTTTATCTCGGTAATAAAATAATAAACTATGGAGATTGTCTTTACCACCTTTTGACAGAAAATTATTCTTTATAATTTTGGCCTTATATTCTGAAAGATAAGGCGGAGAAACTATATAATATGAGTCCGCATCTTTCTCTTGGCCTATTTTGTAATTGCAATATATGCCTACTATAAATGCTATAAATCCAACCATGAAAGAAACGATATGCTTGTTATTCATATGTCTATTTTATCTTGAACCAAATATGATGTCAAAAAATGTTCTATATTCAAATCCTTTTGAACCAGGTTTGCTACTTGCCTTTCCAGAATAGTTATTATACACTCTTCCATTTTTATAACCAATCCATTTTCCTAATTCTTGTCTTTTTGTTAAAGGATTGATATTTGAAACAGTTGTATATCCATAATATCCTCGATAATAAGTTTGGTGATAGCGTTGGCTATATCCTATCCGATTCCCTTGCTTATAATGAATCTGGATATTCTTGTTGGGGGCTATAATTAACACATTGTCAAATAGTTTATCTTTCGATAGTTCATTTGCAAAATCTGCTGTAGTGCAAGAATGGAGTACAATAATGGCAAAATCCCCTTGTTTATGCTGTTTCCATACAGTACTATGGGATTTTAATATTTGATCAAAACTCTTTGCATTATCAATCATCTCGCCATTATATTCTATACCATCAGGACTACCATGCCCCCATACATTTATAATATTTGGGTCTGCATCCATATATTTGTAATCCATTTTTAATACAAATGTTCTTGCATCTCTATTTGGTGGTGGCAGAAGGTTAACGGTATCCTCTCCTAATGGATCAATATGATTAATAGGATTATTGAAACAATAATTGAAAGCAGTTATGTTCGGATACTTCTCGACCATCGGATCGACTCCATACCACAATGATGTTACAGGGTTCATGTATCTTGCTCCATAGTAATATAGTTCTGTCTCTTGGTCGAGTTCCTTGCCGTTGAACTTATACGGCATATCCTCTGAGGATGTGTGCTCATCCACAAGCAATTCGCCATAGGGCAGATAAGCATCGAACTGGGTGGTATTGGCCTTGGCATCGGTAATATAGGATATTGAACCAAGGTAATCACAGTGACCTAACTTGGTATAAACAGAATTTGTTTTTGCTTTCAAATATATCAATGAATATTAATTTTATGTTTCAATTATACTATCTGTTCCAATATTTGTAAAAATAATCTCTTTAATAGTACCATTTGAAAGTTGTATGAATATAAGTGAAAAAGAGGGGGTGTTGTTTTTTATCTGAATATTATATTTTGTATACCATGCCTCCCCTATAACTTCGGTCGAAATAATAGCGATATATTTATACCTTTTTATCTTTTGAGGTATAGGAATTCCATATCGACTAAACATTGTTTTAATATCTATACCGATTTTAAATGAATCAGACACAAGTAAATTACTTTTAATATTTCCGTATTCTAATAAATAGTTCTTTTTAATTCCTAATTGATATATAAAAGAATCACATCGGTTTGTTATATAGCAACTTATTGGTAAATCGTCATCAAAATCAATATCATAGCTTTTATAAAATTGTCTTATCTCCAATTTATCTTTAAACGAACTAATTGAGTTATTAAACAATCTATCAATATTCGTTATAAGGACAAGCGTATCTCCTCTTTCTAATTCTAAATATACTCCTTTCTTTTGAGATTCAAGAATAGACGTTATTGTATCTTCAAGAGGATAAAGACGTATCCCCTTGAAAAATGTTTTATCCATAGCCCAATTATAAGAAAAAGAATCTCTCTCTTCTATATTTTCCCTTTTCCTTTTTGTATTAAAAGAGCACGAGAAAAACATTCCTACAACAAGTAACAATACTATTGCCTTTGCCATTTACTCCTTAATGTGTACGTTTTCAAACAAAAGTGCACAACTGCAAATGTAGTTATTTATGCTGATACTTCTTTCTTTTATTCTCAGAAATTCTTTTGTTGATTGAATTTTGCTTTATAGCGTAGCGTCAACTGGCAAGTGCAAATATACCTGATATTTTTGAAAAACATTTCCATGGGTATCATGGATTTTAATTTAGCGCGCAATCTCTTTATGTATCTGTTCTATCCCTTTGGATGTGCCTTTTCTTCAATACAGTTTTCCGACCCCTTGGAACGAATGCCTTTTTCAAGAATACTTGTTCCCCAAATTCTTAAAATATAGCTCATACAAACACATGCTTAGTTTTACCATTTCCGACGCCAACGGTTTAAATTGTCGTAAGCATAGCTATGCTTGAATGCGCCACCAAGATGAGTAGGATTTCCATTTGTCAGCGATTGTGCATCCACAGCACAGGTAATGTTTAATACACACATCAACAGTATTGGAGTTATAATCTATTTACAATAAATCCAATTAAATACCACTTTTCATTAAATTGGAAGATACATTTATAGAAACATCCACTATCAGGTATGTATATATATTCTTCTTGCTCTTTAGCACTTAACATAGTATATTTTTTTATATACTTAATAGATTTGTATGCATCGTTAACCTCGTGCATATAGAAGATGATATCTTGCTTGTCCCATTTATATGCTCCAGTTATTGTATCATCTACAACATAATCATCAGAATTGAACCCTGTAACAATCTTTGCAATCCTTGATTCCATAAAGTGTTTATCACTATGAAATTTCTTGACGAACACTTTAAATGATTCATCTTGTAGCACGTTGGAATGATTTGGAACTTCAGTCTTTTTCCTTATATTTTTTTGTATAGACTGTCGATTTTCACTGCATGCAAAGAAAAGAGTAAAGCATACCCATATAAAATAAAATCTCATATATATAATCATTAGTCATTATTTGATGGCGATTGAGGATTAATTCTCAAATCTGTACTATTTTGCGGAAGTGTGATTGGATTGATTGCTGGTTTAGCTTGAGGAGCTTTACTTGTAACTTCAATCTTTGTTATGATGGCAAAAGGGTATGTAAAATCATACGGCTGTCGTAATTTCTCAAAATAGATAATTCTTATTTTTATCTTTTCACCATATGGGATACCTCTTGTATGACACTTGTTTTTTATGCTAATGTAATATTCTTTTTCCTTATAAACAAGCGAAACTGAACTTTTAGGAATCTCTTTAATCTCTTTTTTTATTGCTGAGGCTATTCCTTGCGTATCTCCGTCTATAGGATTCTTACCAATCCCTTGAAATACGCATTCTATCTCTCGCTCGTATTTTCCATTTACATATTTTATATTGCTATATAGACTACTGTCTTGTGCACTCTGAGCATTCGTCTTACAAGGTAATAATACCGTAAATATTAATAAAATGATTTTCATTTGCGTGTCTTTTTTCTTTTTAAAGCTTTTGATGTTCTTACTTGGGAAACCGTATATGGTCTTTGTGAACTTTGAGAGTATGTACAGGTCACTTCGCCTGCATCGGGGTGGTTCACCTTGAGCTTATGTCCCAAGAGTTCATATTCATACGTGGTGGTCTTGTCGTTGGGATGCTGCACAGTGGTAAGTTGTTCCACGGCATCGTAATCATACTTCACTATGATATTGTCGCCCGATATGTGCTGAGTCGTCTCACGATTACGGCCTTTTATACTATATATATTCATCTATATACTTTTGTCTATGGGTACAGCATGAAGTTTCCCTTTATAGTCTGAAGATAACCTAACTTTCCATCTACCTGCATCTCCAACAGAAACATTTACAATTTCATATATTCTATTAGGTTTAATAAAGCGCTTACACCTCAAAGGATTATTATGCAAATTCTGGTAAACATTATAATTTTTAGGGGGACAATTTAAATTTATGACCTTAGTCCCAGCTGTATTATCGGCAATTTTCTTTATAAAATAAATATCTCCAGTTTTTAAATCCAATACATCTAATGCCACAATAGTATAACAAGATACAATCTGTTGTCTTTTTTCGTCAAAAAAAAATTGATTTGAATTACAAGAAATTGTATAAAATAAAGTGAGTACCATCGTGAAAAGTTTAATTACTTGGCATCTTCTTTTCTCCTTGATATTGTTTCCAATAGTTGTCAATAATACGCTTCTTTTGCCCATCAGTATAATCTTTGGAATTTAAAATAGATACAATACTTTCTTTGTTCTCTGACACTCGTTGAATATAGCTGTTGAATTCTCTAAATGTTTGGGAGCCTTGGTCAGCATATTGCTCTTCAGTTAAAGTATCATGACCATTGTTAAAATCACCTCCTTGTTTAATTAATGCGATTATATATTATATTTAACAACTGTACGTTGTCAAATGAAAGTGCACGACTGCAAATGTAGTTATTTATGCTGATACTTCTTTCTTTTATTCTCAAAAATTCTTTTGTTGATTGAATTTTGCTTTATAGTCTTTCAACTGACGGCTATTCACATAACTTTGCAGCCCCGTGGGCCTGTTTTCGGATAAATGTTGTATCTTTGCAGCAAAGTAAAAATAAACAGAAGAATTATGGCACAAGAAGATGTTTTCAAGAAAATTGTGAGCCACTGCAAGGAGTATGGCTTCGTTTTCCCCAGCAGTGATATTTATGATGGTTTGGCGGCCGTTTACGATTATGGGCAGAATGGCGTAGAACTGAAAAACAATATTAAGGAGTATTGGTGGAAGAGCATGGTGTTGTTGCACAGCAACATTGTGGGTATCGACGCCAGCATCTTTATGCATCCCACCGTGTGGAAGGCCAGTGGTCACGTGGATGCTTTCAACGATCCCTTGATAGACAACCGCGATTCGAAGAAGCGCTATCGTGCAGATGTGCTCATTGAAGACCAAATTGCAAAATATGAGGAGAAGATTGCGAAGGAAGTAGCCAAGGCAAAGAAGCGCTTTGGCGATAGCTTCGACGAGGCAAAATTTCGCGAAACCAATCCACGTGTGCTCGAAAATCAACAGAAACGCGATGCTTTGCATGAGCGTTACACTGCGGCTATGCAGGGGCCTAATCTTGAAGAACTGAAACAAATTATTCTCGATGAAGAGATTGTCGACCCCATTAGTGGTACGAAAAACTGGACCGATGTGCGCCAGTTCAATCTGATGTTCTCCACAGAGGTAGGCTCATTGAGCGACCAAACCAATAAAATTTATCTGCGCCCGGAGACAGCGCAAGGCATATTTGTAAACTATTTGAATGTGCAAAAGACTGGTCGCATGAAGCTTCCTTTCGGTATTTGTCAAATAGGTAAGGCCTTTCGCAACGAGATTGTGGCACGACAATTTGTGTTCCGCATGCGCGAATTTGAGCAAATGGAGATGCAATTCTTCTGTCAGCCCGGCACGGAAATGAAATGGTTTGAGTATTGGAAGAAGCATCGTTTGGCATGGCACGAGGCATTGGGCATGGGCAATGACAACTATCGTTTCCACGACCATGAGAAGCTGGCTCACTATGCTAACGCGGCAACCGACATCGAATTTAAGATGCCATTTGGTTTCAAAGAGGTGGAAGGCATTCACTCGCGCACCAATTTCGACCTGTCGCAACACGAGAAATACAGCGGACGGCAGATTAAATATTTCGATCCCGACTGCAACGAGAACTACACTCCCTATGATGTTGAAACCTCTATCGGTGTCGACCGCATGTTCCTTTCGGTGATGTGTCACAGCTACACCGAGGAGCAACTCGAAAACGGTGAGACGCGTGTCGTACTGAAATTGCCCGAGGCTTTGGCACCTGTGAAATGCGCAGTCTTCCCCTTAGACAAGAAGGATGGGCTGCCCGAGTTGGCACAGCAGATTGTTGACGACCTCAAATTTCATTTCAACACGCATTATGGCGATCCGAAAGACTCGATTGGTAAGCGCTATCGTCGCCAAGATGCAGTGGGAACGCCATTCTGCGTGACCGTTGATCACGATACGCCCAACGATCATAAAGTGACCTTGCGCTATCGTGACACGATGAAGCAAGAGCGCGTTGATATCGACGATTTGCGTAAAATCATGGAAGATCGCGTGAGCATCACCAGTTTGTTGAAGAAAATAAATGTTGACTAATGAAGCGCATTGCATATTTTTTCTTGCCCCTCGCGCTGGCGCTCCTTGGCTTATCGGCTTGCAAGGAGGACGATAATACGGTAGAAGAGTTTCCTAATTGGCAGGCGCGCAATGAAACTTATTTCACACAAGCCTATCAGCAAGCGCTAATAGCGTCGGCCACCAACCCCAACGTCAAAGTGCTTCATGCGTGGTCGTTGCCTGCAAGTCGCAATCAACCCACCGACTTTGTGGTGGTGAAAGTGCTCGAGACGGGCACGGGAACCATCGCTCCGCTTTACACCGACACGGCGATGGTGCACCTGCAGGGGCGTCTTATTCCGTCGACCACCTACACAAAAGGAAAGGTTTTTGTACAGACCTGGCAGACCGAGACATTCAGCCCCACGAGCAATGCACCACAAAAAGTGAGCAATAGTCAGTGGGGTGTAGGGCTCGGAACCGCTTTGATGTACATGCATAAGGGCGACCGATGGCAAATCACTGTGCCTGCTGCGCTCACTACGGGCATCGATAGTCGTTATGGCATTCCCGCAAATTCCACGCTCGTTTTCGATGTAACGTTGGTCGGAAGCTATCATGCGGGCAAAACGAGTGCGCAGCTCCAAGCCAAGAAACTGATTGGAACGGCCGAATAGCGCAGTTGAGGCCATGTAAAGGTTCTGCCGATAGGGCAGGTAAAAGCATATAAATTGTAAAAGCATGTGACGCAGTTTGACGACTGTTTCACATGCTTTTCTTCTTTAAAGTGGGGCAGATTGGCAGCAAGTGTTTTGATGTAAATCAAAAATTAAACCTCATACGCCAATTTCTCCATCGTACATGATGTTTCATTCAGCTTTCTTTTTACCTTTGCGTCGTCTTAAAACGAAAGACAAATAAGAATGATGGGATATCATTTTCGTAAGTTAAGAATAGATTTTCATTAATATAAATCATAGGTAGAAGCTTTTGGTAAAAGATTTGTTCGGATAATAAGGTGTTAGTTAAGGTAGAAGATGTAGAAGGGTAACACACTCTTTTGAGTGATTCTTAAAAAAGAAAGGTTTAGTTTCATAAGGTAAGTAAATAGATTGTTCAGGACAACACTATTGTTAAAACGAAAGTATAGATTTGAAAGTTTGAGAGAATAGACGGTTTTGCGTGAGCAGAATCGTTTTTTTTATGTGCCTTGTTTTCTCGATGTGCTGTTGTGTAGTGCTTTTCTTATGGTCGTTTTTTGGAAATCATTTTAATTGTATTAATTTTGTAAACTCATTTAAACAGATATGTTAGGAAGCAAAAGCAGCGAAAGATTATTAGCCAACATTCGCAACGGATTGCCCATGACGCAAGGCGAGAAACTGCGGCTCATTGTGAGTTTGAGTATTCCATCGATGTTGGCTCAGCTAACCACCGTGATGATGTTTTTCATTGATGCCAGCATGGTGGGGCATCTTGGTACGGCTGCTTCTGCGAGTATAGGTCTCATCGAGCCAACGATTTGGTTGTTGGGTAGTGTGTTGATGGCTGCTTCCACAGGTTTTTCGGTGCAAGTGGCGCATTTTATTGGAGCCAACGACTTTCCAAAGGCACGCCAGGTGTATCGGCAAGCCCTTGTTTGCGGCATGGTGTTTAGTTTGTTCATCACTTTAGTTGGCGTGTTGCTCCATCGGCCCATTCCACTGTGGTTGGGCGGTGGTGCCGATATTGTTGACGGTGCTTCGCAATATTTTCTCATCTTTTCGTGTGCAATGCCATTCATTTTGCTGTTCGATTTGTCGGGCGCCATGCTCAAGTCGGCCGGCAACATGCAATTGCCCAGCATCATGAGTGTGCTGCTTTGTGTGTTGGATGTGTTTTTCAACTACATCTTCATTTATACATTGCATTTGGGGGTGATGGGCGCAGCTTTAGGCACTGCTGTGGCCTATCTTTGCGTTTCGCTGCCCATTACATGGTTGGCTGCGCGTCGAAATAAAATTTTGGCTTTGCACTTGGACGTGTTACCCACACCATGGCAGTGGGGCTACGTGCACAAAGCCCTTAAAATTAGTCTGCCAATAGCCATTCAGTCGGCACTTATGAGTGGTGCACAAGTGGTGAGCACCATCATCGTGGCACCGCTGGGCAACGTGGCCATCGCCGCCCATTCGTTTGCCATCACAGCCGAAAGCCTGTGTTACATGCCGGGCTATGGCATCGGCGACGCAGCAACCACCCTTGTGGGCCAGACCTTTGGCGCCGGACGCAGCGCCTTGTGCCGCAGTTTTGCCCGTCTCACGGTTGGTTTGGGCATGAGCGTTATGGCGGCGATGGGCGCCATCATGTATGTGTTTGCCCCCGAGATGATAGCCCTGCTCAGCCCCGTTGCCGATATTCAGGCGCTCGGAGCAAGCGTGTTGCGCATCGAAGCCTTCGCCGAACCCTTCTTTGCGGCCTCCATCGTCACCTATAGCATCTGCGTAGGTGCGGGCGACACCTTGCGTCCAGCCATCATGAATCTGGCCTCGATGTGGTGTGTGCGCCTTACGCTGGCAGCCTATTTGGCGCGCGATTACGGGCTACGTGGCGTGTGGATAGCCATGGCCATCGAGCTCACTTTCCGCGGCTTGCTCTTTCTCTATCGTTTGTTTCGTGGCAACTGGCTCAGGGAATTGGAGGAAAAAGCGCCAGCAGTACCAGCCTAAAGCAACCCTTCCTGTCACATCGTTTGAGGTTGCGGAGAACTCCGGCGCCTCATTTTTGCTTCGTTTGAGCTTGCGGAGAATTCCGACGCCTCGTTTTTACTTTGTTTGAGGTTGCGGAGAACTCCGAAGCCCTGTTTTTGCTTCGTTTTGGCTTGCGGAGAACTCCGATGCCTCGTTTTTACTTCGTTTGAGGTTGCGGAGAACTCCGAAGCCCTGTTTTTGCTTCGTTTTGGCTTGCGGAGAACTCCGGCGCCTCGTTTTTACTTCGTTTGAGCTTGCGGAGAACTCCGACGCCTCGTTTTTACTTCGTTTGAGGTTGCGGAGAACTCCGACGCCCTGTTTTTGCTTCGTTTTGGCTTGCGGAGAACTCCGACGCCTCGTTTTTACTTCGTTTTGGCTTGCGGAGAACTCCGAC